>NZ_PYTZ01000002.1:0-1043914 GCF_003028445.1 Kosakonia sp. H7A | reverse complement strand
ACCTTGCTTATATCTGTCCTGGATAATCGCTTTCTGTTCTGGCGTGTAGTAAATGCGCGTTCTTCGTTTCATGGCAACGTCCCCCTTCGATTAAGGATAGCGTTGCATCGACCCGTTGAACTCACAGTGAGGAGAAGACGACTATTCAACATGCCATCGATAATGGCAAACAGATTCCATCTAAATTTTAATGTTAATTATTTGAATGGATTCGCATTTATATTCCAACCTTTGCCTTCCGTGTTACAAAGTAAAACCTCGCAATCTGGTAAGTTTTTTTTGATTTCATTACATATAATATTTGCACTTTCCAGTGGAAATCCATGAATGCTGCCTATATATATTTCCTTTATACTATCCTTCGCTATATTATTAATTTCCTGCCTACGTTCTTCTTGACATGCTCTAGTTATATTTCTCACAACCCGTACTTCCTCTTCATACGACCAATCCGCTGATTTATACAAAAATATCCTTTGCAGTGCCTCTAAATATTTAGAATCAAAATGAGTTATCATTCCTTCAATGATATCTATATTTTCTGAATCATTGAATCTCGAAGTGGGTTTGGTTGATGTGTAAATTACACTACCGAACTTTGCGGGGATTATATTATTTCCTTCCTTGTTTAGACCTGCCGTATCAACGTCAATTCCTATGACTAATCCACCGTGAGTCATATTCTTTTCTCCAAGATTAATATATTTACTACTCCCCCGTCTTTTTCCCCGTGCGTAATGTGCCCACATTAAGGGATTTAGTGGTGTTCTTGATAATGAAAGAACCCCATAACACATACTTAACTTATGAAGATTTGATCGATTATTTCTATGTAAATAATCATGATCATCAGTCTCATAAAACGAAGATGTTATTTCAAATGGATCATTAAGGTTATAAGGATGCGTGAATTTTACTGAAGGATTTCTTACAATTTTCATCCCAGTGCATAAATCGACATATTTATACAGTATCATTCAAAACTCTCCTCAATTTCTTAGAATTTTAGATTTTCAATTAACTGTATAAGAAATTAATCGGATTCTGCCTAGTTTTCAACTTATTGCCATAAATTTCCTGCAGTATCTTTATGGCTTTTTTCTGTTAAATATAAAAAAACTTCGCTAAGGTTCGCTTTTGTCACATAGCAGCTTCTTAGTTTATATAACCGCAGCGACATTGTTCCCTCACTTTACGGTAGTGAACGGGGGGTTACGCACGTAAACATTTATTCATTGCCCAACAGTAAAAGTGAAGCGGCGGCTGGCATGATACTGGCGGTGATTCGCCCGGTTAGCGGCTGGATACGCCGCCACACGTAACAGACAGTGCAGCGGCAATTGCGCGTTGATAGCCGGATGGCGGCGTGGCCTTATCAGGCCTGCGGATTTAACCGCCATTGAGATGAATGGCGGCGCTGGTTTCAATATATTCGGCAGTGATCGGCCTGACGCAGAGCAGAATTCACCTGCCCCGGCCAACATCTTACCCGTGCATCACCACACTGCTTTCCACCGGTATGCGCGGCATCCGGGTATTGGCAGCAACGGCGCTTTTATCGGCATAACCAAACGAGATGCCAAACAGCAGACGATATTCGTCGGAAACGCCCAGCTCGGCGCGGATCATATCGGCGTGAAAACCGAGCATCGTTTGCGGAATACCGGCAAAACCGCGCGCAGTCAGTGACAGCAGAAAACTTTGCGCGTACATGCCGATGTCCGACGCAACGCGGATGTTATCGCCAAAAGACGGCATAAACAGAAACGCGGCGTGCGGCGCATTAAAGAACTGGTAGTTACGCAGGTAGGCTTCTTTGCGGCGAACCTTATCGTCGCGGTCAATGCCGATAGCCTCGTAGTAAAGCCGCGCCTGTTCGTATGCGCGTTCAATATAGTCGCCGTGGAAATCCTCATAAGAAAAAGTGAAATCCGGCGTCTGCAGCCCTTCCAGGTCGTTAGCCGTCATCATTTTCGCCAGCCGATCTTTGGTCTCGCCGGAAACCACATGCACGTGCCACGGCTGCGTGTTGCAGTTCGACGGTGAGTATTGCGCATCCTGCAATACCGCGCGGATCTGCTCATCAGTCAGCGGTGTGGGTAAAAATGCGCGAACGGACGAACGCGAACGGACGGTTTCATCGAATGCTAAAACAGGGTTATTCATCATACTCTCCGGTGATTATCGTTCTCACAGGTTAGCGATGAACTCTGTGCGTAAAAACACTACAATGCGCTATGGACCATTGCGGATTACGCAAAGATGAAATCACTTAGCCAGATTAGCGCCCGTTCGATGCACCTGTTTCTTGCCATTGTGCGCGAAGGGAATTTGTCCGAAGTGGCGCGGAACGAAGGGATTGCCGCCTCATCGCTTTCCCGCGTTGTTCAGCAACTGGAACAGGCGCTGGAAACGCAACTGCTGTATCGCAACACCCGCGCGGTGACGGCCACCGATGCCGGTCATATCTATGCCGAAGCCTTTCGCGTCATGCTCCAGCAGCTTGCCGATGCGCAAACGCAGGTGGGCGAACGGCGCAACGAACCCGGTGGACGCATTCGCATTAACGCCCCAACTTCCTTCGGTTTACGGCATATCGGCCCACACATCAGCGAACTGAGTGCGCGTTACCCGGCGCTGTACATTGAGCTGAACCTGAATGATGACTATATCGATCCGTTTGCCGACGGCACGGATCTGCTGCTGCGCATCGCCTCGCTGAAAGATTCAGAACTGCATGGCCGCTTGATCGCCAGCCAGCGCTGTCATCTGGTGGCAACGCCCGCCTATCTTCGCCGTCACGGGCGGCCAGAATCACCGGAAGCGCTACAACATCACCAGTTACTGGCTTATCGCGGAAAAACCGGGCTGCAGCGTTGGCGCTTTCAGCAGGGCGATCGGCAGTATCAGTTTTTCCCGCAGGCAAAAATCGTTTCTGACAATGCCGAATTGTTACTCCAGGCGGCAAGAAATGACGCCGGAATCCTGCTTTATCCGGACTGGCAGATAGGCGAGATGCTGAATCGCGGTGAACTGGTCGATTTAATGGCGGAATTTTCGCCAACCTATTCCGCCGAAGCGCAATCGCTTTATTTGCTCTATCCAGGCGGGAAATACCCGTCGCTCAATACCCGCGTGGTGATCGATTTCTTACTGGCGAGTTTCGGTTCGCCGCCCTACTGGCGCTATCTGCCGTCATCTTCCAGGAATATTCCAGAAGGTTAATGGCTCCATAAAATCTTCACTTTTTTGGCGTGAAATCAGCGCCACGCAATAGCGCGTGTAAGGACGTAATATGAAAAAGATTGCACTGATGTCTGCCATTCTGGCCGTGAGCTTCTCTTCAATGGTATTTGCTGACGATCGTCCGCCGGTACCGCAGGATCAATACCCAACCGGCGAACACCATAAAGGTGATAAGAAGCCGTCGCGCGAAGCGCCGCCGCCGAAACACAAGGGCGATAAAGCGCCGCGTCATGATGAAAAACATAACGACAAGCACAAAGACGAGCACGGTAAAAAACCGCCGCTGCCGGAAGATAACCGCTAAAAAAACGGGTGGCTTAGCCACCCGTTTTGCTATCTGTTTTTCGGTAACGTCTTCAGCAAATCATCCGGGCTGATGGACGCCACCACGCTGCCGGAGAGCGGCATCTTCAGGATGTGGTTTTTAATTTTCCCAATCACATGCATTTCGCACGGACGGCAATCAAATTTCAGCGTCAGCACTTCATCACCGTGCACCAGTTGCATCGGCGTGGCGCGCCAGCTTTTGATATTGCCTTTCGCCTGTTTCGGGCACAGGTTGAAGGCAAAACGCAGGCAGTGCTTGGTGATCATCACCGGTACGTCGCCCTTCTCTTCGTGCGCTTCAAAAGCGGCATCGATCAGCTGTACGCCGTAGCGATGGTAAAATTCACGCGCTTTATGGTTATAAACGTTGGCAAGGAATGAAAGATGCGTTTCCGGGTAGACCGGCGGCGGCGTGGCTACCGCTTTACGGCTGCCGCGCTGGTAGTTAGCCAGACGCGCCTCTTCCAGCATCTCCACCGCTTCACGGCGTAACTGGTTAAGCTGGCTGTTGGGCACAAACAGCGCGCCAGGCAGATTGACCTGAACCTCTTTGGCGTAGTAGCGAGTTTGCCCCAGCTTCATCAGGCCATCTTTCAGATTATCCAGCGCTTTTTGCGCGTTGTTGGCTTCGTCGAATTGCCCTTCCAGCGTATGCGTTACCGACACGCCATCTTCGCTGGTCAGCGTTAACACCAGTTGCTCCTGCCAGCCGCCCAGCTCAATATCCACCGCGACACGGCGTTCACTGGAAGTTTTCAGCAACGCCTGCTGCCAGTTGTGATCGAGGTTGCGGTTCAGCGGATGATGCGGACGCAGGGTTTTCAGCACGTCCGGCATTTCGTTCGGGAACACGCGATAACGATTTTCGGCGGTTTTCTCCGCCACGTTGACGCGAAAACCGACCACTTCACGTTTCACCAGCACGTTCAGGCCATCACCGTTCGCCAGCGGCTCGGTAACTTCAACATCGAGATGATCTTTGCCCACTTTCAGCACTTCACCGACCGGCAGGCCGATAAATTTCGGTGAATCGAAGGCGCCAATATCGCCTTTGCGCGCATTAACAAAGTAGTCGGTGCTGCCACGATGGAACGTTTTGTCCGTCGAGGGAATAAAGAAGTGCTCGGTACGCCCGGCGGAAGCGCGCGCGAGGTCGCCACGATCTTCAATAATCGCATCGAGCATCTGGCGGTAATGCGCGGTGATGTTTTTCACGTAGCTCATGTCTTTGTAGCGCCCTTCAATCTTGAAAGAGCGCACGCCTGCGTCGATCAACGCCGCCAGGTTGGCGGTCTGATCATTATCTTTCATCGACAGCAGGTGTTTTTCATAGGCCACTACGCGTCCCTGATCGTCTTTCAGGGTGTACGGCAGACGACAGGCCTGCGAGCAGTCGCCACGGTTGGCGCTGCGCCCGGTTTGTGCATGGGAAATGTTGCACTGTCCTGAATACGCTACGCACAGCGCGCCGTGAATAAAGAACTCGATGGTGGAGTCCGTCGCGTTGTGAATGGCGCGGATCTGCTCAAGGTTGAGTTCACGCGCCAGAACGATCTGGCTGAAACCCACATCAGAAAGGAATTTGGCTTTTTCCACGCTACGGATATCGCACTGGGTGCTGGCGTGCAGCTCAATTGGCGGAATATCCAGCTCAAGAATGCCCATATCCTGCACAATCAGCGCATCAACACCCGCCTGGTAGAGTTCGCCTATCAGGCGCTGCGCCGGTTCCAGTTCGTCATCGTGAAGGATGGTGTTCAGGGTGATAAACACTTTCGCACCGTAGCGATGGGCGAACGGCACCAGCTCAGCGATATCCTGCAGGCTGTTACCGGCATTGTGGCGAGCGCCAAAACCCGGCCCGCCAATGTAGACGGCGTCCGCGCCGTGCAGGATAGCCTCACGGGCAATGGCGGCATCGCGGGCCGGGCTTAACAGTTCAAGATGATGGGGTTGCAGGCGCATACAATCGTCGTTATCCATTATGTACAAAATGGCGGCTATTGTAGTCACAACCGGGGCGTTTCACCACCTGCCGCAGGGGGAATTTGCGCCAGCTGGTAATGCAATGTCGAAATTGCTATTTCCGCTGCGTTTCGCTTAACAGTAAGGTGGTGACTCGGACATTCCTCGTCACGTTGTTAACCCGTCATACTTCAGGTTGCAGGAGGCTGCTCCCCGAATTATTCAGGGTTGTCTGATTCGTTAATCGTCGTCGTTTTTGCCGCAGGTTTGCTTGCGGCTTTTTCTTTTGGGTAATGGATAAGCGAGTGGAAATGCGTTGTTTGCGCCGTACTGTTACGGTAGGCATGCGCTTCATCCCCGGCAAAACGCAGGCCGCTGCCCGCCGCGATGGTTCGCCACTGCCCGTTAATGCACATATCCAGCACTCCGCTAATCACAATCACATGCTCGATAACTCCGGCTTCGTGCGGCGTGGATTCGCTGAGAGCACCAGGCGCGAGATTAATCGAGAAGAGATCAAAGTGCAGCTTCTCGTCCCACGGGAAAATTGGCGTGACCACCATCGCCTGCTGCTGCGGATCGTAGGCCCGCGGCGTTTCCTCTTCCGGCGGCGCAATAAAAGTGGAGAAAGGAACATTCAGGCCGGTGGCGATTTTCCATAACGTCGAGACGGTCGGACTGGATTCGTTGCGTTCTATCTGCCCGAGCATCGCTTTGGAAACGCCCGTCTCCTCTGCCAGGCGGGAAAGGCTCCAGCCGCGTCCCTGACGCAGGCTTTTCAGCGTAGTTGCCAGATAAACGGTGAGATCCATTATTCCTCCTGCTTACTTGTACGCTATAGCGCACGATGCTAAATTATCCGAATGCTATAACGCACAAGGAGCGCCAATGCGTCTTGCCACGTTTTCCACAACCTCTTCGCTGCCGTTTACCAGCATTCTGGCGGGCTTCGTCGCCGTGCTGGTCGGCTACGCAAGCTCTGCCGCTATTATCTGGCAGGCGGCCTCCGCTGCTGGCGCGAGCCCGGCGCAAATCGCCGGATGGATGACCGCGCTTGGCTTCGGCATGGGCATCAGCACGCTGGCGCTGACGCTCTGGTATCGCATGCCGGTACTCACTGCCTGGTCTACCCCCGGCGCGGCGCTGCTGGCGACCAGCCTGCAAGGTGCAACGCCCGGTGAAGCGGTCGGTATCTTTATCTTTGCCAACGCGCTCATCGTGTTGTGCGGCGTCACAGGGTTATTCGCCCGGTTGATGAAAATCATTCCGCACACGCTGGCGGCCGCGATGCTGGCCGGTATTCTGCTGCGTTTTGGCTTGCAAGCCTTCACCAATATTGAGGGCCATTTTGCGTTGTGCGGCAGTATGCTACTGGCCTGGCTGGTCTGTAAAGCCCTCGCCCCGCGCTATGCTATTGTTGCAACATTAATTATTGGCGCACTGGTCGCTATTCTGCATGGTGACGTTGTCACGGATCGACTGACACTTTCCGTCGTTGCTCCGGTTTACACCGCGCCGGAGTTTCGCTGGACATCGCTTATCAGCATCGGCATTCCCTTTTTTCTGGTGACAATGGCGTCGCAAAATGCTCCCGGTTTCGCCACGATGCAGGCTTCCGGTTACACCATTCCGGTTTCACCGCTGATTATTTTTACCGGCGCGCTGGCGCTATTGTTCTCACCGTTTGGTGTCTATTCGATCTGTATTGCGGCGATTACGGCAGCCATTTGCCAAAGCCCGGATGCGCACCCGGACGCCAGTAAACGCTGGGTGGCAGCGGCGGCGGCTGGCCTGTTTTATCTGCTGGCGGGAATATTTGGCGGCTCGATCAGCGGGCTGCTGGCCGCCCTGCCGTTGAGCTGGATCCAGACGCTCGCCGGTCTGGCGTTATTGGGCACGATCAGCGGTAGTCTGCATCAGGCGCTGGTTAAGGAAACGGATCGCGATGCGGCCATTGTCACCTTCCTGGTAACTGCCAGCGGGGTCACGTTGCTGGGCATTGGTTCGGCATTCTGGGGATTAGTGGCAGGCGGTATCTGCTACGGCGCATTAACGCTGGCGCGCCGCGCGTAGCTGTGACGGCGTCAACCCTTTTGCTGCTTTAAAGCGGTTGCTGAAGTGGCTGGCGGAACTAAAACCGCAGGCCAGGGCAATATCGGTCAGCGGAAGAGTGCTGTTGAGCAACAGATCGTTGGCCCTTACCATCCGGCGCTGCATCACAAACTGGTGCGGCGCAACACCCATCGACTGGCGAAACATGCGGGCAAAGTGATATTCACTGAGCGCAACCTGCGCCGCCAGATCCGACAGCAACAACGGCTGCGCCAGATGCGCTTCGATATAATCCAGCACATTACGCAGCGCCACCGGTGCCAGACCGCCATTCACCACGGGCAATTGCCACTGCACATTGCTGTAGTGCTGCACCAGATGCGTCAGCAGCAGTGTTGAAGCGGTGCTCAGCGTAAGCTGGTTGGCGTTTTGCTGCCAGTCGCAATCCAGCAGAAACTGGCGATAAAGCGCGGTGATGCGCGCATCCTGCGAGAAGGTTTTCTCATCAAGGGTGAATGCGGCCGGGCTGCGATCCCAGACCCGCTCCCCAACGTCCCGCAGATGCTCATCAGTGCAGTAAAGGTGGACGAAGGTCAAATCATCGCGAATATCCCACACCGATTCGCTCTCTTTCGGCATCAGACAAAAACGATCCGGCCCGCCGCCGTTTTTCCAGCCATACGCAGTTTTGTGGTAGCTCTCGTAGCCATCGGCCACGTACAGGCTCAGCGTATGGTGGTTGCAGTACTGCGTAATGTTGTCGCGTTTGTTCGACCAGACGGCCAGTTGAATGCCAGAGTGAAGTGCCACCGAATTGTGCAAAACGGTGTTGTGTTTGCTCAGATTTTCAAAGGCTTCGTAGTGGTCAGGCATTCGCGGAATTTATCATTGATCAACCAGAACCCCAGTCTATGAATAGCTGAAGCCGGATTCCAGCGTTGTGTGAAGAAAAGCGCAAGAATATGCAAGTCCGGCGCAACCCCGTGCAATCGCCCCTGCCCGCGTTTTGCCACACTCAGGGTTCGTTTTTCGCATCGGAAATGACTATGAACGCATTGCTGTACGGTCTGGTGGTGGTTATTTGGGGAACTACGTGGATTGCGATTTTTCTGCAACAAGGCCCGGTGCCCGCGCCGGTGTCGATTTTCTGGCGTTTTGCGCTGGCAACGGCGGCAATCATGCTGGTGCTGCTGGTTCGCCGCAAACTGCGTGGTTTACCGCTGCGCGATCACCTGTTTTGTCTGCTGCAAGGCAGTTGTGTCTTCGGCTTTAACTTCTGGTGTTTTTATACCGCCGCCGCGTGGATTAACACCGGGCTGGAATCGGTGATCTTTTCGATGGCGGTGCTGTTTAACGCCGTTAACAGCTACCTGTTTTTCGGGCAAAAACCGCCTGCACGCTTCTTTGTTGCGGCTGCGCTGGGGTTAACTGGTATTGTGACGCTGTTCTGGGAAGATCTGGTCACCAGCGGCTGGAGCAGCTCTCTGCTGCTGGGTATCGGTCTGTCGGCGCTGGGGACACTGGGCTTTTCGTTTGGCAATATGATAAGCCTGCGCCATCAGCGTAAAGGGCTGGAAACCCTGACCACCAATAGCTGGGCGATGCTGTACGGCACGCTGATCATGGGAATAATTGGCCTGCTGCGCGGCGACGATTTTACGCCGCAGTGGACGACAAGCTACCTCGGCGCGCTGCTCTATCTGGCGCTGTTTGGCTCGGTGATCGGCTTTGGTGCCTATTTTACGCTGGTTGGCCGCATTGGTCCGAGCAAAGCCGCGTACAGCACCTTGCTGTTTCCGCTGGTTGCGCTGAGCATTTCGACCTTTTATGAGGGTTACGTCTGGCATCTGAATGCGATTGCCGGTTTACTGCTGATCCTCACCGGCAATCTGGTGATGTTTGCCCGCCCGGAAAACTGGCTGGGCGGACGCGGATGGCGGCGTAAAGCTAACGTTTGCTGATGCCCCAGTTGGGCACAGGAAAATATCGACCGTACATCCGTCTAAAAAATTAACGGCGATGCCCCAGGGATCTTAATGCGATCCCTGGGGATTACCTGTTTTCGCTACCAGCGGCCATAGGGGTATTTTTTCCCTTTAATAAAAGCCTCTGTAACCTTGTCATACCCATAAGAAAAGTCGCTCTTTGTTATTCCCTTACAGATATCCAGCTTATCCCCGGACAGCGTATACAGAACTGACGGTGTGACGCGGTAATTCGGCTCAAAGCCGCTTCCCTGTAACCAGACGGCTATTTTCCCTCCCGGTGCCAGCCCAATCTGCACTCTGTCGTAATATGCCGTATCCCCCTTATAATCCTTATACCCGCTCGGCCTGAGCATTTTTTCGAGGATCGGTTTAGGGATCGTCAGATGGGTCTCATACACCTTTTTATCGATCACTGAGTCCCAGCAAAAAATAATATGCCGGGGAGGACGTTTGACGTGATTCCAGTAACCACCAGCATCCCGATTTCCGGGGTAGTAAATCCGGTAGCAGACTGCCCGCTACGTACAGCACGCCCCATCACAATCGCTTTTTCACACAGGCTGTTCAATAAAAAAACTGGCTGAAAGGGAGTATTGTCCTTCGCAGCCAGTTGATCTCAATCACTCTAAAATTTTTATTAATTCACAATGCGTTACGTTTATTTTGCCGAGCTTATATCAAACATCGTGGCGTCGGTCGCCATATCGTCAATCACCTGTTTCAGGGAGTCGACGGTGACCTGCGCCTTTTCATTGCTTACATCTTTGCCCTCGCCTTTGCGCACCACTTTCAGTACCGGCGCATTGGTTTGGGCGTCAATCAGCTCGCCTTCAAAGTAGAGATGCGTATTCATGGTGCGGTGGCCGGTTGCCATCTGCGTGCCCGCAACCACCATCGCCACCGGGATCACTTCGTAGAACTGCAATCCCTGTTTGCTGGCGTCAACGCCGGTGATAGCACCGCGGAAAATCAGGCTATGCGCTCCTGGCGAAGTGACCAGTGGTTTACGCGCTGCAGCGGCAGCTTTCAGTTTGCTGTTGGTGTAATTGAGTACGCCATCCAGCACCTGCTGATTCACCTGGCTGGTGGGTTTGGCCACCGGATAATAGGTTACCGGGTGATAAACAATGCTGTCATATTTTGCCGGGTCAAATCCCGGTGCCACCCAGCGCAGCACCGGTTTGCCGGTTGCTGAAGTGGTTTCCTGCAAACCGGAATAATCTTTCAAAAAGCCGGAGTATTTTTCCGGCGCGGTCACTTTTGAGGCACAGCCAGATAACGCCAGCAGACCGGTCAATACGGCAACGCTAACCAACGCATGATTACGCATAAGAAATTCCCTGTGAGTGCACGATTGCCATTAAGTTATAGCAAATGCATTCACAGTGCGGCGTGGCAAAAAATCGCGCGAGATCAAAAAATTGCCACCTGTCTTAACCAGGCGGCAAACGCTTATTTTTTCAGATCCACCTGCCAGAAAATATGTTTGCCAAACGGATCGATTTCATAGCCCTGCACCTCTTTGCGTACCGGCTCGAAAATCGTTGAATGGGCAATCATCACCGCAGGCATCTGGTCATGCATCATCTGCTGCGCCTGTTTGTAAAGCGCCACGCGTTTCTCATGATCGGTGGTGGCTTTCGCTTCGGCAATCAGGTTATCAAACGGTTTGTAGCACCATTTCGCTGAGTTGGAACCGCCATTGGCCGAGGTACAAGTAAACAGCGGGCCGAAGAAGTTATCCGGGTCGCCGGTAGCCGTCGTCCAGCCCATCAGCGCCGCCTGATGTTCGCCGCCCTTCACGCGTTTCAAATATTCGCCCCACTCATAAGTGACGATTTTCGCCTGCACGCCCACTTTCGCCCAGTCCGCCTGAATCATCTCCGCCATACGTTTGGCGTTCGGGTTATAGGGACGCTGAACCGGCATCGCCCACAAATCGATGGTGGTGCCCGCCGGTAGTCCGGCCTCTTTCAGCAGCGCTTTCGCTTTCTCCGGGTCATAATCGTAATCTTTCAGTTCGCTGTCGGCGCTCCACACGCCCGGCGGCAGCAGGTTTTTCGCTGCGGTGCCGGTGCCCTGGAATACCGCCTGAATGATGGCCGGTTTATTGATGGCCATCGCCAGCGCCTGGCGCACTTTGACATTATCCAGCGGCGCTTTTTGCGTGTTAAAGGCGAGGAAACCGGTATTCAGCCCGGCTTTGCTCAACAGGGTAATATCTTTGTTCTCTTTCAGGCGCGGCAGATCCGCCGGATTGGGGAACGGCATCACCTGACACTCGTTTTTCTCCAGTTTCGCCACACGTACAGAGGCATCCGGGGTGATACTGAACACCAGTCGGTCGATTTTCGCTTTGCCCTGCCAGTAGTTATCAAACGCGGTGAACAGAATGCGCGAATCTTTCTGATACTGCGCCAGACGGTACGGACCGGTGCCGATCGGGTCCATATCCACCCGCTCCGGAGTGCCAGCTTTCAACATCGCATCGGCATATTCGGCGGAAAGAATCGAGGCAAAATACCAGCCCAGATCGGCGACAAACGGAGCTTCCTGGCGCGCCAGCGTAAAGCGCACGGTATGGTCGTCGAGTTTATCGATGGCGGTGATCAACGAACCAAATTCCAGGCTTTCAAAGTTGGAATAGGTGCCGTTAGAGACGTTGTGGTACGGATTATTGACATCTTTTTGCCGCATAAACGAGAAGATCACATCGTCGGCATTAAAATCGCGCGTCGGCGTGAAGTATTTATTGCTCTGGAACTTGACCCCTTTGCGCAGATGGAAGGTATAAACCTTACCGTCTTCGCTCACGTCCCAGCTTTCCGCAAGGCTCGGCTGCAACTCGGTGGTGCCGACTTTAAAATCCACCAGACGGTTGTAAACCGGTACCGCGCTGGCATCCACGCTGGTGCCGGAGGTGTAAAGTTGCGGGTTGAAGTTCTCTGGCGATCCCTCTGAACAATAGACCAGGGTCTTAGCGGCGACAGAAGAACTGACTACAAGCGAAGCCAATGCCAGAGCAAGTGTTGTCGGTTTGCTAATCATAGTTTTTCCTGTTGTTTTCTTTTAAATGCTTGTTGTTTGCCCTTTCATAAATAACATTAAAGTGAATTTGCAAACACCTGATAATTCAAATAAAGAAGGAATCACTATGCCGTCGTCTCTCGCCAGTCAATTAACTCATCGCTTCTTTCGTTACCTCTCTATCACCAGCCAGAGCGATGCCACTGCGACAACACTGCCAACCACCGTCGGGCAGTTTGATATGGCGCGCGAGCTGGCGAATGAGCTGAAAACACTGGGGCTGGATGAGATCGTGATTGATGATCATGCGACAGTGACCGCCGTGAAAAAAGGCAATGTTCCGGGCGCGCCGCGTATCGGTTTTATTACTCATATTGATACCGTTGATGTCGGTTTGTCACCACATATTCATCCGCAAATCCTGCATTTTGAAGGTGAAGATCTCTGCCTGAATGCCCGCAAAGATATCTGGTTGCGCGTGGCGGAGCACCCGGAAATTCTGGCTTATCCCGATGAAGAGATTATTTTCAGCGACGGCACCAGCGTGCTCGGCGCGGATAACAAAGCGGCGGTAACCGTCGTTATGACGCTGCTGGAAAACCTCACCGCCGAACATCGCCACGGCGATATTGTGGTGGCCTTTGTGCCGGATGAAGAAGTCGGGCTGCGCGGGGCGAAAGCGCTGGATTTAAAACGCTTTGACGTTGATTTTGCCTGGACCATTGACTGCTGCGAGCTGGGCGAGATCGTCTATGAGAACTTTAACGCCGCCAGCGCACAGATCCGCTTTACCGGGGTGACCGCGCACCCAATGTCGGCGAAAGGTGTACTGGTTAACCCGCTGCTGATGGCGATGGATTACATTAGCCATTTTGACCGCCAACAAACGCCGGAACACACCGCTGGCCGCGAAGGTTATATCTGGTTTAACGGCATCAATGCAGTGCAGGGACATGCCGATCTGAGCGCCAGCATTCGTGATTTCGACAGTGAAAGTTTTGCCCGCCGTAAACAGCAGATCGCCGACGTTGCCGCCAAAATCGCCGCGCAATACCCCACCGCCAAAGTGGAATACAGCATCAGCGATACTTACAGCAATATCAGTAATGCTATCGGCGAAGATCGCCGGGCGATCGATTTGATGTTTGAAGCGATGGAATCGCTGGGCATTACGCCGAAACCGACGCCAATGCGCGGCGGCACCGATGGCGCAGCGCTGTCGGCCAAAGGTTTGCTGACGCCGAACTTCTTTACCGGTGCGCACAACTTCCACTCGCGCTTCGAATTTCTGCCGCTAAAAGCGTTTGAAGCCTCGTATAACGTGGCATTGCAGCTTTGCCTGCTGGCAGCGCGTTAATGCTTTTCGCACATTAAAGGCCGGTTCCAGCGCCCTCATATGGCGAACAGCGAGCAGAAAACGCGGGCAGAGATTGCCCGCGAGCAGGACGGGATCAGGCAGGTTTGCGCGCCAGTATGGTGGCGAAACGCAGTTTGATGCGGTTACCGTTGGCATCGGTGCGGTGTAGTTCACCGACATCTTCGTTGTATTTCAGCAGTTCCCAACCGGCGTAGTATTCACGCAGTTCACCCTCTTTAAAGGCAAACGGGAAACCGACCGTGCATGGGAAATCCGCCGTATCCATCGCTGCCACAATCAGGTTATAACCGCCCGCTTTGGTGCAGCGCTGCATATTATTAATAAGCCCGGGAATGGTTTGCGCTTCGAGGAACATCAGCACCACGGTAGAGAGAATAAAATCGTATTCACCGTCGAATTGCAGGGTGTTTAAATCCGCCGCATCAATGTGCAGATTTTCCAGCCCTTCAGCATCGCGAATCGCTTTCAGGCTATTGAGGCTGTTCGGGTTTTTATCCCAGGCGGTAACCTCAAAACCCTGGCTTGCCAGCCACAGGCTGTTGCGGCCATTGCCGCAGCCGAGATCCAGCGCCTTCCCCGGCTGGATGTATTTCAGGGCGTTCAGCACTTCGGAGTGCGTCGCGGTCAGCGCATATTTTTCCGTAAAGTAGTTTTCAGGGCGGTTCGTCATGGTCAAGTCAGTACCTTTAATGTGCATTTGGCATGCATTTTATGAATTTCATCCGCCGATAGCCAGTGGCAGAAAGTTTGCTACGTTTAACTCAGGCTGACGGGAGATACGTAGCATGAATAAATATCGTCTCAGTGATGAGTCGCGCACGTTTAGTTATCGGATTGGCGGCGAGAAAAAAACGGTCGCGCTGCGCCAGATTATCGCGCTGCGTGATTTTAATGACGTCAAAACGGGCAGTCATGGCGGCTGGGTTGATGAGGACAATGTCGTCGATCAGCAAGGAAATTGCTGGATTTATGATGAAAACAGCATGGTTTTTCTCGGTAGCCGCATCAGTGACAACGCGCGGATCACGCAGCCCTGCGTTATCTGCCATAACGTGGTGATCAAAGATAACGCCTGGGTGGATAGCAGTGAAATCAGCCACGGCGCCGAATTAAGTGACAACGTCACCGTTCAGTTTTCGACAGTGCGCGGTGAGTGCCGTTTACGCGGTGATGCGCGTATTCTGCACGGTTGCAATATTTTTGCCGCCAAAGGGTTAACGCCGGAACGCGAGCAGATCCTGCAAATTTACGACCGGGCCACCGTTACCCACTCGCGCGTGGTGCATCAGGCGCAGATCTATGGCGATGCTATTGTGAATTACGCTTTTATTGAACATCGGGCGGAAATTTTCGATTTTGCCCTGCTTGAAGGGAATGAACTGAACGACGTCTGGGTGTGCGACTGCGCCAAAGTTTACGGTCATGCCAGAGTGATCGCGGGTGCCGGAGACGATGACATCCCGACGTTGCGTTACAGTTCGCAGGTGGCAGAAAACGCCGTGGTGGAAGGTAATTGCGTGCTCAAACACCATGTACTGGTGGGCGGCAATGCGCGGCTGAGCGGCGGCCCGCTGCAACTCGACGAAAAAATTGTCGTTCAGGGCAATGCGCGCATTCACGGAAATGTGCTGATCGAGCATCAGGTGACGCTGAGCGACGATGCAGTTGTCGAAGCGCTGGAGAGCGAAAATATTCTGCTGCGTGGCCCCAAAGTTATCAACAACGATCAACGTATTACCCGCACGCCGCTGGCTGGTGCAATATAAATATTCCCCCGCGATTATTCCCGCTGGAAAGATAATTTCCCGGCGGGAAAAGAATTATCCATGAAGTATGATGAAAGTTCCCCCGAGAAATAAACATTGATCTGCATCTAATGAACCCGCCGTTTATTTTGCTGAAATCCGTCGCGGAAAAACGATGACATTTCGCATTGCCTTTATTTATTTTTATTTTTTAAAAACCGTTGGTATTTCAAAATCATGGAGTGATTCGAATGAACCTTTTTAAGGGAAAGTTTGCGTTATCGCTTATTGCTACTGGAATTATTATTTCCTGTAATGCATTTGCTTATCCGCAATATGACATCAGTAAAGCCTATCTGGGCGGTGAAAAAGTTACCGATAATAAAATAGATTATGAAGCACAATGGTATGCCAACCCGGGCGAAAAACCGAACCCGTCCGTGCAGAATACCTGGGAAAACGTCTGGAAAAAAATTGGCGAATCCACCGGCACCGATCCAGAGCCAGAACCACAGCCTGAACCTGAGCCGGATCCAGAACCGCAGCCGGATCCGACGCCGTCTGAATACCCGCCTTTCCAGGCTGGCCACGCTTATCACCAGGGCGATATCGTCAATAACGCAGGTAAAGATTATGTCTGTAATGTCGCCAACTGGTGCAGCAGCAGCTCGGAAGTTTACATGCCGGGTACGGGCTGGGCGTGGGAAAGCGCCTGGTCTCTGCTGAACGGTACGCCGGAAGCGGGCTTAGAAGTCACGCAGGCCGATCTGGACGCGAAGGAAGCACAACTGACTGATTTCCCGCAATTGGTAGCGGTAAAAGATGCGCTGCAGACGCTGGACAACGCGCTGGTTGAAAAAATTCAGCCGGGTGCCGCCACAAACCCGGCGAACGTAAAACGCGTGGAGCAGTTGATCACCGCTGAAAAATGGGAGCTTTTCTTCCCGCATCGTGATCCGGCTTATACCTACGACAACTTCCTGAAAGCGGTGGGTAAATTCCCGATTCTTTGCGCCGATCATACCGATGGCAAAGATGCGGATGCCATCTGTAAAAAAACGCTGGCGACCATGTTCGCTCACTTCGTACAGGAAACCGGTGAGCACGCTGCGCAAAGCGATGTGGCGCAGTGGCAGCAGGGTCTGCACTGGGTGCGTGAAATGGGTATGTCCGAAAGCGCTTACGATCAGTACACCGGCGCAACCTGCGATCCGACAACCTGGCAGGGCAAAGCCTGGCCTTGTGCGAAGGACGCCAACGGCAACAAGCTGAGCTACTTTGGCCGTGGCGCCAAACAGTTGAGCTACAACTTCAACTATGGTCAGTTCTCCCAGGCAATGTTCGGCGACGTCAATGTTCTGCTGAAACAGCCGCAGCTGGTGGCCGATACCTGGCTGAACCTGGCGAGCGCCATTTTCTTCTACGTTCAACCACAGCCGCCAAAACCGAGCATGCAGGCGGTTATCGATGGTAGCTGGCAGCCGAACGATGCCGATAAAGCCAACGGTCTGGTACCGGGTTTCGGCGTGACAACGCAGATCATCAACGGCGGCGTTGAATGCGGCGGCAGCACCGAGATTGCACAGTCGTTAAACCGCATCAGCTACTACCAGGAATTCGCCAAACAGCTGGGTGTACCGGTACCGGCAAATGAAGTGCTGGGCTGTAAAGGTATGAAACAGTTCACTGAAACTGGCTCTGCGGCGCTGAACCTGTTCTGGGTGAAAGATGACAGCTATGTCGCCAGCAACCCAGGCGGTAAATCCTACGCCTGTAAACTGGTTAACTGGCAGGAAAATGACTTCAGCGCGTTGGTCAAAGGCGACTACACCCGCTGTGTTAAAGCCAGCTTCCCGGATATCGTGATCAAATAATCCTCTCTGTGCCAGGCGCTGAATCTGCCTGGCACCGCTGCAAGATCCGTACAACGGCGGCGCAACTCCCCCTAATCAGGCAGCCGCAGCAGGCAACATTGATGGCAACCCTCTGGCCTTCGTACCGCGCACCATGCCGCTGGCAGACGATATCAATAAAGTGATGCGGCTTCTTGAGCAGCAGGCGCATCCGGACGGCAAGATCCTGCTTGAGCGCGATAAACCCCAGCGTCGGGCAGAAAGAGAGGGAACTTTTGCGCAGATTTTTCAGGCCATGAACCCGGACACTTAACCCCTTTCCGGCAATTTTTCGCTGACTGAACTTTTTTTTCACCTGGCGGGAATAAACCTCCCGCCTGTTCGTCTTATCTGCTCATTGTTAGCAGGATGAGCGAAAAATGACCCAAACTCCCTTTACTCCACGCCAGTTAATCACGCGCCTTGCCGTCATTGCACTGGTTCCGTTGCTGTTGATCGTACTCTTTTTGTGGGGTGGCGGCTGGCTGTCGCCTCAGCGGCTAACCTCCGACAAGCTGGTCGGCGTATTGCAACAAGCCGGTGGCGAACATCCGGGGTTTCGCCGCAATCATGCCAAAGGTATTTGTGTGATCGGGCGTTTTATCTCTAATGGCAACGCCAGCGCACTTTCACGGGCGTCGGTATTTGCGCCGGGAGAAACACCGGTAACCGGGCGTTTTGCTATTGCTGGCGGAAATCCCTCCGCGCCGGATTACGCCGTGCCGGTTCGTAGCCTGGCGCTGGCTTTTCAACTGACAAACGGTGAACAGTGGCGCACCGGAATGAATGCCATGCCTTTTTTCCCGGTATCGACGGTAGAACAGTTTTATGAGCTACAAGTCGCTTCGCTGCCGGATCCGGCAACCGGTAAACCAAACCCGGAAAAATTCAAAGCATTTGTACAGAAAAACCCCGAGATTATGCCGTTTCTGGCGTGGGCAAAACAGAACGTCCCCTCCTCAAGCTGGGCAAGCGATCGCTTTAACAGCCTGAATGCCTTCCGCTTTATCGACAAATCCGGCGCGTCGCATCTGGTGCGCTGGAGCGTGGTGCCGCACACCGCTTATCAGCCGATCGGCGCCGCGCAGAAAAACGATAACGATTTCCTGCAAAAGGATATCCAGCAGCGGCTGGCGCAAGGGCCATTACAGTGGGATCTGCTGATCACCGTAGCCGGGAAAGGCGATGATGGCAGCCGCGCATCGCAAGTCTGGCCCGCCGATCGCCAGACCATCAATGCCGGGACACTGGAGCTAAGCCAGGCCATTGCCCAGCAACAAGGCCCGTGCAATGACATCAATTATGATCCGCTGATCCTGCCCGATGGCATCGCCGCCTCTGACGATCCGTTACTGAATGCACGTTCGGCGGCCTACGCCAAATCGTACAACGCGCGTACCCGTGAACAAGCCGCACAGACAGGAGCTCACTGATGAAACAGGTTGCTTATTTCCACCCGGCGCTGCGCGTCCTGCACTGGCTGATGGCGGCGGCGATCATCGCCATGCTGTTTATTGGCGTGCTGATGGTCTCGACCATTTCGTCACTGCACAGTTTGCTGGTGTCGATTCATAAACCGCTGGGTATGATGATTCTTGTCCTAGTGGTCGTGCGTTTGTGGCTGCGGTTTTATACTGCCACGCCAGCGTTACCGGCTTCACTGCCCGCCTGGCAGCGCGCGATGGCGCACCTCTCTCACTGGGCGCTCTATGCGATGATGCTGGCGCAACCGCTGATCGGCTGGGCAATGCTGTCAGCGGCAGGCTACCCTGTATCATTAGGTTCAGGCTTCGTTTTACCGCCCATTCTGCCGGTAAATAATGACTGGTATGCGATCCTGCGCCCGCTACATTCTTTGGTCGCGTTGGCGCTATTTGTTACGGTGATGCTGCATCTGGCCGCCGCCTTATTACACGCGTTAATACTGCGTGACGGGGTATTTGAAAGTATGTCCGGAACCCGCAAGCGATAAAGGCTATTTATGCAACTGACCGATGAAGAAATTCGTCAGGTGATGCCACATTTGCAACGTTTTGCCCTGTGGCTGACCCGCAACCCGCACAGCGCGGAGGATCTGGTGCAAAGCTGCCTGACGAAAGCATTGACGCGCAGGCTGGATAACACCGGGGCGGAAAGCCTGCGCGCATGGCTGTTTGCTATTCTCTACCGGCAATTTATTGACGGCGAGCGGCGACGCAAACGCTATATGAAGCTGCTCAGCTTTTTTACCGGCGAGGAAGCACTTAGCGACTCGTCGGAGTCGCTGGCGATTGCCGACGATACGCTGGCGCTGTTTGCCACGTTGCCCACCGAGTATCGCGTCATTTTGCTGCTGGTGAGCGTTGAGGGGCTGAGCTATAAAGAGGTGGCCGCCACGCTGGATATCCCGACCGGCACCGTAATGTCCCGCCTTTCGCGGGCGCGCAAAATGTTGCATGAGAAATTAGAAGGTAAGGTAACACCGTTACCGCTGAGGAGACTGAAATGACGCTGCCACCTGATGAACACGATCTGCATGCCTGGATGGATGGCGAAACCGATGACGCGACCTCAAAGCGGATTGAACACTATCTGGCGCAAAACCCGGTGGCCGCTGCACAAGTCGCGGGATGGCGGCGCGACGCGCAGCAGTTGCGCCAGGCGATGCAACAGCAACACGTACAACTGGAAAGCCCCGAACCGCACTATTTTCGTCGCCAGGTGCGGCAGCAACGCCAGTGGAAACTGGCGACGGCATTCGCGCTGGTGCTGGCGCTGAGCGTCGGCGGTTTCACCGGCTGGCAGATGAAAGAGTCGCAAATGTTGATGACGCATCAGCCGATGGAAGATGCGGTACAAGCTTATAAGCTGTTTGACAATACCTCCGTCACACCAATGGATGTGGTTGCCACGCAGCAAACGGAGCTAACCCGCTGGGTGTCGCGCTATTTCATTAACGGCCATCAGCCGCCGAACCTGGAGCAGTACGGCTTTACGCTGGTTGGTGGACGATTGATTGCCACCGCACAAGGGCCAGCCGCGCTGATTATGTATCAGGGGCCGAGCGGCACGCGGGTTGGCTGGTACATTCGTCCGCTCAGCCCGGTGAAATTACCGCACGGTGAACGTCAGGCAGACGATGTCATGGCGCAATACTGGAGCGATGAACACTATAACTACGCGCTGGTGACACCGATGAATTCCGCCGCCGTCAACGGACTGCGTAAAGCGGTTTCGCAGGCGACCAGCTAGCGAGGTGAAGTAGCAAGAGAGCGGCGCAACACGCGCCGCTATTTACGCGCTACAATTTTTGCCCAGATGTTCTGGTCGTCATAGTGGCCGTTGAGAAACTCCGCCTGTTTCAGACAGCCTTCCAGTGTAAAACCATTCCGTTTCGCCACCTGATTACTGGCGTGATTCGCCACCCGGCATTTGATAACAAAGCGCCGCACATCGCCCCGGCGAGCATAAAACGCCATCAGTGCCTGCAGCGCCTGCGACAAAATCCCCTGCCCCTGAACTGCTTTATCCAGCCAGTAACCGATATAGGCCGTCTTGTTGAGCGGTTCGATGGCGTTAAATGCCAGCACGCCAGTGACAACTTCATCAACGACGATCATAAACATCTTCGCGTAGCCACGCTGATGCAGCAGCATATTGCTCTGTAGTGTTTTACGGGTATCTTCCACCGTGCGCACATACTGCGGCCAGTCGAGGAACTGCTGCAAATCGTCGCGATTTTTCACGATCAACTGGTGTAATTGATGCACAAATCGCTCATCAGCGGCCTGCAGCGTAATACGGTCGTTAACGGGAATGGTGGTATCTGAGTGGTGTTCCGTTGCCATTACGCCTCCGGAAAACTTTCGCCCCCAAACGGGGGCGAAGGAAGATTAACGCATCACGCGGTCGTCAACGTAGTTACGCTTGTCCGCCGCGGGCGGGAAATATTGATACAGCCAGGTTTCACTGATGGCATCGCCCTGACAGCGCAGGAACATGCGCATCTCCACCGGATCGGTGGAATCATTGGTCGGATACCAGTCGAAGAGAATGCGGTAACCGTCGAACGGTTCCACATACAGGATTTCTACCTGTTTCGCTTCGCCGCTGGAGAGCGTGATCACCGGCTCAATGCCTTTCGGCGCGGCCGCTTTCAGATCGCCGCCGACGAAATCAATAGCAAAGCGACGCGCCCATTTCTCCGGATAATGTTCGCCCGGCGCCCAGCCTTCCGGGAAGCCGCCCATCCCGGTACGGGTCGCGTAGACACGTGCCAGCGGTGAACGGACCGGCGGCATTGCACTCCAGTACAGACGATACTGGAAAGCAAACTCATCACCCGCTTTCACCGGTTTTTCCGGTTGCCAGAAGCACACAATGTTATCCAGCGTTTCGCCGGTAGTCGGGATCTCCATCAGGCTCACCGCCCCTTTGCCCCAGCGATTGCGCGGCTCGACCCACAAACTTGGGCGTTTGTTATACCAGCCCATCACATCCTGATAGTGGGAGAAATCGCGATCCAACTGCAACAGGCCAAAGCCTTTCGGGTTTTCATCCTGGAAAGCGTTGAATTGCAGTTTTTGTGGGTTATTCAGCGGGCGGCAGATCCACTCACCGTTGCCGCGCCACATTGCCAGACGGTCAGAGTCATGAATTTGCGGATGAATAGTGTCGCATACGCGACGCTCATTGTTGCCGCAGCTGAACATACTGGTCATCGGCGCGATGCCGAGCTGTTTGATGTCTTTGCGCGCATACAGACGGTTATCCACATCCATGATCACCTGGCTCTCTTCGCAGTGGATCACGAATTTGTAAGCCCCGGTGATGCTCGCGCTGTCCAGCAGCGCATAGACGGTAAACGTGGTATCAGACGGTTTCGCGGTTTCGAACCAGAAGGCGGTAAAGTCCGGGAACTCTTCCGGCTGATCGGTAAAGGTGTCAATGGCCACGCCGCGCGCGGAAAGGCCGTACTGGAAGGTGCTGTCCACCGCGCGGAAATAGCTCGCGCCGAGGAACGAGACGATATCGCGGCGCGCCAGTTCCGGCGCTTTAAAGGCACGGAAACCGGCAAATCCGAGGTCGCTCTGGCCTTCCAGTTGTTTGGTATCCACGCCCGCATCGTGATAGTTGAACAGCTCCGGGCGGAAGTGAATTTCACGCGCCTGATGCGTTTCCTGATCCAGCGAGAACATGCGCACGCGGCGGCGGAAACCCATGCCGACGTGGAAGAACTGCACATCCAGTTGACGCCCTTCGACGTTATTCCACAGCGAATGCTGCGCATCATACTGGATGCTGTTGTAAGCCTGCGGCGTCAGGTTTGCCAGCGTATTCGGCAATGCTTTCGGCGCACCGCCCCACGGCTGTTCCGACAGATCGTGCGCCATTGATTGCAGCACAGAGAAGTCAAAACGTCGGCTCTGCCCATCGGCAATATCCGTCTCCGCCGCAAACGCCGCGCGGGAGAAAAGAGATGCAACACCGGTGGTGCCGTAAGTGGCTGCAAGGGCCATGGATGCCTGAATAAATCGTCTGCGGTTCATGCCTGGTAACACGTCCTTCTGGTCGTAGAATGGCATTTCGCAATTGTGCGAAATAGCGACAAAAGCATTTCTTTATTGAACGCACACTCTAGACAAAATTCATTGAGAATCCAATTGTTGGCAGTTGAGAATTTACTCAAAACCGAAAATATTTCCTGTCGATGAGATCAGGCTGAAAATAATATGAAGTGAGGTATAACGCTGGAATTACACAGAAAGAAAAAAGCCCCTGCCGGACATCAGGCGGCAGGGGCCAGAGTAGTGAATCGTTATTGTGCGCTTACGCTAACATCAATACCGGGGAAGTACTTTTCCGCCAGACTTTTGATGGTGCCGTCAGCGCGGACTTTATCAATGGCGGCATCAAGCTGTTTTTTTGTCGCATCGTCACCTTTGCGCAGCCCAAAACCGATGCCGCTACCGAGGATCGTATCGTCCGATACCGGTTTGCCAATAAAGCCAAACCCTTTCCCTTGCGGCTTGCTGAGGAAACCTGCCTGCCCCGCCGCCGACATCACCAGTGAGGCGTCGATACGGCCGTTCAGCAAATCTCCCCACGCCATGTTCTGATCTTTATACGACACCACCGTGACACCGTGCTTTTCCCAGTGCTCTTTGGCGTAGGTTTCCTGAATAGAACCCTGCAACACGCCGATGGTTTTCCCTTTCAGCCCTTCCGCAGTGGCTTCCATCCCGTCGCCGCTTTTACCGACCAGTTGTGAAGGAATACGGTAGATTGGCTGTGTGAAATCGATGCTTTTACGCCGTTGTTCGGTGATGTTCATCGCCGAGTTAATGGCATCAAATTTTTTCGCCGTCAGCCCTGGGATCAGCGCATCAAACGAGGTTTCCACCCAGCTGCATTTCAGTTGTGCGGCTTTACAGATGGCGTTGCCCAACTCGATATCAAACCCTTCCAGCTCGCCTGCGGCATTGCGGCTTTCGAACGGCGGATATTCCGCCTCAACGCCATAGCGCAGTTCCGTTGCCGCGAATGAAGAGAGTGAGCAGAGCAAACCCATACCCAGACAGAGTGCTTTTAGTTTCATTATTAACGCTCCTTAGCGTGGCTTAACACGACACAGGGCCTGCGCGCCTGCTCTTAATGTGGCCTCATCTTTGGCAAAAGAGAGGCGAATGAGTTTGTTATCTGTCCCGTCTGTATAAAACGCCGACAGCGGTATGGTCGCAACACCGTACTCAGTAATCAGGCGTTTGACCATCTCGCTGTCGCTCTCATCGCTGAACGCACTGTAATCCGCTAACAGGAAGAAAGAACCCGCGCTGGGTAACAGGCGGAACGGCGAATCAACCAGCAGCGTTTGCAGCAGATCGCGCTTGCGCTGATAAAACGACGACAGCATCAGCCAGCCTTGCGGATCGCGCATCTGCTCGGCAAACGCGTACTGCATCGGGGTATCGGCAGAGAACATCAAAAATTGATGTACCTTGCAGATTTCATCCATCAATTCAGCGGGAGCAACGCAGTAGCCGACGCGCCAGCCGGTAACATGATAGGTCTTCCCGAAGGAAGAGACGATCACGCTGCGCTCCGCCAGCTGCGGGTGCGTCGCCATGCCGTGATGCGGTTCACCGTCAAATACGACGTGCTCGTACACCTCATCCGAGAGGATCACAATATCCGTATTGCGGGTTAAGGCGGCCAGTTGATCGAGGTCAGCGCGGGAGAAGACCTGCCCGCTGGGGTTGTGCGGCGTGTTAACGATGATCATCCGCGTACGCGGCGTAATCGCTGCCCGCACTTCATCCCAGTTAACGGCGAAATCCGGCACCGTCAGCTTAATGGCAATCGGTGTGGCACCCTGCAAACGTACAATCGGCGCATAGCTGTCAAACGACGGTTCAAAGTAGATCACTTCATCGCCAGGATGCACCAGCCCGCTAATCGCGGAGTACAAACCCTGGCTGGCGCTGGCGGTGATCAGCACTTCGCTATCGACGTCGTAATGCGTGCGGTAGAGATCGGTAATTTTCTGCGCAATACGCTCTTTCAGCGAACGCAGCCCGGTCATCGGTGCGTACTGGTTGTGATTCTCCTGCATGGCGCGGGTAACACCGGCAACCAGTTGCGGATCGCAGGGGAAATTGGGCGCGCCCTGAGAGAGGTTAATCGCGTTGTGCTCGGCGGAAAGCTGGCCAATCACGGTAAAAATGGTGGTGCCGACATCAGGTAATTTGGAACGGGTTCTCACCGGCGTGCGCAAAGTCATTGTTCATCCTTTCGCTAAAAAGTGCATAAGCATTCAAACCAAAAGCACGCTGTCGCGACAATCGAATTGTTGTCATAATAGCCATGATAAAAACGCATAGCTGGAGTTGCCATGTCACACCGAACCCTGCCGCTGAATGCCATTGACGCCTTTCTGGTCACCGCCCGTCATCTCAATTTGACGCACGCTGCGCGCGAGTTATGCCTGACGCAGGGTGCGGTCAGCCGCAAGATCGCCGCGCTGGAAAGCTGGTTTGGTTTTCCGTTGTTTGAGCGCCACGCGCGCGGGCTGCGCTTATCCCCGCAGGGCAGCGCCCTGCTGCCGGAACTGCGCAGCGCGTTTGAACACTTGTTGATTGTTGCCGACCAGGCGCGCGCGCAGCAGACGGTGGTGCGACTGAAAGCGCCAACCTGCGCCATTCGCTGGCTGGTGCCGAAGCTGTTGCACATTGAGCAGCGCTACCCGGAGTTGCAGATTTCGCTCACCACCACCACCGATCACACCATCAATTTCAAAACAGAACCTTATGACGCAGCAATTGTGTTCGGCACGCATTTAAGCGCCGGGGATTTGCTGTTTGAAGAGGCGCTGACGCCGGTACTGAACAGCGCGCTGGCCGCAAAAATGCCGCTGGAGAAAGCAACGCTACTGCATCCGACGCGGGATAAAACCGACTGGTCGCTGTGGCTGGCCAGGCAGCAGGATTTCCAGCCGGCTATGAGGAAAAATCAACACTTCGACACCATGGATCTGGCGATTACCGCCGCTATCCAGGGGCTGGGGATGGCCATTGCCGACGAGACAGTCGTGGCTGAAGATATCCGCGCCGGGCGGCTTCAGCGGCCGTTTGCGCTGAGTATCAAGACCGGCGCCAGCTACCGGCTGGTCCTGCGCCAGTCGGCCAATAAAGCCGATGGGCTGGCGGCGTTTCGTGAGGGCTTGCTGGCGGCTAATCCAGCTTAACGTGGTGGCGCATCACCCGGCGAAAGAAGCTCAGACGCGTGCGCATAAAGCGATTAACCAGGCGAAATCCTGCATGTTTATTCAGTCCGATGCGCAGCAGTCTGTCGCGCCCGCGCACGCAGGCCAGCCAGTTCACCGGGCCGGCAAGCGATTCATAATGACGGCTGGCATGGCGGGCAAACTGCACCCAGTAATCGGCAAGATGCGCGGCAAACGCCAGATCGCGCGGGTTAACGTAGCTGCACGACGGCTCCGAAAGCATAAGATTGTCGAATACGTAGGGCACTTCGTTACCGTGCCACGCGCCGTTGATGTAAGTGTCATGCGCTGCTTCCGCAACATAATCAAACCAGTAGCGCCAGCAGGGTTGCCGCACCCGCTGCTGCGCCTGCATCACCACCAGCCCGAGCGTGGTAAATGCCATATCGCGACACACCTGGCGGCCCAGCTCGGCATCGCCCTTCACACCCGGATAAAGCAATTTAATCAGCCCTAACCCAAGGCGCTGCTCGCGACGCATTTTCTCGATCTGCCCGGCGAGATCGACACCAAACTCCGCCATCACGCTGGCTTCATCGCTGTTCGAGCCAATAATCACCGGCATCGGGTGCTGCCTTGCGGCAAAAAACACATCGAGCATCGGTTCCGGAAGTACCTCGTCGCCGACAATCGGCGCAGGGGCAATTTTCAGCGGTGCAACCAGCGGCCAGAACGCATCGGCCGGGATCGCCCGCAATTGCTCTGCGCTGGCGTTTGTCAGGCCAAAGTGCGCAGCAATCGCTTCGCCTTTTGCCAGTGCCGCTTCCCGCGGCGTATCCGGCAAGGTATAGCTGCTCTGAATAATGCCTTTATGAAACAGCCCTTTTGCCAGTGGAGAAGCCATCAGCGCCATCACGCTGCGCGCCCCGGCAGATTCGCCAAACAGCGTAACGTTTTCCGCATCGCCACCAAACGCGGCAATGTTCTCCTGCACCCAGTGCAAGGCGGCGATTTGATCGAGCAAGCCGAAGTTATATACGCGTTCGCCCTCTTCGGCTTCCAGCGCCGGATGGGCGAAAAAGCCGAGATGGCCGAGCCGGTAATTGAGCGTCACCAGCACCACGCCGCGCGCGGCCAGCGCTTTGCCGTCGTAGGGCGGTAGCCCGCCGGAGCCAATGGTAAACCCGCCGCCGTGCAGCCAGACCATCACCGGCAGCGGTTTTTCGCGTTCGGTGGGCGACCAGACGTTAAGGTAGAGGCAATCTTCAGAGAACTGTCCCGGATCGCCACCGCCAATCTGCTGACAAGACTCGCTGTTTTGCCAACTGGCGGCAGAAAAACGGTCGGCGATGCGCACCCCTTGCCAGGGTTCCACCGGCTGCGGCGCGCGCCAGCGCAGCGGGCCAACGGGCGGCGCGGCAAACGGAATACCGCGCCAGACATCAAAGGCCGCTTCGCGACAGCCCAGCACGCTGCCGTGGCGGGTGTGCGCCAGCGGCGCGGAAGGATTCTCCATAACAACATCATCCGGAAATAACTGATTTCTGGCAGATTACCTGTTTTACAGCAGACCGCAACGTCGTTTGCTGCGCTCGGATGCCTCCTGATAAAGAGTAAATTCGTCGAGTACCGGGCAACCGAGCGCCGCTTCAAACTGCGCTTTGCTGGCGTTGCCGTGGCTGCGCGCCTGGGTTTCATTGCCAAGGTTGGACTGGAAGATCCCCGCTGCGCTGACCGGCAGAAAATCTTCGTAGGTGATGGGCTGCGCCACTACCCAGCCGCGTTCGATCAGCGGTTGCGGATCGTCGCCGGGGCGGATCGCCTGGCGATGCGCTTCGCCGGTAGGCGTCAGCCGGTAGCGGAACCACGCCAGCTCCTGCTTACGCAACAGCATTTCGCTGTCCGGGAAGGCTTTGAACACGTCCTGTAAATGCAACTGGTGCGTGAGATTGTCTTTGCCAGTGCCCGCCTCTGCCAATAACTGATCGTACAGCGCCCGCCCTTTTGGCGTCAGCGCCACGCCGCGCTGCTCGATTTCACCGAAGCGCGCGGTATGCGTTCCCTGATGTTCACCGTTGAACAGCACCGGTTCATCCAGCGCTTTGAAACTGGTCTGACGTAGTAAAATCGGCACATCGCGGCGCGGCGGCCCTTCGATAAGGATCTTCGGCTCGATTCCGTATTTCGGCATCAGCGCCTGCACACGATCGATATCCAGCGTGCGCGGCGTTAAGTGATTGATATGGCAGCCTGGGAAACAGACCACATCGGCAATCAGCCGGTGCTCGTTGTGCAGAGCCTGGTACGTTTGCTCATCAACCGTGGCATGACGATGCCAGCGGAATGTCTCCAGCGCCTCCTGCACAAAAGCGTCGGCCTGCGGCGCGGTAAAACCGCCGTTCAGCTCATGCAGTTCAATCAACTGGCGACAAGCCGGCGTAAAGATATCGCGCTTCGCCAGGATCGCCGCCGCTTTGTTGCGCAACGACTCGTTCTCTATCAACTCCAGCCGCAGCAGCGAAGTAAAAATGCGAAACGGATTGCGCGCCAGCGCGGCGTCATCCACCGGACGAAACGCGGTAGAGTGTACCGGTACGCCCGCCTGCGACAGGTCGTAATAGCTCACCGGGTACATCCCCATAACGGCAAACATCCGCCGCAGCCAGGATAACTCTTCCGCAGTGCCCACCCGGATCGCGCCGTGGCGCTCAACATTAAGCCGTGCCAGCTCATCCGCATTGGCCAGTTGTTCATGTAACCGGGGATTGTGTTCCAGAACGGCGAGGTTCACATCAGCAACCAGCTCCAGCAGCGTGCCGTATTGCGGAACTTCCTGCTGGTACATTGCCGACATGGCCTGTGAAAATTGTTCGCGTATCTCATCGGCCGTGATGTTGTAACCCATTTCATTTTCCTTCCTGTGTGCTCTCTTCTGGAGTGTAGGAAGCACATTCACGCGCGTGATGGGAAATTTACAAAGTGTGATCGTGGCAGGAAACGGATGCCGCTGAAGCGCAAAAAAACATAACGAAAGATTATGGAAACCGCCGGAGAAACCCATACAAAGTTGCAGGTTTCGTCACACTGCGCGGAAAATCTGTTTGTGACTCAAATAGATTAGATGTTAAGAATACTTTGCAATCAAGTTATCAAAAATAAACAACTTTACTTGTCACCGAAGCCGCTTAGTTTTTAACATCATCTTATGGAAAAAAATGGTCTCTTTTCACAGCGCATTCGCCTGCGCCATTTACATACCTTCGTGGCCGTTGCTCAACAAGGAACTCTGGGGAGAGCGGCTGAAACCCTCAATTTAAGTCAGCCTGCGCTGTCGAAAACCCTGAATGAACTGGAACAACTGACCGGCAAGCGTCTGTTCGAACGTGGTCGTCTCGGCGCGCAGTTGACGCATGTCGGCGAGCAGTTTCTGACGCACGCGGTACGGGTGCTGGATGCCGTCAATATTGCCGGGCAGTCGCTGGATCATAAGGCGGAACAGAAAAGCGATCTGATCCGCATTGGCGCCCTGCCGACTGCCGCGCTGGGTATTTTGCCGGCGGTGATTGGCCAGCTCCATAAACAACAACCGGATCTTAAGATCCAGGTCGCTACTGCCCATAATCCGATGCTGCTGGCCGGGCTGAAGTCCGGTGAACTCGATCTGGGCATTGGCCGGATGTCAGACCCGGAGCTGATGAGCGGCCTTAATTACGAACTGCTGTTTCTGGAATCACTGAAACTGGTGGTGCGTCCAAAGCATCCCCTGCTGCAAAGTACCGTGACCTTAAGCCGCGTGCTGGAGTGGCCGGTGGTGGTGCTGCCGGAAGGCACCCCTCCGCGTGATAGCGCAGAAGAACTGCTGGCCAGCCAGAATTGCAAACTGCCCGCTGGCTGTATCGAGACGCTCTCTGCCTCGCTGTCGCGCCAGTTAACCGTCGGTTTTGACTATGTCTGGTTTGTGCCGTCGGGCGCGGTAAAAGATGATTTACGTCTCGGCTCGCTGGTCGCCCTGCCGATTCCGCCGCTGGGAATCGGCGATCCGGTTGGCATTATCACGCGTGTCGATACGCCGCTGCCGCCTGCTGCGCATTCGCTTATCAGCGCAATCCGCAAAATCATGCCGGGTTAACCTCCCGGCACTTCATTCGGTTCTTCTTGTTGCGCAAATGGTAAACATCTCGTTAATTGTGTGATAAAAAGTGGTTGTTGATTAAGGGTTGTTGTTACACGAGCCAGGATAACGCTGTAACAACCCGCATCCGGAAGAACCAATGAAATTTAAAACAGCGATTAAACCCTACCACGCCGCTGCCGGTGGTCTGGGCTCTCTGGAAGCCACCACGCGCTTCGTCATTGACAGCAAAAATGCCCTCAAAAATATGCGCAACCTGTTGCGCATGAACAAAGCTCGGGGCTTCGACTGCCCTGGTTGCGCCTGGGGCGATGATAATAAAAGTACCTTCAGTTTCTGCGAAAACGGCGCGAAAGCGGTCACCTGGGAAGCTACCCGCCGCCAGATCGACGCCACGTTTTTTGCGCAACACAGCGTCAGCGCCCTGAACCACCAGAGTGACTACTTTCTTGAATATCAGGGGCGCCTGACCGAACCGCTGCGCTATAACCCGCAAACCGACCACTACGAACCGATTAGCTGGGACGATGCGCTGGCGATGATCGGCGAACATATCCGGGCGCTGGATAATCCCAACCAGCTTGAGTTGTACACCTCCGGGCGCGCCAGTAATGAAGCCTCTTACCTGTATCAGTTGTTTGGCCGCATGGTCGGTACCAACAACTTCCCGGACTGCTCCAATATGTGCCATGAAGCCAGCGGCGCCGGGCTAAAACGTAGCATTGGCGTCGGTAAAGGCACCATTCATCTGGTTGATTTTGATAAAGCGGACGCCATTTTTGTCTTCGGACAAAACCCCGGCACCAACCATCCACGCATGCTGCACAGCCTGCGTCACGCCGCCGATCGCGGCGCGCGAATTGTCACCTTTAACACCCTGCGCGAACGTGGCCTTGAGCGTTTTGCCGATCCGCAAAAACCGCTGGAAGTGGTCACGCCGATGGCGGGAACCATCAGCTCTTCCTACTATCAGCCGAATCTCGGCGGTGATATGGCAGCGGTACGCGGGATCGCCAAAGCGTTGCTGGAAACCCAGCGTCAGCGCCTTGCTAACGGCGAAAGCAGCATCTTCGCGGATGACTTTATTGCTGAGCACACTCAGGGCATTGAGGCGTGGTTTGCGCAAATCGATGCCACCGACTGGCAAATCATTGAGCAGCAATCTGGCCTCAGCCAGCAGCAGTTGCGTGATGCGGCGGCAATATGGCAGACCGCAGAACGGGTGATCTGCACCTGGGCGATGGGCATTACCCAGCACAAACATTCGCTGGATACGGTGCGGGAAATTACTAACCTGCAACTGCTCGGCGGCCATCTGGGTAAACCGGGAGCCGGGCTGTGTCCGGTGCGTGGTCACAGCAATGTGCAGGGCAACCGCACGATGGGGATCGATGAAAAACCGCCGCAGGCACTGCTCGACAGCCTTGCCCGCCACTTCCATTTCGAACCGCCGCGCGAGCACGGTCACCATACAGTTGAAGCCATCCAGGCGATGCTGCGCGATGAAGTGAAAGTGCTGCTTGCGCTGGGCGGTAATCTTGCCGCCGCCGCGCCGGACACGCCGCTGACCTGCGAAGCGCTGCGCCGCTGCGGGCTAACGGTCTATATCAGCACCAAACTCAACCGCAGCCATTTAATGCCGGGTAAACAGTCGCTTATTCTGCCAACGCTGGGCCGCACCGAAGAGGATGTTCAGGCCTCAGGCCGCCAGTTTGTCACTGTCGAAGACTCCTTCAGCATGGTGCATGCTTCCGAAGGGATCGGCAAACCGCTGGCGGCAACGCAGCGCTCGGAAACAGCGATTGTCGCCGGGATTGCCCATGCGACCTTAGGCACAGCGCAACTCGACTGGCTGGCGCTGGCCGCCGATTACAACCTGATTCGTGACCATATCGCCGCTACGATCCCTGGCTTTCAGAATTTCAATGCCCGTTGCGACGAACCCGGTGGTTTCTGGCTGGGCAATGCGGCGGCGGAGCTGCGTTTCAATACGCCATCCGCGAAAGCGGAATTCAGCGCTGCGGCGCTGCCTGACGCGGTCTGCCCGGAAATTATCGCGCCGTTTGTGTTACAGACGTTACGCTCGCACGATCAGTACAACACCACCATTTATGGCCTCGACGATCGTTATCGCGGGGTTTATGGTCAGCGCGATGTGCTGTTTATGCACCCGGCCGATATTGCTGCGCTGGGACTGAGCGATGGTGATCGCGTGGATATTGAAACCCAGGCCACTGATGGCGTGGTTCGCCGCGTGGAGGATTTCCGCCTCGTCGCCTACGATATCCCGCGCGGTAACCTTGCAGCTTACTACCCGGAGACGAACCCGCTGGTTCCTTTGACCCGCTTTGGCGACGGCACCGGGACACCCACCTCAAAATCGATCCCCGTGAGCGTCACTCCGGCGCAAACGCGCGCAACCCTGCGTATAGCCTGACCTTCCAGCCCGCATTTTGCGGGCTTTTTGCTCATTACCCGCGCCAGGTTTTAACAACTTCGAATAATAATTTAACAGAATCATCATACTTTCGATTCACCATATGGTTCATTTATGTTTACAATGGTGCTTCGTTTTGTGACAAAGAAAGTAATTTAACCTTCATTCATAACAATACCCCTATAAAAATTATCCATTTGGTTCGGACGGTTACCGTTTGCCGTTCCGCACACGAATGGGTTTCAGGAGAAAAACATGGCACCTGGTAATACGCCACGCGGGATGGTAAGCGTCCTGAAGTGGTTACTGGCCGTACTGATGATGGTTATCGGTCTGGCGATTGGCATTCTCGGTTATAAACTTGTCGCCGTCGGCGGCAGTCCCTACTTCCTCATCATGGGCATCGTGATGGTGGTGGCGGCAGGTTTGATTATCAAAAACCGCCCCAGCGGTATTCTGCTCTACGCACTGGCATTTATCGTTTCTCTTTTCTGGGCAGTCAGCGACGCTGGCTGGTCATTCTGGCCGCTGTTCTCGCGCCTGTTTACTTTCGGCGTGCTGGCCTTGCTGGCTGCACTGCTGTGGCCGCTGCTGCGTGCGCAACAACGTGCGACGCCGCTGCGTAAATCCTCATTCAGCCTGGCAGGCGTACTGGCGGTGCTGCTGCTGGTTAGCGCAGGCGGCATGTTCAAAACATGGAATGTGATCGCGCCAACGGAAGCAGTTCCGGTGAAACCTGTTGCCGCCGGGACGGCGCAGCAGGACTGGAAACACTGGGGCAACACCACCCACGGCGATCGCTTCGCCGCGCTGGATCAGATTAACAAGCAAAACGTTAACCAGTTGAAAGTCGCCTGGGTCGCACACACGGGAGATATCCCGCAGAGCAACGGTTCTGGCGCGGAAGATCAGAATACGCCGCTACAAATTGGCGACACGCTATATGTCTGTACGCCGTACAGTAAAGTGCTGGCGCTGGATGTGGATTCAGGCAAAGAGAAATGGCGCTACGATTCGAAAGCTACTGCGCCAAACTGGCAACGCTGCCGCGGCCTGGGCTATTACGAAGACAGCCAGGCGCAGGCTGCGGCACAGAGCACCTCGCCTGCTGCCTGCCCGCGTCGTCTGTTCCTGCCCACCACCGATGCACGCCTGATTGCGATTAATGCCGATAACGGCAAAGTCTGTGATGACTTCGGCGACCACGGTGTGGTCGATCTGGGCGTTGGCATGGGCGAAATCAAACCGGGTTACTACCAGCAAACCTCGACGCCACTGGTCGCCGGGAATGTGGTGGTGGTCGGCGGTCGCGTGGCGGATAACTTCTCCACAGGCGAACCGCCGGGCGTTGTTCGTGCGTACGACGTTCACAGCGGTAAACTGGCGTGGGCGTGGGATCCGGGCAACCCGGCGATCACCGGACTGCCGCCGGAAGGCCAGACTTATACACGCGGTACGCCGAACGTCTGGTCTGCGATGTCGTATGACGCCAAACTGAACCTGATCTATCTGCCAACCGGCAACGCCACCCCGGATTTCTGGGCCGGTGAACGTACCGCGCTGGACGATAAATACAGCTCTTCAGTGGTTGCTGTAGATGCCACCACAGGAAAAGTGCGCTGGCACTATCAGACCACACACCACGATTTGTGGGACTTCGACCTGCCTTCACAACCCGCGCTGTTCGACCTGCCGGATGGCAAAGGCCACACCACGCCGGTACTGGTGCAGACCAGTAAACAGGGCATGATCTTTATGCTCAACCGTGAAACCGGCGAGCCGGTGGCGAAAGTGGAAGAGCGTCCGGTTCCGGCGGGCAACGTGCAGGGCGAGCGTTATTCACCCACGCAGCCTTACTCGGTTGGTATGCCGATGATTGGCAACCAGACGCTGAAAGAGTCTGATATGTGGGGTGCGACGCCGATCGACCTGCTGTTGTGCCGTATCGCCTTTAAATCGATGCGCCACCAGGGTGTCTTTACTCCGCCGGGTCTCGATCGTTCCCTGCAATTCCCTGGCTCACTGGGCGGAATGAACTGGGGCAGCGTGTCGCTCGACCCGAACCATAACCTGATGTTTGTTAACGATATGCGTCTGGGGCTGGCGAACTATATGGTGCCGCGTGCAAACGTCGCGAAAAACGCCAGCGGTATTGAGATGGGGATTGTGCCGATGGACGGTACGCCGTTTGGCGCGATGCGCGAGCGCTTCCTCTCGCCGCTGGGTATTCCGTGCCAGCAGCCGCCTTTCGGCACGATGTCTGCAGTCGATCTCTCCACCGGGAAACTGGTGTGGCAGGTTCCGGTCGGTACCGTAGAGGATACCGGCCCACTGGGTATCCGCATGCATATGCCAATTCCAATCGGTATGCCGACGCTGGGCGCGTCACTTTCCACCCAGTCCGGCCTGCTGTTCTTTGCCGGTACTCAGGATTTCTACCTGCGCGCGTTTGATACCGCCACCGGGAAAGAGATCTGGAAAGACCGCCTGCCGGTGGGTAGCCAGTCCGGCCCGATGACCTATGTGTCGCCGAAAACCGGTAAGCAATACATCATTATCAATGCGGGCGGTGCACGTCAGTCACCGGATCGCGGTGACTACGTGATTGCTTATGCGCTTCCCGATAAGCAATAAGTTGTGATGGTGATAAAAAAGCCTGCTGATGCGGGCTTTTTTTTCGTCCGCGGCCCCCGAAAGCAGGGCGAGTTTCAGCCAACCTGCAACCAATCTTAAACAAACATTTCACTCGCCAGACACAGATTGCCGCCGCTGATAAACTACATAGTATCCACCCTGGAGAGCGGAAGGTTATTGTCATGCAATATGAAGAACAGCAGCTTATCAACGGCCTTTTCGAACGTCTGAAACAGACCGGACAACAAAACAGTCAACGGGATGCAGATGCCGAGCGTCAGATCGCGGAATTCGTCAGACAGCAGCCTGCAGCCCCCTACTATATGGCGCAATCGATTTTGATTCAGGAAGCGGCGCTGAAACGCCTGCAAGCGCGGGTTCAGGAGCTTGAAAGCGAATTAGCCGCGCAAAAAAGCAAACCCTCGACGGGTGGCAGTTTCCTCGGCGGCCTGTTTGGCGGCGGGAAAAGCAACCCGCAGCCGGCCAATAGCTGGAATGCCCAGCCGCAACAACCACCGGCACAGGATTATTCACGGGCGGCAGCGCCGGCTTCGGCCCCGGCTCCCCGCAGCGGCGGTTTTATGGCTGGCGCGCTGCAAACTGCCGCTGGCGTGGCCGGTGGCGTCGTGCTGGCCGAGATGCTGACCAGTATGTTCCATCAATCGCGGCCGGAAGAGATCGTGAATATCATCGAAGAACCGGCAACACCCGCCGGTGGTGATCCGTTTACCGCCAATCAATACGGCGACTTTAATAACGTCTCTGACACCCGCTTCCTCAACCAGGACGATCAGTTCGGCAATAATAACGACGCCTGGCAGAACGATGATTTTGATGACAACGACTACAGCAATGATGACGACAGCTTTATATAACGACGTTAGCGCTGGATAGAAAAAGAGGCCTTACGGCCTCTTTTCTTTTGCGGATTATCAGAAGGTTTCCCAGTTATCGCCGTTTGCCAGCGCAGGGCGCTGCGGTTTAAACGGTTTTGCCGTTGGCGAAGATGTGCTGTTCTGGCGCTGCGGCGCAGCACCGGTCAGGCGGAAAGCGCCTACCGCTTCGGTCAGACGCGCGGCCTGCTCTTCCAGCGAAGCGGCTGCGGCGGACGCTTCTTCTACCAGCGAGGCGTTTTGTTGCGTTACGTTGTCCATTTCCGTGATCGCCTGGCTCACCTGGGTGATACCTTTGCTCTGCTCATCGGATGCCGCTGCAATTTCCAGCATGATATCGGTTACGCGTTTCACCGCCGTCACGATCTCATCCATCGTTTCGCCAGCAGAAACCACTTCACCGGAACCTTGCTCAATCAGGCTGACGGATTCACTGATCAGCGCTTCGATCTCTTTTGCCGCCTGCGCACTGCGGCTCGCCAGCGTACGCACTTCGCTGGCCACCACGGCAAAGCCGCGGCCCTGTTCACCGGCACGCGCCGCTTCTACGGCGGCGTTGAGCGCCAGGATATTGGTCTGGAAGGCAATGCTGTTGATCACCGCAGTAATTTCAGAGATTTTGCGTGAACTGGTGGTGATGTTGCCCATCGTCTGCACCACGCCGGAGACAATTTGCCCGCCTTTGGTCGCTTTGCCGGAGGCGTCACGCGCCAGACCACTGGCATGGTGTGCGTTGTCAGCGTTCTGTTTCACCGTCGCGGTCAGTTGTTCCATGCTGGCAGCCGTTTCTTCAATTGCCGCCGCCTGTTGCTCGGTACGCGAAGAGAGATCGGTATTACCGGCGGAGATTTCACTGGTTCCTCTATAGATCTCTTCCGCGCCCTGGCGAACCGTAGCGACGGTGGTAACCAGCGAATGCTGCATCGCCTGCAAATCACTGCTCAGACGGCCAATCTCACTGCGGCCAGTCGGTTCATCCTCAACGGTCAAATCACCGGAGGCAATGCGCGCGATACGCTGCGCCGCACGTTGCAGCGGGTTGATCACCACGCGGCGCAGTACGATGAAGGTGATGACTGTCAACACCAGTGCAAAGGCGAAGGCAGCGGCCATAAAAGTAAGCCCTAATTGCGTACGGCTGTGCGCCAGCTCTGTCAGATGTTCTGCGCGATCGGTGCGGATCTTAATCGCTTTCAGCAGCACGGTGTTATACGCGGCATCAAGCTGGCGCGCCTGTTCGCTTTCATGGTTGATGATGGCTTCAAACATGCCGTTTTTCGCGTATTTCAGCATCGGCTGCATGCCTGCGATGTAGGCATTAAACAGGCGAGTCAGATCGTCATCCAGCGCAACGTCCTCAGGCGTTTTAACTTCGCGCGCCATATAGACCTTGAAACCATCCTGCGATTGTTGAATACGTTTTTCCGCTTGCGCGACGTTATTTTTCATGTCGTCCATTTCGGCGATACGGCTTGCCGCGCCGGCATGGATCAGATTAAGACGAGCTGTACGTAAGTTGTTAGAACTGTTAGATAATCCCATGCGAACCTGGATTTCCTGCGTCACATCACGCTGATCGCGATCCGCTTGCATCATAAAATATCCTGCCAGGCCGGAGCTGAGCGCAAACAGCACCAGAATACCGCTGAGAATGGAGGAAAACAGGGGAACCAATCGAATATTGTGCATAAATCCAATGCTTTGCATTGCTGCTTTGTTATCCATGGCTATCGACTCTCATATTTGTCTAATGCATTCATCACGATGATATATATGCATCGGCAATAATTGGATTTTTCTTATGGAGAAAATCGTAACAGCGGTCACAGATTTGGACATTGGTAGCGCCAGCGGTTACACCGCTGGCGTGAAGCAGGATTAATTATCGCCGAAATGGATAACGGTACGGATAGATTTACCTTCGTGCATCAGATCAAACGCGTCGTTGATCTGCTCCAGCGGCATGCGATGGGTGATGAACGGATCGAGGCGGATTTTGCCCGCCATCGCATCTTCCACCATGCCCGGCAACTGGCTGCGGCCTTTCACGCCGCCAAACGCGGAACCGCGCCATACGCGACCGGTCACCAGCTGGAACGGACGGGTGCTGATCTCCTGGCCCGCGCCCGCGACACCGATGATCACGCTTTCGCCCCAGCCTTTATGGCAGCACTCAAGCGCAGAACGCATAACGTTGACGTTACCGATACATTCAAAGCTGAAATCAACGCCGCCGTCGGTCATCTCGACAATCACATCCTGAATCGGACGGTCGTGATCTTTCGGGTTGATAAAGTCGGTTGCACCCATCTCTTTCGCCAGCGCGAATTTATCCGGGTTGGTATCGATAGCCAGAATCCGCCCGGCCTTCGCCTGAACCGCGCCCTGAATCGCCGCCAGACCGATACCGCCGAGACCGAAGATCGCCACGGTATCGCCCTCTTTCACTTTCGCCGTGTTGTGCACCGCGCCGATACCGGTGGTAACACCGCAGCCGAGCAGACAAACTTTATCCAGCGGCGCCTGCTCGTTCACTTTTGCCAGCGAGATTTCCGCGCAGACGGTGTATTCGCTGAAGGTGCTGGTACCCATATAGTGGAAAATCGGCTCGCCGTTGTAAGAGAAACGGGTGGTACCATCCGGCATCAGACCTTTCCCCTGTGTGGCGCGTACGGCCTGGCAGAGGTTGGTTTTACCGGATTTACAGAACTTACATTCACCACATTCTGCGGTGTACAGCGGAATAACGTGGTCGCCCGGTTTCAGGCTGGTCACGCCTTCGCCGACTTCAACCACAATCCCGCCGCCTTCATGGCCGAGCACCGCCGGGAATACCCCTTCCGGATCGTCACCGGAGAGCGTAAACGCGTCGGTATGACACACCCCGGTATGCGTGATACGGACCAGCACTTCGCCCTTTTTCGGCGGCGCAACGTCGATTTCGACGATTTTAAGAGGTTGACCCGGCCCGAAGGCAACGGCTGCACGTGATTTCATATGTCTCTTCCTTTTTGTGAATACCTTGATGCTTATTTTAGATAAGAGCGCAAAAGATGACCGACTTCTGCCATGCGAACCGCACGCTGCTCCGCAGTGGTGTCGCCGTTGACCAGCTCATCTTTCAGGTGAATTTCAACCATTTCGCCCATCAGGCCGTTAGCTGCGCCGCGCACGGCGGCAATTTGCTGCAAAATGGCGATGCAGGGCTCGCCGCTTTCCAGCGCACGTTCCAGCGCATCAACCTGACCACGGATGCGGCGCACTCGCGTCAAAACGCGTTTCTTGTCTTCTGGTGAATGGGGCATGTAACCTCCTGCATACTATAGGGGGGTATGGTACATAAGAACATCATCCGCAGTAAACGGTAAGTTTTGTACGGGTACAGGAAGGCCGCCGGGAAAGTATAAAAATGGGTGTGGGGATCGATTAGCAACCCGGTATATAACTTAATAAATATACTAAAACGACCTTTCAAATATATTATATAAAGCCCAATACTGTTCGTAATTTGTTATCTTTTCGTGAGTTTTAATTAACCACGCAACAATATCAGAATGTAATTAATTCTCGCTGCTTGAATAACTCGCAAGACAACAATCAAAACCCTCTCAACTTTGTTTTGTATCAAGATCCATTGTAAAGCTTATTAAATATATCCCAGCTTTAGCTATTTAAATTAAATATATTAATTGGGTTAGGTTCTCACTTACTTATTTGTTAAGATTTTTCTTATTCAGGAGATTAAATTAGCCGCAAGGAGCAGCTATGCGCTGGAATATTACGGAAATGCTGGTATCACCAACGACCAAAACCGCTTTCGCCCTGGCCCGCAACACACCAGAGCTGGCGGTCATTGTCTGGTATAAAGGTAATTATTTTTTACGCCCTGATAACATATTACATACGTACAAGGAACACCTCACCGTCAATGGAAAAACATGTGACTTTAACATTATTCATACCCTGCCCTTTTTTCCCGCCGTCTGGCAAACACTAAAAAAAGGCTGTCACTGTCCGGGCAATGAGGATATTTCGTTAAGAACGTGTGAACATCAAAAAACCTGTGAATTCGATCTTTGCCCCTACGGTATAAAAATGATCAAGTGATTATTTATTAATTTAATTATTACCCTGCAATCGAATAATGTTGATGGGGCGCGAACTGCTACGCCCATCATATTCAACCACGCATGTATAAAAACCCCGGTGGAAGATCTCACCGGGGCGACATTCAACGTTTCAGCGGCAACCCGGCCGTTTCCCGGGCGCGCAGCACAGTAAGGAAGGTAATCAGCGCAGCGGCCATTACGTAAAAAGCTGGTGAGAATTTATCGCCGGTGCTGGTGATCAGCCACGCCGAAAACCACGGGGTGATCCCGCCGAAAAACGCGACCGCAAAGTTATAAGCAATAGACAAGCCGCCGTAGCGCACGCTGGTCGGAAACAGTTCCGCCATCGCCGCCGTACAGGCACCGTCGAAGGCGGCAATAAATGCGCCGAGCATCACCATCGCCAGCACCGCCGACAGCACGTCCCCGTTCGCCATCACCATCATTGCCGGATAACTGAGCAGGATAAACCCGGCGCAGCCCGTCAGCATCAACGGCTTGCGACCATATTTATCCGACAGATAGCCCATAAACGGCACCAGAACCGCGACGGAAAAGAGCCCGATAGTCGTGATGGCATAGGCATTGAGTTTGGAAAAATGCAGCTCGGTCGCCAGATAACTCGGCATGAACGTTTGCAGCGTCCAGTGCCCGACGGCCTTGATCACCACAAAACCCACGCAGAACAGCAACGCGCCCCAGGCGGTGGTCACCGCTTTGCGCAGCGGCGCACTGGATGTCTGACCGCTCTTCATGGCGGCAATAAATTCCGGCGAATCTTCCAGATGTTTTCGCAGATACAGCCCCACCCAGCCCAGCGGCCCGGCGATCAGGAATGGGATACGCCAGCCCCAGTCGTTCATTGTGCTTTCGCCAAGTGTTGCGGTCAGCAGAAAAACCAGCCCGGAACCGACCACGAACGCCATAAAGCCAAAGTTATCGATCCAGCAGGTAAAATAACCACGGCGTTCTGTCGGGGCGTATTCCGCCAGGTAAGTTGTGGCCCCGGAGCTTTCGCCCCCGGCGGCAAAGCCCTGCACCAGGCGCGTGATCACCAGCAGCACAGTGGCGGTGATCCCCACCTGGTGATAAGTGGGCAACAAACCCATCACGAATGTCGCCCCGGAAGTCAGCAGGATCACAGTCGCCAGTACTTTCTGCCGCCCTTTGCGATCGCCCAGCGAGCCGAAGAATAATCCGCCCAGCGGGCGCATAATAAAGCCCGCGCCAAATACCGCGAATGATGAGAGCAACGCAACGCTCGGATTGCCGGACTGGAAAAATTGCAGCCCGATAATCGCGGCCAGCGTGCCGTACAAGCCGAAATCAAACCATTCCACAAAATGGCCGATCCCGGTGGCGAGTAGCACTTTGCGTAATTTACGCGATCCGGCCACCTGCTCCTGTTCGGTCGCGCGATCGAAAGAGTCCTGTACAGGCTGTGTCATATCCCCTCCACTTATCAAAGTGTTTCTATAATAGATATACTATCTACACGGCTTGTACGAATTCAGCACAGCACAGATGGCGTAAAATGTGATTTCCGCCCTGCTTTTCTCGGCGAAAAACCAGGCAGGATCACATTTTACGCCATAAAAAAGCCCCGCATCGCGGGGCGAAATACGTTGTTTTAACCCGATAAGTTTAGCACTATCGGGCAGATAACCATTAGTTGCGTTTTTTCGGCATCATCCGCAACAGCGTATTGTCTTTATAGTAGTAATGATGCGCCAGCGCCGCCGCGGCATGCAGGCCAATAACAAAATAGCCCAGATTAGCCAGAAATTCGTGGTACTCCTTCAGCGTATCCACCAGATCAAAGTTAGCCTCTGACGCATACGGCATCACCATGCCGAACGCGATCCATGGCCCGCCCCGGTTGTACATCATTAGCAGGCCAATAACAGGCAGAACGATAAACAGCAGATAAATGACCAGATGGCCCAGATGCGCCAGCCCGGTCATCATTGGCGAGGGTTTGGGCACAATCGGCGGCGTCGGGTTTTTTAGCCGCGCCAGCAAACGAGCGACCATGAGAACAAGAATAGAAATACCGCAGGAGACATGCACCATGTTAAACCACGGGCGGTAGCTACGCGGCGCAAATCCGCGAAACTCCATGGCGCTATAAGCGGTTACGATTAACAGAAACACCAACCAGTGAAGGGTGATTTGCACGGAAGAATATTTACTGCGCATAAGGCGATCCTGAAAAAATAACAGAACGCCAACATAGCCGTATTTCCTTAAAAATTCATTAACTTTTCCTGTTCATTATTCAGTCACTTACTCTTCATTACCCGCTATTCATTTGCCCAACAATCCCCACCAGGCTATCACTGAGGAGTGTAATAACGTGATCATGACCTAAAAAGCGGAGTGAATTATGAGCAAAATTGGCATCAATGGATTCGGGCGTATTGGACGCCTGGTACTGCGTCGTCTGCTGGAAACCAACAGCAGCGCGGAAGTTGTCGCAATTAACGATCTCACCTCACCCAAAGTGCTGGCCTACTTATTGAAGCATGATTCTAACTACGGCCCATTCGGCTGGAGTGTGGATTTCACCGAAGATTCGCTGATCGTCAACGGTAAAAGCATCACTGTCTATGCCGAGAAAGAGGCGAAACATATCCCGTGGCGCAGCGCCGGTGCCGAGATCATCGTTGAATGTACTGGCTTCTATACCTCGGCTGAAAAATCACAGGCGCATCTGGAAGCCGGTGCGAAAAAAGTGCTCATCTCCGCGCCTGCCGGTGAGATGAAAACCGTGGTCTTTAACGTCAATGATGAAACCATTAATGCTGAAGACACCATTATTTCGGTCGCCTCCTGCACCACCAACTGCCTCGCGCCGATGGCCAAAGCGCTACAGGACAATTTCGGCATCAAAGCCGGGACCATGACCACCATTCACGCCTATACCGGCACGCAGGCGCTGGTCGATGGGCCGCGCGGTAAAGATCTACGGGCCTCGCGCGCAGCAGCGGAAAACATCATCCCGCACACCACCGGTGCGGCAAAAGCGATCGGCCTGGTGATCCCGGCGCTGAGCGGCAAACTGAAAGGCCACGCGCAGCGCGTTCCGGTGAAAACCGGCTCGGTAACCGAACTGGTATCGGTTCTGGAGAAGAAAGTCACCGTCGATGAGATCCACCAGGCGCTGAAAAAAGCCACTGAAAATAATGAATCCTTCGGCTATACCGATGAAGAGATTGTTTCGTCCGATGTTATTGGCAGCCACTTTGGTTCGGTGTTCGATGCCACGCAGACAGAAATCACCGAAGTGGGCGATCTGCAACTGGTGAAAACCGTCTCCTGGTACGATAACGAGTACGGTTTTGTCACCCAGCTCGTGCGCGTACTGGAAAAATACCGCGCGCTTTAACGTTCACATAGGCCGGATGAGGCAACGTTTACCCGGCCTGCGCTAATTGCAGGCCGGATAAGCGCAAGCGCCATCAGGCGAGGCGAGACATGAGAAATATCAGCCCGGAAGATTTATTGACGTTGATGAATGTCGCAGTGCAGCACGCCAGTACGTTTCCCGTCTGGCCGCAGGGAGAAGCGCCAGGCGCCGCCGCCAGCCCGGTGCGTTTTCAGCTCGAAACGTTTCACACCGGCCCAACCCCCTTTGACCGCTCAGTCACCGGCGTTCGCTCCCCGGAAATCACCGTTTACGCCCCGCAAAACCCCAACGGCGTTGGGATTCTTATCACGCCTGGCGGTTCTTACCGTCGGGTGGTTCTGGATAAAGAAGGCAGCGCGCTGGCTCCCTGTTTCAATGCCAAAGGCTACACCCTGTTTGTGATGACCTACCGGCTTCCGGCAGATCAGCATGCAGAAGGCGCGGATGCGCCGCTGGCGGATATACAGCGCGCCATGCGCACGATCCGCGCCCGCGCCGGGGAGTGGCGGCTGGATCCCGCAAAGCTCGGCGTGATGGGCTTTTCCGCTGGCGGCCATGTCGCGGCCAGCCTCGGCACACGCTATGACGAAGTGGTTTACCCGTCGTCTGACGACATCGACCGCCAGAGCGCGCGCCCGGCGTTTATGGCGCTGGTTTACCCGGTTATCACCATGCAAGCTGAAATCGATCACCCGATTTCCCGCCAGCAACTGCTTGGCGAGTCACCGACTGACGAACAGGTACGTCATTATTCCCCCGAACAGAATGTTAACAGCGAAACACCGCCGGTTTTCCTGCTGCATGCGGTGGACGATCCAGCGGTGAAAGTGGAGAACAGCCTGGTGATGTTTACCGCGCTGCGCCGTCTTGGCGTACCGGTAGAGATGCATCTGTTTGAGCAGGGGAAACACGGTTTTGGTATTCGTGATGCGCTGGGGTTGCCGGCCGCCGTCTGGCCGGAGCTGATGATGGCATGGATAGCGACCAAAGTGTAAACGCGCCCCCGCGCCTGGCGGGGGCGATACATTATCAGGATTGCAGATACACCATCTGGGTTTGCAGATATTCGTTCAGGCCGTGACGCCCATCCGCCCCGCCGATCCCGGACTTGCGCCATCCGGCGTGGAAACCCTGCATTGCTTCAAAGTTTTCACGGTTAATATACGTTTCGCCAAATTTCAGCCCGCGCACGGCCTTCATCGCCGCATTCAGATCGTTGGTATAGACGGAAGATGTCAGGCCGTAATCGCTGTCATTGGCCATCGCCAGCGCGTCATCGAGCGTGTCGAATGCCACCACCGGCAGCACCGGGCCAAAGGTCTCTTCGTGCATGATCGCCATTTCCTGGCGGACATCCAGCAGCAGCGTTGGCGGATAGAAATAGCCTTTCCCTTCCGGCGCTTTACCACCCAGCACCACGCGCGCACCTTCCGCCACCGCGCGCGCCACTTTCTGTTCCACACGTTCCAGTGCAGCGGCGTTGATGAGCGGCCCCATGGCAATGTCGTTACGCTGCGCCGGATCGCCGAACTGCACCGCTTTCATCGCTTCCCCAAGACGGTTAACGAAACGGTCGTAAATGCCCTTCTGCACATAAACCCGCTCGGCGCAGTTGCACACCTGCCCGCTGTTGATGATGCGGGAATCAACAATCGCTTTCACCGCCAGCTCAAGATCCGCATCGTCCAGCACAATGGCTGGCGCTTTCCCGCCGAGTTCGAGGCACACTTTGGTGATATTTTTCGCTGCCGCCGCCATGATTTTCTCGCCTGCGCCAACGCTGCCAGTCATGCTGACCATCGCCACTTTCGGGTTGGCTGCCAGCTCCTGGCCGACCGTTTCGCCACGCCCTAATACCAGGTTAAAAACCCCTTTTGGCAATCCGACATCATGCACGATTTTGGCAAACGCGACGGCATTGTTCGGCGTGAATTCGCTGGGTTTAATCACAATGGTGTTGCCGGTAATCAGCGCTGGCGCCATTTTGCGGGCAATCAGGAAGAACGGGAAATTCCACGGCAAAATGCCGGTGGTCACGCCAAGGGCGCGCTTAAAGATAAAGATATTTTCATTCGGCCGGTCGCTTTGCAGGATCTCTCCTTCATAGCGGCGCGCCCATTCGGCCATATAGTCGATGTAGTCGGCGGTAAAAGAGACTTCCACTTCAGCCAGTTGCTGAATTTTGCCGCCCTCAGCCACAATTAATGCGCTGATTTCATGCGCTTTCTCGCGAATGCCCGCGGCGATTTTGCGTAACCAGCCTGCGCGTTCTATTGCTGGCAAAGCTTCCCAGGCGGGCTGGGCGCGTTCCGCCGCCGCAATCGCTTTACGCGCATCTTCCGCTGTGCCATCAGGAATGCGCGCCAGAATCTCTTCCGTCGCCGGATTGACGACATCGAGCCAGTTGTCGCCCTGCCAGCTGATGAATTGACCATCGATAAACATCGGGTGTTGCACGGGTGCTGTCATGACCTGCTCCTGTAATGACATTGCTTTTAACAAGTAAACTCATTGTTAAAAATCTATCCCCATGCGAGGTATTGCTCAGGCACAGCATCGGCTTTTGTGAGTGGATTCATAAAAAACCCAGCAAGTTCGCAACAAATAAATTACAACAGAGGGAGGATAATGCCCGTTTGCTGCAGCTTTAGCGCAAACGGGCATTTTTCACAGTGAACGACTGGCGAGCGCGGCGGCAAGGGTCTCATCGGCAATCAGCACCTGCCAGGCCGCTTCCACGGCGGGTGGAAAATCAACGTGAACAAGGAAATCACGCCCTTTCGGCCCGTAGCCCGTGGCGTCATCACGCAGGCGGGGAACTTCGCCCATCATTAGTGACAGATAGCGATCCACGGGCCACAGCCCCTCCTGCTGCGGCTGGAAGGCCAGCCCTGCCGCCGTATTGCATAAACGCGGCGTAAAACCCGGCCAGCTTAGCCAGTGCGGCGCGTCGGCACACTGCTGGCTGACGCGGGCAAAGGTGGCGACGGTGCGGCGCTGCATGGTTGGGTCCTGCACCACCATTGCCGTTTTCGCTTTTATCCCCTGCGAAAGCAGCAAATCAACGCTGAAACGCGCATTTTCGCCGCAGTTTCTTGATTTATCTTCAACCAACAACTGTGAATCAGCAAGGTTCCAGAAGTGGCGCCCGATATCCGCCATGATCGCCGCCTCACTGCGCCCGGTCGTTCGCAGCACGTTATAACGGGGATGGCGCGCAACGGCGGCATACAGAAACGTTGTGGAGTGCCCCACCCCCCCCGTCACCAGTAGCGGCGTGTTCTGCGCCGCTGCCAGCGCGCACGCCGCATCGATGGTCGGCATCACCGCATTACCTGCGAGGATCACCACATCCGCGCGTACCGGCGTGGGTTTACCGGCAAAATCATTTTGTGCCAGCCATGCACCCAGCGTATTCGCCGCTGCCAGCGTGGTTTCCGATAAGGCGGGAAATGTTGTTATCTGCATCAAAACCTCCTTTGCTACACCCGTCAGAGACTAACGCCTCTGTGTGTCCTGAACAGGGGATCACTCCGAATCCCGTTCGGGTAAGTTTCTGTCGCTATTTTGAATAACCGGAAGTAACCCCAAATAACCGGGGATCACTCGAAACAGGAGCCGCAGGAGAAAAGCCCGCGCTTCCTGATTTCTCAGCGCTCAGACAATCTTTTCTCAAAGCAAACGGCTTCCGCCCGCCCTGCATAGCGACCGTAGTTTTCGCGGATCTGATAGCCATTGCGTAAATAGAACGCCACTGCCCGCTGGTTGATTTTACGCGTCTCCAGCCACAGCGTTTTAAAGCCATGCGCCAGCGCATACCTTTCCAGCGCCTGCAGGAGTTGCGCGCCCACACCGCGCGTTTCAGGCCGCGCGTACATACGTTTGATTTCACCGATTTCTGCCGACACTTCACGCAGCGCACCGCAGCCCACAGCAATATCGTTGTTGCATGCCAGCAGAAAAATATCCCGTTCACCCCATGCGCTGGCATCAAAGGATGCCCTGCCGCTGCTTCCGGTGATTTGTTGCAACGTAGCGGAAAGCTCATCCTGCAATTGCAGGCAGGCTTTATCGTACGGTGAGGTGGGTAAAATAGTGATTGCACTCATTTGTGACAGCGTCACCTTTATATCGGTTGTTTTTATCACTTAAGCGGATCGCCGTGCGAAGGTAATCTATATTTTTCTTATACACTTGCATCAGCTTTATTGACACAAGCAATATCATTAGCACCCTAACTATTCAGTGAGTGAAAAGCTTTTCCGGGATAACTGCGAACTTCGCTGCCTGCAGCTACGCTCTCCCATAAACGACAAAACGCAGGGAAACCTGCTTCGCGAGGTTAAGAAGTAATGCGTTTGCCGAAAAGCGATCCGTACACTCCGCGCGAATGGGCCGCTCACGAAAAGCCCATGTTGCTGGGTTCTCCCTCAACGCCTTATCACAGTACGCCGCGCCGTATTGCCTACGGTATTGTTGGCCTGCTGGTCTGTCTGACCGGCGCGCTCGGCAATGCCATGGTGACGGCCAACCTGCAAAACCTTCAGGGCACGTTCGCGGCCTGGTCAACGGAAATCGCCTGGCTGCCTGCGGTGTACGTGATGACCAATATCTCTATCAACCTGCTGCTGGTAAAGTTCCGCCAGCAGTATGGGCTGCGCGCCTTCACGGAAGGGTTTCTGGTGCTGTATGTGCTGGTGACCTTTTTTCACCTGTTTATTAACGATCTCAGTTCGGCGATGTTCGTCCGTGCCGCGCACGGCATGGTCGCCGCCGCACTCAGTTCGCTCGGCATTTACTACCAGATCCAGGCGTGGCCGGCGAAGCATCGTCTGAAGGCATTAACCATTGGTATTACGGGTTCGTCGCTGGCGATCCCGATGGCCCGCCTCTTCTCCAGCGAATTGCTGCAACTCAATGAGTGGCGCGGCCTTTACCTGTTTGAACTGGGGCTGGCGCTTATCTCCCTGGGCTGCGTGATCGCCCTGAAATTGCCGCCAGGGGATCGTAAAAAGGTGTTCGAAAAGAAGGATTTCATCACCTTCTTTCTGTTGGCGCCTGGCATGGCGCTGCTGTGCGCGGTGTTATCGCTGGGCCGTCTTGACTGGTGGTTCGAAGCACCGTGGATCGGCTGGGCACTGGCGGCTGCGGTAGTGCTGATCGTGTCTGCGATTGCCTTTGAGCATAACCGCAGCAACCCGCTGCTCAATACTCGCTGGCTCTCCAGCGGCAGTATTGTGCGTTTGGGGCTGATTATGCTGTTGATCCGCATCGTGCTGGCAGAGCAGAACACCGGCGTTTTCGGCTGGCTGCAATACGTGGGATTGCAGAATGAGCAGATGACAAAACTGGCGTGGTCGATTCTGGCGGGGATTGTCTGCGGCATTGTCGCCAGTTGCCTGACCATTAAGCCTCAGCGGCTGGCGTGGCCAGTTGTCTTCTCGCTGGTGTTAATGATTATCGCTTCGCTAATGGACAGCCACTCCACCAGTCTTACGCGGCCTAATCAGCTCATCATCAGCCAGTTTTTACTCGGTTTTGCCAGCGCTTTTTTTATTGCGCCAGCGATGCTCGCTGGCATTGGCGGCGTGATAGCTGAGCCGCGAAATCTGGTCAGCTTTTCGGTGCTGTTCGGCATGAGCCAGAACATTGGTGGCCTGCTGGGTTCGGCAATCCTCGGTACGTTCCAGACATGGCGTGAGAAATACCACTCCAGCCTGCTGGCCGACCAGCTCACCACCCTTAATCCGCTGGTGAATGACCGGTTGCAGCTTTACAGCCAGATGTACCAGAGCATGCTCGGCGACAGTTCGCTGCTGAGCACCCAGGCCGTGACGCAACTGCAAACGGTCTCCACGCTGGAAGCCAACATTCTGGCCTACAACGATACCTATCTGCTGACGGCCAGTATCGCCGCCGCCACGCTGATCTGGATTTTATGGCGCTTGTTGCGCCTGAATATTACCGCACGCCTCGCCTTAAAGCGGGCGACTGGGACCAAATAATAATGTTACTGGAGTGTTTATGAGCCAGCAGGATGCCGCCAAAGAGCGCGCCAGCACCCGCAATAATGTTCGCAACGTTTCCCTCTTCACCGCCGCTGCCATTGGCCTCGTCGGTGTACTGGTGATCCTCTATGCGTGGCAATTGCCGCCGTTCACTCGCCATACTGAATTTACCGATAACGCCTACGTGCGCGGGCAAACCACCTTTATCAGCCCGCAGGTCAATGGGTATATCACCGAGGTGCCGGTACAGGATTTTGTCTGGGTGAAGAAAGGCGATCTGATTATGCAGATCGACGATCGTATTTATCACCAGCGGGTGGATCAGGCCAAAGCGACGCTAGCGATGAAAAAAGCCGCGCTGGCCAATAATCTTCAGCAACGTAAAAGCGCTGAAGCCGTGATTGAACGCAACAAAGCGGCGCTGGCCAGCGCCAAAGCGCAGGATCTGAAATCGCAGGCGGATTTAAAACGCGTCAAAGCGTTGACCGCCGACGGTTCGCTGTCGATTCGCGAGCGCGATGCCGCCCTTGCGACGGCAGCGCAAAACACCGCCAGCATTGCGCAGGCTGAAGCGACGCTGGAGATGTCGCGCCAGGATCTGCAAACCACGATCGTCAACCGCGCGTCGCTGCAAGCGGATGTGGAAAACGCCGAGGCAGCGCTGGAACTGGCGCAAATCGACCTGCAAAACACCCGCATTGTCGCTCCGCGCGACGGGCAACTGGGGCAGATCAGCGTGCGGCTTGGCGCGTATGTGACTGCCGGTACGCACCTTACCTCGCTGGTTCCATCGCAGCGCTGGGTGATCGCCAATCTGAAAGAGACGCAACTGGCGGATGTCGTTGTCGGCCAACCGGTACGTTTTACCGTGGATGCGCTCGATGGCCGCAGTTATCACGGCCGTGTCGAGAGCCTCTCGCCAGCAACGGGCGTTGAGTTCAGCGCCATCAGCCCGGATAACGCTACCGGTAATTTTGTTAAAATCGCCCAGCGTATTCCGGTGCGCATTCAGGTTGAGGGTAACGATGATGACATTGCCCGCCTGCGTCCGGGAATGTCGGTACAGGTGTACATTGATACCGGGGAGCCGCAGAAATGAGGTGTCACCCGCTCTTTCTTGCCCTCGCCTTTACGCTGGCGGGCTGCCAGTCTGCTGATGTGCAACAGGCCCAACCGACGCTGCAAATCCCGGCCGCCTGGCGCAGCGCCAGCGGCCCGATCGGTAAAACGGATAGCGTCTGGTGGCGCAGTTTTCATGACAGCCAGCTTAACCGCTATGTTGATCAGGCGCTGCGCTATAACAGCGACGTGCTGATTGCCCGCGAACGGGTCAATGAGTACCAGGCACAGGTTTATGCCGCTAACAGCGCGCTGTTCCCGGAACTTGATGCCGGGCTTTCCGGCACGCGCGCACGTTCGCAATCGGCAGCGACCGGTTTGCCGATTCACAGCACCCTCTATAAAGGCAGCCTGACGGCCAGCTACGATGTCGATATCTGGGGCGCAAACCGCAGCGCGGCGCGCGCGGCGGATGCCTCGCTGGAGGCGCAAAAAGCGGCGGCCGCTGCCGCTGATTTGACCGTCGCCACCAATGTGGCTTCCGGTTATCTCACCCTGTTGTCGCTGGATGAACAGTTACGCGTCACGCAAGAAACACTCAAAGCCCGGCAAGAAGCGTGGAATCTTGCCCGTCGCCAGTACGAGACTGGCTATACTTCTCAACTGGAGTTGATGCAGGCGGATTCCGAACTGCGCGCCACCCGTGCACAGGTGCCGGTGCTACAGCACCAGATAAACCAGCAGGAAAATGCTCTGAGTCTGTTGCTCGGCAGCAACCCTGGCACGGTCAGCCGCAACACTTTTGCGCAACTGACGCCGCTGAAGTTGCCGTCGCAATTACCCTCTTCGCTGTTAAACCGGCGTCCGGATATTGTGCAGGCACAGCGCCAGCTCGTCGCGGCGGATGCCTCACTGGCATCAAAGCAGGCGCAACTGCTGCCGTCGCTCAATCTGACGGCGACCGGCAGTATGCAGGACAGAACCCTGCCGGGCCTGCTCGATAACCCATTACGTTTGTGGAGCCTTGGCGGCAGTATTCTCGCCCCGCTGCTTAACCGCCAGGCGCTGAACGCGCAGGTGGATGTCTCCATGTCGCAGCGGAATCAGGCGCTGTACAGCTACGAGAAAACCGTGCGTAACGCCTTTAAAGAGGTGAATGACAGTCTGGACGCCATCACCCGCCTTGGCGAGCAACTGCGCGAACTTGAGGGGCAACAGCAGGTCGCGCAGGAGACGCTGCGCATTGCGCAAAACCGTTACAACAATGGGTATTCCGCCTATCTGGATGTGCTGGATGCCCAGCGCACCTTATATTCTGCACAACTAAGTGCGGTACAGGTGAAAAACAACCTGCTGCTGGCGCAGGTGGATCTCTACCGGGCACTGGGAGGTGGCTGGTCCGGAATTGAGTGAATTTTGATAATCAGGAGTGATGTTATGCAGCAAAAGTGGTCCGCAGTTGATGAATACTTAGCGCAAAAACTGATCCCGGAAGATGAGGTATTAGAGCAGGTGCTGGCGAACAACCAGCGCGCCGGGCTTCCGGCGATTGATGTCTCGCCCATGCAGGGGCAATTACTGGCGCTGTTAGTTCGCATGGTGCGGGCAAGGCGAATCCTGGAAATCGGTACGCTTGGCGGCTACAGCACGCTATGGATGGCGCGCGAACTGCCGGTAAACGGCGAACTGTTAACCCTGGAAGCTGAACCGCTGCATGCGGCGATTGCCCGCGAAAATCTGCATTTTGCCGGAGTGGCGAACCTGGTTACCGTTGCGGAAGGCCCGGCATTGCAGACGCTGGAAAATCTCGGCGAGCGCCCGCCGTTCGATTTGATCTTTATTGATGCCGATAAGCCCAATAACCCCAGCTACCTGAAATGGGCGCTGCACTATTCTCGCCCCGGTACGTTGATTATTGGCGATAACGTGGTGCGCAACGGGGAAGTGACCAATCCAACCACCACCGACGCCAGCGTGCAGGGCGTGCGTAAATTTATTGATATGTTGGGCAATGATGCGCGCCTGACGGTGACGGCCATGCAGACCGTCGGCGTGAAGGGTTGGGACGGTTTTACGCTGGCGTGGGTTAACGCCATCTAAAAATACCGGATGGCGGCTTACGCCTCAGGCCTACAAAAGCAAACCGTAGGCCTGATAAGCGCAGCGCCATCAGGCTATTTCCGAATGCGCTCAGGCGCTGATTTGTTCCATTGCCTGCAAAATGCGCTTATCGGAGATGGGATAAGGTGTTCCGAGCTGCTGGGCGAAATAGCTGACGCGCAGCTCTTCTATCATCCAGCGGATCTCTTTCACATCATCATCATCGCGGCGAGCGGGCGGCAGCTTATTCAGCCACTGCTGCCACGCCTGCTGCGTCTGCTCCACTTTCAGCATCTGCGCGCGATCACGATGCGGATCGACCGCCAGTTTCTCCAGCCGTTTTTCGATCGCCTGTAAATAGCGCAGCGTATCACCCAGACGGCGGAAACCGTTGCCGGTCACAAAACCGCGGTAAACCAGCCCGCCCATCTGCGCTTTGATATCCGACAGCCCCAGCGCCATGGTCATATCGACGCGCCCTTTCAGACGCTTGTTGATATTGAACACCGCAGTGAGGATCTGCTCGACCTGTTTGGCGATCTCAACCACCGTTTCGTTCAGTTCGGCGCGCACTTTTTCATGCAGCGCGGCAAAACCCTCTTCCGTCCATACCGGGCCGCCCGCTTCATCGATCAGCTTGTCGACGCCGCAGGAGATACAGTCATCAATCAGGTCCAGCACTTTGCCGTACGGGTTAAAGTAGAGGCCCAGCTTGGCCTTATTCGGCAATTTTTCGTGCAGATATTTTATGGGCGACGGAATATTCAACAGCAGCAGACGGCGGATACCGCGCCACATTGCCTGTTGTTGCTCCTGCGGATTATCGAACAGCTTGATCGCGACACTGTCACGTTCATCCACCAGCGCTGGCCAGGCTTTCACCTTATAGTTACCGCGCTTCTGTTCGTAGCTTTCCGCCAGTGTGCCGAAACTCCAGATATGCAGCCCGCTCTGCTCGATGCCGTCATCGGCAACCGCAGACAGCGTTTCCTGCACTTTACCTTTCAGGCTCTCTTTCAGTTCCGCCAGCGAGCGCCCTTCCAGCAGCTTCTTGTTTTTGTCATCCACCACGCGGAAGCTGATTTTCAGGTGATCGGGCACCTGATCCCAGTGCCAGTCATCGCGGTCAACGATCACACCGGTCATACGGCGTAATTCGCGCTCCAGCGCATCCAGCAGCGGCAGCTCCAGCGGCGTAACGCGACCAAGAAAGGCTTCGGCATAATTCGGCGCCGGAACAAAATTGCGGCGCGTCGGTTTTGGCAGTGATTTGATGAGCGCAATCACCAGCTCGCGGCGCAGGCCGGGGATCTGCCATTCAAAGCCACTCTCGTTCACCTGATTCAGCAACGGCAGCGGGATATGTACCGTCACGCCGTCAGCATCCGCGCCCGGCTCAAACTGGTAGCTCAGCCGCAGCTTAAGGTTGCCCTGATGCCAGAAGTTCGGATAGTCGAGTTTGCTGACGTTTTCCGCACCCTCTTTAATCAACATGCTCTTTTCAAAGTTGAGCAAATCCGGCGTTTCGCGGCTGGCCTTTTTCCACCAGCTATCAAAATGACGGGCCGAAATCACCTCAAGGCTGATGCGCTGGTCGTAGAACTCAAACAGCGTCTCATCATCCACCAGAATGTCGCGACGGCGGGATTTATGTTCCAACTCTTCCACTTCAGCGCGCAGTTTCAGGTTCTCGCGGAAAAAAGCGTGACGGGTTTGCCAGTCGCCTTCCACCAGCGCATGACGAATAAACAACTCGCGGCACAGCGCCGGATCGATCTGGCTGTAGTTCACCTTGCGCGCGGCGACAATCGGCAGCCCGTAAACGGTGACTTTTTCTGTCGCCATCACCGCGCCCTGAGCCCGCTCCCAGTGCGGCTCGCTGTACGAACGTTTGATCAGATGCTGCGCAACCGGCTCCACCCACTCCGGATCGATGCGTGCAGCAATACGCCCCCACAGACGGCTGGTTTCCACCAGCTCCGCGACCATGGTCCATTTTGGCGGCTTTTTAAATAAACCCGAACCGGGGAAGATGGCGAAACGGGCATTGCGCGCGCCGGTATATTCCTGCTTTTCCGCATCTTTCATGCCGATATGCGACAACAGCCCGGTCAGCAGCGCGATATGAATTTCGCGGTACTCTGCCGGCTCGCTGTTCACCGGAATGCCCAGCTCTTTTACCACCTGGCGCAGTTGGGTGTAGATATCCTGCCATTCGCGCACGCGCAGATAGTTAAGGTAATCCACCCGGCACTGACGGCGGAACTGATTCGAAGAGAGCGCTTTTTGCTGCTCGCCGAGGTAGTTCCACAGGTTCACAAAGGCAAGGAAATCAGACTCTTTGTCGTGGAAGCGCTGATGTTTTTCATCCGACGCTTGCTTTTTATCCAGCGGACGTTCGCGCGGATCCTGAATCGACAACGCCGACGTGATGATCATCGCTTCACGCACGCAGCCATGTTTCTGCGCTTCCAGCACCATACGCGCCAGGCGCGGATCCACCGGCAGTTGTGAAAGCTGACGGCCAAGCGGCGTCAGTTTATAGGCGGTTTGCTGCTCATCGGTCGTAATGGCCCCAAGCTCTTCCAGCAGGCGCACGCCATCCTGAATATTGCGTTTATCCGGCGCTTCGACAAACGGGAATGCGGCGATATCGCCCAGCCCCAGCGCGGTCATTTGCAAAATGACCGACGCCAGGTTGGTGCGCAAAATTTCCGGATCGGTAAATTCCGGGCGCGACAGAAAATCATCTTCCGAATAGAGACGAATACAGATCCCTTCCGAAACGCGACCGCAGCGGCCTTTACGCTGGTTAGCTGAAGCCTGCGAAACCGGCTCGATCGGCAAACGCTGCACTTTAGTGCGATAGCTGTAACGACTGATGCGCGCCGTGCCTGGATCGATCACATATTTGATGCCCGGCACGGTCAGCGAGGTTTCTGCCACGTTGGTCGCCAGCACGATACGCCGCCCGCTGTGCGGCTGGAAAACACGGTTCTGCTCGCTGTTCGACAAACGCGCATACAGCGGCAGAATCTCGGTATGGCGCAGATCGCGTTTGCTCAGCGCATCAGCGGTATCACGAATTTCACGCTCGCCGCTCATAAAGATCAGAATATCGCCCGCGCTTTCACGGCCGAGCTCATCGACCGCATCAAAAATCGCCTGTAACTGATCGCGTTCCGTGTCATCCGCTTCTTCAACAATCGGGCGATAGCGCACTTCCACCGGATACGTACGGCCGGAAACTTCAATGATTGGCGCATTATTGAAATGGCGCGAAAAACGTTCCGGATCGATCGTCGCAGAAGTGATGATGATTTTCAGATCCGGGCGCTTCGGCAGCAACTCACGCAGGTAACCGAGCAGGAAATCGATGTTCAGGCTGCGTTCATGCGCTTCATCGATGATGATGGTGTCGTACTGCATCAGCAGACGATCCTGCTGAATTTCCGCCAGCAGGATACCGTCGGTCATCAGTTTAACCATCGTGTTATCGCTGACATGATCGCTAAAACGGACTTTGTAACCGATGCAGCCGCCCGGTTCCGTTTTCAACTCTTCAGCAATACGGTTCGCCACGGTGCGCGCCGCCAGACGACGCGGCTGCGTGTGGCCAATCAGGCCTTTCACGCCGCGCCCCAGCTCCATGCAAATTTTCGGTAGCTGGGTCGTTTTACCGGAACCGGTCTCACCGGCGACGATGACCACCTGGTTATCGCGCACCGCTTCGAGAATGACCTGTTTCTTCTGGCTGACCGGCAGGTTGTCCGGGTAATCAATCTGCGGACGCGCCGCTTCGCGCAGCGCTACTTTTCCCGCCGCGTCGGCAATCTCCTGCGCCAGTTGCCGCAGCAGTGCCTGCTGAGATTCAGGATTTTTAACTTTCTTGCTGCCATGCAGACGGCGAGCGAAGCGTTGTCTGTCGCGTAACATCAGGGTGTCGAGACGCGGCAATAGATCGGAAATCGTTAAGGTATGTTGTTCTGTCATAACGTTATTGGGCAGAGCACTGCCGGGAAACTGCGTAAGTTCTTAATGGACGTAGAATATCACATCGTGGCACGGCTTGCCTTGTTCAAGAAATTCGAACATAGGATTCGATATATTGCGCTATTCATCGCAGAATTTTGTGCATACAGTGTCACGAATTACGGGGCGACCCCATATCAATACAAAAAGGAACCACCCATGAGTAAAGTGTTAGTTCTTAAATCCAGTATTTTGGCAGGGTACTCACAGTCTGGTCAGTTGGCTGACTATTTCGTTGAACAGTGGAGCGCGAAACACGCCGGCGATCAAATCACCGTTCGCGATCTGGCTGCAAACCCGATTCCGGTGCTGGATGGCGAGCTGGTTGGCGCTCTGCGTCCGAGCGATGCTCCGCTGACGCCGCGCCAGCAGGAAGCGCTGAAACTCTCCGATGAGTTGATTGCTGAATTGCAGGCTCATGATGTGATCGTAATTAATGCCCCGATGTACAACTTCAACATCCCGACGCAGTTGAAAAACTACTTCGACCTGGTCGCTCGCGCTGGTGTGACCTTCCGTTACACCGAAGCAGGCCCGGAAGGCCTGGTGAAAGGTAAACGCGCGGTGATCCTCTCCAGCCGTGGCGGCATCCACAAAGACACCCCGTCTGACCTGGTTGCACCGTACCTGAAGCTGTTCCTCGGCTTTATCGGCATTACCGATGTGAACTTCGTGTTCGCTGAAGGCATCGCTTACGGCCCGGAAGTGGCTACCAAAGCGCAGACCGACGCCAAAGCGGCTATCGACAGCCTGGTCGCTGCATAAGATATTCCCCCTCTCACCATCCGGTGGGAGGGTTTCTCCCCGCTCTACTCTGCCGTATAGCGCTTTGTCGCTGTCAGGATCGTTTGCAGTAACCCATCCAACTGTTCCATTTGCCCGGGAAAAATAGTGTGAAACAGCGGCTGTAGCGCCTGCTGGATCTCGTTATACATCACCACACCTTGATCGGTGATTTTGATGGCGTATTTACGCCGGTCGCTGATATTGACCGCGCGCACCAGCAATTTCTGTTTCATAAGCTGTTTGATCAGCTCGCCGACGCTGGGCTCCTTAAGCCCCATGCGCAGCGCGATTTCCCGTTGCGTCACAATCTGCGGTTCGTTACGAATACAGACGAGAAGCATCCAGCCATTAAAACCGATGTGGTTGTCTTTAATTTTTTGATCAATCAGCAGACGCAAATTATGCGACGCCAGGTACAACATGTGTACACGCGATAAAAGCCCGGCATTGTCCATAGGGGATCCTGAAAAAGCAGAACTGAGGAGTGGTGCCGGGTGCCTCCCGGTAAGCTACGTTTGATCCCGTAGCCTGCGCAGCAATGTTCTTCACGATCAAAAGCGCCCCGCCGCATAGGGGGATTCACCACGTTAATCAGGGCTGTACGCTCAGCAGATGGACAAGCCTATACCGGGCTAATTATAATGAAAATAGGCATTTCCTTATGAACTCTATAAATATTCATTATGTTTAACCCGCAGCTTTTACGATCATTTAGCGCCCTGATTGAAGCCGGATCGTTTACCCGCGCAGCGGATAAGCTTGGCATTACCCAGGCGGCGGTCAGCCAGCATATTCGCCAACTGGAGCAACAAACCGGCCCGCTGATTTTGCGCGGGAAACGGACGCTGGAGCTAACGCCGCAAGGCAACGCATTACGCGATTATTGCCAGGAGCTGGAACAGGCGGATAAGCGTTTACAAAATCGTCTGGAAGATAAGGATAAAGCAGGCGGTGAAATCAGCGTCATATGCCCGGGCAGCATCGGGTTGCGCATCTACCCGCTGCTGCTCAATTTGCAGCAGCAGCAACCTGAACTGACCATCCGCCTGCGCGTATCGCCCAATCACTCGGTGATTGCTGAAGTGCTGGCCAGCCGCTACGAGTTAGGGTTGGTCACGCAACAACCAGATGACACGCGTCTGACGGCGCATAAATTCACCGAGGAGCCGCTAGAATTAGTGCTTCCCGCTGGCTGTACTGCCAGTAGCTGGCAGGATCTGCAAAAGCTGGGGTTTATCAGCCACCCGGATGGACATGCGATGGCGACGCGGCTGCTCAGCCGCCGTTTTCCCGGCAATCCGGGAATGCAAAGCATACGGGTGAGCGGTTTTATTAACCATATTGGTCTGATACCGGAACCCGTTTCACGCGGGCTGGGTTTTACGGTGTTACCGCGCTATGCGCGGCTGGCCTTTCCGCGCCAGGCACTGTTGCAGGTTGACAACCATCCGGTCAACGTTGTCGATACGCTGTGGCTGATTCACCGCGCGGAGTGGCCGATAACGCGGCGGGCGGAACAGGCGCTGGCGTGGTTACGCCAGCATCTTAGTGATGAAATCAATGCGCCGCTGACGCTTTCTTCAGCCATTTACCGTTAATGCCCTGCACATATTCACCGGGCCGGGCGCGATCCACCAGTTTCTGCCCCGCCATCTTCGCCACATCATCAACGGGAATGTTGTTGCTATCGGCCAGTTGCTGGTAGCTTTCGGCACGCGCTTTGTTAATGCGATCCACCAGCGCCAGCGTCTCTTTATCGTGGCTTACCGGCGCAATGTAACCGGTTAAGGTTTCCCCCACCCGCCCTTGTGAACGGGCTTCGTCCAGCGTCAATGCTTGCGCGGTTGCACTGGCGAGGCTCAGCGCCAACAATGCCATCAGCAGTCGTTTTTTCATCATGATGGCCTCAGAACAGATCGCTGCGCGATTTCAGCAGGGTTTCGACATCTTTATCCACTTTGATGTGGATTTCATGCTCGATCTTCACATTCATATTGATGGTGATCGGCTCTTTTGGCGCCGCCACCTCGATGCGCGGCGTACAGCCAGCCAGCAAGGTAGTTATTGCCAGCACCGGCACGGCTATCGGGGTTTTCATTGTTTTTCCTCACACTTTTCGCCCTTCGCACAGCGCGCCTGGGGAAGCGCGGCATGTTGCTCAAGCCATGACTGCAAATTGTCGCCAAAACGTAAACTGCGCCATAAGGTAAAGACGTTTTCCTCATGGGTATAGTTCAAATTCACGGTGCTGCTCTTGCCTTCAACATAGCTGGTGCCGCGAATGGTAGCCTGCATTTTTAACACGCCAAGATTATCCAGATCTATCTTTGTCCAGGAACGGGAAATTTCCATATAGCGCAACCAGTTGATAGCCGCGCCTGCCGCCATGTTGTCGTTCACCACCGCATCCGCGGTATCTTTGTCGATACGCAACGTCATCGGACCCGGGTTGTGCAGCCAGCCGTCCTTAATTATCCATTGCGGATTATCCAGCCACAGCGGCAGCGCGCCGTCAAAAGGCCCGGAAAGCGCAAACTGCTTCGGATTGACCGCGCTGACCAGCTCGCTGGATGAAATATGATTAATGCGCACCAGTGCCGGATCGTGCTGCGGCATGCGCAGTTGCTGCATGGTCACTTTACCGCCGAGCATATCGACGCTGACATCGCTCAGAATGAGCGGGTTTTCTTCGCTCCACGGCCAGGCCCCCTGCAAATCAGCGGTGATATTTTTGGCTGTCACCTGGTTAACAATTTCGCCAATGCGCAGCGATACCGGCCTGCGGGTACCCAGTTGCCAGGCAGCATTGCGGTAGCGGAAAGGCAATACAAAATCGACACCGCTGATTTCATTATCCGGCGTCCAGACGCTGCCGCTTTTCAGCACGCCGTGCCCACCGGCTTCAAAACCTTGCCCGGCCGCCGCAGAAAACGCCACCTGAGCGTAGAGCGAGCCATTGAGCAGCTTCATCTTCCAGTCTGGCGGGATCAACGGCTGGAAAACGCTGAGCGACTGACGCGGCCACCAGGCCTGCCCGCGCAATCTTTCGCCATCCCAGCGGCCATTCACCTGTACAGGGCCGATAGCATTGGCACTCAGGGCGCCTTTAAACTGAAAATCGGTGGGATTGGCGCCATCGACGCTGAACTTGAGTTGCGAGGCGGGCAAATGGCTACCGCCGCTAAAGGTCGTTTGCCCGGCATCCAGCGTCAGTGCGCCGCTGAACTGTGGCTTCTCCGCCTCCCGCACCCATTTCACCGGTTCATCCAGCACCAGCCGGGGCGTACTGATTTGCATGGTGCCGTACTGAAGTTGATCAAAACCGGTTGAAAGATCGGTCAGCGTGATGGTGTTGTCCTGCCACTCGCCGCGACCGGCAACGTCCCAGCGCGCGTTCATCGGCGTAAAATTGCCATCCCCCCAGTAACGCCAGCGCCACTCGCCATTATCTGGCAAAAAATTCTGCGCCTGCCCATCGAGATGCAGGCGAAAATCGCCCATCACATTCTCGTGCGCACGAAGAATTGCCTGCAAACGGCCATCGATGCCCTGCCGGGTCAGTTTTACGCCCGCCAGCGGCCAGCGCACCTCATCAATATTCAGTGAATCGATCACCCGTCCGCGCGAACGCAGCAGCGCGCCGGGCGTAAAGGCCAGTTGCGGTTCATCAAAGCTGCCGCTCAGTTGCGCCGGTAATACGGCGTAAAACACCAGATCGCCCTGCTTCGCTTCGCCGGTCAGTTGCAGCGGCATGGCGTTGTCGGTCATGCTTAGCCGGCCCGGACCAATCGTCAGCACGGCGTTGCCTTTACCGGCTTCCCCCTGCGTCAGCACGTTCAGCCGACCGCTTATCTGCGCTTTATCCAGCCCCTGCTGCCAGTTGTCGATCTTCAGCCCTACGCGACCGCTCAGCGGAAAACCGGCATATGGCCAGTTCCAGCGGCCATCGCTGATGGCGAGCTGCTCGCCGGTCACCTGCCAGGGTAAGTCGAGCAGCGGATCGCTGCTGTCGCGCGACATAACAATCGTCTGCCCTTCGTTATCGCGCCACTCCATATCAACATCCACCAGACCGGGTTGCTGTGGCAGAGTAAGCGTGCTTTGCATATGACCATTGACGGGCCATCCATCCGGGACGGCGGGCAGCGTAAATTCACCGCCAAGCGTGAATGGCGGCTGGTTATCAAACAGCTGCAGCGCGAGTCGGTTAACGCTCAGCGCCTGCCCGTGCAGACGGGCCTCAAGCTGCACGCGCTCACCGTTGTAACTCAGTTGCTGAATTTGAGGTGTCAACGCCAGCGACAGTTTGCCGCCCCATGATTGCCACGGCGAAATGGTTAACCGATCCACCGTAAGCCAGGTGTAAGGCAGCATCGCTTGCCATTCGCTCAGCGTTCGCGGCGCGGTTGATGGCGTGTCGTTTGCTGGCAGCTTATTGAGACAGGCGCTATTGATCGTCAATGCGCCCGCGTGTAATTGCCAGCGGCTGGGATGGGTAAGCTCAGCGTTCTGGAGCCACGCCAGTTGGCAATCGTCAACCCAGTAGCGCAGATCGGGAATTTTCAGTGAATGCCGGGTAAAGCGCGGACGCTCTTCCATTGCGATGCGCGTACCGGCAGGCAGCCAGATCCCGGCAAGGGTCGGCACCCATTGCGCCAGCGTCATCAGTAACGTTAGCGGCAGCAGTATAAATAATAAAACCAGTGCGATGGCGGCTTTGTATTTACCCTTCATGGGTAGCTAATATCCTGATTTATCGTGTGATTAAGCCAATTCTGCCGGATATTGTGACATGTTTAACCGCCCTGTTAAAAGCGCGAGCCGCTTTAATCATAGTCTGGCTGTTGCATTTTCAGTAGCAGAGGACGATATTGCTGCGAAATCATTACGCTATAGGTTTAAGGAATGTTCACTAAAGGTTCTCTGATCCGCGGTTGGTTCGCGGGCGCCACTATTTTCACCTGTTTCACGTTTGGTGATTATCTCAGTGCAAATGTGTTTCACGACTCGAAAATCCCATGGGTTATCAGCGTGCTGCTGGCCTTCATCATTAACTGGAGCGCTAACAGCACTCTCAAGCAACTGCGCTAATACTGTCGGCAGTGCAGGCAGTTATACTGAGAGTAGACACATTCATCAGGCCTATGATTATCAATAAAATTTGAAGGTTTACATAATAATTTTAAACAGTGATAATGTAGGCAGGAAACCGTTGGAGAAAGCCTTATGAAACTCGCGATATATAGCACAAAGCAATACGATAAAAAGTATTTGCAGCAGGTAAACGAGCATTATGGCTACGATCTTGAATTTTTCGACTTTTTGTTAACGGAGAAGACCGCCAAAACCGCCAACGGCTGTGAAGGGGTCTGTATTTTCGTCAATGATGACGGTAGCCGCCCGGTGCTGGAAGAGTTGAAAAAGCTGGGCGTGAAATTTATCGCGCTGCGCTGTGCCGGGTTCAATAACGTCGATCTTGATGCGGCCAAAGAGCTTGGGCTGCAGGTGGTGCGTGTGCCTGCCTACTCACCGGAAGCGGTGGCGGAACATGCGATTGGCATGATGATGACACTCAACCGTCGTATTCACCGTGCTTATCAGCGCACTCGTGACGCCAACTTCTCGCTCGAAGGTCTGACCGGCTTTACGATGTACGGTAAAACGGCTGGCGTGATTGGTACCGGCAAAATCGGCGTTGCGGCGCTGCGTATCCTGAAGGGGTTCGGTATGCGCCTGCTGGCGTTTGATCCCTACCCGAGCGCGGCTGCGCTGGAACTGGGCGTAGAGTATGTGGATCTTGATACGCTGTTTTCCCAGGCCGACGTTATCTCCCTGCACTGTCCGCTGACGCCGGAAAACTTCCATTTGCTGAACCGTACCGCGTTTGAACGCATGAAAGACGGCGTGATGATCATCAATACCAGCCGTGGCGGTTTGATCGATTCACAGGCGGCGATTGATGCGCTGAAGACACAGAAAATTGGCGCGCTCGGCATGGACGTGTATGAAAACGAACGCGATCTGTTCTTTGAAGACAAATCCAATGATGTGATTCAGGACGATGTGTTCCGTCGCCTGTCGGCATGCCATAACGTGCTGTTCACCGGCCACCAGGCATTTCTGACCGCCGAGGCGTTGACCAGCATTTCTGAGACCACGCTGGAAAACCTGCGCCAGTTACGTGACGGTGAAAGTTGCCCGAACGCGCTGTTCTAAGCGGTTTGTGCGGTTCCCCGGCCAGGGGAGCCGTTTTAAGATTAACGGCCAGTGACACCCAGGCTAACCCTGTTAAAATCCCCGCCCTGAATGGAAAATTCTTAGAGGAAGAGATGAAAAAAATTATCCCTTTAATTGCGCTGAGCATTGCGCTTTCCGCCTGTGTCAGTTCCCGCACTGATACCCTTAAACCGGAACAGTTGGCTAACCAGCGTTTTGTACTGACTACCTTTAACGGCAAAGCACTGACGACATCAGACCAGAGCCCGGCTCCGGAAATCCGTTTCGACAAGGATCTGCGCGTCTCAGGCAAAATGTGCAACGGCTTTATGGGCCAGGGCAAACTTTCTGACGGCGCATTAACCGTGAAGCACATGGGCATGACCATGATGATGTGCGCAGATCCGCAGCGTAACGAGCTGGATCATACTATTCAGGGCATGCTGAGTGACGGCGCGCAGATCGATTTGACCGGCGACCAGCTAACGCTGGCAACCGCTTCGCAGACGTTGATTTATACCCGCGCGAATAACGCTCAATAATTACCGCAGCTTCCGGTGGCAAGCGACTGTTCGCTACAGCGTTTGCCATTCGGCAATGCACACATTCCCACCATCGAACCGTCAAGCTGACGCGCGACAGATAACGATCCGCCAATCATTGCGCAATTTGCCTGACCGCTGTTAGACATCGCGGCCTTTATGCCTGGCACAACGTGAGCAGCCGTAGCCTGTTGCACAGGTTCACTACTGCATGCCGACAATAATAAAACGGCGCACCCCACCCAAAACGCAGAACGCATCTCTTCTCTCCCTTTATTAAAGCGAAACCCAAGCATAATAGGCAGCACAGCGCAATACGTCGAGAGCTGAAAGTCATCTTTATGCACCGCAGAAACATTTTTTTGCGTTTTTATCGCCTGAAGCAGGTAATAACTGGCTTGCCCACACTTCACCAGAGATTTTCTGTCCTCGCGGTACGCCCTTTTCGAAGCACTACGGGCTGGCTCCTTGATGGCGGTGCTATCGGCTCCGGTTGTAAGAATTCATGAAGTGGATCCCCGCAGCCTGAAATAAAAAAACCTGCCCGGTGAGCAGGTTGCTGATAACGTGTTTTTTATAAACAGGAGGAATTCAACTTTGGATCCTGCGGAAGAATTGCTCAGTCGATTCCCGGACGTGCTCATCAGGGTTCTCGGCAATATCCCCCTCTCCTGACGAATGTCGAACGTAGCTACTTTTTTGCCCGTGAAGCAAGGCAGGAGAAGAACCTGCATAGCCTGCAACTGAACAAAATGACAGAAACAGTAGAAACCATGCAGTTCTCAACGTCTTACCCATCATTCATAACCCGTATGTTGTTGGCATCCGAAAACATAGTGGCGTAATGAAAGTAAAATGCTGTATGCGATACTTAAACGTATCCAGGAAGCTATGAAAAATTACGTGGGTTGAAATGCAATAATAAATTCGCAGGATGTACTACCAGATGCTTCACATTATTAACGTTCATGACTATGTGTACTTCGAAGCGAAATTGTTGCTTACACGATTGGCCGACAGAACGTAACTCCGCTATTTCTTCTTTTATTTTGCTCTTATTTTTGATTTACATCAGCGGTGCGGCGCAACAGCGCATACAAGGGAACACATGTTGGAAAGTTGTTTTGTCAGTTTCCGAGGGGGAATTCTTAAATAAAGAAAGCCGGAAGCAGGAGCAATGCAAACAGAGGTTACCAATACTGAAAATAAATAACCCCGCCAGAGAGGCAGGGTTATCTTGTTAAAATCGGGCCGCTATCGAGGACTCAAACCCCGACTCTGCTTTCTGTAAATAAAGCAACGCTCTAACCGTGCTGAGCTAATAGCGGACCGGGAATGCTATTTATATTGCGGAAACATTCCCGGCTGACGGGCCTTTTTGCCCATCTTCAATCGTGAATTCTACTTTCTGACCTTCATTCAGCGTTTTAAAACCGCCGCTCTGGATAGCCGAAAAATGCACGAATACGTCTTTGCTGCCATTGTCAGGCGTGATGAAACCAAACCCTTTGGACTCATTAAACCATTTTACTAAACCAGTCATTTTGTTAGACATAAATATTTCCTCAATATACATAGAGCCTTTCGGCGAAAAAGGGTTTTCGCACAGAATTAAATTATTAACGATAAGGAGGCTCAAAAAGAAGAATTATCTATAGATAACACTTGTGATGAGGACTGCTTTACTAAACCGCTTTATTACATCTGTGGAACAAACCTACCACTCATTAGTCACACATATACCAACTTATAGCAAGCTTTATTTTAGATTGATGACCCACGACGCGAGATGTCAGGCAATTGGTATTATTAGTAAAATGACGTCCAATGTTAGAGCAAACCCAGGCGATTTTATCAAATATGCCAGGCATCATGGCGCTAAAATCCAACACTATGCTGCTATCTTGTCACGTCCTGTAAACGCGCTGTATGAATGCTTCCTCCTGCAAGTGCCTGTTGACCCGCGCCCTGCTCGCGTCGGCGCAACCGTGCGTTCGCGGGCAGGGTTGGCTGGCGATTCCCCCACCTTTGCGCCAGAGTTGCAGGACGTTTTACGCAGGATTAGCACCAGCAAAGTCAATGAGTGCTACTTACGGGAAAATAACTGGCTGCATTTCAGTGTATTTTTCCACGATAGCGCGACGTGGCTGTGAATCGGTTACCAGAAACATGCCTGATACGCTTTCTGTTCGAAGGAAGCGGTTGATGGAGTGCAATGCATTAAAAAATAAAATAAAAAATCGTTCAGAACGCACAGATTGATGAAAAAAGAAACACCTGAGCCCGATCTGACAGAACGCAACGAATTCATTCACATGCTAAATACCGGCCAGGTACATCAGATCAAATATCTATCTTCGCTGGCTGTTTATACTGAATATAATTAAGTAATGAGAGCATTCATATGATCACGATTGACGGTAATGGCGCCGTGGCCTCGGTGGCCTTTCGTACCAGTGAAGTTATCGCCATATATCCCATAACGCCCAGTTCAACGATGGCTGAGCAGGCTGATGCCTGGGCCGGTAACGGTCTGAAGAATGTCTGGGGCGACACGCCCCGCGTTGTTGAAATGCAGTCGGAAGCCGGGGCTATTGCAGCTGTCCACGGCGCACTGCAAACCGGGGCACTCTCAACCTCATTTACCTCATCACAGGGACTGCTGCTGATGATCCCGACGCTGTACAAACTGGCCGGGCAACTGACCCCCTTTGTACTGCACGTCGCAGCACGTACTGTGGCTACCCATGCCCTCTCCATTTTTGGCGATCACTCCGATGTGATGGCGGTGCGCCAGACTGGCTGCGCCATGCTCGCTGCGGGTAGCGTGCAGGAAGCGCAGGATTTTGCGCTGATTTCGCATATTGCCACGCTGAAAAGCCGCGTGCCGTTCATTCACTTTTTTGATGGTTTCCGTACCTCGCACGAAATCAACAAGATTACGCCGCTGGCGGACGACACTATCCGCAATCTGCTACCACAACAGGAGATTGACGACCATCGCGCCCGTGCGTTGAACCCGGAGCATCCGGTCATTCGCGGCACATCGGCTAACCCGGACACTTACTTCCAGTCCCGCGAGGCGACCAACCCGTGGTACAACGCGGTTTACGCTCACGTCGAACAGGCAATGAACGATTTAGCCGAAGCCACCGGCCGCAGCTACAAGCCGTTCGAATACTACGGACATCCGCAGGCCGATCGCGTAATTGTACTGATGGGTTCAGCAATAGGTACCTGCGAAGAGGTGGTTGATGAGTTGCTGACGCGGGGTGAGAAAGTCGGCGTGCTGAAAGTTCGCCTCTATCGCCCGTTTAGCGCCGCGCATCTGCTAGCGGTCTTGCCGGAAAGCGCGCGTACTGTCGCTGTGCTCGATCGCACCAAAGAACCAGGCGCGCTGGCGGAACCACTTTATCTTGATGTGATGACCGCGCTGGCGGAAGCCTTTAATCACGGTGAACGCGAAACCCTGCCGCGAGTGATTGGCGGGCGCTATGGTTTATCCTCCAAAGAGTTTGGCCCGGAATGCGTGCTGGCGGTGTTTAACGAGCTGCGCGCGGCAAAGCCCAGACCGCGTTTTACCGTCGGTATCTACGACGACGTTACCAATCTCTCGCTGCCGCTGCCGGAAAACACCCTGCCATCGCACGCGAAACTGGAAGCGCTATTTTACGGGCTGGGCAGCGATGGCAGCGTCTCGGCGACCAAAAACAATATCAAGATTATTGGTAACTCCACGCCGTGGTATGCGCAGGGTTATTTTGTCTATGACTCGAAAAAAGCGGGCGGCCTGACGGTTTCGCATTTGCGCGTCAGCGAAAGACCAATAAACTCCGCCTATTTGGTTTCGCAGGCGGATTTTGTCGGTTGCCATCAGTTGCAGTTTATCGATAAATACCAAATGGCCGAACGGCTGAAGCCGGGCGGTATTTTCCTGCTCAATACGCCCTACAGCGCAGAGGAAGTGTGGTCGCGGCTGCCGCAGGAAGTTCAGGCGGTGCTGAATCAGAAAAAAGCCCGTTTCTTCGTGGTCAACGCGGCGAAAATCGCCCGCGAATGCAGCCTCGGCGCACGTATTAACACCGTAATGCAGATGGCGTTCTTCCATCTGACAAATATATTGCCGGGCGACAGCGCGCTGGCTGAATTGCAGGGCGCGATCGCCAAAAGCTACAGCAGCAAAGGTCAGGAGCTGGTTGAGCGCAACTGGCAGGCACTGGCGCTGGCGCGTGAATCACTGTTCGAAGTATCGCTGGAGCCTGTCAACCCGCTGAGCGCACACCGCCCGCCGGTGGTTTCCGATGCGGCGCCGGATTTTGTCAAAACCGTCACCGCCGCTATGCTGGCGGGCCTTGGCGATGCGCTGCCGGTCTCAGCCCTGCCGCCGGACGGCACCTGGCCGGTCGGCACCACCCGCTGGGAGAAACGCAATATCGCGGAAGAGATCCCCATCTGGAAAGAAGATCTCTGTACCCAGTGTAACCACTGTGTCGCCGCCTGCCCGCATTCGGCGATCCGCGCGAAAGTGGTTTCTCCGGCAGCGATGGAAGAGGCTCCCGATACGCTCCATTCACTGGACGTGAAATCGCGCGATATGCGGGGTCAGAAATATGTCTTGCAGGTCGCGCCGGAGGATTGCACCGGCTGTAATCTGTGTGTTGAGGTCTGCCCGGCGAAAGATCGTCAGAACCCGGACATCAAGGCCATCAATATGATGTCGCGCCTTGAACATGTGGAAGAAGAGAAAGTGAATTATGACTTCTTCCTTGGCCTGCCGGAGATCGACCGCAGCACGCTGGAACGCATTGATATCCGTACTTCCCAACTGATCACCCCGCTGTTTGAATATTCCGGGGCCTGTTCCGGCTGCGGTGAAACGCCGTACATCAAACTCCTGACCCAGTTGTATGGCGACCGGATGATGATTGCCAACGCTACCGGGTGCTCATCCATTTACGGCGGTAATCTGCCTTCAACGCCGTATACCACAGACGCCAACGGGCGCGGTCCGGCGTGGGCGAACTCGCTGTTTGAGGATAACGCCGAGTTTGGTCTGGGCTTCCGTCTCAGCGTCGATCAACATCGCCAGCGTGTGATGCGTCTGGTGAATCAATTTGCCGACCATATTCCGGCGGAACTGCTTGCCGCACTTCAGCAGGAGGCCTCGCCGGACGTTCGCCGTGCACAGGTTGCTGAACTGCGTAACGCGCTGGCCAATGTTGAAGGTGCACAGCAACTTCTGACCGATGCCGATGCGCTGGTTGAGAAATCGATCTGGCTGATTGGCGGCGATGGCTGGGCCTATGACATTGGTTTCGGCGGGCTGGATCATGTGATGAGTCTGACCGAAAACGTCAATATTCTGGTGCTTGATACCCAGTGCTACTCCAACACCGGCGGCCAGGCATCAAAAGCCACACCGCTGGGTGCGGTGACCAAATTTGGCGAACACGGTAAACGTAAAGCGCGCAAGGATCTGGGTGTCAGCATGATGATGTACGGACATGTTTATGTGGCGCAGATTTCCCTTGGCGCACAGTTGAACCAGACCGTGAAAGCTATTCAGGAAGCGGAATCCTATCCGGGGCCATCGCTGATCATCGCTTACAGCCCATGCGAAGAGCACGGTTACGACCTGGCGCTGAGCCACGATCAGATGCGTCAGTTGACCGCCACCGGCTTCTGGCCGCTCTATCGTTACGATCCACGCCGCGAAGAGGAAGGCAAAATCCCGCTGGCGCTGGATTCACGTCCGCCATCTGACGCGCTGGCGGAAACGCTGCTCAATGAGCAGCGTTTCCGTCGTCTGAATGCGCAGCAGCCGGAAGTGGCAGAGCAACTGTGGAAAGATGCCGCCGCCGACCTGCAAAAACGCTATGACTTCCTCGCGCAACTGGCCGGAAAAGCAGAGAAAAGCCCGACCGAGTAAACGAGCTGCCTAAAAAGCCACCGGTTAACGCCGGTGGCTTTTTTAACGCACGGATTTCGCATGACACCATCCGCAAGCTGCGTTAATAATCAGTTTTCCCGGGCAGCAAGGAGCGAACAGCATGCGACATCATCCCGTAACCTCATCACGCATTTCTTCCATTGGTTATGACAGCCGCAGCCTCACGCTCGAAATCTGTTTTCACGATAAAAGCATTTATCAGTATCAGAACGTTCCGGAGCGGATCTTCACGGTTTTTCTGACCGTTGTCTCGAAAGGCCGCTTTTACGATGGCGTGGTCAAAGGAAAATTCCCCGAAAAAAAAGTCGCCTGAACAGGTAGCTGCCCGCCGTTCTTATAATCTGTCAGGATAAGTTTTTTCACTCTTATAACGGAAACCGCAATGTCAAAAAACAGTCCTTCCACGCCCTATTACGCCGTGATTTTTACCTCCGTGCGCACAGCGGTTGATGACGGTTATGGCGCAATGTCCGATCGTATGATGGAACTGGCGATTAACCAGCCGGGTTTTCTCGGTGTCGATTCCGCGCGTGAGGAAGTGGGAATTACCGTCTCATACTGGGAATCACTTGACGCGATTAAAAACTGGAAAGCAAACGCTGAGCATGCGATAGCGCAGAAAACCGGACGGGAAAAGTGGTATCACTCCTTCATCACGCGCATCTGCCGGGTTGAAAAAGAGTATTCGTTTCAGATGCAGGAGCGATCGTAATTAATCTTTGTTGCCTATGACATTCTGAATTTCTTAATACTTCATTAGTATGATGGTCATAAACTCACAGCAGAGGACGCGAAAATGATAATAGTGAATATTAACAATTTAAAAGATAAGCTCCCTAAAAAATACGTTACATTATCAAGCAGGAGCTTTTTCTTAGTTAATGTTATCAATGGCAAATTGCTCATTGAGGAAAATAACAAAACCACGGAGTACTCTTTAGAAACTCTCGACCAGATCATTGCTCACATTATTCAAACCGAAAGCATTACCATCCCCGATAACTGGAGAAGAATCACCCACCGAAAGAATGACTTTTATTATTTAAGAGTTGTTGCCATCGATTACTTGACCCAGTACCACCGGGATGTAATTGGTTTTATCAGCCCTGAAATAATTAACATTTGTCTCTTCCCGGAATACTATCATCGATATATCGCTCACTCTCTGATGCAATATCCCTGGGACGATCGGGATGATCTGCTTAATATTTACTCATTGGACGAGAATTATGTTACTGTCGAGGAAGAGAAATTTGAAATCGTCCCAATAAACTATGCAACTACACGAGTTGAATCCGATGATGGAAAATACTATGACGAGCAACGTGATAAGAAAATTAATTACGGGGTAATCAATGTTTCAATACCTAAACACTTTCATCGCCCTGGCTATATAGAAAAACCTTTTCGTTTATTGGGGATTAGTTTTAGCAAAGAAGATCCAAACAAGCACTTCATCGTTCATTCGCATGAGAGGATGGGAAAAGATGAGTTCTTTCAACAATTATCAGGATCCGATAACTCAGAAAGAATAGTAATATTTGTGCATGGTTATAACGTATCTTTTAAAGAAGCAGCATTTAAGGCCGCACAGGTAAAGTATGATTTAAAAATAACTAATCCGTTACTTCTATTGAGCTGGCCGTCCTATTCGAAAATTAAAGATTATGCATACGATAAAGCAAGCACAATCACCTCAGCGATATTATTTTCGAACTTGTTTGATGAGCTTGATAACAACCCTCTGTTTGAAAACACTGAAATTTCCGTTATTGCACACAGCATGGGTAATATGTTGCTATCACAAATTGTGAGCCACATATCCCTGCCCTGCGTAAGATTTAAGCGTGCTGCCCTCGCCGCCGCAGACATAACCCAAAATGAATTTCTTGATATTTTCATCGATTTTTTTAAAAACGTATTTTCACATATAACTATTTATGTCAATGAAAATGACAAGGCATTAAAAGCTTCAAAGATGTTGAATAAATCACCTCTGGTTGGTGATTCAAGCAAGACAATCTGTGTTCATACAGATATAGATACCATTGATACTACTGGGTTTGACGGAAAATTCGGCGAACTATACCACTCCTATTTTTCTTCTAATGAAAGGGTGTTTGACGATATTAGACAATTTCTGATTGATTCAATACCCGTAAGCCATCGTGGCTTATTTAAAAAATATACCGCGAGTAATTTACCCTACTGGAAACTAGCGGATGTATAATTTTTCTCAGATCAATGAACCATAAAAACCAAACAATGGTGTTTGCATACGTTATTGACGCCATTTTTTAACGGAGGCTAATACATTCATTCGTGTTTCAACTGAACGGCATCCACAGACAGAACGTCATCAAAATGATGACGTATACCTGCCTTTGTCCCGTCTGGGCGACCTCCCCCAGCAAATCCGCACACTTGATAACTCAAAATGAAAAATGCCTCCGGAGCAAATCATTGATACAATCCTGCCCTAATAGCGTATGTCTGTCAGCGGTGCCTTGCCGGCTGGCGCTAAAAACCGGAATTGAGCCTTTTTCATGTCGCAAAATCAAGAAATTAGCAAAAAAGAGCAGTACAACCTGAACAAACTGCAAAAACGTCTGCGCCGTAACGTCGGCGAAGCCATTGCCGACTTCAACATGATTGAAGAAGGCGACCGCATCATGGTCTGCCTTTCCGGCGGCAAAGACAGCTACACGATGCTGGAAATTCTGCGCAACCTGCAACAAAGCGCGCCGGTCAATTTTTCGCTGGTGGCGGTCAATCTCGATCAGAAGCAACCGGGCTTCCCGGAACATATTCTGCCGCAGTATCTGGATGCGCTTGGCGTTGAGTACAAAATCGTGGAAGAGAATACTTACGGCATCGTGAAAGAGAAGATCCCGGAAGGCAAAACCACCTGTTCTCTCTGTTCCCGCCTGCGTCGCGGGATCCTCTACCGTACGGCGAGCGAACTGGGTGCGACCAAGATTGCCCTTGGCCACCACCGCGATGACATTCTGCAAACGCTGTTTTTGAATATGTTCTATGGCGGGAAAATGAAGGGCATGCCGCCGAAGCTGATGAGCGATGACGGCAAACACATTGTGATCCGCCCGCTGGCTTACTGCCGCGAAAAAGATATTGAGCGTTTCTCAGAAGCGAAAGGTTTCCCGATCATTCCGTGCAACCTATGTGGTTCGCAGCCGAACCTGCAACGCCAGGTGATTGCCGATATGCTGCGTGACTGGGACAAACGTTATCCAGGGCGCATCGAAACCATGTTCAGCGCCATGCAGAACGTGGTGCCGTCGCATCTCAGTGACGTCAATCTGTTTGATTTCAAAGGTATTACGCATGGTTCGGAAGTGGTCAACGGCGGCGACCTGGCGTTTGACCGCGAAGAGATCCCGTTGCAACCGGCTGGCTGGCAGCCGGAAGAAGATGACGCGCAGCTCGATGAACTGCGTCTTAACGTCATTGAAGTGAAATAAATCCCAGCCTCTCTGCTGCATGCAGAGAGGCGGATTTTACAACAGCCGTACGCGGCAGCTCTTGCCTTTAATCTTCCCGTTCTGCAACTGCTTCCACGCCTGACGCGCCACACTCTGGCGAACAGCCACATAAACATGCGCCGGATGCACGGTGATTTTACCGATGTCCGCGCCATCCAGCCCCATATCGCCGGTCAGCGCGCCCAGCACATCGCCGGGACGCATTTTGGCTTTTTTACCGCCATCAATGCACAGCGTGGCCATTTCCGCTTCCAGCGGCACCACTTTGACGTTAGCTGGTGCGTTGCACCAGTTCAGCTTCAGTTGCAGCATTTCCGCGAGAATATTGGCGCGCTGTGCCTCTTCCGGCGCACAGAAACTGATTGCCAGGCCGCTATTACCCGCGCGCGCAGTACGTCCGATACGGTGTACGTGCACTTCCGGATCCCATGCCAGTTCGTAGTTCACCACCAGCTCGAGCGATTTAATGTCGAGACCACGCGCAGCGACATCGGTCGCCACCAGCACGCGCGCGCTACCGTTGGCAAAACGCACCAGTGTTTGATCGCGGTCGCGCTGCTCCAGATCGCCATGCAGCGCCAGTGCGTTCTGCCCCGCGGCGTTCAGCGCATCGCACACTTCCTGACAATCTTTTTTGGTATTACAGAACACCACACAGGAAGCCGGACGGTGCTCGCTTAAGAGCTTTTGCAACAGTGCGGCTTTGCCCTGACGGGAAACCTCGAAGAACTGCTGTTCAACGGCGGGCAGCGCATCGACGCTATCGATTTCAATGGTTTCCGGGTCGCGCTGGACGCGGCCACTGATGGCGGCAATCGCTTCCGGCCAGGTGGCTGAAAACAGCAGGGTCTGCCGTGAGGCAGGCGCAAAACGGATAACGTCATCAATCGCCTCGCTGAATCCCATGTCGAGCATGCGATCGGCTTCGTCCATGACCAGCATTTGCAGGTTATCCAGGGTAACGGTGTTTTTTTGCAGGTGATCGAGCAAACGCCCCGGCGTGGCAACAATAATGTGCGGCGCATGTTGTAATGAATCGCGCTGCGCACCAAATGGCTGGCCGCCGCAGAGAGTCAGCACTTTGATATTGGGCATATAGCGCGCCAGGCGGCGTAACTCGCTGGCGACCTGATCGGCCAGCTCACGCGTCGGGCATAAAATCAATGACTGCGTCTGAAATCGGCTGGCATCAATATGTTGCAATAAGCCCAGCCCAAACGCCGCCGTTTTGCCACTGCCTGTTTTTGCCTGCACGCGGACATCTTTTCCGGCGAGAATGGCAGGCAGCGCAGCGGCCTGGACTGGAGTCATAGAGAGATAGCCCAGATCGTTAAGATTCTCGATCTGGGCGGCGGGCAAAGCATTTAAGGTTGAAAAAGCGGTCACAATAAAGTCTCGCGATAAAAGGGCTGAGATCAGCAGGCGCGTATCCTCTCAGATCTGCCCTGTTTACGCGACATCTTAATGGGTTCTTCATCCGGCGGCGGGTCCGGCATCGGTTGCGGATGGGGAATGGGATCGGGAATCGGGATCGGATCGGTCGGAACCGGATCGCTGGGATATGAGGAATTGCGCGTATTCATCATCGCCTCCTTTACGTGAGATACCTTGTTAAGGGTAGTCGCAGGTAAAAAAGAGGCAAAAAAAAGCCGACTCATTAAGTCGGCGTCGTACGAATCAATTGTGCTATGCAGTAATTCAAAAAAGGAAGTAAGACAATATGGAGCGCAACGCCCATCGCTTGACGTTGCATTCACCTGCGAGAGAAATATTGCCCTGAATAGGTATTGTATTTATTGACCTCGCTCAAACTATCTGGCGTTTTTATGTTCAAAAAATGTTAAAAAAGTGAAATTTTACAGCCAGTTACTACGATGCAACCACCAGGTAACACCGCCGATCAGTACCACCAACATCACGCAGAAGATCGAAAAGCCGAATTGCCAACCGCCTCCCGGAATGCCGCCCAGATTGACGCCAAACAAGCCGGTAAGAAAGGTACTCGGCAAAAACACCATTGCCATCAACGACATGGTATACGTGCGTCGCGCCAGCGACTCCTGCATCACCTGCGTAATCTCATCCGTCATCACTGCCGTACGTGCAATGCAGGCATCGATCTCATCCAGGCCACGCCCGAGGCGATCGGCGATATCCTGCATCCGACGGCGCTGATCGTCACTCATCCACGCCAGACGTTCACTGGCCAGCCGTGAAAAGACATCACGCTGCGGCGCCATATAGCGGCGCATAACAATTAACTGTTTGCGCAGCAACGCCAGAATTCCCCGCGGCGGAATTTGCTGATCGAGCAGGTTATCTTCCAGATCGATAATCCTGTCGTGCAAGGATTCAATAAATTCGCTGGCATGATCGGTCAACGCATCGCAAACATCCACCAGCCAGGCGCCGCTATCCGTTGGGCCGGACCCCTCTTCCAGATCCCTGACCACATCATCCAGCGCCATAACTTTACGCTGACGCGTGGAGACAATCATCCGCGAATCCATGTATAACCGCACGGCCACGAGCTGGTCGGGTCGTTCATCAGTGCTGCCGTTAATGCAGCGCAGCGTAATGAGCGTCCCCTCACCCAACCGGTTAACGCGTGGACGCGTACTTTCTCCGGAAAGCGCATCACGCGCACTGTTCGGCAGCAACGGCGTTGAGGCCAGCCACTGTGCACTCTCCTGATTGGTATAATTCAGATGCACCCAGCACGGTGTTTGTTCAGTAATAATGTCATCATCTTCGAGCGGCTTAACGCCCCCTTTTCCATCCAGCCGCCACGCAAAAACCGCATCCGGGACATTCACCCCGGAGCCTTTTAATGCTTCCACAGCGCCTCCAAAATCAGCAAGGTATTGCTGTCAGTCTAGCCGGATGAGAATCTTAAGCAATCATCACGCTGAATTTGTTAACAAATTCACGCAAACTGCAAATAAAAAACCCGGTTTCCCGGGCCTTGTTGTTCAGTACAGAGATCTTCAGAAGGAGTGCCAGTAATTTTCCTGATTCTGCAAAACCGGCGTTTTGACGCGCTGGCGCTGTTTTTCCGGCGGCAACGCGGTCTCCGCTGCCACGCGTGCTGCCGGAGCGCCCTCGATCAAACGGAATTTACCGGTCCGTTTTTGTAACTCCTCGACCTGATGTTTCAGTACGTCAGAGGAACCGGCAAGTTCATCAACCGTGGTGACGTTGCTCTGTGTCACTTTTTCTAACTCTGCTAACGCCAGGGTGATCTGCGAAATGCCTTTTTCCTGTTGCAACGTCGTGACGGCAATTTCATCCATCAACTTACTGACCACGCTCGCGCCAGAAACAATATCATGCATGTTTTGTTCTGCTTCGTTCACCACTGTCGCACCCTGCGTCACGTTATCTGTCGTTTCGGCAATCAGGGATTTGATATTTTTCGCCGCCTCAGCGCTGCGATGCGCAAGGCTACGCACCTCACCGGCCACTACGGAGAACCCCTTTCCGTGATCGCCTGCTCGCGCTGCCTCTACCGCCGCATTGAGCGCCAGAATATTGGTCTGGAAAGCGATACCGTCAATAATCGAAATAATCTCCGTCATCTGATTGGCGCATTCGGTAATTGACTGCATATTTTTCGCTACCTGCCCCATTAAATCCCCGCCTTTTAACGCACAGCTGGTCGCATCTTTAGCGCGGGTGCTGGCGATGCGCGTATTGTCGGCATTATTTTTGGTGCTGGAAGCCATTTGTTCCATGCTGGAGGCGGTCTGTACCAGTGCAGCAGATTGCTCCTCGGTTTTAACGGAGAGGTCAGCGCTACGCGTGGCCAGTTCAGCCGAAAGATTGAGGGCAGAATCCGAAGAGGAGCGAATTTCTCTGACTAAGGTAGCAATGCTGGCAGAAAGTGAGTTGATTCCGGGTATTAAGCGACCGGCGCAGTTATTTCCAAATTCAGGAATAACAATAGAAAGATTTCCTGAGGTTACCTCTTCTATACTTTTTTTAACAGTATTAATCGGCGTCACTAAATATTGCGTCATATACAGCCAAAGTAATGCCAGCGAAGTAATGGAAACAACTGTGGTAGTCATAATCAGGGTGGCATTTTTTGAGAGAATGATCACCAAAACTTCCATGAGAATAAAAGAGAAAAGCAAAAATAAAATAATAAAAGTCCTTACACTAATATGTCTTAACATAGTGATACCCACCAAACTGCGGAAGAAGGTAAGATCGTTATAGCATTCGAAATATACTTTTACACGGCTAAATTGATATTGCGCAATGTTCACGGTTAAGTAACTACAATTCAGATTAAGTCAGGTTATTCATCTGAACATAAGCCGCCAGCCCAACACAAACAGCCAGGTAATGCGATAAACCCGGAATTCAGCATCAAAATATATCATATAAAAAACAGCCTCACTCAGTGAGCCTCACAGCATATTTCCTTCTTAATTTAGTTTTAGCCTCGCTTAAATCATCCACTTTTTTTAAGTTCCTGCTGTTAATGTCGATAAATAAAAGATGCTCCATGTTTATTAATTTGTCCTCGCAATAATAAACTCAGCGCAACCATTAAATTCATCAGGTTAGTTGCTAAAATTAGTGCCAGGATTACATATCAACTCTTTTGCCTGCGTGGATGACATATGCTTTATGTTTCGTGGGACCCTATTCTGGTCGGCATCTCTTTTTTGGTGGCATTCATTGCCTCATTTGTCGCACTCGATAGTGCAGGTAAAGTGCTGAACTCAGAACCCCGTAGCGCCCTGTTCTGGCGGATTTCTGGTGGAGCCACATTGGGTATGGGCATCTGGTCAATGCATTTTGTCGGTATGCTGGCGATGAAAATGCCGATAATGATGCATTATGATTTTGAATTAACCATCCTCTCATTTGTTATTGCTTTACTGGCCTCGACGCTGTCGCTCAATATCGCCGTCAGCAGCCATACCTTGCCGATAAAGCGCCTGATTTTCGCCACCCTTGTCCTCGGCAGCGGCGTGGTGTCGATGCATTATATCGGCATGGCAGCGATGATGAGCTTCGTCAGCATTTACTGGAATATCCCGTTGGTGGCGCTGTCGATCGTGATTGCCATCGCCAGCGCCTGGGTCGCGCTGTGGCTGGCGTTCAGCCTGCGGCAAAATACGCACGGCGTCTTTATTAATCGCGTTTTTGCCTCGCTGGTGATGGGCATTGCCATTTGCGCCATGCACTATACCGGCATGAACGCCGCGACCTTCAGTAATGATGGGCTCGGCATTATCGTGCGTAGCGATGCCATACATATCATGAGCCGCGGCGTCGGCGAGCAAGGACTGTCACTGTGGGTCGCCACTACAACGCTGGTGATTTTTGGCATCATGCTTTTTATCTCGATGATCGATTCACAATTGCGGACAGCACGCCTGACCGACAGTCTGCGTCAGCTAAACCTGCAACTGGAGAAACAGGCGCATTATGATCCCCTCACCGGGCTGGCAAACCGTATTCAGCTCGATATTTTGCTGGATTCCTGCCTGAATCGCGCAGCGGAAGAGCAGACGACCTTCGCGCTGATTTATATGGATCTGGATCGCTTCAAGCTGGTGAATGATGCCTGGGGACACCATATTGGCGATCGGTTGCTGGTCGTGGTGGCAGAACGGCTTTCCGCCTGTATTAATGACAAAATGTCGCTGGCCAGGCTCGGTGGTGACGAATTTACGCTGCTGGTGCCGCAGACCAGCGAGGAAGAAGTTGACGCCCTGATTCGCCGCCTGATCGCGACCATTCAGCACCCATTTTATGAATTAAGCCATGTCATCAATGTATCGCTTAGCGCCGGGGTGAGTTTTTATCCGGAGCACGGTGAAAACGCCCATGAGCTGAAGCTGAAAGCCGATACCGCCATGTACAGCGTGAAGCAGGAAGGTCGCAATGGCTGGGCGATTTATCACGCCGGAATGGCGCAGAAAACCGCCGATGCGCCACAGTTCTTGCAGGATTTGTCGCAGGCGCTGACGCGTAATCAGTTTGAACTCTGGTATCAGCCGCAATATACCGCGCCCGAACAAACCCTTGCCGGATTTGAAGCCCTGCTGCGCTGGCGTCACCCGCAGCAGGGGGTTTTGCTGCCGGCAACGTTTCTGCCGATGCTGGAAAAAACCGGACTGATTCTCTCTGTTGGTCAGTGGGTGATCGAATCTGCCTGTCGCCAGTTACATTACTGGAATACCCAGGGTTTTCCCCACCTGACATTGGCGATTAACCTCTCGCCCAGCCAGTTTGAACAGCATGATATTTATGAACAGGTCACTGATGCCTTGACCCGTTACCGTGTCGACCCGACGCGCCTGACACTGGAAATCACCGAGAACACCGCGCTGAAAAACCTTGAGCGTAGCGTTCATCTGCTGACCCAGTTTGCGCAGTTGGGGATCACGGTGGCGATTGATGATTTTGGTACCGGTTATTCCAATATGTTGATGCTGAAAAAATTGCCTGCCACTGAACTCAAAATTGATAAAAGTTTTGTGAAAGATATTCGCGAAAATAGCCGCAACGTGAAAATTGTCTCGACGATAATCGACATTGCCCACTCGATGAATATGCGTGTGGTCGCCGAAGGAATCGAAACGGCAGAACAACATGCATTGCTCACCAATATGGGCTGTGCTTTTTTACAAGGTTTCCTGTTTGCCCGTCCACAACCCGTCGAGAAGATTTCAGCGTTGCTTAAACATAAACCTTTCGCGTTGTCACTGGAATGTTCAGAGCCGTCACAAAAAAAACCTGCATAAGGCTCTACATTTCATGTGTGTTGCAATAAAGTTAGTAAATTGCCGCAACATCTGGCCAGCGGCGACATTGCAACCTGCGCAATAAGTGGAGTAGCCATGCTTAAATATCACCTGGATGCGCTGAATGTCCTCTCCACGCCGGTTTGGGTGGTCGCCCCTGACACGGAAACGTTGTTATTTTCTAACACACAGGCGCAGAAGCTGGCGGCGGGTCGTTCATTGCGTGAAATGCGCAGTGGCCTCTTTTCTGCCATTGCGCAGACCAGCCTCTCAATGTATTTACCCTGCCTGCAAAATCACGAAGATGTGGTCGAAATCTGGAGTATTTGCCCTTCCGGTGAAGAGTGTACGATCAGTTGCCGCGCCGTGCTGCGCGAACTTGAAACTGTCGGTGAAGTGCTCATTTTCGAAGGCATTTCCGGTGGCGCTGCAGCCGCCGCGCTCAAGGCCAACCACTCCTCCTCTTACCGGCCGAGTAAGCAAGGGTTCTACGCCCGTTTTTTCTATACCACGTCAGCCCCAATGCTGCTTATCGATCCCGTCAGCGATGGCCTGATCGTGGATGCCAATCTCGCTGCTCTGCGCTTTTATGGTTACGATCATGAAGAAATGTGCCAGAAGCACACATGGGAAATTAACACCATGGGGCGCAGCGTCTTGCCGGTGATGTCAGAAATCGCCAGGCTGCCTGGTGGACATAAGCCGCTCAATTTTATTCATCAGTTGGCCGATGGCTCAACGCGACATGTGCAAACCTACGCCGGGCCAATTGAGATATACGGCGAACGCCTGATGTTATGCATTATTCATGATATTACCGAACAGAAGCGGCTTGAGCAGGAGCTGGAATACGCTGCACACCGCGATGCCCTCACCGGGCTTTTGAACCGCCGTCAGTTTTATCACCTGACAGAGCATGTTCTGCCGACCGTGCTCGATTTTTGCGTCATGCTGGTCGATGCAGATCATTTCAAACATATTAACGATCAATTCGGTCATCAGTGCGGGGACGAAGTGCTGATCGAACTTGCACGCACGCTGGAAGCCAACAGCCGTAGTGGTGATTATGTCTTTCGCTGGGGTGGCGAAGAATTTTTACTGTTGTTGCCGCATACCCGCATAGATACCGCGCTGGACGTGGCGGAAGCCATCCGCCTGGCGGTAGTGAATATCGCCACGCCCGGTCTGCCTGACTTTACCGTCAGTATCGGCGTCGCGCGTCATTTGCAAAATGAAAGCCTCGATGCCCTGTTCCGTCGCGTCGATGAAGCGCTTTATCGCGCAAAAAATAACGGTCGTAACCAGGTGCTTGCCGCCTGAATGAAGGCAAAAAAAAGCGCCCGCTTTCGGGCGCTATGGCGTTATCACGGCATTAATGAATGCCCAACCGCCAGGCAAAATCGATCTCTTCTTTTAATTCTGTATGCGAAAGGGTCAGCAGATCCGCAAACTCCAGCCGGAGTCGTTTGAGTTTTTTGAGGTACTCGGCCGGTGTCATCGCACTGCGATCGCGACGCAGATATTCGATAGCCAGTTGGGTTGGGTCTAATTCAGTCTCCATAACGTCCTCTGAGGTAGTAAACACCCTTCTATTATACCACCGAATGCTGTCTGTTTTTTGACCATAATCGTAAAAGAGCTGGGTTTATCCGCGGAAAATGCCGCTCCGAACGACCTTACAAAAAAAGGGGTTGCGCCACTAAATGATAAAGATTATCTTTCTCAATACTGAATAGTTGAGTTAAACACTCAGGTATTCAGTACGACATTGCTCACATTGCTTCCAGTATTTTTCGCCCGCTCAATGTAGCGGGCTTTTTTTGGCCAGCACCCGAGAACGGTCATTCACATTCCCGCAACGCTCCTTATTTCCTCCATTGTCCCTTCACATTCCTTAAGTAAAATTCTTAACACTCCTGCTAAGACAGGAATCATTCCGTAATCAATGAGTTTCCCCTTACTTCCCGTGACGTAAGGGGATTTTTTTTATTAATGCTTAATAATGTATAGCGTGCGGCTGTATGCCACATCTTCCGGGTTGTTAATCGGGTATCCCTTCAGCCACGGCTTAATTAAGCGCCCATTGGTGTACTGATAAATCGGCGCAATCGGCGCTTTTTCGGCAATAAGATGCTCCGCCGCGTTGTAGTCCACGTTACGCGCTTTGGCGCTGGTTTCCTGCGCCGCCTGTGCAATCACTTTGTCATAGCTTTCATCATTGAAACGCGAAATATTGCTGCTGCTTCCCGACGTCAGTATCGACAGGAACGTGGACGGTTCGTTGTAATCCCCCACCCATGACGCGCGGATCACATCAAAATTGCCGCTGTTACGGCTGTCGATATAGGTTTTCCACTCCTGGTTTTGCAGCGTCACATCCGCGCCCAGACTCTGTCGCCACATTGAGGCCACTGCGATAGCAATCTTCTGGTGACTTTCAGAACTGTTATACAGCAACCGGAGTTTAAGCGGCCGCTGCGGGCCGTAACCTGCCGCCTGCAATAACGTTTTCGCCTGCGCGTTCAGCTCTGCCTGACTCATCGATTCAAATTGTGAACGTTCCGGGGTGAAACCTGCCGTCACGTCCGGCGTTAAACGCCATGCGGGTTTCTCGCCAGTGCCAAGCACTTTTTGCGCGATCACCCGACGGTCGATCGTCATACTCAGCGCCAGACGCACGCGGGGATCGGACGTTGGACCTTTTTGCGTATTAAATGCGTAGTAATAAGTGCCCAGTTGCGGCGGCGTGTAAACCTGCCCCGGGATATCTTTCAACAATTTCTGATAGAGGTTTTTCGGGAAAGATTCGGTAATGTCGACGCCATTCGCCAGGTAACGCTTGGTGGCAGCGGACTCCTGATTGATGGGCATAAACGTCACCTTATCGATCACGGTTTTGCCGTCATCCCAGTAGTGCTTGTTGCGGCTGAGCACCAGCTTTTCGTTCACCACACGATCGCTCAGCACAAACGCGCCGTTACCGATCAGATGACCCGGACGCGTCCAGTCTGCGCCGCTTTCAACATTCGCTTTTTGTACCGGGTAGAGCGCGAAACTGGCCGCAAGACTCGGGAACCACGGTACGGGACGGGAAAGTTGCACGCGCAACGTGCGCGCATCCACCGCGCTGACGCCGAGCTTATCCGGCGTCGCTTTACCCTCGGTAATATCCTGCGCATTGGCCAGACCCGCCAGCGCCGCAAAGCTGGCAAAAGGCGAGGTCGTTTTCGGATCCACCAGACGCTGCCAGCTATAAACGAAATCCTCTGCGGTTACCGGCGAACCATCAGACCAGCGGGCATTGTCACGCAGGGTAAAAATCCAGATGCGATTATCATTGCTCTGCCATTTGCTGGCGACGCCGGGAATAATGTTGCCCTTCTCGTCCTGATTCACCAGCCCTTCGAACAGGTCGCGCAGCACCTGAATCTCCGGCAGACCCACGGCTTTCGCAGGATCCAGCGAGGCGGGTTCATCTTTCAGATGACGCACAACTTCCTGCGTTGCCGCCAGTTGCGTACCTGGAGGAACATCAGCAGCAAACGATACAGAAGAAAAACCGCACAGCCAGAGCGCGCAGCACAGCGTGGAAACTCGATGCGTCATGGGATCCCCTTTTGATGTGTCATTTCCCGGCAATAGAAGTGTAATTATTTGTTTTAACATACCGGAATGCAAACCTGGTCAGTCAAAAAATTGATGATGGACAGTAATTTAACCTCCATGGCAAGATTTGCGTCACACCGATTTTTGCTCAACACTTGCTGTAAGCAAACGCCAGAACAAAGGAAATTTATGCCTGTCACACGACCACGTCCGCAGCGGGGCCGTTTTGCCCCCGGAAGCGAAGAGTTTGGCCGCTCACAGCTTGGCGCGCCGCTGATCTGGTTCCCGGCACCAGTCGCCACGCGCGAAAGCGGTTTGATCATCGCCGGGACTCACGGTGACGAAAACTCCTCGGTCGTCACGCTTTCCTGCGCCCTGCGCACGCTGAAGTCCGATCTGCGCCATCATCATGTGGTCCTCGCGGTCAATCCGGACGGTTGCCAGCTTGGCCTGCGCGCGAACGCCAATGGCGTCGATCTCAACCGGAATTTCCCCGCCGCCAACTGGAAAGCAGGTGAAACGGTTTATCGCTGGAACAGCGCCGCGGATGAACGGGATGTGGTGTTGCTGACCGGTGACGCGCCCGGTTCTGAACCGGAAACGCAAGCGCTGTGCCAGTTGATTCATCGCATTCACCCGGCATGGGTGGTGACGTTCCATGATCCGCTGGCATGTGTGGAAGATCCGCAGGAAAGTGTGCTTGGCCAATGGTTGTCCAGCCAGCTCTCCCTGCCGCTGGTCACCAGTGTTGGTTACGAAACACCCGGCTCTTTTGGAAGCTGGTGCGCGGATATCGGTCTGCACTGCATCACCGTTGAGTTTCCGCCGATCTCCGCCGACGAAGCGAGCGAAAAATACCTCGCGGCAGTGACAGAATTACTGCACTGGGATCCTCAAAGATGAAGCGTGCCGGTAGTAAAGTGCAGCGCCGGTTCGACGTCCACCGCCAGCCACGTCGGGCCATCCAGATCGGCGAAGCGCACACGGTTTGCCAGCGGTAATGCCGCGCTGATGGCGCGCGACGTGCAGATCATGCAGCCCAGCATCAGCGCAAAACCCTGCTTTGCGGCCTCGTCGGCCAGCGCCAGCGCTTCCGTCAGACCGCCGGTTTTATCGAGCTTGATGTTGACCATCTCGTAACGCCCGTGCAAGGACGCCAGGCTTTCCCGCGTATGGCAACTCTCATCAGCGCAAATGGGCAACGGGTGGATAAAGTTGGCCAGCATCTCGTCGTTCCCGGCCGGAAGCGGTTGTTCCAGCATCGCCACACCTAAATCCGCCAGCAGCTGGCAACGCGCCGCAAAGCCTTCGGCATGCCACGACTCATTGGCATCGACAATCAGTGTCGCTTCGGGCGCTGCGGCGCGGATCGCCACCAGCCGCTCACTGATCAAGTGATCGTCAAGCTTCACTTTCAGTAACTGAGCGCCCTTCTCGCTGAGCGCCGCCGCGCTGGCCGCCATCTGCTCCGGCGTGCCGATCACCACGGTCTGCGCCGTGATGACATTTTGCGGCAATGTAACGCCTGCATAGTGTGTCAGGGTCTGGTTTGCTTTGCGCGCCGCCAGGTCCCAGAGTGCAGAATCCACGGCATTTCGCGCAGCGCCGGGCGGCAAGAGCGTTTGCAACTCCTCGCGGCTGAGCCGGGTTTCCAGTTGCGGCACAATGGTCAGTATCTGCGCCATGACTGACGCTTCGCTCTCACCGTAACGCGGATAAGGCGTACATTCACCGGAGGCTTTAATGCCATCTTCTTCCAGTTCAACCACCACCACGCGCGCTTCGCTGCGGGCGCCGCGCGAGATCACGAACGGAGTGTGCAGCGGCCAGGTTTCCTCATAAACTTTAACGTTGCGCATTCCTCTCTCCTCTGCCGCAATGTAAACCAGTATAGATATGAAAATTGGTTTGCCGTGGTCTCGGCGGATGGCATACACTAGCCCCGACGTTAACTATATGTAAACAGGAAGATATTATGTCACAACTCGTTCATTTTCAGGGCAACCCGGTTCCCGTTGCAGGCGCAATCCCGCAGGTTGGCGCACAAGCCAAACCGTTTACGCTTGTGGCTAAAGACCTGTCTGACGTCTCTCTCGCGCAGTTCGCGGGCAAACGCAAAGTACTGAACATTTTCCCGAGTATTGATACCGGTGTTTGCGCAGCTTCTGTCCGCAAATTCAACCAGTTAGCCACTGAAATTAGCAACACAGTGGTACTGTGCATTTCTGCCGATCTGCCGTTTGCGCAATCCCGCTTCTGCGGCGCGGAAGGCCTGAGCAATGTGATTACACTGTCAACGCTGCGCAGCGCTGATTTCCTGGAAAACTACGGCGTGAGCATTTCTGAAGGCGCACTGAAAGGCCTGGCGGCACGCGCTGTCGTGGTACTTGATGAAAACGATAAGGTTATTTTCAGCCAGTTGGTCAATGAAATTACTACTGAGCCGGATTACACTGCGGCACTTGACGTGCTGAAAGCCTGATATTTCAGCCCGGCAGCGAACGCTGCCGGGTTTTCTTTACTCTTCGCTTTTCTTCTGGCTTAAACCATATTCCCGCAACTTATTGGCAATCGCCGTGTGCGATACGCCAAGCCTGCGCGCCAGTTTACGCGTACTGGGATAGTTGCGATAAAGCTGGGTCAGCACCGAACGTTCAAACCGGCTGGTGATCTCATCCAGTGAACCTTCCATTGCATCTTCACCCACTGCAACAGTAGCTGCGTCGTAATCCGGCAACAAAATATCCTGCGCGCGCAGTTCATAACCTTCCAGTTGCGTTAACGCCCGGTAAATGGCGTTTTTCAGCTGACGGACGTTGCCCGGCCAGCTATAGCGGTTCAGCAACGGCGGCAGATCCTGCGATAATTTTGGCCGTGGTACGCCCTGCTCATCGGCGAAACGGGCAACAAACAGTTCCGTCAGCGGCATGATGTCCTGCGGACGTTCGCGCAGCGGCGGCAAATTCAGCGTCAGGACATTCAGACGATAATAGAGATCCTCGCGAAACAGCCCCTTCTGTACCAGCTCCACCAGGTTACGTTGCGTGGCGCAAATCACTCTGACATCAACATGCACTTCATGATCTTCGCCAACGCGGCGGAAAGTCCCGTCGTTGAGGAAACGCAGCAGTTTGACCTGCATACGCGGCGACATTTCGCCAATTTCATCCAGCAGCACCGAGCCGCCGTTAGCCTGTTCAAAAAACCCTTTTTTCCCTTCCGGCGCATGACCGAAAAGTTCGCTCTCGACCGATTCTTCCGGGATCGAGGCGCAGTTCAGCGCCAGATACGGCTTCGCCGCTCGCGGGCTGGCGAGGTGGCAGGCATGCGCTAGCAGATCTTTTCCTGTACCGGTATCGCCGGTAATCAACAGCGGTGCGGTCAGCGTCGCCAGTTTGCGCGCTTGCTCGACCACATGCTTCATCTTCTGGCTGGCAGCGACAATCTGGCTGAAGGCGCTGATATCCTGCGGGCTGATATTCTGTAACTGCCGTCCCATGCGCACGGTGGAACGCAGCATAACAACGGCGCCTGTCAGCATCGGTTCGCCGGTTTCCCCTTCCAGGTGCACCGGGGTAATTTCCATCAGGAAGTTTTGTCCGCCGATCACCACATGTTCGCTATGGGAGTTATGCGGGTTCCCCTCCAGCCAGCGCTGGAAGTTAAAACCGGGGATCAGTTGTGCGGCATTGTGGTTGCGTAATTTGTCGATATCCTGCGTGAAAAGCTGGCAACTGGCCGGGTTTGCCAGCTCAATTTTACTTTTCATGTCCAGCGACAGTACCGGCTCAGGCAGCGCTTCCAGCAGCGCACTCAGGGCGCGGTGCTCGCGCTCAGACGGCATCCACGATACGGTGCGAACGTCGGTAACGCCGGGAATGCGGCGAATTTCAGCCATCAGGCTACTGAATGTATCGAACTGAAGCGCGGCGAAATTGAGGTAAATACGCCCGACTGGATCAATTTCGATGCCGCGCAAATCAATGCCGCGCAGCACCAGTAAATCGAGCAATTCACGTGTCAGACCAAGACGATCCTCGCAAAAAACTTCAAGACGCATGGGAATAACCACCCTTTTTTCATTCACGTAATAAAAGGATGATAAGCCACTTCCCGGCTGGCAGGAAGATGTCTGTCAACAAATATTGACAGCCTGCCGGAAAAAGCGGCATAGCGCTGTAAAGATAAGCGCGCAGTGCCGTTGTTACTCCGCCGGCCGCTTTTGCAGGCTCTCTTTAAGCTGACCAATCAGCTGGCGACGGAAATCGCCGAGTCGGGGTTTATCATCATCCAGCCACGGCAAAGGGCGGCACAATTCCATGGCCTTAATTCCCAGACGCGCCGTCAGCAACCCGGCGCCAATTCCCTGTGCGGCGCGAGCAGAAAGCCGCGCAGCGAGATCCTGCGATACCCAGTCCATTCCCACTTCGCGCACCAGTTCACTGGCACCAGCAAAGGCAATATTCAGCAAGACCAGGCGGAATAATCGCAAGCGGCTGTAATAGCCCAGTTCAATACCATAAAGCGTGGCGATACGATTGATCAGCCGCAGGTTGCGCCAGGCGATAAACGCCATATCCACCAGCGCCAGCGGACTGACTGCGATCATTAATGTGGATTCGGCCGCCGAACGGCTGATTTCACGCCGCGCCTGCGCATCCAGCACCGGTTGCACCAGGTGAGCGTAGAGGCTGACAATTTCACGATCGCTTTGCGTTTCGTGAATGGCTGCATACCAGCGCTGCATTGCCGGGTGTGCATGATCGATGCCTGCCTGCTGCGCCAGCTTTTCGCAAAACGCGCGGCCTTTGCCAGTACCATGGCTGTGCAGCAAATCACGGGCTTCATCACGCTCCTGCGCTCGCTGCCGCAAACGCCAGAGCCGCCGCCATTCGCTGGCGACCGAACCGACGCCAGCGCCGATGATCAACGCGCCGGCCGCACAGCCACCGAGCGCGACCCAGTCCTGGGTCTGCCAGGCGTTCATCGTCCACTGCACACCCTGACCGATAACGCTCACGCCAAACAGCGCCAGCCCGGCGCTAACCATTTTGCGCCACAGACTGCGCTTCGGACGCAGCGCGGATTCCACTACGGCTTCCGCCTGCCCGTCGGTTGGTAAATCGTCAGTGACGAGCGGCGAGAATTTCTCCGCCTGCTGTGCGTCAAAAGTTTGCGCGCCTTTAAACTGCGCGTCGGTTTCCGCTTCCAGCGGCCCGGCGAAATCGATTCTTGGCTTTAGCGGCTCGCTCATCGCAATTTATCTCCAATTAAAAACTCCAGCGCGGCGTCGAGGCGGATATGCGGCAACGGCGTATCCACATCCATCGCCTGTGGGCGAAAAGCTTCAAAGCTGAAACCCTGTTTATCCCAGAACGCCTGCCCCGGCAGACGCGCAGGCACTTCACCCGGATAAAAGGTCAATGGCGTACCGTCACTCAGACGATGCCCGCGCAAGGCCGGGATTTTCTCGCCATTCACCTCAAGGATGCCGCTCTGCGTCGCCTGTACCGAGGCCAGCCCCATGCAATCCATGCTAATACCTTCAAAGGCCGCATTCTGCCAGGCATCCTGGATGAGTTGTTGCAGCAACGACACCATATTGGCGTGCTGATCGAGCGTCACATGATCGGCTTTGGTGGCGGCAAACAGCAATTTATCGATCACCGGCGAAAACAGACGGCGAAACAGCGTGCGCTGACCATAATGGAAACTTTGCATCAGTTGGGTCAGCGCCAGCCGCATATCATTGAACGCCTGCGGACCGTTGTTCAGCGGTTGCAGACAATCCACCAGCACAATCTGGCGATCGAACTTCAAAAAGTGATGTTTGTAGAAGCCCTTCACCACATGTTCGCAGTAATAGTTGTAGCGCTCGCGCAGCATCCCGGCATTGGTGTGTTTATCGGCCTGTGCCAGTTTCGTCTCGCCGCCGCTATCGACATCCGGCCACGGGAAAAATTGCAGCGCGGGCGCACCCGCCATATCACCCGGCAGCACAAAGCGCCCAGGCTGAATAAAGTGCAGGCCTTCACGTTTGCACTGATGCAGGTAGTCTGTCCACGCGGCAGCAATTTCCGCCAGACGGTTCTCATCGGCTGGCGCAAGCGGATCGAGATCGGCGCACAACACGCGCCATTTTTGCGACCACGCCTGGCGTTGCCCTTGCAAAAGCCCGGTCATCTGCCGCGACCAGCTCAGGTAGTCCTGCGCCAGCATTGGTAAATCCAGCAGCCACTCGCCGGGATAATCGACAATCTCCAGATAGAGCGTGGAGGTCTCTTTGAAATGGCGCAGCAGCGAATCATTCGAGCGGAAACGCAGCGCCAGACGAATTTCACTGACGCCGCGCGTAGGCGTCGGCCAGGCGGGCGGCGTTCCATAAAGCTGGGCCAGCCCTTCATCGTAGGTGAAACGGGGAATGCCAAAATCGCGCTGGGGAACGCGTTTCACACCCAGTAACCGCTCTTCGCGCACGGCGCTCAGCAACGGCAATCGCGCGCCAGCATGCAGGGTAAGAAGTTGATTGACCAGCGCCGTGATAAACGCGGTTTTTCCACTGCGGCTCAGGCCGGTGACCGCGAGGCGTAAATGCCTGTCCATGCCGCGGTTCACCAGCGCATTCAGTTCGTTCTTAAATCGGTCCATCGCCATGCTGCATTGCCCTTAGGGTGAAGCCGTAAATCACTTATTTTACATGCCTCTCGGCCATAAAGCGGCGAGAAAATTTATCTGCTGCACGCTTCAGTAACGGTTCCAGTGCAAATGCCAGCAGTACTCTGGCTGGACGGCGGGCCACGGATTTAACCGCCCAACCGGCGACGCCCGCCGGGCCATAACGCAGCGCGGTGAGCAAAACCAGCTTACCGGCGAATTTTAACCCCGGTTTGACATGCTGCCGTGCCTGTTGCCAGTGACGATTCATGATTTACCTCTTAAAGCTGACGGAAACGGCTGCGCAGCGAGAAGCTGTCGGAAGTGACATAGCGTTCCATCTGGCGCAGGCGATGTTCCCCTTCAGCCAACTGCGCATCGACGATATCGAGCAATTCGCTGCTGGAGGGAACGCTTTCCCCTTCCGCGTAATTATCCGGCAGCGGATCGAGGACAAAAAACAGCACGATATAGGCGGCGACGACAAAGAAAAACAGGCCGAAAAACATTGCCAGGATCGCCAGAATACGCACCACTTTGACTTTGATATCCAGATACTGCGCAATACCGGCGCAGACGCCGCCCAGTTTGCCGCGCTGCGGGATACGCCATAATTTCTTATTCAGATCTAACGTTGCCATCAGCGATCCCTCCAGTTCGGATGCTCAGCATCAAGAATATCTTCCAGCGCCTGAATACGTTCGCGCATCCGAGCAGCATCGGCGGAAAGTTGCTGGAGCCGCTGCTGCTCGTTCTGATTCAGATCGCCGCGCTGGCGATTGTTGTAATGCAGCCATAACCAGACGGGCAGAACAAACAGGATGAATAGCGTCAGGGGTATAGCCAGAAAAAGCGTGCTCATGTGTACTCCTTACAGCAAGTGAGGCGGCATCTTCTGATACCGCCTTATTATTATTGGTTGTCCTGTTTCATTTTGGCTTTCAGTTGCGCCAGTTGCTCGCTGATTTCGTCATCCGCACGCAGTTCGGCAAATTGCTGATCCAGCGATTTTTGTTTACCAAAGCCGTGGCTTTCGGCTTCCGCTTCCATCTGATCGATACGACGTTCGAAAGATTCAAAACGCGCCATCGCCTCATCCAGTTTGCCGCTATCCAGTTGACGGCGCACATCGCGCGAGGAACTGGCCGCCTGGTGGCGCAGGGTCAACGCCTGCTGACGAGCACGGGTTTCGCTGAGTTTATTTTCCAGCTCGCCAATCTCTTTTTTCATCCGCGCCAGACTTTCATCCACCAGCGTGACTTCCTGGCCCAGAGTATCAATCAGCGCGGTGACTTTCTGTTTTTCGATCAGCGCCGCACGCGCCAGATCGTCTTTATCTTTACGCAGCGCCAGTTCAGCTTTCTCCTGCCACTCTTCTTGCTGGGCCGTGGCCTGCTCAATACGGCGCGTCAGCTGTTTTTTTTCCGCCAGCGCACGCGCTGAAGTTGAACGCACCTCAACCAGCGTATCTTCCATCTCCTGAATCATCAGGCGCACCAGTTTCTGCGGATCTTCCGCCTTTTCCAGCAGCGAGTTAATGTTGGCGTTCACGATGTCGGCAAAACGAGAAAAAATACCCATAATCTGTTCCTCTTCCTGTTTCTGTTATCGGGCGTGGCCCTGCTACATGACTACATAGCTCTGCTATTACAATCTTCGTGCCAGGTTTTTATTTAATTGATTTTTAAGAAATTGAATAATTTTACCGCAGCGACGTTTTCATTTAGAGTGGTTAATAAGACCAACTAATGGCGAATTTCATCATGTCAGAATATAAGGATAACCTGCTCGGTGAGGCCAATAGCTTTATCGAGGTGCTGGAACAGGTTTCGCGCCTTGCGCCGATCGATAAACCGGTACTGATCATCGGCGAGCGCGGCACCGGTAAAGAGTTGATTGCAAACCGTCTGCATTTCCTCTCCTCGCGCTGGCAAGGGCCATTTATCTCGCTTAACTGCGCGGCGCTGAATGAAAATCTGCTGGATTCCGAATTGTTCGGCCACGAAGCCGGCGCCTTTACCGGCGCGCAGAAGCGCCATCCAGGCCGCTTTGAGCGTGCCGACGGCGGAACACTGTTTCTCGACGAGCTGGCCACCGCGCCAATGCTGGTACAGGAAAAACTCCTGCGGGTCATTGAATATGGCGAACTCGAACGCGTGGGTGGCAGCCAGCCTTTGCAGGTGAATGTGCGGCTGGTCTGCGCGACCAATGCCGACCTGCCACAGATGGTGCTGGACGGCACCTTCCGCGCCGATCTGCTCGACAGGCTGGCCTTTGACGTGGTGTTGTTGCCACCGCTGCGCCAGCGCCAGAGCGATATCATGCTGATGGCCGATCACTTTGCCATTCAGATGTGCCGGGAACTTAAATTGCCGCTGTTCCCCGGCTTTACCGAACGTGCCCGCGATGTGCTGATGAATTACGCCTGGCCCGGAAATATTCGCGAGCTAAAAAACGTGGTGGAACGTTCAGTTTATCGCCATGGGCGCAGTGATGAGCCGCTTGATACCATCATTCTTGACCCGTTTAACCGTACATTGACTGCACCGAAGGCTGAAGAGAATACCTCAATTTCCCTGCCGCTGGATTTGCGTCAGTTTCAGCACCAGCAGGAAAAGCAACTGCTGCAGCAGAGTCTGCAACAGGCGAAATTTAACCAAAAACGCGCCGCGGAATTGCTGGGACTGACCTATCACCAGCTACGGGCACTGCTGAAAAAGCATCAAATAAGCTGAAATCGTCGACAATAACAGCAGTCGCTTGCAGACATTTGTACGAAGCCATAGCAAGTGCGATACACTTTGTTCATGAATTTAAACATGTTGAATAAATCATGCGTCCGGTTCTCTCCTCTCTGCTGTTGACCGCAAGCCTGATCGCAGGCATCGCCCAGGCGGCAGTCACGCCTGCTCCGCTGGCGGATATTCGCGACAGCGGTTTTGTTTATTGCGTCAACGGCCAGGTCGATACTTTTAACCCGCAGAAAACCAGCAGCGGTTTGATTGTTGATACGCTGGCCGCGCAACTCTACGATCGCTTGCTGGACGTCGATCCCTACACTTACCGGCTGGTGCCGGAACTGGCGGAAAGCTGGGAAGTGCTGGATAACGGTGCAACTTACCGTTTTCGTCTGCGCGATAACGTTGCCTTTCAGACCACGCCCTGGTTCACTCCGCACCGCGCATTAAATGCCGACGACGTGGTATTTACTTTTCAGCGCATTTTCAACCGCAATCATCCCTGGCATAACGTCAACGGCGATAGTTTCCCGTACTTCGACAGTTTGCAGTTTGCCGATTCCGTCGACAGCGTGCGCAAGCTGGACAACCGCACCGTCGAGTTTCGCCTGAAAAAACCGGATGCCTCATTTTTATGGCATCTGGCAACCCATTATGCCTCGGTGATGTCGGCGGAATACGCAGGCGAACTGGCGAACAAAGATCGGCAGGAACTGATCGATCGCCAGCCGGTCGGCACCGGTCCCTATCAGCTTGATGAGTATCGCGCCGGGCAATATATTCGGTTACAACGTCACGAAAAATTCTGGCGCGGTAAACCACTGATGCAGCAGGTGGTTGTCGATTTAGGCTCCGGCGGTACGGGCCGTTTATCAAAATTACTGACCGGCGAGTGCGATGTCCTGGCGTGGCCAGCCGCCAGCCAGTTGACCATTCTGCGTGACGACCCGCGCCTGCGCCTGACGCTGCGTCCGGGGATGAACATCGCCTATCTGGCATTTAATACCAACAAACCGCCGCTGAATAACCCGCAAGTGCGCCATGCGCTGGCACTGTCGATCAATAACCAGCGCCTGATGCAGTCGATCTACTACGGCACAGCGGAAACGGCGGCGTCAATTCTGCCCCGCGCCTCTTGGGCTTATGATAATGAAGCCAAAATCACCGAATACGATCCGGATCAGGCGCGCGAACGGCTGAAAGCGCTGGGGCTGGAGAATCTCACATTACAACTGTGGGTGCCGACCAGCTCACAGCCCTGGAACCCCAGCCCGCTGAAAACCGCCGAGCTTATCCAGGCCGATATGGCGCAGGTCGGCGTTAAAGTGGTGATCGTACCGGTGGAAGGCCGTTTCCAGGAAGCGCGATTGATGGACATGAACCATGATTTGACACTCACGGGCTGGGCGACGGACAGTAACGATCCGGACAGTTTCTTCCGCCCGCTGCTGAGTTGCGCGGCGATAAACTCGCAGACCAACTTTGCGCACTGGTGCGACCATGAATTCGACGATGTGTTGCAAAAAGCGCTCGCTTCACAGCAACTTGCTGCGCGAATTGATGATTATGACGAAGCCCAGCAAATCCTCGCTCGCGAATTGCCGGTGCTGCCGCTGGCCTCCTCGCTGCGTTTGCAGGCGTATCGCTATGATATTAAAGGGCTGGTACTGAGTCCGTTCGGCAGCGCCTCTTTTGCCGGGGTCTCGCGGGATAAACAAGAGGTGTCGAAGCCATGATTATCTTTACTTTGCGTCGTTTGTTGCTTCTGTTGGTGACCCTCTTTTTGCTGACGTTTGTCGGCTTCAGCCTGAGCTATTTCACGCCCCACGCGCCGCTCCAGGGCGCCTCGCTGTGGAACGCGTGGGTGTTCTGGTTTAATGGCCTGCTGCACTGGGATTTTGGCGTATCCAGCATTAACGGCCAGCTTATTTCAGAACAGTTAAAAGAAGTATTCCCCGCCACCATGGAACTCTGCCTGCTGGCTTTTGGTTCCGCGCTGGTGATCGGTATCCCGGTCGGGATGCTCGCCGGGGTAATGCGCAGTAAGTGGCAGGATTCACTGATTAGCGCCATTGCGCTGCTCGGCTTTTCCATCCCGGTGTTCTGGCTGGCGCTGCTGCTGACGCTTTTCTTTTCGCTCAACCTTGGCTGGCTGCCGGTGTCCGGGCGCTTCGACCTGCTCTATCAGGTAAAAACAGTCACCGGATTCTCGCTGATTGATGCCTGGCTTTCGGACTCGCCGTGGCGCGATGAGATGATGGCCAGCGCTTTGCGCCATCTGATATTGCCGGTAATGACGCTGGCGGTAGCGCCAACGACGGAAGTGATCCGCCTGATGCGAATCAGCACCATTGACGTATTCGACAAAAACTACATTAAAGCGGCGGCGACGCGCGGTCTTTCACGCGTTACGATTTTGCGCCGCCATGTGCTGCATAATGCCCTGCCGCCGGTGATCCCGCGTCTTGGGCTGCAATTTTCCACCATGCTGACGCTGGCGATGATCACTGAAATGGTATTCAGCTGGCCGGGCCTTGGGCGCTGGTTGATTAATGCCATTCGCCAGCAGGATTACGCGGTGATTTCGGCCGGTGTAATGGTAATTGGCTCGCTGGTCATTATTGTCAACGTGCTGTCGGATATTCTGGGTGCGCTGGCGAACCCGTTGAAACATAAGGAATGGTATGCCTTACGATAGCGTTTATAGCGAAAAACGCCCGCCCGGCACGCTGCGCACAGCCTGGCGTAAATTTTATGGCGATACCACCGCGATGATCGGTCTGTACGGCTGCGGCGCGCTGGCGTTGCTGTGTATTTTTGGCCACTGGTTCGCGCCTTACGGTATCGACCAACAGTTCCTCGGTTATCAGCTTTTACCGCCATCATGGTCGCGCTATGGCGATGTGTCATTTTTCCTCGGCACGGATGATCTGGGGCGTGATGTGCTGAGCCGTCTGTTAAGCGGCGCAGCGCCAACAGTAGGCGGTGCATTTATCGTCACGCTGGCTGCCACGCTGTGCGGACTGGCGCTCGGCATTTTTGCGGGTGCCACCCACGGGCTGCGTTCAGCCGTGCTGAACCATATTCTCGATACGCTGTTATCGCTGCCGACACTGCTGCTGGCGATTATTGTGGTGGCATTTGCTGGTCCGCATCTTACTCATGCGATGTTCGCCGTCTGGCTGGCGCTGTTGCCGCGCATGGTGCGTTCGGTCTACAGCATGGTGCATGACGAGCTGGAGAAAGAGTATGTGGTCGCTGCCCGGCTTGATGGCGCGTCAACGAGCAATATCCTCTGGTACGCCGTGCTGCCTAATATTACCGCCGGGATGGTGACGGAAATCACCCGTGCGCTGTCGATGGCGATTCTGGATATCGCTGCGCTGGGCTTTCTCGATCTCGGCGCGCAGCTTCCCTCCCCTGAATGGGGCGCAATGCTCGGCGATGCGCTGGAACTGATTTATGTCGCGCCGTGGACCGTGATGCTACCGGGCGCGGCCATTATGATTAGCGTGCTGCTGGTTAATATCCTCGGCGACGGGATCCGTCGTGCGATCGCGGCGGGAGTCGAATAATGCCACTTCTTGATATCCGCAATCTGACCATTGAAGTGAAGACCGGCGATGATTGGGTTAAAGCCGTCGATCGCATCAGCCTGACGCTTGCAGAAGGTGAAATTCGCGGGCTGGTGGGCGAATCAGGTTCGGGTAAGAGCCTGATCGCAAAAGCGATTTGCGGCGTCACCAAAGATAACTGGCGCGTCACCGCCGATCGCATGCGCTTTGACGATATTGACCTGCTGCGTCTCTCGGCGCGCGAACGCCGCAAGCTGCTCGGCCATAACGTGTCGATGATTTTCCAGGAGCCGCAATCCTGTCTCGATCCCTCGGAGCGCGTCGGTAAGCAGTTGATGCAAAACATTCCCGGCTGGACATGGAAAGGCCGCTGGTGGCAGCGCTTTGGCTGGCGTAAACGCCGGGCTATTGAGCTTCTGCACCGCGTCGGGATTAAAGATCATAAAGATGCGATGCGCAGTTTCCCCTACGAGCTGACTGAAGGCGAATGTCAGAAAGTGATGATCGCCATCGCGCTGGCTAACCAGCCGCGCCTGCTGATTGCTGACGAACCGACGAACGCGATGGAGCCGACAACCCAGGCGCAGATTTTCCGTCTGCTCGACCGTCTTAACCAGAACAACAACACTACCATTATGCTGATCAGCCACGATTTACAAATGCTCAGCAAATGGGCCGACCGCATTAATGTGATGTATTGCGGGCAAACGGTGGAAACCGCGCCCAGCGAAGAGCTGGTGGTTACGCCGCACCATCCGTATACGCAGGCGCTGATCCGTGCGATTCCGGATTTTGGCAGTGCGATGCCGCATAAAAGCCGCCTCAACACAATGCCTGGCGCCATTCCGCTGCTTGAGCAACTGCCGATTGGTTGCCGCCTCGGGCCGCGCTGTCCGTATGCGCAGCGCAAATGCGTCGAAACACCGCGTCTGACCGGCGCGAGAAACCATCTTTATGCCTGCCACTTCCCGCTGAATATGGAGAGCGAATGATGGTTGAGACCTTGCTTGAAGTGCGTAACCTGAGCAAAACCTTCCGCTACCGCACAGGCTGGTTCCGTCGTCAAACCGTGGAGGCAGTTAAACCGTTAAGTTTTACCCTGCGCGAAAAGCAGACGCTGGCGATTATCGGCGAGAACGGTTCCGGGAAATCGACGCTGGCGAAAATGCTGGCGGGCATGGTCGAACCCTCTTACGGCGAGCTGGTGATTGACGATCAGCCGCTGCATTACGGCGACTATACTTTCCGCAGCCAGCGCATTCGCATGATTTTTCAGGATCCCACGACATCGCTCAACCCGCGTCAACGTTTGTCGCAAATTCTTGATTTTCCGCTGCGCCTGAACACAGATCTGGAGCCGGAAGCACGACGAAAACGCATCCTGGAGACGCTGCGCATGGTGGGGTTGTTGCCGGATCATGTCAGCTACTACCCGCACATGCTGGCGCCAGGACAAAAACAGCGCCTTGGTCTGGCGCGTGCGCTGATCCTGCGGCCGAAGGTGATCATCGCCGATGAAGCGCTGGCCTCGCTGGATATGTCGATGCGTTCGCAGTTAATTAACCTGATGCTGGAATTGCAGGAAAAACAGGGTATCTCTTATATCTATGTCACCCAGCATATCGGGATGATGAAGCACATTAGCGACCAAGTGCTGGTTATGCATCAGGGCGAAGTGGTGGAGCGCGGTAGCACTGCCGATGTGCTGGCCTCTCCGCTGCATGATTTAACAAAACGTTTGATCGCCGGGCATTTTGGCGAAGCATTAACCGCTGATGCCTGGCGTAAAGACCGCTGATTGACGAGATTCAGTGGTCGGATTAACTCATTCGGCGACTCATGATAGAATCGCCGCGTTTTAACGACGAGCGCCCCATGAAGAGGACGCTCGCCACAACAATGAATATAAGGATTAAAGCTATGGGTTTTCTTTCCGGTAAGCGCATTCTGGTTACTGGCGTCGCCAGCAAACTCTCCATCGCATACGGCATCGCACAGGCAATGCATCGCGAAGGCGCTGAGCTGGCATTCACCTACCAGAACGACAAGCTGAAAGGCCGTGTTGAAGAGTTTGCCGCCCAGCTGGGTTCCAGCATTGTTCTGGAATGTGATGTTGCTAAGGATGAGAGCATCGACGCGCTGTTTGCGGACCTGGCGAAAGTCTGGCCGAAATTTGACGGTTTCGTTCACTCCATCGGCTTCGCTCCGGGCGATCAGCTGGACGGCGACTACGTCAACGCGGTAACCCGCGAAGGTTTTAAAATCGCACACGACATCAGCTCCTACAGCTTCGTGGCAATGGCTAAAGCCTGCCGCCAGATGCTGAATCCGGGCTCCGCGCTGCTGACGCTCTCCTACCTGGGCGCTGAGCGTGCGATCCCGAACTACAACGTAATGGGTCTGGCTAAAGCCTCTCTGGAAGCGAACGTGCGTTACATGGCGAATGCCATGGGCCCGGAAGGCGTGCGTGTTAACGGTATTTCCGCAGGTCCGATCCGTACGCTGGCGGCGTCCGGTATTAAAGACTTCCGTAAAATGCTGGCGCACTGCGAAGCGGTTACCCCGATTCGCCGCACTGTGACCATTGAGGACGTGGGCAACTCCGCTGCGTTCCTGTGCTCCGATCTCTCCGCCGGTATCTCCGGTGAAGTGGTTCACGTAGATGGTGGCTTTAACATCGCTGCGATGAACGAACTGGAAATCAAATAATTTCCCCTCGCCCCTTCTCTGAAGGGGCTTTTCCTTCGATATGCCATTCTGATATTTATTATCACCTAACAATCTTTCATCCCAAACTTGCCATGCGCCAGGATAAAGCAGCAAAAAAGATCCGGCGTATAGACCTGACGTCGAATCCGGATCGCCACTTTCAGACCAAGGAACGACCATGGAACGACGCCGGACAGAAGGCAAAAACCACTGGTACCATGAGACCCAGTCGAGTGCCAGCCGTGCGCAGGCGCTACCGCTGGTTCCCGAAGCCGCCACGGTAAATGACCCTTTCCTGCTCGATATCGCCCTGCCTGAAGACCAGGCTGCCAATCTTGACGGTATTGTGACACCCGCCCGCAAGCTCTACGCCCTGCTCTTTCCGCAGCGCGTGACGGTTAATCGCCTGCGCACCTTCAGCACCTACGATCGTCTCAGCACTGCGCTTACCGTAGCGCAGGTTTTTGGTATTCAGCGGTTATGCAACCACTATGCAGCGCGACTCGCACCGCTGCCTGGCCCGGATTCTTCGCGGGAGAGTAACTACCGGCTGGCGCAAATCACGCAATATGCCCGCCAGCTTGCGGCTTCACCGTCAGTGATTGACGCCCGCGCGCGGCAGCAACTGGAAGATGTCGGTTTAACCCAGTATGACGTGGTGGTTATCACGCAAATTATCGGCTTTGTCGCTTTCCAGGCCCGTGTTCTGGCGATATTGCAGGCCGTTCTCGGCCAGCCTGTGCGAGTGATCCCTGGCATGGAGGTACAACAGGAAGCCGATGCCTCACTGTTCGCTCACGCCGATATCATATGGGAACCCGCCATTGATGCCGTGGATTTGCGCATTGCTAACGCGCCACAGATGGAGTCGCTGGCTCACTGGCAACCGCTACCGGAACTGCGCCTGCTCGCCCCGCTGCTGGCACATGAACATTTGCAATTAAATGCGCTGGGCGAGATTTGCGACAAGCTGACCAGAGCGACGCCGAATAAACAGCTCGCCGGGCTTACCGCGCTCTATACTGCCCGCATTAATGGCAGCGTCGGTTGTTTCGCCGAAGCGCTACAACGTGCGCCGCAGGAGAGATCGATGGAACACGCCTTGCGCGGCGGCGAGCGCGAGGTTAATCGCGAAACGGCCGACAATCCGCAAATCAGGGCATTGCTGCAGTCCGTGCAATTGCTTACCTGCGCCGCCGATCGCTTCAGCCCACTGCACTTTTCACTGCTTGTTGAGCAAGGTTTCAGTCGCCAGGCAGCGGTGAGCCTGCTGATGGGCTGCGCCCTGAACGGCTGGCTTAACCGCCTGAAAATCGCCCTCGGGCAAACTACCTTCCCTGAGACGGAATAACGCAGCGGCAAGCGGCTTCGCCGCCGCTTGCCCACACAGATTTTGCTGAAACAGCGCTTGCCGCAACCAGCAGAATCGCGTAAAACTGTCAGCCGCTCTTTTAGCCACGAAAATACATAACTATGTTTCAGGACAACCCGCTGCTAGCGCAGCTTAAACAGCAACTTCATTCCCAGACACCACGCGCGGAAGGTGTTGTAAAAGGCACGGAAAAAGGCTTCGGATTTCTGGAAGTCGATGCGCAAAAAAGCTACTTCATTCCGCCGCCGCAGATGAAGAAAGTGATGCACGGTGACAAAATCATCGCCGTCATTCACAGCGACAAAGATCGCGAAAGCGCAGAACCTGAAGAGCTGGTCGAGCCGTTTCTGACCCGTTTTGTCGGTAAAGTGCAGAAGAAAGACGATCGTCTTTCCATCGTACCGGATCATCCGTTGCTAAAAGACGCCATTCCCTGCCGCGCGGCTCGCGGCGTGGAACATGATTTTAAAGAAGGCGACTGGGCCGTTGCGGAAATGCGTCGCCATCCACTCAAAGGCGATCGCGGCTTCTATGCCGAACTGACGCAGTTTATTACCTTTGCGGAAGACCATTTTGTTCCGTGGTGGGTTACCCTGGCGCGCCATAATCTGGAAAAAGAAGCGCCGAACGGCGTGGCGACGGAAATGCTTGATGACGGTCTGCAACGCGTCGATCTGACCGCGCTGGATTTCGTCACTATCGACAGCGCCAGCACTGAAGATATGGACGATGCGTTGTTTGTGGAAGAGACCGCCGACGGCAAACTGCAACTGACCGTTGCTATCGCCGATCCTACCGCGTGGATTGCTGAAGGCAGCAAGCTGGATGATTCCGCCAAAGTGCGCGCCTTCACCAACTATCTGCCGGGCTTTAATATCCCGATGCTGCCGCGCGAACTCTCCGACGATCTCTGCTCTCTGCGCGCGAACGAAATCCGCCCTGCGCTGGTTTGCCGCATGACGCTGGATGACGAAGGTAGCATCGAAGAGAATATCGAATTCTTTGCCGCCACCATCGAATCGAAAGCCAAACTGGTTTACGACGAGGTCTCCGACTGGCTGGAAAATACCGGCTCATGGCAACCGGCGAATGAAGCGATTGCCGCGCAGATCCGTCTGCTGCATCGCGTAAGCCAGCTTCGTTCACAGTGGCGTCAGATCCACGCGCTGGTGTTCAAAGATCGCCCGGATTACCGCTTTGTGCTGGGTGAAAAAGGCGAAGTGCTGGATATCGTGGCCGAACCGCGCCGCATTGCGAACCGCATTGTTGAAGAGGCGATGATCGCCGCCAATATCTGCGCCGCTCGCGTTCTGCGCGACAAGCTGGGCTTCGGTATTTATAACGTGCACCTTGGTTTTGATCCGGCGAACAGCGAGCAACTGGCCGCCATGCTGAAAACCCATGGCATGCATGTTGATGCGGAAGAAGTGCTGACGCTGGAAGGTTTCTGCAAACTGCGTCGCGAACTGGATGCTCAACCGTCAGGCTTCCTCGACAGCCGTATTCGCCGCTTCCAGTCGTTTGCCGAGATCAGCGTTGCGCCAGGCCCGCACTTCGGTCTTGGCCTCGAAGCGTATGCCACCTGGACTTCACCAATCCGTAAGTACGGCGATATGGTTAACCATCGTCTGCTGAAAGCGATTATTAAAGGTGAAACGCCGAAGCGTCCGCAGGACGAAACCACCGTGCAGATGGCTGAACGTCGCCGTCTGAATCGCATGGCTGAACGCGATGTCGGTGACTGGCTGTACGCCCGTTTCCTGCAAAACAAAGCCGGTACAGACACCCGTTTTGCAGCCGAGATTATCGATGTCAGCCGTGGTGGTATGCGCGTGCGCCTGGTCGATAACGGCGCCGTCGCGTTTATTCCGGCCCCCTTCATTCACGCTGTGCGTGATGAGCTGGTTTGCAGCCAGGAAAACGGCACGGTGCAAATCAAAGGCGAAACAGCGTTTAAAGTGACGGATGTTATTGATGTCACGATCGCCGAAGTGCGCATGGAAACCCGCAGCATTATCGCGCGTCCGGCCCTGTAAAAACCTCACCAGCGGCTCCTTCCCCGTCGAAGGAGCCGTTTTTCGCTGCGATCCCTCCCGCATTTTTTTTCAATTCCTCCCACAACCCGGTAAAAACAGCCACAATAAAACCAGGTCAACTTACTGTTTCGCCCCGATTTATACATTTTTCGCGCCAGCTCTGCTGATACCCGGACTCGCGTTAATGGCATATTCTAAGAAATACAACGCGTTCGTCCTGATGGCCCTTTAACCTGGGCGGTGTTACGCCCGTAAAATGAGTACCCGTTGCGCTTTTAGGTGGGTTGGGAGATAGCATGAAAGACTCGCAGGAACAGAATCTGCTGTTTCGTTACCTGGGTTCGAATAGCCCATTCTGGCGATTGAGCGCCGATAGCAACGCCCTGCACTTTGCCCCCGATGAAACTGCCGATATCAGCCAGGTAGTGCCTCTGACTGATGAGCAGGCGGAACAGATCCGCGAAATGACGGTGATCACTTCCAGCTTAACTATGCATATTTCCGTTTACGGTGAAGAGATGTCCATCCATCTGGTCGGGCGCAAAATTTCCCGCCGGGAATGGGCTGGTACCGCTTCGGCATGGGACGATACTCAGTCTGTCGCCCGCGACCTGGTTCAGGGGCTCTCTTTTGCTGAACAGGTGGTTTCGGAAGCTAATTCAGTGATCGTGATCCTCGACCGCCTCGGCAATATTCAGCGCTTTAACCGATTGAGCGAAGAATATACCGGCATGAAAGAGCAGGAAGTGATCGGGCAAAATGTCTTTAAGCTGTTTATGAGTCGCAGCGAAGCCGCCGCCTCAAAGCGCAATATCACGCAATTTTTTAGGGAAGGTTCATCCTATGAGGTGGAGCGCTGGATCAAAACGCGCAAAGGCCAGCGCCTGTTTCTGTTTCGCAATAAGTTCGTCCACAGCGGCAGCGGTAAAAACGAGATCTTCCTGATTTGCTCGGGCACGGATATTACCGAGGAGCGCCGGGCACAGGAACGATTACGGGTGCTGGCTAATACTGACACCATCACCGGTTTACCTAACCGCAATGCCATTCACGAGATGATCAGCGACGCCATTGCCAACCGGGGCGATACGCAGGTCGGGATTGTGTATCTCGATTTAGATAACTTCAAAAAGGTCAACGACGCGTATGGCCACATGTTTGGCGATCAACTGTTACAGGCGGTTGCACTGGCTATTTTGAGCTGCCTTGAAGAAGGCCAGGTGCTGGCAAGGCTCGGCGGCGATGAGTTTATTGTGCTGGGGACGAATACTTCTCAGAGCACTCTCGAAGCAATGGCTTCCCGTATACTGACACGCCTGCGTCAGCCCTTCCGTATCGGGCTTATCGAAATTTATACGGGGTGTTCATTGGGTATTGCGCTTGCACCGCAGCACGGTGCCGATCGCGAAAGCGTGATCCGCAATGCCGACACGGCGATGTATACCGCCAAAGAGAATGGCCGTGGGAAATTTTGCGTCTTCTCGCCGGAGATGAATCAACGTGTTTTTGAATATATCTGGCTGGATACCAACCTGCGCCGGGCGCTGGAAAAAAACCAGCTCGTCATTCACTATCAACCCAAAGTGACCTGGCGCGGCGAAGTTCGCAGCCTGGAAGCGCTGGTGCGCTGGCAATCACCGGAGCGCGGATTGATCCCGCCGATGGATTTCATTGCTTATGCGGAAGAGTCGGGGCTGATTGTTCCGCTCGGGCGATGGGTCATGCTGGAGGTGGTGCGTCAGCTCGCGAAATGGCGAGACAAAGGGATCAATTTGCGCGTTGCGGTCAACGTTTCAGCACGCCAACTCGCCGACCAGACGATTTTTAGCGACCTGAAACAGGCGCTTCATGACCTCAATTTTGAACACTGCCCTATTGATGTCGAACTGACAGAGAGTTGCCTGATTGAAAACGCTGAACTGGCGCTGTCGGTTATTCAGCAATTCAGCGCATTAGGCGCGCAGGTGCATCTGGATGATTTCGGTACCGGCTATTCGTCTCTGTCGCAGTTGGCACGTTTTCCCCTGGACGCCATCAAGCTCGACCAATCTTTTGTCCGTGAAATTCATAAACAATCCGTTTCGCAATCACTGGTGCGCGCCATCGTCGCCGTGGCGCAGGCGCTGAATTTGCAGGTGATTGCCGAAGGAGTAGAGAGTGCAAAAGAAGACGCCTTTCTGACCAAGAATGGCGTCAATGAGCGGCAGGGGTTTCTGTTTGCCAGACCGATGCCCGCTGCCGCGTTTGAGCGCTGGTTTAAGCGCTATCAGGCGCGAAAGATGCGTTAGCTGGCATTACGTAAGCTCACCGCAGTGTGCCGGTTTTGCAGCAACACCAGGCGTTCCATATAAGCAATATCTTTTGGCTGGACGCAAAACGCCGCATCCACCCAATCTTCCGTAATATCCATCAACTCGCTGCGCGGCAGTTGCAGTACCCGCTGCCGTGCACGTAGCATTGCGCGAACACCGTTCAGACGGGGCTGGAGTGTATCGATAAAAGTACGTACCGCCATAAACCCCTGCCCGACATCAAAGGTCTGATCCACCAGCCCCTGCTGTTCGTACCACTCTGCGGTATGCGACTCGCCTTTGTAGATCAGGTCTTCCGCCAGTTTCATACCAGAACGGCGAACGACCAGCGAATAGGCTCCCATACCGGGAAAGAGGTTAAAGGCTATTTCCGGGAACCCCATACGGGCATCACGTTGCGCTAACAGAAAGTGGTGCGCCAGCGCCGCTTCGAAACCACCGCCGAGCGCACTGCCTTCGACCATCGCCAGTGAAATCGCACCGGTGTCAAAGCCGCGTGACGCGGCATGGACACAGTCCACACAAGCACGGGCGTAGGCACGTAGCGCTTCGCGTCGTCCATTTTTAATGCATTCAACAAAGAATTGTAGATCTCCGCCTGTGTTGTACATACCGGGAACCAGCGAACCTGTTACCCAGAAATCCACTGCGAACCCTGCCCGTTTGACGAGCCAGGAGATATTCATGATCTCTTCAATCAATGCGTGGTTGAAGCAAGGGCGCGGCCTGGCGCGCAACATCATCCACACGGTACGTCGCTCCTCCTCATAGTATCCAGAAAGTTGCGTAAAACGTTCATTATCAGTAAACAGTTTGCACGTAGCCTGGTTGATAACAGTCATTGCTTTATCCTCCGGTAAAAAAAGCGCATTGCGCGCACTGCAAGACTAATCCACGCCAGAACCGGGCTGCCTGTGACATAATGAATATATGCTGAGTGCTTATAAGAATTTGAGATTTCGTTTTTTTTCTTCTCTTTTTACACTCTTTTCTGCATCATTAATTTATTCATTTTTCGATATAAAGGTGAAGGTATGGCAGACATTGACCTTAAACTCCTTGCGGGCCGGATCGATACCGTTCTGGACATACTGGTTGCCGGAGACACACAATCTGCAATTCGCAATCTGGAGATTCTGAAGGCGGAATTATTGGATCTCGACAACAACGACAAGGCCTCCTCTTCTGGCGCGCCTAAAACGCCCTGGGAAATTTGATCTTTCATTTTCACCATCACGCGGCAGCAGGATGCGATAGCCGCAGTGGTGATGTCCGAATTCAATACCTGATTAAAACGACACGACTATGAATTCCCGACAACAAATTATTCTGCAAACGGTGATTGATAAAGGCCAGATGAGCGTCGCCGATCTGGCTCGCATGACCGGCGTTTCTGAAGTCACGATTCGCCAGGATCTGAATACGCTGGAGAAACAGAGCTATCTGCGTCGCACACACGGTTTTGCCGTACCGCTGGATAGCGATGATGTTGAAACGCGCATGATGAGTAACTACACCGTCAAGCGCGCGCTGGCGGATTTTGCCGCCTCTCTGGTTAGCCCCGGCGAAACTGTATTTATTGAAAACGGCAGCAGTAATGCGCTGCTCGCCCGCAAGTTAGGCGAACAGAGCGACATCACCATTATTACTGTCAGCAGCTATATCGCGCACCTGCTGAAGGAGTCGCTGTGCGATGTGATCCTGCTTGGCGGCATCTACCAGAAAAAGAGTGAAAGCATGGTCGGCCCGCTGACGCGGCAGTACATCCAGCAGGTGCACTTCAGTAAAGCGTTTATCGGTATCGATGGCTGGCAGCCGGAAACGGGTTTTACCGGTCGGGATATGATGCGTACTGATGTCGTTAATGCGGTACTGGAAAAAGGCAGCGAGGCGATTGTGCTTACCGATAGCTCCAAATTTGGTGTGATGCATCCTTATACGCTAGGCCCGGCTGAACGCTTCCAGCGGGTGATTACCGATGAAAAACTCTCTTCCGAAGCACATCAACAACTTCGCCAGGCAGGCCTGATCGTTGATATTGTTAAACCCGGTATTACTGATTAATTCTCCGCCCGCGAAAGCGGGCTATCTTACTTATATCTGGGAATATTCCGACGCGTTGATTAAGAGTTTTTACCTGTCTGACTTTCTGCCCGCGAGTAAAATTAATATTAGCGATATAACAGGAAGTGACTATCACTCGCGTGATTGTATTACACCTGCGCAGCAAGGTTTCACGGAAGTGCTTTAAGGTGGGCTACAGCTTCTATACTTAAAGAGAACATTTTTCCGTGAATCGATAATTCAGGAGAAAGTATGATGATGTTAACAAGTAAAAAAATGGCCACCGCACTTCTCACCGTAACCCTGGCAATGTCTCTGAGCGCCTGCGGTCACTGGGATAAACGTTCTCGTAATACTGCCATCGGCGCAGGTGCGGGCGCGCTGGGTGGTGCTGTACTGACTGATGGTAGCACGCTGGGTACATTAGGTGGCGCGGCTGTCGGCGGTATTATTGGCCACCAGGTTGGTAAATAATTGGTCATTGAAACGGCGACAACAAGAAAATAAATATACTTTCTTTTCAGGTCTGAGTTACGCAGTGTAAAAATAAGGCCGCGATTTATATCGCGGCCTTTCTGTTTTATCCACCGGCAAGTTTGACTTTCATTCCTTTGGCTTCCAGCAGCGATTTTAATAAATCACGCTTGTCCCCCTGGATCTCAATTACACCGTTTTTTACCGCACCGCCGCATCCACATTTTTTCTTCAATTCAGCGGCCAGTTTCGCCAGTGTTTCATCATCAGAATCGATACCGGTGATCAGGCACACGCCTTTGCCTTTGCGTCCGCTGGTCTGACGTTGAATACGTACAATGCCATCGCTTTTCGGGCGTACGGTAGCCTCTTTGGGTTCGTCAATACGCCCGGTTTCCGTCGAATAAACCAGACGGCTGTTGTTGTCGCTCATTAAGCCCCCTTACCCAGCGAAGCGTTGATGGCTTTCAGGGTTGCGGCCGGATCTTCCGATTGCGTAACCGGGCGTCCAATTACCATATAGTCTACGCCTGCAAGCTGCGCCTCTTCCGGCGTCATAATACGGCGTTGATCGCCCGCTGCACTGCCCTTGGGACGAATGCCCGGCGTCACCAGTTTAAACGCCTTACCCAGTTCGCTTTTGAAACGTACGGCTTCCTGAGCAGAGCAGACTACGCCATCAAGGCCGCACTGCTGCGTCAGGCGCGCCAGACGCTCAGCATGCTCTGCCGGTGAGGTGTTGATGCCCAGATCCTGTAAATCGCTGGCTTCCATGCTGGTTAACACGGTCACAGCGATCAGCAGCGGCGCATCGGAGCCAAAAGAGAATAGCGCCTCTTTCGCCGCCGTCATCATCCGCGACCCACCCGAGGCGTGAACGTTAACCATCCACACACCGAGTTCTGCCGCTGCTTTCACCGCATGCGCCGTGGTGTTAGGGATATCATGAAATTTCAGGTCGAGGAAAATATCAAAACCACGCTGTTGCAGATCGCGCACCAGTTGCGGCCCGAACAACGTAAACATCTCTTTGCCCACTTTCAGGCGGCAATCGCGGGGATCGATGCGGTCGACAAACGCCAGTGCTTTGTCGCGGTTATCGTAATCAAGTGCCACTACCACCGGGGAAGCAGTCACAGCGCGGGAAGTCGATAAAGGAGTAGATGTCATGATCAGACCTTCTGAAATGAGGCACCCGCACAGGCGCGAAGTGAATAAACGGCGTGCATTCTACCTGCGGGAGCCTGGAAATAACAGTTTCCATTTTTCGCCTGCAAAGCGATATTACTGCGCAGGTCTGACAAATGGGTGTTCAAATCCATTAGTATGTTGTAACTAAAATAAGGGCTTTTAAAAAATCACTGCCCGTCGAGGCCGCGAATAGGCTTAACCGTTGACCACGCCCGGCATGACGGACAGTGCCAGTAAATGGTAAATGCCGTAAAACCGCATTTATGGCAGCGGTAGCGCGGTTTACTGCGCACCTGCTCACCCACCATGTCGCGCAGCACCATCAGGCTCTCTTTCGCACGCCCTTCCTCTGCATCATTCAAATGATAATCGATAAGTTTGTGGAACACACGCATGGTCGGATGACGCTGTACCTGTCGGGTCACGTAGTTCTGCGCAGCATCTGCCCCATCACGCTGCTCAATGATTTCCGCCAGCATCAGTTCCGCGGTGGCGCCAACGTTCTCTTCAACACAACGTTGTAGAAAAGCTGCCCACTCGTCATTTTTGCCCAGTTGCTGATAGCAGGTCTGGAGCATATCCAGCGTTTCGCATACCAGCTCCTTATCCTGCTCGATAACCCGCAACAATGTTTCGACCGCTTTACTGTACTCCCCGTTGGTCATAAACACCCGCCCCATCATGATGGAGACGCGTGGGCTATTGCGATCGGCGGCGGCGCCTTTTTTCAGCAGCCCCATCGCACGATCCATATCTTCATTGCCCATCTGTTGCAGCGCCAGCTCACAGTAGAAATGGGCGATCTCGACGAGTTGCTTCTCTTTGCCGAGTTTCACCAGCCGCTCAGCCACATCAATCGCTTTCTGCCATTCACTGGTGGCCTGAAAAATTTGCAGCAATTGCTGCAGTGCGTTGACGCGGAAATCCGTCTCATCGACCAGTTGCTTGAACATATCTTCGGCCCGGTCATACAGACCCGCCGCCATATAGTCACGACCCAGTTGCTGCACGGCCAGCAGACGCTGGTCATAGGTGAGCGAAGCGCTTTCCATCAGCGTCTGGTGTATGCGAATAGCGCGATCCACTTCGCCGCGCGAGCGGAACAGGTTACCAAGGGTGAGATGAGCTTCGACGGTGCCGGTATCCTCTTTCAACATCTCGAGGAACAGATCTACAGCCTTATCTTGCTGGTTGCTGAGTAACAGGTTAACCCCGGCCACATATTCACGTGAGAGCCGGTTAGCTTCATCCTGCTTTGTTTGTTGAGCATTTCTGCGCCCCATATACCAGCCGTAGGCAGCGGCGACAGGTAACAACAGAAACAGCAACTCCAGCATAAAATATTATTCCTTCACCGCCACTGTGCCGGAGACAACCGGTACATCTGAGGCGGGAGCAAGCTGGTGCTCAAGTCGTTTGATCTTACGTTCCGCGCGAACCAGAGAGACACGCACGCGTAGCCAGAACAGGCCGCAAATCAGCCAGCCGATGATAAACCCGGCTGCAAACAGCACAGCCAACAGCGTAGAAATGCGATATTCGCCCTGCGCGAGTAAATAATTGAATGTCACTTGCTGATCGTTTTGCGCACCAAGCGTAATCGACACGACAAAAATCGCTAATACCAGTAAGAAAATGAGTAAATATTTCACATTACATCCCGTTATGTGGTTCAGGCGACGAATTTCTATGCAAATGACTGCACGCAGACTTATAACCTATCATTTTAGCGCCCATCGTGGAATGAAATTACATAATGCCAAATTCCGATTTGCGGGCGAAATATCGAAAATCAAGTCTCGCGATCTCTGGCGACAATTTCTGGCACCTCTTGCGCAGGCGGCGTTAATGGCCCACACAGGCATTGCGCCAGCCAGGTTGCCAGCGTAACCAGCAGCCAGGAGATCAGCGTTGCGACCACCAAATCGCGCGGCCAGTGCATACCCAGCAATAAACGGCTACCCATTACCCCGGTTGCCCATACTAGCAGGAAAACAATGGTCCATGTCCGTCTGCGCGGCCACAATAACCCCACACCCAGCAGCGCCCAGCTGGCAGCAAACATAGTGTGCCCGGAAGGAAAGGCAAAACCGGTCCCTTTTTGCCAATGTTTACGTAAAAAACCAGGAATATCATGCTGTCCGGAGAGTTGCGATTTTACCAGTTCTCCCCGTGCCTTACGCTTTAAAGTGTAGAACTCATCCGCCGGGATATTGTGCGTTTTTTCCAGCCATAACACGAAAGGACGCGGCTCCTGCACCCGCTCTTTGACGAAGGATTTTACCCCCTGCCCGACCAGGATTGCGCATCCAAGAATAGCAAACAGCATCAGCGCCGCTTTCAGGCGAAAACGCAGGCACCAGAGAAACCAGCCGCACAGCGCCACGTGCGTAATAATCCCCCACGGTTGCGTAACCGTTTCGGTTAGCCAGAAGAGAAAATGGAGCCACCATCGGGATTGTCCGGGCTGCCAACTCCAGCCGGAAACCCACACGGTCAGCGGCATCACCAATAAAATCGCCGCTCCCACAGTTGTACGCTTTACAATTGACAGCATGTCCTCTCCTTTCTGATAAGCGACTCAATCATAACCGAAATATAACATTCACGCTAAAAGCGCCGTATTTGTGCGTTTAACCAGCAATGGAATGGTCACTTGTAGGTGTTATTCAGTGCATTGTGGCAAAATACACCTATACAGAAGGCCAACAGGCTAAAGGCGCGCAGTGCGCCAATATAATTCGGAGATTCACATGCAACTTAAACGTGTGGCAGAAGCCAAGCTGCCAACCCCATGGGGCGACTTCCTGATGGTGGGTTTTGAAGAACTGGCTACCGGGCAAGATCACGTTGCTCTTGTTTTCGGCGATATTTCCGGGCAGTTGCCTGTCCTGGCGCGCGTGCACTCGGAGTGTCTGACCGGTGACGCACTTTTCAGTTTGCGTTGTGACTGCGGTTTTCAGCTTGAAGCGGCCCTGAATCATATCGCCGAGGAAGGCCGTGGAGTGTTGCTTTATCATCGCCAGGAAGGCCGTAACATTGGTCTACTGAATAAAATTCGCGCTTATGCGTTGCAGGATCAGGGCTACGACACCGTTGAGGCCAACCATCAACTGGGTTTCGCCGCCGATGAACGCGATTTCACCCTGTGCGCCGATATGTTCAAACTGCTGGGCGTCGATGAAGTCCGCCTGCTGACCAATAACCCAAAGAAAGTGGAAATCCTGACCGAAGCCGGGATCAACATCGTGGAACGCGTACCGCTGATTGTCGGCCGCAACCCGAAAAACGAACATTATCTGGATACCAAAGCCGAAAAAATGGGGCATCTGCTGAAATAAGCTGCCCGATGAAAGTAAAAAGGCCCGCATCTGCAGGCCTTTTTGTTTAGTTCAGCATGTTGCGTATCACATAGTGCAAAATGCCGTCATTGCGGTAGTAAGTCAGCTCTGTCGCTGTATCAATGCGGCAGCGGCACTCCAGCATTTCCTGCTTACCATCAGCGCGGGTTAGCGTTACCGCTAATGTTCCGCCCGGTTTGATATGCTCCAGATCCACAACGTCCAGTTTTTCCTCGCCAGTAAGTCCCAGCGTTTTGCGCGTGACGCCTTGCGGGAATTCCAGCGGCAGGATCCCCATACCAATCAGATTCGAACGGTGAATACGCTCGAACGATTCGGCGATCACCACGCGAATCCCCAACAGACGCGGCCCCTTGGCGGCCCAGTCGCGGCTGGAGCCTGAACCATACTCCTTACCGGCAATCACCGCTAACGGCGTTTTCTCCTGCTGATAGCTCATCGCGGCATCATAGATAGAGATCACTTCACTGCCCGGTAAATGGCGAGTCATGCCCCCCTCCACGCCGGGCACCATTTCATTACGAATACGAATATTGGCAAATGTGCCGCGCATCATGACTTCATGGTTGCCACGCCGCGATCCGTACGAGTTAAAATCGCGACGCTCAACGCCGTGGCTTTGCAGATAACGTCCAGCCGGGCTGTCCGCTTTGATACTGCCTGCCGGCGAAATATGGTCGGTGGTGACAGAATCCCCCAGCATGGCAAGGATCCGCGCGCCGTGAATATCCTCCACCGGCTTCGGTTGCGCCGCCATATCATCAAAGAACGGGGACAACCGGATATAGGTCGAATCGTTCTGCCAGCCGTAAGTGTCCGAACGCTCAACCTGGATGGCTTTCCATTCCGGCGTACCTTCAAACACTTCGGCATACTCTTTGCGGAACATCTCTGTCGAGACCTGCTCAACGGCCCGCGCAATTTCGTTGCTGGAGGGCCAGATATCTTTCAGGTAGACCGGATCACCTTTCCGATCGTGGCCCAGAGGATCGGTTGCGAGGTTGATATTCATGTTCCCCGCCAGCGCGTAGGCCACCACCAGCGGCGGAGACGCCAGCCAGTTGGTTTTTACCAGCGGATGAATGCGGCCTTCAAAGTTACGGTTCCCCGAAAGCACCGCACCAACAGTCAGGTCGCCCGCACGTATCGCCTGCTCAATCGGTTCCGGCAACGGGCCGGAGTTACCGATACAGGTCGTACAGCCATAACCGACCAGGTTAAAACCCAGCTCATCAAGATAAGGCGTCAGGCGAGCCTGCGCCAGGTAATCGGAAACCACTTTCGAACCCGGCGCCAGTGAAGCTTTTACCCACGGCTGACGTTTCAACCCAAGTGTGACGGCTTTCTTCGCCAGTAAACCGGCGGCCATCAGCACGCTGGGGTTTGAGGTATTCGTACAGGAAGTAATGGCCGCAATGACCACTGCGCCATCCGGCAACTGATATGAATGTCCATTGAGCACGTAGTCGACCGGTTTGCGGTCTTTCTGCGCCGTATTCAGTTCCAGTTCAGAGCTGGCAGCAAAGGCTTTAGGCACATCGCCAAGCGCTACACGATCCTGTGGACGTTTTGGGCCAGCAAGGCTTGCCTCGACATCATGCATATTCAGTTCGAGTGTGCTGGTAAATACCGGTTCATCACCCGGGTTACGCCACATGCCCTGCGCTTTCGCGTAGGCTTCAACCAGCGCAACCTGCTCTTCGCTACGCCCGCTCAGGCGCATATATTCAAGCGTTACGCCATCAATAGGGAAAAAACCGCAGGTAGCACCATACTCCGGCGCCATGTTGGCGATAGTGGCACGATCGGCGAGCGGCAGCGAATCGAGTCCGTCACCATAAAATTCGACGAATTTTCCCACCACACCGTGTTTACGCAACATCTGCGTCACCGTCAACACCAGGTCGGTGGCGGTAATGCCTTCACGCAGTTTGCCGGTCAGTTTAAAACCAACTACGTCAGGAATGAGCATTGATACCGGCTGGCCGAGCATAGCGGCTTCCGCTTCAATACCTCCGACACCCCAGCCCAGCACGCCCAGGCCATTGATCATCGTAGTGTGAGAATCGGTACCGACCAGCGTGTCAGGATAAGCAACCCACTCTTTGTCCTGGAGTTCACTCCATACGGCTTTGCCGAGGTATTCAAGGTTGACCTGATGACAGATACCGGTGCCCGGCGGTACGACGCTGAAGCGGCTGAAGGCTTGCTGGCCCCAGCGCAGAAAGACGTAACGCTCATGGTTACGCTCCATCTCCAGCCGGACGTTCTCTTCGAATGCGTCATCGTCGCCAAAATGGTCAACGGTGACAGAGTGGTCGATAACTAAATCAACCGGTGACAGCGGGTTTACTTTGGCGGTATCACCACCGAGACGTTTTACCGCTTCGCGCATGGCAGCCAAATCAACGACTGCGGGAACACCTGTGAAATCCTGCATCAGCACCCTGGCCGGGCGATAGGCAATTTCTCTGTCGGCATGGGCGGTACTTAGCCAGCCCGCCAGCGCACGGATATCCTCTTCAGTAACGGATTCCTCATCCTGCCAGCGCAGAAGGTTTTCGAGTAGTACTTTGAGTGACTTGGGTAGACGCGCAATATCCCCAAGTTGTCTGGCGGCCAGCGGCAAGCTGTAGTAGTGGTAAGTTTTATTCTCTGCCTGCAACGTGTCCTTACTGGCTTCGCGTAGGGTCAACGACATGTGCTCCTCCTTACTTACAGGGATTGCGATACCCTGAGGATCTTCAGGGTCTGTATTAAAGATAACACAAACATATCGTAACGATTTGATAACAACCCCAATTGCTACAAATGGACAAATTTGCAGGCGAGGAAATTAAAAAAGCCCCGCAGTTGCGAGGCTTTTCAATTCATTACCGGAAGAGCATCCAGACAATCTGAGTCCAAAAGAGGATGGAAACAGAAAACACGGTGATCCACGACCAGTATTTCATTCGACAATCATTATTCATCAATAAATTACCAGAAAAACTATTCATTAAAACTGAGTCTTTACTCAATTCATTTATGCTGTGTATTAATTAAAGAGTACATAAGAACATATCAATGAATAGCGCAGATAATTTCCCACAATTATTCTGATGATATATTTATTGTTTTTTGGTGTCGTCTTCCGCGAAGGCATCAATAAAAGCTTGCTGCTGTGGCGTCAGTTTCCAGCATGCTGGAATAGAGGTCACAGTTTTGGTTTTCGCTTTCTGTGGTGTGTCACGAAGCTGACATACTTGCTTAACTGGTTCTAATCGACCCGCTATAGCCATTTTAACCCCAGAATTTCCAGATCAATAACGCGATAACCGCCCAAAATAAGGCAGAACCAAGAAATACCGCCAGCCAGGCTTTACGCTTGAGCTCAGGATCCCTTTTTGGCTCTTCACTTCCTGATGGCATTGCTAACCTCGTACAATCGACATCACTTATCATTTTTGGCACCAACAATAGGTACAATTAATCATGAGATGAGACAAATCCTAAAAGAACTTTAGCCGAAAATCCAGTGAATTTACTCACCATTTCCAAAGAAATATTTAATCTTTTGACCACAAATAAATTATTGAAGTAATAAATTTGCAGACCAGCAATTTAGTTTCTATTTTTGTCGCTAATTAGTGACAGTGTCTGCTTTGAGGATGTGATTTCAATCACTGAGGCGGATTTTCGATAAGTCAGATGATGATAATAACGATTTAGCTTTAGTCAGAGTTAAGGGTATCTTTTCAGTCGAAAAGATACCCTCCGACATTATTTTTGCGGCAACTTAATATCTTTAAACATCGCTTCTATATCTTCATTAGAACGCAATGCCACGGCAGTGTCGACCACATCGCGGGTTAAATGCGGTGCAAAGCGCTGAATAAAATCATACATATAGCTGCGTAAGAAGGTGCTGCGACGGAAGCCAATTTTGGTTGTGCTGTGGCTAAAAATCTCATGCGCATCCAGCTTAACCAGGTCTGGATCGGAGACTGGATCGACCGCCATACTGGCGATAACACCAACTCCCAGGCCAAGTCTTACATAAGTTTTAATAACGTCTGCATCGGTGGCGGTAAAGACAATACGCGGCGTTAACCCTGCGCGATTAAACGCAGTATCCAGCTCAGAACGGCCCGTAAAACCAAAGGTGTACGTTACCAGCGGATACTGCGCCAGCTCGTCAATCGTGACCGATTGCTTTGAGGCGAGCGGATGGTCCGGCGTGACCACGATGGAACGATTCCAGTGATAGCATGGTAGCATCACCAGATCGTCATACAGATGTAACGCCTCGGTGGCAATGGCGAAGTCCGCATTCCCCTTCGAAACCGCTTCGGCAATCTGCGTGGGCGAGCCCTGATGCATATGCAGGGAAACACGCGGATAGCGCTCAATAAAGCCTTTGATCACGTTAGGCAGCGCATAGCGCGCCTGGGTGTGCGTGGTGGCGACATACAGCGAGCCTTTATCGGGCCAGGTATGTTCCCCCGCCACCGATTTAATCGCGTCCACTTTTGACAGGACTTCACGCGCAATGCGGATAATTTCCTGCCCGGCGGGCGTTACCTGAGTAAGATGCTTGCCGCTGCGGGCAAAAATTTGGATCCCCAACTCATCTTCCAGCATGCGGACTTGCTTACTGATACCTGGCTGGGAAGTATAAAGCCCTTCCGCCGTCGAGGAGACATTGAGGTTGTGATTCACCACCTCGACGATATAACGAAGCTGCTGTAGTTTCATGACAGACCATCCGAAGTACGCAAATGGGTTATCGCTTAAGACGATTTCATAATAAAAAAGCGGGTTACTATAACAACTATATCATTTATAGCTTCTGTGTATAGCAGCTAACAAAGAATAATAATGCAGGCATAAAAAAGGGCCGACAGAGCGGCCCTTTGGGGATAGGTAACTGAAGTCGCTTATTTTTTAGCTTCAGTCCATTTGTTATCAATGTAGAAAGCCGACCATCCGGTTGCTTTGCCCTCTTTTTCCGATGCCACGTACTGCTGTTTGGTTTTACGGCTAAAGCGGACAATCGTTTTATTACCTTCCGGATCCTGCTGTGGCGCATCGGCCAGGTAACGCAGTTTTTCCGGCAGACGATCGCGGAAACGGTACAGTTCCTCCACCAGCGGTGCACGCGTTTCACGCGATTTGGGGAAGGTATTGGCGGCGAGGAACACCCCGGCAGCACCATCACGCAACACGAAATAAGCGTCGGATTTCTCGCAAGGCAGCTCCGGCAATGGCACCGGATCTTCCTTCGGCGGTGCTACGTCGCCGTTACGCAGAATTTTACGCGTGTTTTTGCATTCGTCGTTGGTACATGCCATGTACTTACCAAAACGCCCCATTTTCAGGTGCATTTCAGAACCGCACTTCTCACATTCAACGATCGGGCCGTCATACCCCTTGATGCGGAACTCGCCCTCTTCGATTTCGTAGCCATCACAGGTCGGGTTATTACCGCAAACATGCAATTTGCGCTTCGGATCAATGAGGTAGCTGTCCATCGCCGTGCCACACTTCTGGCAACGACGTTTGGCACGCAGCGCGTTGGTTTCCGCGTCATCGCCTTCCAGCACATTGAGCACTTCGTTTTCCGGCACCAGGTTAATGGTGGTTTTACAGCGCTCTTTTGGCGGCAGCGCATAGCCGGAACAACCGAGGAATACGCCGGTACTGGCAGTACGAATCCCCATTTTACGGCCGCAGGTCGGGCAGTCGATGCTGGTCAGCACCATCTGGTTCGGTCGCATCCCGCCAGCTTCCGGATCCTGTTCAGCTTGCTCAAGCTGGCGAGAAAAATCGCCAAAGAAGCTGTCCAGCACCTTCCGCCACTCGGCTTCATGGTTTGCGACACGGTCAAGGCTGTCTTCCATCTGCGCGGTAAAGTCGTAGTTCATCAGCTCGCGGAAGTTCTCTTCCAGGCGATCGGTAACGATTTCACCCATTTTTTCCGCGTAGAAGCGACGGTTTTCCACGCGCACATAGCCCCTGTCCTGAATGGTCGAAATGATCGACGCATAAGTGGACGGACGGCCAATGCCGCGTTTTTCAAGCTCTTTAACCAGCGAAGCTTCGCTGAAACGCGCTGGCGGCTTGGTAAAGTGTTGCGCCGGAGTCAGTTCGACGAGCGACAGCACATCACCTTTATTCACCGACGGCAGAGTGCGATCTTCATCGCCCTTGCGCAGTGCCGGCATCACTTTTGTCCAGCCATCGAAACGCAAAATACGCCCGCGCGCTTTAAGGCGGAAATCACCCGCGCCAACGGTCAGCGTCGTGGAATCGTACTGCGCTGGCGTCATCTGACAGGCGACAAACTGACGCCAGATAAGCTGATACAGCTTCTGCGCGTCGGTTTCCATATCCTTCAGCGACTCAGCCTGCACCGCAACATCGGAAGGACGAATCGCTTCGTGCGCTTCCTGGGAATTCTCTTTACTGGCGTACTGGTTGGCAGATTCCGGCAGGTATTTCTTCCCGAAATTGTCAGTAATATAGCCGCGAACCATGCTGACCGCGTCCTGGCTCAGGTTGGTTGAGTCAGTACGCATGTAGGTGATGTAACCGGCTTCGTACAGACGCTGCGCCATCATCATGGTTTTCTTCACGCCAAAACCGAGACGCGTACTGGCGGCCTGCTGCAACGTGGAGGTAATAAACGGCGCGCCCGGCTTGCTGCTGGTCGGTTTATCTTCCCGCTCCAGTACGGTGTAACGCGCTTTCTCCAGCAGGCTAACGGCGGCCATGGTCTGTTCGCGGTTGACCGGACGGAACGCTTTGTCGCCTTGATGCGTCACCTGCAGCGGCAATGCGTCGCCGCCGGGCGTCGCGGTAGCGGCATCAATTTCCCAGAACTCTTCCGGTACAAAGGCTTTGATTTCGCGTTCGCGTTCAACCACCAGACGGACAGCAACAGACTGCACGCGACCAGCAGAAAGGCCACGGGCAATTTTCTTCCACAGCAGCGGAGAAACCATGTAGCCCACAACGCGATCCATAAAGCGGCGCGCCTGCTGGGCATTCACACGGTCAATATTCAGTTCACCCGGCGTTTCAAAGGCCTGGCGAATGGCATTCTTGGTGATTTCGTTAAACACTACGCGGCTGTAGCGTTTTTCATCACCGCCGATCACTTCCCGCAGGTGCCATGCAATGGCTTCCCCTTCGCGGTCAAGGTCGGTTGCGAGATAGATGTGGTCGGCTTTTTCAGCCAGCGATTTCAGTTCAGAAACCACCTTCTCTTTGCCTGGCAGCACTTCATAATGTGCATCCCAGTTGTGCCATGGGTCGATCCCCATGCGATTGACAAGAGCGCCGCGTTCATCCTTTTTAGGCTTCTTAGCCGTTTTGGTGGAGGCTGAGTCTGCGCTCTTTTTGGGTGCTGAGCCACTGGTCGGCAAATCACGGATATGACCAACACTGGATTTAACCACATAGTCATTACCCAGATATTTATTGATCGTTTTGGCTTTTGCCGGGGACTCAACGATAACGAGAGCTTTACCCATATTCACCTTTACCTAATTTAATTCTTCCAGGAATACGTCGACATTGCTTAACACCACCCGCGACGAACCTTCACTATTGCGGCGACAACCGGGGATATCAACCCCCATATCTGGCCAGGCGCGTCAAACGGAGCATTCAGGTGGCTGAGTTTACAAGCTTTTTCGCGTCAGGGTGATGTAGTACGACGGTGTTATGGTCGAATGTCAAGCAATTCTGTTGCCAGGTTGACGAAAGCGTCACACTGTACCTGATAAAATTTGTTACGCAACTTTATTAGCACGCAAAAACGAAACGCGCCAGCACAACAACAGCTCAAACCCTTTGCAAAAACAGGGAAAATTTGCTCCCTGTCCGGGCCAGCGGTAAACTTCAGAAAATTTTGAGGAGTAGAAAAATGACCGGTACATCTCAACCCATCGATCGCCAGACATTGCTGGAGCTGGCTAACAAACTGATCCGTGAGCATGAAGATACGCTGGCAGGTATTGCCGCCACCGATGTTACCCAGCGCAATGGCGTGCTGGTGTTCAGCGGTGAGTACTACCTGGATGAGCAAGGTCTGCCGACGCCGAAAAGCACGGCAGTATTCAATATGTTCAAATACTTAGCACATGAACTTTCTGAAAAGTATCATCTTATCGACTAAGTAAAAACGCGAGGCTTCTGGCCTCGCGTTTTGTTTACATCAGGGGTTTTTGCCCGCGCTGCCACCAGCGCATCAGCAGATGGTCAATACTCTCTGTCGCACTGCCGGTAAACCGCTCCATCATTTTCTTCCGTTGCTGGTAGCGGACGCCGATAACTTCATGATTCTCATACAGGCTGAGTAGCAATTCGTCGCTGGTGCCAATCTGATCAATCAGACCCTTCTCCAGCGCCTGGGAACCGTACCAGTGTTCACCGGTCGCCACGCTTTCAATATCCAGCGCCGGGCGCATCTGATGAACAAAATCTTTAAATAAGTCATGGGTTTCATTCAGGCTTTCGCGGAATTTCTGTCGCCCTTCTTCGGTGTTTTCACCCAGTAGCGTTAGCGTACGTTTAAACTGTCCGGCAGTGTGCAACTCAATATCGATCTCTTTGCCTTTCAGGAAACGGTTGAAGTTAGGGATCTGCGCCACCACGCCGATAGAGCCAATAATGGCGAAGGGCGCGGCAACAATTTTATCCGCCACGCAAGCCATCATATAGCCACCGCTGGCTGCCACTTTATCAACGGCGATCGTCAGTGGGATATGTCTGTCGCGCAGGCGCTGTAATTGAGAAGCCGCAAGACCGTAGCCGTGCACCACTCCGCCGGGGCTTTCAAGCCGCAGAACAACCTGATCCTGCGGTTTTGCCACGGTCAGCACGGCGGTAATTTCCTCGCGCAACCCGCTGACTTCTCCGGCGTCCATACTGCCTTTGAAATCCAGCACATAAACGCGTGATTTTCCTGAGTCAACGCTTTTCCCTGCTTTTGCTTTCGCCTTGGCTTCCTTTGCTTCCTGCTTGAGCTTTTTCTTCTGCGCTTTATGCCACTGTTTCTGCTGATGATCGTCCAGCAACGAAGCGGACATCTCTTCCTGCATCTCTTTATACTGCTCGCTCAAACGGGTAATTTTCAGCTCGCCCCGCTGACGCTTGCGCTGCGTCAGATTGACAATCAGTACCGCTATCACCGCAATCGCCACTACCACGGTCGCGATCTTGGCCAAAAACAGACCATATTCAGACAGTAATTCCACGCGTACCACCTCGGTTACACCAATAATCATGGCTCCAGTGTACATGAGCCATCCGGGCGCGTCTCGCGCAAGCCGTGCACCAAATGTGCCATGTTGCTGAATTTTTTAACACTCTTTGGCTTAAAGGTTGCGCAACTCTCCGCGAGGCCGATTGAAATAGCCTGTCATTTAAGGCATAAAGCCAACATATGAAGGTGAATACCGGCCCGGCCTGAGGAGGCAGTATGCATTATCAGCCGCAACGCGATCTGCTAAACGACCGCATAATTCTTGTTACCGGTGCCAGTGACGGCATCGGTAAAGAGGCCGCCCTGACCTACGCTCGCCACGGCGCGAGCCTGATTTTGCTCGGACGCCAGGAAGCGAAATTACGCCAGGTCACGCAGGCAATAAATGACGAAGGTCAGCAGGCACAATGGTTTACTCTGGATATGGCAACCTGCACGCCGGAAGAGTGCCAGCAACTGGCGGCAACGATCGCTGCCACCACACCACGCCTTGATGGCGTGCTGCACAACGCCGGTTTACTGGGCGATGTCTGCCCGATGAGCGAACAGGATCCCGCAACCTGGGATGCCGTTATGCAGGTCAACGTCAACGCAACGTTCTATCTTACGCAGGCGCTTCTTCCTTTATTACTTAAATCAGATAGCGGTTCGCTGGTGTTTACCTCTTCCAGCGTGGGACGTCAGGGGCGCGCCAACTGGGGCGCTTACGCAGCGTCAAAATTCGCCACCGAGGGAATGATGCAGGTGCTGGCCGAAGAGTACCAGAACCGCCTGCGGGTCAACTGTATCAACCCGGGCGGCACGCGCACCAAAATGCGTGCCAGCGCCTTCCCGACAGAAGATCCGCAAAAACTGAAAACCCCCGCCGATATTATGCCGCTCTATTTGTGGCTGATGGGCGATGACAGCCGACGAAAAACCGGGATGAGCTTTGATGCACAACCCGGCCGTAAACCAGGGATTGCACAATGAGTGAAGAACGTTATCAGCAACGCCAACAGCGCGTAAAAGAACGCGTTGATGCCCGCGTGGCCGCCGCGCAGGACGAACGTGGAATTATTATTGTCTTCACCGGCAACGGCAAAGGCAAAACCACCGCGGCATTCGGCACCGCCACGCGCGCTGTCGGCCATGGGAAAAAGGTTGGCGTGATCCAGTTTATTAAAGGAACCTGGCCTAATGGCGAGCGTAACCTGCTGGAGCCATTGGGCGTGGAATTTCAGGTCATGGCGACTGGTTTTACCTGGGACACGCAAAATCGTGAAAGCGACACCGCGGCTTGTCTGGCGGTGTGGCAACACGCGGAGAGGATGCTGGCAGACCCTTCTCTGGACATGGTGCTGCTCGATGAGCTGACCTATATGGTGGCGTATGATTATTTGCCGCTGGAAACGGTGCTGAACGCGCTGCGCAACCGTCCGCCGATGCAAACGGTGATCGTTACGGGACGCGGCTGCCACCGGGATATTCTGGAACTGGCGGACACGGTCAGTGAACTACGCCCGGTAAAACATGCTTTCGAAGCAGGTATCAAAGCGCAGATTGGTATTGATTATTGATGGCAATTCTGGCCTGGCGATGATGCAGGCCCGTTGACGAGCAACGCCAACGCAGGCGATAAAAAAGGGGCTTTCGCCCCTTTTCTGTTAATCGTTTTTGTTACGCGTACTGCCAGGACGGCGAGTGCCGCCAGGCTGGCTGTGGCGCTTCACGGCACGACGGATCTGGTTTGCTTTCATGCGGCGACGATCTTTCTCGACTGCCACTTTTGATTGCGTTTCCGCTTCCAGGCCAACCAGCTCGCGCAGATAGTTGGTCTGCGCCAGATCCAGCTCGGTCCAGCCGCCGCGAGGCAGGCCTTTCGGCAGCGGGATATCGCCGTAACGTACGCGGATCAGGCGGCTAACCTGGACACCCACCGCTTCCCACAGGCGACGCACTTCGCGGTTACGCCCTTCGGTCAGGGTCACGTTGTACCACTGGTTAATCCCTTCACCACCGCTGAATTTGATGGTTTTAAATGCCGCCGGGCCGTCTTCCAGTTGCACACCGCGCGCGAGATCGCGCAGCTTCGCATCATCCACTTCACCAAATACGCGCACGGCGTATTCACGCTCAACTTCACGGCTCGGATGCATCAGGCGGTTCGCCAGCTCGCCGTCGGTGGTGAACAGCAACAGACCGCAGGTATTGACGTCGAGACGACCAACAGCAATCCAGCGCGCACCGCGCAGTTTTGGCAGACGATCGAACACCGTCGGGCGGCCTTCAGGATCGTTGCGGGTACAGAGCTCGCCTTCTGGTTTGTAGTACGCCAGCACACGACAAATCTGCTCAACGGACTCTTTCACCGAAATGAGATGACCATCGATGCGAATTTTCAGCCCCGGCGTCACCTCAACGCGGTCGCCCAGGGTAGCGATTTTACCGTCCACACTGACGCGGCCAGCTTCAATAATAGATTCGATCTCACGGCGGGAGCCGTGGCCAGCTCGCGCCAGCACTTTCTGTAGTTTCTCGCTCATAGAGCATCCTTAGGTGTCGCCTTCACAGGCGTCGAATAGGGTTATCAGTCCGGCGAAGCCGCTGCTGAAATGGCCGCGTAGTATAGCGGCTTGCGCCGCTATAAGAAAGGTTTAACGTCACCGACGCCTTCGCGAAGCACGACCGGCGAGTCATCGGTTAAGTCTATTACGGTCGTTGGTTGCTGCCCGAGATAGCCGCCGTGAATGATCAAATCGACGACCTTCTCCAGTCGGTCTTTGATTTCATCAGGATCGGATTCGGTAAAATCGCTGCCCGGCAGCATTAATGACGTCGAGAGCATCGGCTCATTGAGCGCTTCCAGCAGGGCCAGCGCAATTGGATTCGACGGCACACGCAGCCCAATGGTTTTGCGTTTTTCCTGCAATAAACGACGCGGCACCTCTTTTGTCCCTTTCAGGATAAAAGTGTAATTACCGGGTGTATTGTTTTTAATCAGACGAAACGCCACGTTATCAACGAACGAATAGGTCGACAGCTCGGACAGATCGCGACACATCAGCGTGAAGTTGTGGCCATCCGGCAGATGACGGATGCGACAAATCCGCTCCATCGCGCCTTTATCCTCGATTTTGCACCCCAGCGCATACCCGGAATCGGTGGGATAAACAATCACACCGCCCTTACGCACGATCTCCACCGCCTGATTAATCAATCGCGGTTGTGGGTTGTCCGGATGAATATAAAAAAACTGACTCATACTTCCCTCTCTTACGTTTTACTGCGGCTGCTCCCATTTCAGCCAGACGCCTTCAACACCGGCCGGTAGCCAGAGTTTTCGCCCCAGTTCAATCCACGGGCAGGACTGATGGAAATCCGATCCTTGCGACGCCAGCAAACCATACTGGCGGGCATACCCGGCGAGCTGCGCTCGTTCATTGGGAGCCTGCTGGCATTGGGCAACTTCTATCGCCTCCCCGCCGCGGTCAGCAAAATGCGCCAGCAGTCTTTTCAGCCATTTAGCGGAAAGGTTATATCGACCAGGATGGGCCAGCACCGCCGTTCCGCCAGAATGATGAATCACTTCAATAGCTTGTTCTATTGTACACCACTGCGGCGGAACATATCCCGTTTTCCCGCGCGCAAGATATTTTTTAAAAACATCGGCGATGTTACTGGCCTTACCCTGCTCCACCAGAAAGCGTGCAAAGTGACCACGCGTCACGCTCGCGCCCTGCGCCAGTCGCTGTGCGCCTTCCCACGCGCCGGGAATATGCGCTTTTTCCAGACGCCCGGCAATCAGTTGCGCGCGCTGAATACGACGCGCGGACTGCTGCTGCAAAAATTCGCACATCGCCGGGTTTTCGATATCAATGTTCAGACCCACGATATGGATTTCATGATTTTCCCAGACGGTGGAGATTTCCACGCCACTAATTAATTCCAGCGCCAGCCCGGCACGGACAATTTCAGCCCGTGCCGCAGGGATCGCGGCTGTGGTATCGTGATCGGTAATGGCCAGCGTGCCCACGCGCATTTCTACCGCGCGATGTACCAGTTGTTCCGGAGAAAGCAAGCCGTCAGAGGCGCTGGTGTGGCTATGCAGGTCATAAATTATGGCGTAGTTCGTGTCGCTCAAAGCGGCTCCGTAGATTTATCAGGACATCTGTTTGCGCCCTATCATAACGGTTAGCCAACTTTTTCTGAAATCGAGGGTTGACTTTCTTTCCATGAACCAGTTAACTAGTACGCAAGTTCACACGACAAGGTATCGCAACAATGAATGCACATTTCTCTGTTACTCGCTGGTGGCGCACTCCCTGAACAGGGCTGTGAGATCACGTGCGCATTCAGCATACCGATACCCGGCCCGCTCACTCAGCGGGCTTTTTTTTGAACAAATTTATGAGAGCGACTATGCAAACGCAAAAACCAGCACTCGAACTTCTGACAAGCAACGCCGCATACCGCGACAATCCGACGGCGCTGTTCCACCAATTATGCGGCGATCGCCCGGCCACGTTGCTGCTGGAATCCGCCGATATCGACAGCAAGAATGATTTAAAAAGCCTGCTGCTGGTCGATAGCGCGCTGCGCATTACCGCGCTGGGTGACACTGTCACTATTAAGGCGCTCACCGCCAACGGCGCTTCCCTGCTAAATCTGCTCGATGCGGCGCTGCCCGCCGGGGTTGAAAACACCGTGCTGACGGATGGCCGCGAATTGCGTTTCCCGTCGGTCAGCACGCTACTGGATGAAGATGCCCGCCTGTGCTCGCTCTCGGTATTTGACGCTTTCCGACTGCTGCAAACGCTGGTGGACGTCCCGGCAGACGAACGCGAAGCGATGTTTTTTGGCGGCTTGTTTGCCTATGACCTGGTCGCCGGTTTTGAAGATTTACCGCAGCTTGCCCACGATCGTCGCTGCCCGGACTACTGCTTCTATCTCGCGGAAACATTACTGGTAATCGACCACCAGAAAAAGCAAACGCGTATCCAGGCGAGCCTGTTCAGCCAGGACGCCAGCGAAAAAGCACGCCTGCTTGAGCGTGTTAACGTCCTGCGCCAACAACTGGATCTGCCCGCAGAGCCGCTGCCGGTGCAGACCGTGACGCATATGCGTTGCGAGACCAATCAGAGCGACGAAGAGTACGGTGCCGTTGTACGGGAGATGCAGAAAGCGATTCGCAGCGGCGAAATTTTCCAGGTTGTCCCGTCGCGCCGTTTTACGCTGCCTTGCCCCTCGCCGCTGGCCGCTTATGAAGTGCTGAAAAAGAGCAACCCCAGCCCGTATATGTTTTTCATGCAGGACGATGATTTTGCCCTGTTCGGCGCCTCGCCGGAAAGCTCACTGAAATATGACGCCAGCAACCGCCAGATTGAGATCTACCCCATCGCCGGAACGCGCCCGCGCGGTCGTCGCCCGGATGGTTCTCTGGATCGCGATCTCGACAGCCGTATCGAACTCGATATGCGTACCGACCATAAAGAACTTTCTGAGCACCTGATGCTGGTCGATCTGGCGCGTAACGATCTGGCTCGCATCTGTACGCCTGGCAGCCGTTATGTTGCCGACCTGACAAAAGTGGATCGTTATTCATACGTTATGCACCTGGTTTCCCGCGTGGTGGGCGAACTGCGTCAGGATCTGGATGTGCTGCACGCTTATCGCGCCTGCATGAACATGGGAACGCTTAGCGGCGCACCGAAAGTCCGCGCTATGCAACTGATTGCCCGGGCCGAAGGCGCACGACGCGGCAGCTATGGCGGCGCTGTCGGTTACTTCACTGCTCACGGCGATCTGGATACCTGCATTGTCATTCGTTCCGCGTGGGTTGAGGACGGTATTGCCACCGTTCAGGCCGGCGCCGGCGTGGTACTGGATTCTGTACCGCAGTCTGAAGCCGATGAAACCCGTAATAAAGCTCGCGCGGTTCTGCGCGCCATTGCCACTGCACACCACGCACAGGAGACGTTCTGATGGCTGACATTCTGCTGCTCGATAATATCGACTCTTTTACTTACAACCTGGCGGATCAGCTGCGTGCAAGCGGACATAATGTGGTGATTTATCGCAACCATGTACCCGCACAAACTTTAATTGACCGTCTGGCAACGATGCAAAACCCGGTGCTGATGCTGTCACCAGGCCCGGGCGCGCCGTCTGAAGCAGGCTGTATGCCGGAACTGTTGACGCGTCTGCGCGGCAAGTTACCGATTATTGGTATCTGCCTTGGGCACCAGGCGATTGTCGAGGCCTACGGTGGCTATGTCGGCCAGGCCGGTGAAATCCTGCACGGCAAAGCCTCCAGTATTGAACATGATGGCCAGGCGATGTTTGCCGGTTTAAGCAATCCATTGCCGGTGGCGCGTTACCATTCGTTGGTTGGCAGCAATATTCCCGCAGGGTTGACCATCAATGCGCATTTCAACGGCATGGTGATGGCGGTACGTCACGATGCGGATCGCGTCTGCGGCTTCCAGTTCCATCCGGAATCGATCCTCACCACGCAGGGCGCACGCCTGCTGGAGCAGACGCTGGCCTGGGCGTTGCAGAAACTGGAGCAGAGCAACACACTGCAACCGATTCTGGAGAAACTTTACCAGGCGCAAACCCTCAGCCAGCAAGAGAGCCACCAGCTCTTCTCGGCGGTGGTGCGCGGCGAGCTGAAACCTGAACAACTGGCCGCAGCGCTGGTCAGCATGAAGATCCGCGGTGAGCACCCGAACGAAATTGCCGGTGCCGCTACGGCGCTGCTGGAAAATGCCGCGCCCTTCCCGCGCCCGGATTATCCGTTCGCGGATATCGTCGGTACCGGCGGCGATGGCAGCAACAGCATCAATATTTCCACCGCCAGCGCGTTTGTCGCTGCCGCGTGCGGGCTGAAGGTCGCTAAACACGGCAACCGCAGCGTTTCCAGCCGTTCAGGTTCATCCGATCTGCTGGCCGCATTTGGTATTAATCTGGATATGAATGCCGACAAATCGCGCAACGCGCTGGATGAACTTGGCGTCTGCTTCCTGTTTGCGCCGAAATACCACACCGGTTTCCGCCACGCAATGCCGGTACGTCAGCAGTTGAAAACCCGCACCCTGTTTAACGTGCTGGGGCCGCTCATCAACCCGGCGCATCCGCCGCTGGCATTAATTGGCGTTTACAGCCCGGAGTTGGTGCTGCCGATTGCGGAAACCTTGCGTGTTCTCGGTTATCAGCGCGCTGCCGTCGTGCATAGCGGCGGGATGGATGAAGTGTCATTACATGCGCCGACGCTGGTTGCGGAGCTCAATAACGGTGAAATTAAAAGTTACCAGTTAACTGCCGAAGACTTCGGCCTGACGCCTTATCATCAGGAACAGCTTGCGGGCGGCACGCCGGAAGAAAACCGTGACATTCTGACGCGCTTATTACAAGGTAAAGGCGAAACTGCTCATGAAGCCGCTGTGGCCGCCAACGTCGCGGTGCTGATGCGTCTGCACGGCAACGAAGATTTGCGGGCCAACGCGCAGAAAGTACTGGATGTGCTGCACAGCGGAGCAGCCTACGACAAAGTCACCGCACTTGCGGCAAGAGGATAAAAGATGCAGACCGTTTTAGCGAAAATCGTCGCCGATAAAGCCATATGGGTTGCGGCGCGCAAGGAGCAACAACCGCTGGCCAGCTTCCAGAACGACGTCGTGCCGAGTACACGCAGCTTCTACGATGCCCTGCAAGGAACACGGACCGCCTTTATTCTGGAATGCAAAAAAGCGTCGCCGTCCAAAGGCGTTATCCGTGACGATTTCGATCCGGCGCGCATCGCCGGCGTTTATAAACATCACGCTTCGGCGATTTCCGTACTGACCGATGAGAAATATTTCCAGGGCAGTTTCGATTTTCTGCCCATCGTTAGCGCCATCGCGCCACAGCCGATCCTGTGCAAAGATTTTATTATCGACCCATATCAGATCTATCTGGCGCGTCACTATCAGGCCGATGCCTGCCTGCTGATGCTGTCAGTGCTGAATGACGAACAGTATCGCCAGCTTGCTGCCGTGGCCCACAGCCTGAAGATGGGTGTGCTGACTGAAGTGAGTAACAAGGAAGAATTGCAACGTGCCATTGCGCTGGAAGCGAAAGTGGTTGGCATTAATAACCGCGATCTGCGCGATCTGTCGATTGATCTCAACCGTACTCGCCAGCTTGCACCGCTTCTGGGTAAAGGCGTCACGGTGATCAGCGAGTCCGGCATTAATACTTACGCCCAGGTTCGCGAACTAAGCCACTTTGCCAATGGTTTCCTGATTGGTTCGGCGCTGATGTCTCATGACGATCTCGATGCCGCCGTGAAACGCGTGCTGCTCGGCGAGAACAAAGTTTGCGGATTGACTCGCGCCGAAGATGCCCGCGCCGCCCATGAAGCGGGCGCGATTTACGGTGGATTGATTTTTGTCGCCTCCTCGCCGCGCGCCGTCTCCGATGAACAGGCGCAAGCGGTAATGCAGGGCGCGCCGCTGCAATATGTCGGCGTGTTCCGTAACGCCCCGGTTGAAGATGTGGTGGCGAAAGCAAAAGCGCTGGTACTTTCTGCGGTGCAGTTACACGGCAGCGAAGATCAGGCCTATATTGACGCTCTGCGCGCGGTATTGCCTGCGCAGACGCAAATCTGGAAAGCGCTAAGCGTCAGCGACACCCTGCCGCCACGTAACTTACAGCAGGTCGATAAATATCTCTTCGACAACGGCCAGGGCGGCAGCGGCCAAAGCTTCGACTGGTCACTGCTGGCCGGCGAACCGCTCGATAATGTGCTGCTGGCTGGCGGCCTGAGCGCAGATAATTGTGTGCAGGCGGCGAAAACCGGCTGTGCCGGACTCGATTTTAATTCAGGCGTGGAGTCGGAACCGGGTGTTAAAGATGCCAGCAAACTGGCTTCGGTTTTCCGTACACTGCGTGCTTATTAAGGAAAGAAGAGAATGACAACACTATTGAACCCATGGTTTGGCGAGTTTGGCGGCATGTTTGTTCCACAGATCCTGATGCCCGCGCTGCGCCAACTGGAAGAAGCGTTTGTCAGCGCCCAGAGCGATGCGGATTTTCAGCGCCAGTTTAACGATCTGCTGAAAAACTACGCCGGACGTCCGACTGCGCTGACGAAATGCCAGAACCTGACTGCCGGTACCCGCACCACGCTGTACCTGAAACGTGAAGATCTGCTGCACGGCGGCGCGCACAAAACCAACCAGGTTCTCGGTCAGGCGCTGCTGGCAAAACGGATGGGCAAAACCGAAATCATTGCAGAAACTGGCGCGGGGCAACATGGTGTTGCATCGGCGCTTGCCAGTGCTCTGCTCGGTCTGAAGTGCCGCATCTATATGGGCGCAAAAGATGTTGAGCGCCAGTCGCCGAACGTCTTCCGTATGCGTCTGATGGGTGCAGAAGTGATCCCGGTACACAGCGGCTCCGCCACGCTGAAAGACGCCTGTAATGAAGCGCTGCGCGACTGGTCCGGCAGCTACGAAACCGCGCACTATATGCTCGGTACTGCCGCTGGCCCACACCCGTTCCCGACCATTGTGCGTGAATTCCAGCGCATGATCGGCGAAGAGACCAAAGCGCAGATCCTCGAAAAAGAGGGACGCCTGCCGGATGCCGTGATTGCCTGCGTCGGCGGCGGCTCAAATGCTATTGGCATGTTTGCCGATTTTATCGATGAAACCAGCGTTGGTCTGATTGGCGTTGAACCGGCCGGTCACGGTATTGAAACCGGCGAACATGGCGCGCCGCTGAAGCACGGCCGCGTGGGTATCTATTTCGGCATGAAATCGCCGATGATGCAGACCGATGAAGGCCAGATTGAAGAGTCTTACTCCATCTCCGCCGGGCTGGATTTCCCGTCTGTCGGGCCGCAACATGCGTATCTCAACAGCATTGGTCGCGCTGATTATGTGTCGATTACTGACGACGAAGCGCTGGACGCTTTCCAGGTGCTGAGCCGCCATGAAGGGATTATTCCGGCGCTGGAATCTTCGCACGCCCTCGCCCATGCGCTGAAAATGATGCGCGAAAACCCGGATAAAGAGCAGCTGCTGGTGGTTAACCTCTCCGGCCGCGGCGATAAAGACATCTTCACCGTACATGACATCCTGAAAGCGCGAGGGGAAATCTGATGGAACGCTACGACAACCTGTTTAAACGGCTCGCCGACCGGAAAGAAGGCGCTTTCGTTCCCTTCGTTACACTGGGCGATCCGTCGCCGGAACAGTCGCTGAAAATTATCGATACGCTGATCGAAGCTGGCGCGGACGCGCTGGAACTGGGGATCCCCTTCTCCGATCCGCTGGCCGACGGCCCGACGATCCAGAGCGCGACGCTGCGCGCTTTCGCCGCAGGCGTTACGCCGACTCAGTGCTTTGAAATACTGGCAACCATCCGTCAGAAGCATCCGACCATTCCAATTGGCCTGCTGATGTACGCCAACCTGGTGTTCAGCGGCGGCATTGATGAGTTTTATGCCAAATGCGAAAAAGTCGGTGTCGATTCCGTGCTGGTGGCCGATGTGCCCATTGAAGAGTCTGCCCCCTTCCGTCAGGCGGCGATGCGCCACAATGTTGCGCCAATCTTTATCTGCCCGCCGAATGCCGATGATGAACTGCTGCGCCAGATTGCCTCTTATGGCCGCGGTTATACCTATCTGCTGTCGCGGGCTGGCGTAACCGGTGCGGAAAACCGTGCGGCGCTGCCGTTGCATCACCTGGTGGAAAAACTGAAGGAATACCACGCTGCGCCGCCGTTGCAGGGCTTTGGTATCTCTGCGCCGGATCAGGTTGCCGCTGCGGTGAACGCAGGCGCAGCGGGCGCGATTTCCGGCTCGGCGATTGTCAAAATCATCGAAAAAAATCTGCAAAACCCTACAGCGATGCTGGCTGAGCTGAAAGAGTTTGTTCAGAGTCTGAAAGCCGCTACGCTGCCGCGTTAATTCTGTTGCCGCCTGTTCGCTCAGGCGGCTTCTTCTTGCTTCAGTAGTGTCTGCGCATACTTCTGGACCAGCCGGAACAGCGACTGAACATCATCGGGTTCCCAGCCGTCGAATGTCGCATTCATCAGCCGCTGCCGCGCTGCATCAATTTTCATTGTCATCGCTTTGCCCTCTTCGCTGATGGTGAGTTCGCTCACCCGTTTGTCCTGCGGCTGACTTTTTTTCACCACCAGCCCGGCCTGCTCCAGTTTTTTCACCTGGCGGCTTACCGTGGTGTAATCCCGTCCGACACGGTTAGCCAGTTCAACCACGCCAATGGGGCCAAAACGTTCAACCGTCACCAGCAGCGGAAACAATACCTGATCAAGGGTGATATCTGCCGCGCGCATCAGCGCCATATCACGTAACGGATGATTCATCACGCCAATAATAGTGAGTAACGCGCGATGGAAGTCATCGATGTCATAATTAATATGTGCATTTTGCATATAAATTCCTGATGGTGTAGAGTGGCAATCTCAATATGTGCATTTTACACATAAACCCTGACGGAGAGAATTCTATGTACGCAGCCATTGTCCACCAGACCAACCAGCCCCCAAGTTATGCCAGCTTCGCCATGCCTGAAGCCCGACAGGGCGAGTGTCTGATCACCGTTAACGCCGCCGCGATAAGTCATGTGGTGAAAAGCCGCGCATCAGGCCAGCATTACAGTTTTGATGGTGCGCTACCCTTTGTGCCGGGTATTGATGGCGTCGGCACACGACCAGATGGCCAGCGTGTCTGGTTTGCTTTTCCGCGCGCGCCATGGGGCAGCATGGCAGAGTTTGCGCCAGTTGCGGAACAGCACTGCATCCCTCTGGTGGATGGGCTGGACAGCATCAGTGCCGCGGCGATGGCAAATCCGGGCATGTCAGCCTGGGCTGCACTGGCAACCCGCGCGGGCCTCCGTCGCGGTGAAACGGTGTTGATCAATGGCGCAACAGGCAGCGCCGGACAACTTGCGGTGCAGATTGCCCGCTACCTCGGCGCGGGGAAAATTATCGTCACCGGGCGTAACGCCGCCGTTTTGCACAGTCTTGGCGCAGATCACGCGATCAATCTGACGGATGAGAGCGAAGCGCTGCGCCAGCAATTCGCTGGCGCCTTCGCGACTCCTGTCGATGTGGTGGTGGATTATTTGTGGGGTAGTAGCGCAGAACTGATCCTCACCGCCGCCGCGAAGGCAAAATCGCCAACCCGCTTTGTTCAGGTGGGTGCGCTTTCCGGGCAGGATATCCGTTTGTCCGGCGCCTGGCTGCGCGCAGCGCCGATCCAGTTGATGGGCAGCGGCATCGGTAGTTTATCGTTACCTCAGCTGCTGCAAGCTACCGCAGAGATGTTCGCCGTGGCGCTACCGGCGCAACTGCGTATTGCCACTACGCCTGCGCCTCTGAGTGACGTTGAAACTGCCTGGCTGCGTGATGACAGCCAGAAAAGAACCGTTTTTGTTATCAGCTAATGGTAACCCATTGTTAAAAGGTTCATATTTTCTGTGGAATAATGACCGTGACGCTGGTTATACAGAGAGTGAATCGATGAGTGACACACCTTCCCCCTGGCCGCGGCGCTGGATAGCGCTGCTGCTGACTGGCCTGCTTTCCGGCGCGTCAGGCATGCTAATTGCGCTACTGCTGCATGAAATCCAGCATCTGGTGTTTGGTTACAGTCAGCAATCACTGATTGGCGGCGCGCCGTTTCTGCAAGGCGTTACCGATGCCAGTAACCTGCGCCGTTTTGCCGCACTGACCGGTGCCGGTGCAATTGCCGGCTGCGGCTGGTGGTTGCTGGCGAGATATGGTAAGCCCCGGGTAAGCGTTACGGCGGCGCTCGGCGAAAAGGGTCGCCAGATGCCAGCGGGTACCACAATCTGCCATGCCCTTTTACAGGTGGTGACGGTGGCGATGGGCTCGCCGCTGGGACGTGAAAGCGCGCCGCGAGAAGTGGGCGCGCTGTTTGGCGGCAACATTGCCCGGCGTAGCGGCCTCAATGCACAGGAAACCCGGATGGTGATCGCCTGTGGTGCAGGAGCCGGGCTGGCTGCGGTTTATAACGTCCCGCTGGCCGGTGCGATTTTCACGCTGGAAGTGTTGCTGGTGACCATCGCCTGGGATGCGGTGATTGCCGCAACGGTCAGTTCCGCGCTGGCGGCGTTTGTCGCCTCTCTGGTGCTGGGCAACGAACGTCAGTACCAATTTATTGCGCCACCCGCACCTGTATCATTAATCGTTTGGGCGGCGCTCTCCGGCCCGCTGTTCGGTTATGCCGCTTGCCAGTTTCGCCGCATGACGCGACAAGCGCGCGGCCAGGTGAAAAGCAACTGGCAGATGCCGCTATTCTGTTTACTCGCCTTTGCCTGCCTCGGTTTGTTCTCCATCTGGTTTCCGCAACTGCCGGGCAACGGTCGCGGGCCGGTGCAGCTCAGTTTTGGCGGCGGTGTCACTCTGCCGCTGGCCGCCATGCTGATTGGCCTGAAAGTAGTGAGTATCTGGATGGTGCTACGCGGCGGCGCGGAGGGCGGCCTGCTGACGCCCGGCCTGGCGATTGGCGCACTGCTGGGCGCGCTGATGTATCTACTTATCGGTCCCTTCTTCCCTGGGGGCAGTATGGGAGAATTTGCTCTCACCGGCGGTGCCGCGTTTCTGGCGTCATCCATGCAGATGCCGCTGACCGCCATTGTCCTGCTGATGGAATTTACCGGCATGGACTTCAGCTTTTTTGTCCCTCTCACCTTGTGCGTGTCTGGCGCGTATATGACCTGCCGCTACGTGGAGTGATCCCGACGACTAATTACCGTGCAGTGATTAAATGGATTTGGCGGTGTAAAAGCCACGAACGCAGAGATAAACGGGGAAACTGGCCGCAAGCTGGGCCAGTTTCCAGCCGGACTCAAAAACGATAACCCGCAGAGAACATAAATACCCACGGATCCAGGCGAGTACTGACACTCTGCTGAGCGCCATTGGCCTTGAAACGCACATCCGTATCAATATCCATATACCAGACCGACATGTTGATTAACCAGTTGCGGTTGATCAGATAGTCCAGCCCTACTTGCCCTGCCGCGCCCCATGAATCTTTCAGGCTCAGATCGGAAAGCCCGGCTGCTTTACCGGTGTCGTTAAATTTTTCGTCAAAGAAAGTGGTGTAGTTGATACCCGCGCCAATATACGGACGGAATTTGCTTTTCGGATCACCAAAGTACCACTGCGCCATCAGCGAAGGCGGCAAATGATGCACGGTTGCGATATCGCCCGTAGGGCCAGTGCCTACGCGGTGGCGGAACGGCGTCGCAGCCAGCAGTTCAATACCCACATTGTCCGTTGCCATCCATGTCATCGTCACACCCAACTGGGTGTTATTGCTGACATTAAAACTACCAAGACTACCCAGAACATTATCCGAACCTGCCGTTGGACGGACAGTCGCGGAACCGGCACGAATAAAGAATTCGCCCGCGTCATGCGCATATGCACCGCCGGAAAGCGAACTCAGGACTAATGCTGCCACAGCTAATTTTTTCATATCCACTCCGTAATTGTGGTTTTTATCGCGACGTGAATATACCCATAACTGAGTACAAAGTGATCCAACCCAGATCACACTTAATCCCATAATTTAACATTCATTGATCTGAGTTAATTTTCATCCTCATGCCACCCACTTAATTTTTGTATTTAAATCAATTTTCACTTTTTCAGGCATGAAAATTTTCCACCTTAGCCATCTTGTACGCCAGTAAGCGCAGAGATAATTTAGTGGCCTGACAATTCGTCTTGATACGTTGTGAAGTGCAGGTGTGCTATGAGCGATCTCAATCCGTGCATGTCGTGCGGAGCATGTTGTGCGTATTTTCGTGTCTCTTTTTACTGGGCTGAAGCGGATGACGCTGGCGGCCCTGTCCCGGCTCAACTTACAGAGCCACTAACCCCCTTTTTACGCTGTATGAGCGGCACTAATCAGAAACAGAGCCGCTGCGTGGCGCTGGAGGGGACCCCCGGCGAATCGGCCCGTTGCAGTATCTATGAAGGAAGACCATCACCTTGCCGGGAATTTGCGATGTCTGGCGAGAATGGCGAAGTGAATGAAGCCTGCGATCGCGCCCGCGCACGTTACGGATTAGCGCCTCTTTACAAAGATATGCTTTTCCATACAAGCCATGATGCTGCCACTGAGCCACTATTCGGGGTACAATCGCCGACAATTTGATACCGCAATACTCAAGGAGAGTGCATGTCTATCACGGCGAAGTCCGTTTACCGTGACACGGGGAATTTTTTTCGTAATCAGTTGATTACCATTTTGCTGATTGCGCTGCTGTGCGCATTTATCACCGCAGTCATTGGGCACGCGTTTTCACCCACTGACGAACAACTCTCCATTTTAACGCAAGGGGATAACCTGGCGGGCAGCGTCGGCTTGTTTGAACTGGTGCAAAACATGACGCCAGAGCAACAGCAGGTGCTGCTGCGCGCCTCGGCAGCATCGACCTTCTCCGGGCTTATCGGCAACGCGATTCTGGCAGGCGGCGTTTTGCTGCTGATCCAGATGGTTTCAGCCGGTCAACGCGTCAGTGCGCTGCGCGCGATTGGTGCCAGCGCGCCGGTGCTGCCAAAGCTGTTTTTATTGATCCTGTTGACCACCTTTATGGTGCAGATCGGCATCATGTTTATCATTGTTCCGGGCGTGATTCTGGCTATTCTGCTCTCCTTCGCCCCCGTCATGCTGGTACAGGATAAAGTGGGGATTTTCGCCGCCATGCGCAGCAGTATGCGTCTGAGCTGGCGCAATATGCGGCTGGTAGCTCCGGCGGTCATAAGCTGGCTGCTGGCAAAAACAGTTCTGTTAATGTTCGCGCACAATTTCGCGGTTTTCACCCCGGAAGTAGGCGCAGTTATCGCGAATACAATCAGCAATTTGATCTCGGCGGCGCTGCTTATTTATCTGTTCCGCCTCTATATGCTGATGCGCTAATGATTGTTCCGGCAGCCCGCTCAGGGTTGCCCCTGTTTATGGAATCGTAGAATGAAGCAGTTTCTTGATTTTCTTCCGCTGGCGCTCTTTTTCGCAGTTTACAAACTTTACGATATTTTCGCCGCGACCAAAGTATTGATTATCGCCTCAGCCATCGTGCTGATTTATTGCTGGATCCGTTACCGCAAAGTGGAAAAAGTAGCGTTAATCACGTTTGTGCTGGTTGCCGTGTTTGGCGGATTAACCATCAAATTCCACGACGTTGAGTTTATTAAGTGGAAAGTAACGGTGATTTACGGTTTGTTTGCCGTCGCGCTGTTGTTCAGCCAGTGGGTGATGAAGAAAACCCTGATCCAGAGCATGCTCGGGAAAGAGCTGACGCTGCCCGCAGCCGTCTGGTCACGGCTGAACATCGCCTGGGCACTATTCTTTATCGTTTGCGGGCTGGCGAATATCTATATTGCTTTCTGGCTGCCGTTTGATGTTTGGGTCAATTTCAAAGTGTTTGGCCTGACGATTCTGACGCTGGTGTTTACCGTGCTCAGCGGTATTTACATCTACCGCCATATGCCGCAGCAGGATGATAATTCCTGAAAACTGAAGCCAGGCCAGCGCCTGGCTTTTTTCTTCCCGAACACCCCGTATTCGTAGTAGCATCGCGCCAGAAATCCCTCATCACAGAAGAGATAATAATGACCACCATTCAGGAAACTCCTCAGGGAGAACTTGTTTTACGCACATTAGCAATGCCAGCGGATACCAATGCTAACGGAGATATCTTCGGCGGCTGGTTGATGTCACAAATGGATATGGGGGGCGCAATCCTGGCAAAAGAGATTGCGCACGGACGCGTGGTCACCGTGCGGGTGGATGGCATGACCTTCCTCCGGCCGGTTGCCGTCGGCGACGTGGTGTGCTGCTATGCGCGCTGCGTGAAACGCGGGAATACTTCCGTCAGTATCAATATGGAAGTGTGGGTAAAAAAAGTCTCTTCTGAGCCCATTGGCCAGCGTTACAAAGCCACCGAGGCGCTGTTTATCTATGTCGCGGTTGATAAAGAAGGGAAACCTCGCCCGTTACCGCAACAGTCATAAAAAAAGCCTCCTGACGGAGGCTTTTTCTTATTCCATTGACGCCCCGCCATTCAGGCGGAATACCACATTAACTATCAGTCCTGAACCGGGCTTACCGGCTTCGTAGCGCCATTTCCGCATAGCCGCTTTCACTTCACGTTCGAACATGTTTGCTGGTTGTGCAGACAGAACTTCAACATTCTCGACGCGGCCATCGGCCGTAACGTCAAATTTCACCCGCACACGACCTTCAATACGCAGCGCCTGCGCACGCGCCGGATATTGCGGCTGGTTACGACTCAGCGCGCGGGGACCAGCAGGCACAGACGGCGCTGGCGTGGAGGACGCCGACGGTGTCGGATTAGCCACCGGACGCGCTGGCGCGTTGTTGTTAAACGGTGATGCCGGACGCGACTGTGCCGGTTTCACCTCCGGCTTCGGCTGCTCGACCTTTTTCTCCGGTTTCGGTTTTGGCTTCGGCTTAGGTTTCGGTTTTGGCTTTTCAATCACTACCGGGGCTTCTTTCGGCGGCTCCACTACCGGTTCCGGTTCGGGTTCTGGTTCCGGTTCGACGACAGGTTGTGGCGGTTGCACTACCTGCGGCGGTTCGAGTTCAGCTGGCGTTACCATCGTCACAGAGATAGGCTGTGCGGGTGCGGGCAATTCAACAACCTGATGTACCGATGTATAGAGCAGACCCGCCACGACGGCTCCGTGAATACCGACGGACAACAGCGTCGGCCAGGGAAAGCGGCGAGGTAAATCAAGGGTCATTGAAGTCATAATCGTGTCAGTTAAAAAACCAGGGCTCAATTTTAAATGCAAATAGCAATCATATTCAACAAGCCATCGCATTCACTGGTTATTTTCTCTCTGATAGGGTAAAAAACCGCACTTTTTACACGCATATTAATGTCAGTGCATCTTTACATTGCAGTCGCATTCCCTTTCACATACGGTATGCCTTTCTGATAAGTAAGGAGCTCTTCCCGTGCTTTATGTGATTTTTGCTGAAGATGTTGCTGACTCGCTTGAGAAACGTTTATCCGTGCGCCCTGCCCATCTGGCGCGACTGCAGCTGCTGCGTGACGAAGGCCGTTTGCTGACTGCTGGACCGATGCCAGCGGTGGACAGTAACGACCCTGGTGCCGCAGGTTTTACCGGTTCAACGGTGATTGCAGAGTTTGAATCGCTTGAGGTGGCAAAAGCCTGGGCGGATGCCGATCCCTATGTTGCCGCTGGCGTGTACCAGAACGTTATTGTTAAGCCGTTCAAAAAGGTTTTTTAAAACTTAAGACCCGCCAAAGATGGCGGGTCCTTCTGGTTACAACGATTAATGAGCAACACTTTTGGAAAAAAGATTAATGATAACCACACCGGCAATAATCAACCCCATCCCCAACATTGCCGGAAAATCCAGTTTCTGACCGTGAACCAACCAGCCAACAATCCCAATCAATACGATCCCGGCGCCAGACCAGATGGCGTAAATAATTCCCGTCGGGATGGTGCGCATCGGAATCGTCAGGCACCAGAACGCGATGCAATAACCCGCAATGCTAATGATACTGGGCAGCAGCCGGGTAAAGCTGTCTGATGATTTCAGAGCGGTGGTGGCAATCACTTCAACAACAATGGCGATACCAAGGAAAATAAGCGCTTCTTTATTCATTTTGTCCAACTTATATCCGTTAACGCTTGCTCATGGCAAGGCGGGTAGCAAACAGCAGGAACACCATGCCGGTACTGCGATCCATCCAGCGTATCACTCTCTCTTTACGCAAGAATGACGACAGCGGGCGGGTCGCCGAAATTAATACCGTTGACCAGCAGGAGCCCAGCACAACATGAATCATGACCAGGCCGAATGTCCAGGCGATCAGCGGCTGCCCGTGCGGAATAAATTGCGGCAAAAAAGAGACGTAAAAGATGCCGACTTTAGGATTCAGCACATTACCCAGCATGCCTTTTATAAACCAGTTTTGTGCTTTAGTTTGCGTCCCATTGTCTGTAGCCAGTGAACCGCGGGGACGTAACAGCATATTCAGCCCCAGCCAGCAGAGATAAGCGGCGCCGCAATATTTCAGGATGTTATAAGCGAGTTCAGAAACCGCAATCAGCGCGCCAAGGCCGAAGGCAACCATCGCCCCCCAAATCAGGCATCCGGTATTGATACCAAGCGCGGCTTTGAATGCCTGCTTACGCCCTTCCACCGCCGCCGTACGCAGTATCAGCGCGGTATCAAGCCCGGGTGTTAACGTCAGCAGCGTTGCCGCAAAAGTGAATGCAAGAAGACTATCAAGAACCGACATGCTGCCTCTCCTGTAGATAAAAGAAAGCCCTAAAACGACCGCGGGCACCTTATCGGTGCCCGGGTATCAAAGATCGTAAATGGCGAACAACAGCACATTACGATGGCGATTTACGCCGCATTTTCTGATGGCGTGGATGCGCATATTGCGGCGTGATTGCGCTTCCAGCCAGCGGGCTTTACGGCGGCTCATCTGCCGAAGCATACGCCAGCGCCCCACTTCCGTTCGACTACGCTTCATTTTTACAACTCTGAACAAAACAGAGAGGCCATTATAGTCCGTCGTTTTTCCCAGACCAGTGCTTTTCCGCGTTTTTATTTGCCAGATGAATGCGGATGCGTAAACTCATGAGATGTGGTTTTTAAAAGGATTTTTATCTATGTCCGCTTTTTACACCGTAATGAGTTGGCTGATCGTCTTAGGTTACTGGCTACTGATTGCTGGTGTAACCCTGCGTATTTTAATGAAACGGCGGGCGGTAACATCGGCGATGGCCTGGCTGTTAATTATCTATATTCTGCCACTGGTTGGGATTATCGCCTATCTCTCGCTGGGCGAATTGCATCTCGGCAAACGCCGCGCCGAACGCGCCCGCGCCATGTGGCCTTCTACCGCCAAATGGCTCAACGATTTAAAAAACTTTAAACGCATCTTCGCACAGGAAAACAGCAGCGTTGCTTCCTCATTATTTAAATTATGCGAACGGCGCCAGGGCATCGCGGGCGTTAAAGGCAACCAGTTGCAACTGCTGACATCCAGCGATGATGTGATGCAGGCGCTGATCCGCGATATTCAGCTCGCCAGGCACAATATTGAGATGGTGTTCTACATCTGGCAACCCGGCGGAATGGCCGATCAGGTGGCAGAATCGCTGATGGCCGCAGCACGACGCGGCGTGCACTGCCGTCTGTTACTCGACTCTGCGGGTAGCGTGGCATTCTTCCGTAGCCCCTGGGCTGCGATGATGCGCAATGCGGGCATCGAGGTGGTCGAGGCGCTGAAGGTGAATCTGATGCGCGTTTTTTTACGTCGTATGGATTTACGCCAGCACCGCAAGATTGTGCTCATCGATAACTATATTGCTTACACCGGCAGCATGAATATGGTCGACCCGCGCTTCTTCAAACAGGACGCCGGCGTCGGCCAGTGGGTCGATTTGATGGCGCGAATGGAAGGCCCGGTTGCCACGGCGATGGGCATCGTTTACTCCTGCGACTGGGAGATTGAGACCGGCAAGCGCATTCTGCCACCGCCGCCGGATGCCAATATTATGCCGTTTGAAGAAGCCAGCGGGCACACGATTCACACAATTGCCTCGGGGCCAGGGTTTCCCGAAGATTTGATTCACCAGGCATTACTGACCGCCGTTTACGCCTCACGTGAATACCTGATCATGACCACGCCCTATTTCGTACCCAGTGACGACTTGCTGCACGCCATTTGCACGGCGGCGCAGCGCGGTGTCGATGTGAGCATTATTCTGCCGCGCAAAAACGACTCGGTGCTGGTCGGTTGGGCCAGCCGCGCCTTTTTCACTGAGTTGCTGGCGGCCGGGGTGAAGATTTATCAGTTTGAAGGTGGCCTGTTGCACACCAAAAGCGTGCTGGTTGACGGCGAATTGAGCCTTATTGGCACCGTGAACCTTGATATGCGCAGTTTATGGCTGAATTTTGAGATCACGCTGGTTATTGATGATGCCGGTTTTGGCGGCGATCTGGCGGCGGTGCAGGACGATTATATCTCCCGTTCCCGGTTACTTGATGCGCGGTTGTGGGTAAAACGTCCATTCTGGCACCGGATTGCTGAACGACTGTTTTACTTCTTTAGTCCGTTGCTGTAAAACGTGCCCAACAGACATGAAGAGGTAAATCATGGAAATGGATCTGAACAACCGCCTGACCGAAGACGAAACGCTCGAACAGGCTTATGACATCTTCCTCGAACTGGCGGCGGACAACCTTGACCCGGCGGACATCATTCTTTTCAACCTGCAATTTGAAGAGCGTGGCGGCGCAGAGCTGTTTGATCCAGGCGAAGATTGGGCGGAGCATGTCGACTACGATTTAAACCCGGATTTCTTTGCTGAAGTGGTGATCGGGCTGGCAGACACCGACGGTGGCGAACTCAATGACATCTTCGCGCGCGTTTTGCTGTGCCGTGAGAAAGATCATAAACTTTGCCATATTCTGTGGCGCGAATAAGCTGCCGTGGAAGTAAAAAGGGCTGACAAATGTCAGCCCTTTTTTATGCATCGCTTATAACGGGTCGACTTTCAGGCAAGAGACTGCATGGCGGAAACTGCCCTCCAGTACCGGACGCGTCTGCGCGCATTCCGGCCCGGCAATCGGACAACGGGTACGGAAGACACAACCTGACGGTGGGTTAATCGGCGACGGTAAATCCCCTTCCAGCAACTGGATAGTTTTATTCTTTTCCAGATCCGGATCGGGAACCGGCACGGCCGACATCAGCGCTTTGGTGTACGGATGTAGCGGGTTCTGATACACCTCATCGTAAGTACCTAACTCAACGGCGTGCCCGAGGTACATCACCAGCACGCGATCGGAGATGTGCTTCACAACGGCCAGGTCATGGGCGATAAAGATCAGTGACAGCCCCATTTCACGTTGCAGTTGTTGCAGCAGGTTCACCACCTGCGCCTGAATCGACACATCCAGTGCGGATACCGGCTCATCGCAGATAATCAGCTTGGGTTCAAGAATCAGCGCGCGGGCAATACCAATACGCTGACACTGACCGCCGGAAAACTCATGCGGGTAGCGGTTGATCAGGTTCGGCAACAAACCGACCTTCATCATCATCGTTTTCACGCGATCGCGCACTTCCTGACGCGACATTTTCGGGTGATAGGTGCGCAACGGCTCGGCAATGATTTCCCCGATAGTCATACGCGGGTTCAGCGACGCCAGCGGATCCTGGAAGATCATCTGGATATCGCTGCGCACATCGCGCCACTCTTCCGGTTTCATGCCCAGCAGATCTTTACCCAGCCAGGCGACTTTACCGTCGGTAGCTTTTACCAGCCCGATAATGGCACGGGCAAAGGTCGATTTACCGCAGCCGGACTCACCGACCACGCCGAGGGTTTCCCCTTCGTACAGACGCAGGGTGACGCCATCGACTGCTTTCAGGGTTTTTGCCGGTTGCCAGAACCACTGTTTGCCGTCTTTGATATCGAAATGCACCTTCAGATCGGCGATTTCCAGCAGCACTTTTCTCTCTTCGGTCATCGCGTTCATACCAGTTCCTCTACCGACTTAAAGCAGGCGCGCAGGCGGCCCGGGGCAAACTGCTCCAGCGGTGGAGCACTGTTACAGATTTCCATCGCATGCGGGCAGCGAGGCTGGAACGGACAGCCTTTCGGCAGACGCAGCAAGTTCGGCGGATTGCCCGGAATGGTCAACAGCGCTTCACCTTCAGCGTCCAGACGCGGTACAGCACTTAACAGACCGATAGAGTAAGGATGAGACGGATGGTAGAACACATCGCGCGCGTTGCCATATTCCATGGTGCGCCCGGCATACATCACCAGCACTTTATCGCAAATCCCGGCAACCACGCCGAGGTCATGGGTGATCATGATAATCGCGGTGTTGAATTCACGTTTCAGTTCATTCAGCAAAGTCATGATCTGCGCCTGTACGGTCACATCCAGCGCGGTGGTCGGCTCGTCGGCAATCAGCAGTTTCGGCCGGCACAGCAACGCCATCGCGATCATCACACGCTGACGCATACCACCGGAAAACTCATGCGGATACATACGCATGCGCTTACGCGCTTCCGGCATTTTCACCGCATCGAGCATTTTAACGGATTCTTCAAACGCTTCCGCTTTGCCTATGCCTTTATGCAACATCAGGACTTCCATTAACTGCTCGCCAACCCGCATATACGGGTTCAACGAGGTCATTGGATCCTGGAAAATCATGGAGATCTGTTCGGCGCGCAGTTTGTTCAACGCCTGTTCCGGCAAATTGAGGATCTCTTTACCGTTAAACGTCGCAGAACCGCCAATGCGACCGTTAGCCGCCAGCAGCCCCATCAGCGCAAATGCAGTCTGCGATTTGCCGGAGCCGGACTCACCAACGATACCCAGTGTTTCACCCGCACGCAGCGAGAAATTGAGATCGTTGACCGCCGTAACATCGCCATCCGGCGTCTGGAAGGTGACCCGCAAATCTTTGACATCCAGCAGAAGGTCCGATTGCTGCCGCGTCGTGGACGCTAATGAGGTTTCAGTAATGCTCATGACAGCACTCCTTAACGATCTTTCGGGTCGAGGGCATCACGCAGGCCATCGCCGATAAAGTTAAAACAGAACAGAGTGACAACGAGGAAACCTGCCGGAAACAGCAGCAGCCACGGAGACACTTCCATCGAGTTGGCGCCATCGCTTAACAACGCGCCCCAACTGCTCAGCGGCTCCTGCGTACCCAGCCCCAGGAAGCTGAGGAAGGATTCGAACAGGATCATGCTCGGTACCAGCAGCGACGCGTACACCACCACCACGCCCAGCACGTTCGGTACGATGTGACGCACCACGATATTCGCCGTAGAAACACCACCAACCTGCGCCGCTTCGATAAACTCTTTACGCTTCAGGCTTAAGGTCTGACCGCGAACGATACGCGCCATATCCAGCCAGGAGACCATACCGATCGCCACAAAAATGAGCAGGATATTTTGCCCAAAGAAGGTCACCAGCAGGATAACGAAGAACATAAACGGGAAGGAGTTGAGGATTTCCAGCAGACGCATCATGACGGAATCGGTTTTGCCGCCGAGGTAGCCGGAAAGCGATCCGTAAAGCGTACCGACCACGACCGCCACCAGCGCCGCAGCAATACCGACCATCAGCGAGATACGTCCGCCGATCGCCACACGCACCAGCAGATCGCGCCCGGAGGAGTCAGTACCAAAATAGTGACCGGACTCCATATCCGGCTGGCTCGACATCATGCCCCAGTCGGTATCGAAATAGGTAAATTGTGAAACCATTGGCGCCAGCGTCACAAACAATGCGATCAGCAACAGCACAACCAGGCTGGCAACCGCCGCGCGGTTATGCATAAAGCGGCGACGCGCATCCTGCCACAGACTACGTCCTTCGACTTCGAGTTTCTCACTGAAGTTTTCCAGCGCCTCGCTGTTTTTCTTACTTAACATCATGGCGAACTCCAGTATTAATAACGGATCTTCGGATCGATAACGGCATACAGCACATCAACGATCGCGTTAAAGATAATGGTCAGCGCCCCCACAAGGATAGTCAGGCTCAGTACCAGCGAATAGTCACGGTTCAGCGCGCCGTTCACAAACAGCTGGCCGATACCCGGCAGACCATAAATGGTCTCGATAACCATTGAACCGGTAATAATGCCGACAAACGCAGGCCCCATGTAAGAGAGTACCGGCAGCAGCGCAGGTTTCAGCGCATGGCGGAAGATAATACGGCGCATCGGCAAACCTTTCGCGCGGGCTGTACGAATAAAGTTTGAGTGTAATACCTCAATCATTGAACCGCGCGTAATACGGGCGATACTGGCAATATAGGCCAGAGAGAGCGCAACCATCGGCAGGATCATGAATTTCAGTGCACCGCCATTCCAGCCACCGGCTGGCAGCCATTTCAATATAATGGCGAAGATCATCACTAATAACGGTGCGACAACAAAACTGGGGATCACTACCCCGGTCATTGCCAGCCCCATCACCGTGTAATCCCACTTCGTGTTCTGGTTTAACGCAGCAACAACGCCTGCGGTAACGCCAAAGACAATCGCAAGAATAAAGGCTGCCGCCCCTAATTTCGCTGAAACCGGGAAGCTGGCCGCAACCAGATCGTTTACGGTGTAGTCTTTGTATTTAAATGACGGTCCGAAATCGAAATGCGCCAACTGTTTCAGATAGCTGAAATACTGCGTAGTGATCGGATCGTTTAAATGGTATTTCGCTTCAATATTCGCCATCACTTCCGGCGCAAGCGCGCGTTCACCGGTAAAAGGACTGCCCGGCGCGAGACGCATCATAAAGAACGAAATCGTGATAAGGATGAAAAGCGTTGGGATCGCTTCAAGACAGCGACGTAGGATAAATTTCAACATTGCCCGTACCTTCTGGCCTGTGCCTTTTACACATTCGCTTCAAGACAGCAATTTAGCCGTCCGTGCATGATGTGTATTCTGTTGCGAAAAAAATAAGACACTGTGGGGCAGGTCACCCTGCCCCACTCATTGCCATTAATGCTTGATAATATACAAGTTTTTAACGTAGATATTATCCATCGGGTCTTTACCGGTGTAGCCGCCAACCCAGGTTTTCACCAGACGGGCGTTCACGTAGTAGTACACCGGAACGATCGCCGAGTCTTTATCCAGCTGCTGTTCAGCTTTGGAGTAAAGCTCAGTACGCTGCGCTTCGTCAGTGACTTTCAGCGTGTCACCAATCAGCTTATCAAACGCCGGGCTCTTATAGTGCGCGGTGTTGTTAGAGCTGTCGGACAGCATAGTATTCAGGAAGGAGGTCGGCTCGTTGTAGTCCGCACACCAGCCTGCGCGTGCCACATCAAAGGTGCCCTGATGACGCGTGTCGAGGAAGGTTTTCCACTCCTGGTTTTCCAGCGTTACGTTAGCGCCAAGGTTTTTCTTCCAGATGGAAGCCACGGCAATCGCCAGTTTCTTATGCAGGTCAGACGTGTTGTACAGCAGGCTGAAGGAGAGCGGTTTATCCGCAGTATAACCTGCTTCGGCCAGCAGTTTTTTCGCTTCGGCGTTACGCTGTTCCTGGGTCATTTTGAACCAGGCTGGTTCAGTCAGTTTTGCACCATCGGTATACGGCGGCGTGTAGCTGTATGCCGGCAGATCGCCCTGGTTTTTCACTTTATTGACGATAATGTCGCGGTCCAGCGCCAGTTTCAGGGCGGTACGAACACGAACGTCAGTGAATGGCGCTTTTTGGTTGTTAATTTCGTAGTAGTAAGTACACAGGTACGGATCGACGTGTACTTCTTTAGGAATCTCTTTTTTCAGCTTCTGGAACAGTTCAATCGGCATGTTGTTGTAAGTCATGTCGATTTCACCGCTGCGATAGCGGTTAACGTCTGTCACTTCAGAAGAGATCGGCAGGTAGGTAACCTGGTTGATAACTGTTTTAGCGTTATCCCAATAGTTGGTGTTACGCTCAAGAACGATACGTTCGTTGACCACCCAGTCTTTCAGTTTGTAAGCACCGTTGGTGACGATGTTGGCTGGCTGAGTCCATTTTTCACCGTATTTCTCAATAGCGGCTTTAGGCACAGCAGAAACTGATGGGTGAACCAGCAGTTTATAGAAATAAGGAACCGGCTCGCTAAGCGTCACTTCAAACGTGTTGTCATCGATAGCTTTTACGCCGAGATCGGTGACGGGTTTTTTACCGGCGATAATGTCGTCGATGTTAGCGATATGACCGTATTGCAGGTAGCTCGCATACGGAGAAGCCGTTTTCGGATCCGCCAGACGCTGCCAGCTGTAGACGAAATCTTGCGCCGTTACCGGCGTACCGTCGGACCATTTTGCGTTTTTGCGCAGATGGAAGGTCCAGACTTTAAAATCTTTGTTTTCCCACTTCTCTGCGACACCGGCGGTCGGGTGGCCTTCAACATCAGAGATCAGCAGACCTTCGAACAGATCGCGGCTGACGTTGGATTCAGGAACCCCTTCAATTTTATGCGGGTCGAGAGATTGCACTTCAGAACCATTATTACGGACCAGCGTCTGATTATCCGCCAGTTGAACACCTGCCGGAACGTCGGCAGCCATTGCCGCGTTGCCGGTAATTAGCGCAGCCAGAACTCCTGCTGCTACCAGACTTTTCTTTGTGATGATGGACATTGTGTTGATACTCCACTCATTATAATTACTGACGTTGACGTCAGCGTGTTTCATCCCCTGTGGGGGCCTGAAGAGCGCAGGAGCTTTTTGGCGCTATCAGACATCTTTTTTTACTGCTGCTATCACCGACTTTTTTATTACGGATCGCTCAAACGGCAATCTTACGTCGATTCGGGAAACCACCTCCCCTGTCGAGGCAGTTCTGATTCTGGCGATGGTCGTTATATGAAAACGATTCTCATCTATATTGTTTATCTTGCAAATTATAAGGAGCTAAATATAAGGGCGGAAAATATCAAATGCCTCACACTGCCGCCAATACAATTTGCAAATTTGTTAACCATTTCTCTTTTGCGACACAGCATCAGCCATGAAGCGCTGCGTGCACAGCCTCCCTCTGAGTTTTTTATCTCTTTAAATCAAGAAGATAAGAGAGCATTACCGCCATGTAATGCTTTTTAGCAGACGCCACATTATTTTGCACAAATAATCAACAATTGACTACTTTTTAGCACATTCATCTGCAGGAAGTCTGAAAGTACTAATATCATTTCAATTATGTCACGGCAAGCCCAATAGTATGGTGTGAAAGAAATAACAGCTTCAATTGCGCGAAATACGCGCAGGATCGATTCACATTACTTATAATTCACTGATTGAGAACAGATTTTCTGATGAGTGTAAATTGTTATATTTCGCGCCGCTTTGCGCATTCTTCATATCTTTTACTAATTTTTGACTTTCTCAGGCGGGTTCGTAGCGGCTGAATTTACCTGTTATATAAAGGAAGAGATAACAAGCTCAGCCGTACTTAGTAAAAAGGTGAATCAGTTCAGCAGGCCGGGGAACAAGGATCTTATACCGCCGACAATAAACTCAATGCCCAGCGCCATCAGTAATAACCCCATAATACGGGTGATAACGTTGATGCCGGTTTGACCCAGTAAACGCACTAACCATGGCGCGATGCGGAACAATCCCCACGAACAGAAAGCAAATAGTGCAATTGCCACAGTAAAACCGATTAAATGCACCAGGTTGTGATAGCGCGTCCCCCACACAATCGTGGAACTGATGGCACCAGGCCCCGCCATCAAAGGTAATGCCAGCGGCACCACGCCGATACTTTCGCGAATCGCGGTTTCTGACTTCTCTTGTTTATTCTGTTTATCCTCGCCGAGTTTGCCGCTGATCATCGACATAGCTATGGTGACAACCAGAATGCCGCCAGCAATGCGGAACGAATCAATCGAGATGCCGAATAACTGCAAAATGCCATTACCGAGAAATAAAGAAGTCCAGAGGATAATGGCCACTGAGACGTTTGCTGTAAGGTTGGTTTTATTTCGCGCCCCAACCATCTGATAACTGGTCATGCTGATAAAAACCGGAATGATGCCGACCGGGTTCACCAGCGCAAAAAGGCCAATAAAAAATTTAAAATAAAGAGGTAAATCTATCAATGTTTGCACCGCTGTAAGCTCCGTAATGTCACCCTATATCAACTATATCGGCGTGGCAGGAAAATCCATGCAGAAGATACGCGTTTTCATACCGACGTTCATTAAGATTTGCAGAAAAATCATGCAATACAGTGCGTTACTCAGTTGTTGTAATTGTGATAATCTTACGGCGCGCCAGGCCAAATGCCATTAACATTTGATACAAACGCCCAAAAACGGCCTGCTGAAAGGTGTCAGCTTCGCTGAAACTTGACACAGATCACGCATTACTTACTCAGAAGTGGGTAATCTTGAAGCCACGAAAAGAGAGCAAAATCGTCAATAAATGCGACTTTTCTGTTAAGGCTCTTTCAGTAAACCAGTAGTATTGGGTTGGCGTTAAGTTTTTGTTTTTCTGAACTTTATGCAACCTGCACCCGGCCTGTCTATAATTTCACCCTGGACAGCTGGTTTACTAAAAGAGTTTAACATTATCAGGAGAGCATTATGGCTGTTACTAATGTCGCTGAACTTAACGCACTCGTTGAACGCGTGAAGAAAGCCCAGCGTGAATATGCCAACTTTACTCAAGAGCAAGTAGATAAAATCTTCCGTGCCGCCGCCCTGGCAGCCGCAGATGCTCGAATCCCTCTCGCTAAAATGGCCGTTGCCGAATCCGGTATGGGTATCGTCGAAGATAAAGTGATTAAAAACCACTTCGCTTCTGAGTATATCTACAACGCCTATAAAGATGAGAAAACCTGTGGTGTGCTGTCTGAAGATGATACCTTCGGCACCATCACCATCGCGGAACCTATCGGCATCATTTGTGGTATCGTTCCAACCACGAACCCAACCTCTACTGCTATCTTCAAATCGCTGATTAGCCTGAAGACCCGTAACGCGATTATCTTCTCTCCACATCCGCGCGCTAAAGATGCCACTAACAAAGCCGCAGACATCGTTCTGCAAGCTGCGATTGCCGCTGGCGCGCCGAAAGATTTGATCGGCTGGATTGACCAACCATCTGTTGAGTTATCCAACGCGCTGATGCACCACCCTGACATTAACCTGATTCTGGCCACCGGTGGCCCGGGTATGGTTAAAGCGGCGTACAGTTCCGGTAAACCAGCAATTGGTGTAGGCGCTGGTAACACCCCGGTTGTTATCGACGAAACTGCCGATATCAAACGTGCTGTCGCATCCGTATTGATGTCCAAAACCTTCGATAACGGCGTAATCTGCGCATCTGAACAATCTGTCGTTGTTGTCGATTCTGCGTATGACGCCGTTCGCGAACGTTTCGCCAGCCATGGCGGCTACATGTTGCAGGGTAAAGAGCTGAAAGCCGTTCAGGACATTATCCTGAAAAATGGCGCGCTGAACGCCGCTATCGTTGGTCAGCCAGCCTATAAAATTGCTGAGCTTGCTGGCTTCACCGTTCCGGCTACAACCAAAATCCTGATTGGTGAAGTGAAAGTAGTTGATGAAAGTGAACCTTTTGCACATGAAAAACTCTCCCCGACGCTGGCAATGTACCGTGCGAAAGACTTCGAAGACGCGGTAGAAAAAGCGGAGAAACTGGTCGCCATGGGTGGTATCGGTCATACCTCCTGCCTGTATACCGACCAGGATAACCAGCCGGATCGTGTTGCCTTCTTCGGTCAGAAGATGAAAACCGCACGTATCCTGATCAACACCCCGGCATCACAGGGTGGTATCGGTGACCTGTATAACTTTAAACTCGCGCCTTCCCTGACTCTGGGTTGTGGTTCCTGGGGTGGTAACTCCATCTCCGAAAACGTTGGTCCGAAACACCTGATCAACAAGAAAACCGTTGCTAAGCGAGCTGAAAACATGTTGTGGCATAAACTTCCGAAATCTATCTACTTCCGCCGTGGCTCACTGCCAATTGCGCTGGATGAAGTGATTACTGATGGTCACAAACGCGCGCTTATCGTGACCGACCGTTTCCTCTTCAATAATGGCTACGCAGACCAGATCACCTCTGTGCTGAAAGCTGCTGGCGTGGAAACTGAAGTGTTCTTCGAAGTTGAAGCTGACCCGACACTGACCATCGTGCGTAAAGGTGCGGAACTGGCGAACTCCTTCAAACCGGACATCATCATCGCGCTTGGTGGTGGTTCCCCGATGGACGCCGCGAAAATCATGTGGGTTATGTATGAACACCCGGAAACCCATTTCGAAGAGCTGGCACTGCGCTTTATGGACATCCGTAAACGTATCTACAAGTTCCCGAAAATGGGCGTGAAAGCGAAAATGGTCGCTATCACCACGACTTCCGGTACCGGTTCTGAAGTGACGCCGTTTGCCGTAGTGACCGATGATGCAACCGGTCAGAAATACCCGCTGGCGGATTATGCACTGACTCCGGATATGGCAATTGTCGACGCCAACCTCGTAATGGAAATGCCGAAATCGCTGTGTGCTTTCGGTGGTCTGGACGCAGTGACGCACGCACTGGAAGCTTATGTTTCTGTACTGGCTTCTGAGTTCTCCGATGGTCAGGCGCTGCAAGCGCTGAAACTGTTGAAAGAAAACCTGCCAGCGTCTTACAACGAAGGCTCGAAAAACCCAGTAGCGCGTGAACGTGTTCACAGTGCAGCGACCATCGCCGGTATCGCGTTTGCAAACGCCTTCCTCGGCGTGTGTCACTCCATGGCGCACAAACTGGGCTCGCAGTTCCACATTCCGCACGGACTGGCTAACGCCCTGCTGATCTGTAACGTTATCCGCTACAACGCGAATGACAACCCGACCAAGCAGACGGCTTTCAGCCAGTACGATCGTCCGCAGGCGCGTCGTCGCTATGCAGAGATCGCCGATCACCTGGGTCTGAGTGCTCCTGGCGACCGTACCGCAGCGAAAATTGAAAAACTGCTGGCATGGCTGGAAAGCATGAAAGCTGAACTGGGTATTCCGAAATCTATCCGTGAAGCTGGCGTGCAGGAAGCAGACTTCCTTGCGAACGTGGATAAACTGTCCGAAGATGCATTTGATGACCAGTGCACCGGTGCTAACCCACGTTACCCGCTGATCTCCGAACTGAAACAAATCCTGCTGGATACGTTCTATGGTCGTGAGTTCAAAGAAGGTGATACGACATCAGCGAAAGTTGAAGTGGTAGTACCGGCTGTAAAAGCAGATAAAAAAGCGAAGAAAACCGCTTAATTATCTCTGCTAATAAAAAAACCCGCTTCGGCGGGTTTTTTTATATCTGACACATTAAACTCAACAATCGGACGTTGTTCCGCGTACACGTTGCTGTATCGCCGTTAACGAGCCTTCCGCAAGAGCTTCTTTGTAGTGTTTACGGCACACGGAGACATAACGCTCATTACCGCCTATCACGACCTGCTCCCCTTCATTGTAGGGACGTCCGGCCTGATCCAGACGCAGTACCATGCTGGCTTTACGTCCGCAGAAACAGATGGTTTTCAGTTCGACCAGTTTATCTGACCAGGCGAGTAAATATTGGCTTCCCACGAACAGCTCACCGCGAAAATCAGTACGCAGCCCATAGCACAGTACCGGAATATCCAGTTGATCAACAACTTCAGACAATGCATAGACCTGTTCACGCGTTAAAAACTGGCTCTCATCCACCAGCACGCAATGCACCGCTTCACGCGCATGTTCAGCTTTTATCTCTTCGAATAATGCAGTGTGTTGATTAAACAAACGCGCAGGTGAGGATAATCCAATACGTGAACTTACCTTCCCCGCTCCGAAGCGATCGTCAATTTCAGCGGTGTAGACTACTGAACGCATACCGCGTTCCTGATAATTGTATGAAGACTGTAGTAACGCTGTAGATTTCCCTGCATTCATTGCTGAATAGTAGAAATAAAGCTGTGCCATTGCGTGCAAAACCCCAATCAAAGTGTGTTATTCCGGCAGTGATTGTACCATATTTTATCCGGCTAACCCTGAGCCAGCGCTGATCCTGAGTAAATCGGGCCCGGTTATGGACTCATAGATATAAGGCAACTTTATGCAGTGGTTTGTTACTGCCAAAGAAACAGCAATTAGAAACCGGACCGCATACATACTATTTTTAATCAGAACATTCTGAGCTTATGGTTCGGAAATTATTAATAATTTAGAAGAAAACCCCCGCCTGATACCGTAATACACAAGGCTGTTATTTATCCATTGTGCCTATTACCCTTTCTGGATTAATCGAAAGCAGCCGTGATCCTGACGGTGGAGTTTGTCATCGTATAAGCGCTGTTTTGTGCGATTCTTCAAGCTAAATTTAAGTTAGCGATATTTAAAAATCATCGAAATAAATGGGTATTTTGAATTCCTTACATTCTCAGCTATTGCACTGGTCAAATTAACGCTCTATTATTAGCCCAACAAACCACCCCAATATAAGTTTGAGATTACTACAATGAGCGAAGCACTTAAAATTCTGAACAACATCCGTACTCTTCGTGCGCAGGCAAGAGAATGCACTCTGGAAACGCTCGAAGAAATGCTGGAAAAATTAGAAGTTGTGGTAAATGAACGTCGCGAGGAAGAAAGCGCCGCCGCAGCTGAAGTTGAAGAACGTACGCGTAAACTGCAGCAATACCGTGACATGCTGATGGCTGACGGTATTGATCCGAATGAATTGCTGAATAGTCTTTCTGCTGCTAAATCCGGCACAAAAGCTAAACGCGCAGCACGTCCGGCTAAATATAGCTACGTTGATGAAAACGGCGAAACTAAAACATGGACTGGCCAGGGCCGTACTCCTGCTGTTATCAAAAAAGCGATGGACGAACAAGGTAAACAACTCGATGATTTCCTGATCAACGAGTAATCAACCCGCTTCAGAAAAAATCCCGCCATCGGCGGGATTTTTTTTGATGAACCACACAATATCTTCACAAATATAGTGTATTGCCATCGCCGCTCCATACTTACCGCTTGCCTTTTGTTTAAATTCTCAGCATCACATTATTCTTTTTGTGCGCTTTGTTCTTACGAGAAGAAGTTAGCGGATGTTTCACCTGGAAACACAAAAATAAAAAGGCCGGAGATAATCAGTGCATTGCACTATTGTCTCCGGCCTTATTTGGGCAACAGGAAGAAGATTATGCTTTTCCGGCGCCTACAGTATCTTCCAACCAGGTTTTAAATTCTGCCCCCAGCGAATTGTGACGGAGACCGTATTCTACGAACGCCTGCATATATCCCAGCTTATTACCACAATCGTGGCTTTTACCTTTCATATGATAAGCTTCAACCGTTTCTTTTTCGATTAACATATCAATCGCATCGGTAAGCTGAATCTCATCACCGGCTCCCGGAGGCGTTTTCGCCAGCAGAGGCCAAATTTGCTCACTCAGCACGTAACGACCTACCACGGCCAGATTGGACGGTGCAACGTCGGCTTTCGGTTTTTCCACCACGCCAACCATCGGCACGCTGTCGCCTGGATTTAACGTAGCGCCTTTGCAGTCAACAACACCATAGGCGGTCACATCGGCAACCGGCTCAACCATAATCTGACTGGCACCCGTTTCGTCAAAACGTTTAATCATTTCAGCCAGGTTATCCTGGGAAAGATCGGATTCAAATTCATCCAGAATCACGTCCGGAAGAATTACCGCAACTGGCTCATTGCCAACCACCGGATGCGCGCACAGTACCGCGTGCCCCAACCCTTTCGCCAACCCCTGACGAACCTGCATAATAGTGACATGCGGCGGGCAGATGGACTGAACTTCTTCCAGCAACTGACGCTTAACGCGTTTTTCCAGCATTGCTTCCAGTTCGAAACTGGTATCGAAATGGTTTTCAATAGAGTTTTTGGATGAATGTGTGACCAGAACGATTTCCGTAATACCTGCAGCGATACATTCATTAACGACATACTGAATTAATGGCTTATCCACCAGCGGCAACATTTCTTTAGGAATTGCCTTGGTCGCTGGTAACATCCTGGTTCCCAATCCCGCTACCGGGATTACTGCTTTAGTCACTTTCGAATTTATTGCAGCCATTGAAATCTCCTGGACTGTTCAAACTATGAACATGTTCATGAATTAACTCGCGCCTGAGTATATCAGCACCCACCCATCAACCAGGTCTGAAAAGGACGCGCTTACATCTAATTAGGACAAATACGCATATTCTGCGGCGATAGTACCACCCGTTTAATCCGACGGGTAAATGTATCTGCAATGGATGACGCGATCGCTCATTCCGCACTCAACATTAAGCGCAGCCTTCCTCCAGCGCCCCACACCTGACATTGCCAGGAGTCGCAACGCTGGCTCAACTGGTTAAGATAAGTATTACCCAATGTGCCAAGCGGAACACCGCTGCTAATTTGAATATGGTGATCGCCAGTATTTAACGATGCATTAAGTCCAGCTGAAACTAATATCAGGTTTTTAAGATCGCAGTGGTAATAGCCCACCAGCAGCGGAAATTGCCCCGGCAAATTCGCCTGGCGCAAAAGCTGATTCACCTGTTTAAGTAACGCTCCCATTTCAGGCAAACGCTGACGCTGATGCGACAGTTGCTCCTGCAGCAGGCCGTTAAATAACGCCCGCAATAATAGTGCAGCCAGTACGCCGTTATTGCCCGCACGGGTAACATCCAGGCAGTAAAACGCGAGATCCTGAGAAGAAATAGGCGCAATATCCAGTACCAGCCCTGGATTTTCCGCTGAAACTAACTGGCGATAATTTACCCGACACCCGGAAAGCACCTGCTGTACTGGCGGCTGAAGTTCCTGCAACAGATTGGCTGCCGCCTGCGGATTACCTACCAGCGCGTCCCAGTCCTGGAACAAGCGTTCCTCTTCTTCGACGCGTGAGTTAAACATATTGGGATAAATACAGGCGAAGATAGTTTCTTTAAGGCGGTTGAAATCTTTCACCGGTTTTAGCACCACGTCCTGCACACCAAGACGCAGCGCTTTAGCGATGTCAGCCATATTTTCTGTTGCGGAGATCACCAGCACCGGGGTCTGATCGCCCTGATTACGTAAGGATTCGATCAGCATCAAACCATTCATGCGCGGCATCGCAAGATCGCAAATCATCAAATCAGGCTTATTTGTCGTCATCAACTCCAGAGCGTCCACGCCATCACCAGCCAGCAGCGTCGTCGCACCTAATGACAGAAGCCATGAATCCAGCAGCGAGCGGAAAACGGGCTCGTCTTCAACGATCAGTATTTGTTTTCCGGTTAACGGCTGCGTCATCTTTTCTCCCCTGCCTGACGATAGACTAATAGTGGCATGCTTCGCCAGGAATCGCCTGTCAGAATTTGCTGAACTCTTGTAAAAATAGTCACACTGATGTCCGCACCAGAGGCATCAATTCATCGATTTTCTTTTCAACCGCCAACTGACCAGCAGCAATGGCAACGTCCGCACGGTGAAAGTCTAGCGTCGATATTTGCGGGCAAACAGGCTGTAGCAAAATATCAGGGGGATCGCCTGCCATACGGTTGCGCTTAAGCCGGTTCTCCAGCACTTGAATAGAGGTACTCATGATCTCCATCGCAGTTGGCGCTGCCGGACGTTTGGGCGTAATGCGGCCCAGCCGCACGCGCAGACGCTCATGCCACGCTAACGTCGCTCCGACGGCGCTTTCTGTTTCATTTTGCGTGAGATTTAATGACATCAGATCCTGTTGCATCAAATGCGCATCGTGCTGTAAATCAACAGCAATCACGACATCCGCACCTAACGCACGGGTCAATGAAATGGGAACCGGGTTAACTACCGCACCATCAACCAGCCAGTAGCCATTATGCGCGACCGGCGACATAAGGCCAGGCATACTACAGGAAGCACGTACTGCATGATGCAGATTGCCGCTGGTGAACCAGAGTTCACGCCCGGTACTCAGGTTGGTCGCCACTGCGCCAAATCGCTTTTCGCACTGGCTGAATTCAGTAAACGGTAAAATCTGGCGATATTGATTGAATACGCGTTCTCCACGGAGCAAACCGCCGCGCTGCCATGAGACATCCATCAACCGCAGCACATCCCAGTAGCTAAAGGCACACACCCACGATTCCAGCGCCGACAGTCGCCCACAGGAATACGCCGCACCTACCAGAGATCCGATGGAACACCCTGCCACAATATCGATCTCAATGCCGGCACGTTCCAGGGCATTAATGACACCAATATGCGACCAGCCCCGGGCTGCGCCTGAACCGAGCGCCAGTCCTATTTTTATCGTTCTCATTACGCTTGTTCTACTTCCCCCGGCTTACTGTAGCCACAACGCTACGGCTCAGTTAACATATTGCTACCCTGGCGCAAACGCGCCGCTTTTATTGTTCCTGGAATGCTATTTTGTCTCAATCTTGCCCATGCGGTAGCGCTCTCGATTATAGCCTATGTTGTCAGCCTTATCTGTCTGGTACGCAGGTTGCGCCGGATCCGTCACGCCTGATGCGCTCGCGTTACACCGCTTTTGTTCTTCATCAGACCGAATACCTGATCAAAACCTGGCATCCCTCTTGCGAAGCTCATGCGTTCCGACAGCAAATTGAAGCCGGTTTTGCCGATACACACTGGCTGGGTCTGACAGTATTTGAGCATGCTGATGGCGTTAATGACAACGAAGGCTATGTCAGTTTTGCGGCACGCTTTCAGGAAAAGGGTAAAAGCGGCGCGATAATCGAACGTTCCCGATTCTTAAAGGAGAACGGCCAGTGGTATTATATTGACGGTACGCGTCCTCAGTTTGGCCGTAACGATCCCTGCCCTTGCGGGTCAGGTAAAAAATTCAAAAAGTGCTGCGGGCAATAAGCCGGGCATCACCTTATAGCAAACATTATCAACAGGATTTACCCGGCAATGCATTCATTACAACGTAAAATTTTGCGCACCATTTGCCCTGACCAGAAAGGCCTTATTGCGCGGATCACTAACATTTGTTACAAGCACGAACTGAACATTGTGCAGAACAATGAGTTCGTTGATCACCGCACCGGACGCTTTTTTATGCGTACCGAGCTGGAAGGTATTTTTAATGACGCCACGCTGTTAGCCGATCTTGATAGCGCGCTGCCGGAAGGCTCCATTCGCGAGCTGAACCCTGCTGGTCGCCGCCGCGTGGTCATTCTGGTGACAAAAGAGGCGCATTGCCTCGGCGATCTGCTGATGAAAGCCAACTATGGCGGGCTGGATGTGGAGATTGCCGCCGTTATTGGTAACCATGATACGCTGCGTTCCCTGGTCGAGCGCTTCGATATTCCGTTCGAACTGGTCAGCCATGAAGGGCTGACGCGTGAAGCGCACGACGCACTGATGGTGCAGGCGATTGAAGCCCACCAACCCGATTACGTGGTGCTGGCGAAATACATGCGAGTGTTGACTCCGGAGTTTGTTTCCCGCTTCCCGAACAAAATCATCAATATTCACCACTCGTTCCTGCCCGCCTTTATCGGTGCCCGTCCTTATCATCAGGCTTATGAGCGCGGCGTGAAGATCATCGGTGCAACTGCTCACTATGTGAATGACAATCTGGACGAAGGCCCAATCATTATGCAGGACGTCATTCATGTGGATCACACCTATACAGCAGAAGATATGATGCGCGCCGGTCGTGACGTCGAGAAAAATGTGCTGAGCCGTGCGCTGTACCAGGTTCTGGCGCAACGCGTATTTGTATACGGTAACCGGACGATTATTCTTTAATCATTAATAAAATGAATTGCCTGCGTTTACGCCATTACGTGCAAAAAGCAGGCAACCGATTCAGTTTTGGTATTTCAACGCTTTACAGCGGCGCGTCATTTGATATGATGCGCCGCGCTTCCCGAGATGGAAGCAGGCCAGTACGAAACTAGCTTTACCCCGTGGTGGGGTTCCCGAGCGGCCAAAGGGAGCAGACTGTAAATCTGCCGTCATCGACTTCGAAGGTTCGAATCCTTCCCCCACCACCATCTACTGCACATGCATCAACAATAAGTATTACCCCTGGTGGGGTTCCCGAGCGGCCAAAGGGAGCAGACTGTAAATCTGCCGTCATCGACTTCGAAGGTTCGAATCCTTCCCCCACCACCATCTTCAAAAACACTTTCCCAGCTTTTATCCAGTTCAATACCCGCATATTTTGCCGATCGGGGAAGGTCGAGAACCTTCAATTAAGGTTCGACTCGAGCAACGCGAGAGCGCGTTGCCGCAGGCAACGACCCGAAGGGTGAGGCGCTTTAGCGCCGAATAATCCTTCCCCCACCACCATCTTCAAAAACACTTTCCCAGCTTTTATCCAGTTCAATACCCGCATATTTTGCCGATCGGGGAAGGTCGAGAATCTTCGATTAAGGTTCGACTCGAGCAACGCGAGAGCGCGTTGCCGCAGGCAACGACCCGAAGGGTGAGGCGCTTTAGCGCCGAATAATCCTTCCCCCACCACCATTTAGATTGGCGGTAACCGCCGTTTAACCGGTGAACTCTTCACTATTGACGTATTACATTGCGCATACTCGGAAATCGTGTCGAGCAGTGCATCCAGTTGCTCGATAGAGTGCACAACCAACCGCATAACGAAACAGTCTTCTCCGGTGACCTTGTCATTTTCTATACACTCGGGCAACGCCTGAATCAGCTTATCCACTTTCTGCAGCATCCCGGGCAATGGCCTGACACGTACCAGCGCCTGTATGCGATAATCTAGCGCCGCGAGATTTACCCGCGCGCCATATCCCTCTATTACGCCCCGCTCCTCCAGCCGTTTAACCCGTTCCGCCGTGCTGGGTGAAGTGAGCCCTACGCGTGCGCTAAGCACTTTTAACGACTGGCGTGCATCTTCCGCCAGAGAGGCAAGAATGGCGCGGTCGATGTCATCAATAATGTAATCCATAATTTTCACCTAATTTATAAAGGCATTAACAATATCTTACCTTATATCCTCTCTGTAAAGCTGGCCGCTGATTTTCGACAATAAGCGCATCAACTTCAGGAGGTAATCGATGAAAACTATTCCAGAGGGTGCCTGGCAAATGAGCCTGGCGATGCTGATTTCCGGATCGATTGGTGCATTTGTCCTGCTCAGCGGGATGGCGGTGATTGATGTGGTTTTCTGGCGCTGCCTGATAGGCGCATTTACCCTTTTTCTGTTTATCCGCTTCAGCAAACAACCGCTGCGCCGCATCCCCCGCACAATATTACTTCTGGCCATTGCCGGGGGAGTTGCGCTGGTCATTAACTGGTTGCTGCTGTTCGCCGCTTACAGCCGAATTTCAATGGGGCTGGCGACGGTGGTCTACAACACGCAACCCTTTATGCTGGTGCTGATGAGTATGTTGCTCGGCGAACGCGTCACGCTGACAAAATGGGGGTGGTTGCTGCTGGCCTTTTCCGGCGTGGTGCTATTGCTGCTTAGCGAACTGCGCCATCCGAATGCGCAATGGCTGAGCGGGATGGCGATGGCGTTAGGCGCCGCGTTTTTCTATGCCCTGACAGCAATGATTGCCCGCCGTTTGCGTCAGTTGCCGGCGCAACATATTGCTCTGATTCAGGTACTGACCGGCGTAGTGATGCTGCTGCCGCTGGCGCATATTTCAGCCCCTGCCCAGCCTTTTTCATGGGCCATGGTATTAACGCTGGGGATCCTGCATACCGGCGTAATGTATCAGTTGCTTTATAGCGCGATTCAGAAATTACCCACGCCGTTAATTGGTTCCCTGTCGTTTATTTATCCGCTGGTTGCGATTGTTATTGATAACCTGCTGTTTGGCCATTCGCTCAGTCTCGTGCAAATGGCAGGTGGCGTGCTCGTTCTGCTGGCGGCCGCAGGGAATAATCTTGGCTGGGGTGAGCGTCGAAATGCCCCGGCAACACTCACCTCACGCTAATAAAAAACCCCGCAACGCGGGGTTTTTTATTAGCGACGAGCGCGAACGATCTGGTATTTCCGCGTCAGATACTCTACCGGCGCGCTCCAGATATGCACCAGGCGGGAGAACGGGAACAGCACAAACAGCGTCATTCCCAGCACTAAATGCATGCGGTAAATAAAGGCAACACCGTCAAGATGCGCAGAGGCTCCACCATGGAAAGTAACCACAGCCTGCGCCCAGCCGACCAGTTTCATCATTTCGCTGCCATCCATATGCTGAGCAGAGAACGGAATAGTCAATAAACCCAGCGTACACTGCACCATCAGCAGCGTCATGATCAGGATATCTGCCGTAGTCGACGTCGCACGGATGCGCGGATTGAACAGGCGGCGTTTCAGCAGCAACAAACCACCCACCAGGCACATCACACCGCTGGCACCGCCACCAATCATCGCCATCTTCTGTTTCACTTCGATCGGCAGGAATGATTCATACATCCAGTGCGGCGTTAGCATCCCGAGAAAATGGCCCGCGAAGATACCCAGAATACCCAGGTGGAACAGGTTCGAGGCGAGGTTCATCCCTTTGCGATCCAGCATCTGGCTGGAGCCTGCGCGCCAGCTGTATTGCCCATAGTCATAACGCAGCCAGCTACCAATCAGGAAAATCGCACCAGCCAGATAGGGATAGATGTCAAAGAAGAACATATTAAGGAAGTGCATTAGCGCTCTCCTCCTGTTGTGATATTCAGATATTGCGGTGCGACAGCCCCGGCAAATCGGCGCTGATGAGCAGTAATGTCAGAGTCGCCGCAGCCCTGTTCAGCAAAGAATTTCACCTGCTCCTCTTCCCACACGGCATCCAGCGCCTGCGGCGTATCGTCGCGCGCTTCAGCGGCAATTTTTTCCGCCACTTGCGCGTTATCCACCGCCGTTTTGCTCAGCGAAAGCAGTGCCTCAAACAGCGTGGCGTAATGGCTTTCACGCTGCTGCAAACGTGCCTGTAACAGCGCCAGGATCGGCGCGATATCCTGCAAACCGCCAATCGCTTCCGCCGGGGGAAGCTGCGCCAGATACTCCAGGTAGAGCGGCAGATGATCCGGCAATTCGCGGCTGTCGAGCAGCAAACCGTGGCGCTCATACTGTGCCAGCAGATCGACCATCGCCTGGCCGCGATCGCTGGATTCGCCGTGGACATGTTCAAACAGCAGCAACGACGTTGCGCGACCGCGATCAAACAGCTCGCTGTAAGTGGACTGCGCGTCCAGCAGATCCTGCGCCGTTAAATCGCGTAAAAAGATCCCGACCTGCTGCGCATCGGCTTTCGCCAGATTTTCGCCGGAGGCCAGCGCATCAAACAGCTCCTGCTGATGCTGCCACAAGGCAGCATCCGGGTACTCCAGCAAACGGGAAATAACCACCAGTTCAATCATGGGTGCGGCTCCGTTTTAACTGTGACATCCACCGCATCAATGCGGCGACTGTTGAACAGGTTGAATTTGCTGTCTGAACCGTGGCAACCATCGCCAAAGCTGAAGCCACAACCGCTTTTCTCCGGGAACGCTTCACGCGCCAGCTCGCGATGGCTGGACGGCACAACGAAACGGTCTTCGTAGTTGGCGATTGCCAGGTAACGATACATCTCCTGCGCCTGCTCTTTCGACAGCCCGACTTCTTCCAGCGCGCGGGTATCTTCGATGCCTTCAACCGTTTCTGCACGTTTAAAGTGGCGCATCGCCAGCATGCGTTTCAGCGCCAGCAGCACCGGTTCGGTGTCTCCGGCCGTCAACAGGTTCGCCAGGTACTGCACCGGAATGCGCAGGCTCTCGACGTTCGGCAGAATGCCATTGCTGCCCAGTTCCCCCGCATCGGCTGCGGACTGGATCGGCGACAGAGGCGGTACGTACCACACCATCGGCAGCGTGCGATATTCCGGATGCAGCGGCAGCGCCAGTTTCCAGTCCATCGCCATTTTGTAGACCGGTGATTTCTGCGCCGCGTCAATCACGCTTTGCGGCACGCCATCGGCCAGCGCCTGCGCGATCACCGCCGGATCATGCGGATCGAGGAACACATCAAGCTGGCGCTGGTACAGGTCTTTTTCGCTTTCGGTGCTGGCGGCGTTTTCAATCGCATCCGCGTCATACAGCAGCACGCCAAGATAACGAATACGGCCAACGCAGGTTTCCGAACAAACGGTCGGCATACCCGCTTCAATACGCGGATAACAGAAAATGCACTTCTCGGATTTGCCGCTCTTCCAGTTGAAGTAGATTTTTTTGTACGGGCAACCGGTGACGCACATACGCCAGCCGCGACATTTATCCTGATCGATTAGCACAATGCCGTCTTCTTCACGTTTGTAGATCGCGCCGCTCGGACAGGTCGCAACGCACGCCGGGTTCAGGCAGTGCTCGCACAGACGCGGCAAATACATCATGAAGGTGTTTTCGAACTGGCCGTACATCGCTTTTTGCAGGTTGGCGAAGTTCTGGTCTTTGCTCAACTTATCAAACTCACCGCCCAGATCGTCTTCCCAGTTCGGACCGGCGGTGATTTTGTTCATCCGCTGGCCAGTAATCAACGAGCGCGGACGTGCAATCGGCTGATGTTTGCTTTCCGGCGCGTTATGCAGGCGCTGATAGTCGAAATCGAACGGCTCGTAATAATCATCAATCTCCGGCAGATGCGGGTTGGCGAAGATCTTACCGAGCAGCAGCGCACGGTTGCCCATACGCGGTTGCAGTTTGCCGTTGATTTTGCGGATCCAGCCGCCCTTCCATTTTTCCTGGTTTTCCCAGTCGGTCGGGAAACCGGTGCCCGGCTTGGTTTCAACGTTATTGAACCACGCGTATTCCACGCCTTCACGGCTGGTCCAGACGTTTTTACAGGTCACAGAACAGGTATGACAGCCGATGCATTTATCGAGGTTCAGCACCATGCCGACTTGTGAACGAATTTTCATTTTGCGCTCTCCTGTACCTGGTCATTGCCTTCGCCATCCAACCAGTTGATATTTTTCATCTTACGCACCACCACAAACTCATCGCGGTTGGAACCCACTGTCCCGTAGTAGTTGAAGCCATAAGCCAGCTGGGCATAGCCGCCGATCATATGCGTCGGTTTCGGGGTAATACGGGTAACCGAGTTATGGATACCGCCGCGCTGCCCGGTAATTTCTGACCCCGGCAGGTTCACGATACGTTCCTGCGCGTGGTACATCATGGTCATACCGGATGGCACACGCTGGCTCACCACCGCACGCGCTGTCAGCGCACCGTTGCTGTTGAACACTTCGATCCAGTCGTTATCCGCAATACCCATCTCTTTGGCATCAACATCGCTGAGCCATACCACCGGGCCGCCGCGACCCAGCGTCAGCATCAGCAAGTTATCGCTGTAAGTGGAGTGAATGCCCCATTTCTGGTGCGGCGTCAGGAAGTTGAGCGCTTTTTCCTTGTAACCATTAGGTTTCACGCCCATCACCTCTTTCACCGAACGGGTGTCAATCGGCGGACGGTACACCAGCAGGCTTTCGCCGAAGTCGCGCATCCATTGATGATCCTGATACAACTGCTGGCGGCCGGAGAGCGTACGCCATGGGATCAGCTCATGTACGTTGGTATAACCCGCGTTGTAAGAGACATGCTCATCTTCGAGGCCGGACCAGGTCGGGCTGGAGATAATTTTGCGCGGCTGCGCCTGGATATCGCGGAAACGAATCTTTTCGTCTTCTTTATTCAGCGCCAGGTGCGTATGGTCGCGACCGGTAAATTCACTGAGCGCTGCCCACGCTTTCACGGCCACGTTGCCATTGGTTTCCGGTGCCAGCGTCAGGATCATCTCTGCCGCATCAATCGCCGTATTCAACATCGGCTGGCCTTTCGCCGGGCCATCCGCTTTGGTGTAGTTGAGCTTACGCAGCAGATCCATTTCGCTCTGGGTATTCCAGGCGATACCTTTGCCGCCGTTACCGATTTTTTCCATTAACGGGCCAATCGAGGTAAAGCGTTCATAGGTTGCCGGATAATCACGTTCGACCGGAATGATATGCGGCGCGGTTTTACCCGGGATTAGATCGCATTCGCCTTTTTTCCAGTCCTGCACGCCCAGCGGCTGCGCCAGCTCTGCGGCAGAATCGTGCTGGATCGGCAGCGTCACCACGTCCGTCTCTTTGCCCAGGTGGCCGACGCACAGCGCGGAAAAAGATTTGGCGATACCTTTGTAAATCTCCCAGTCGCTTTTGGATTCCCACGCCGGATCGACAGCGGCTGAAAGCGGATGAATAAACGGATGCATATCCGAGGTATTCATATCGTCTTTTTCATACCAGGTTGCCGTTGGCAGCACGATATCGGAATAGAGGCAGGTGCTCGACAGGCGGAAATCCAGCGTCACTACCAGATCCAGTTTGCCGTCGAGACCGTTATCACGCCATTCCACCTCTTCCGGCTTCACGCCGCCCTGCTTGCCAAGATTTTTGCCCTGAATACCGTGTTCGGTGCCCAGCAAATACTTGAGCATAAACTCATGACCTTTACCGGAAGAACCGAGCAGGTTGGAGCGCCAGATAAAGAGGTTACGCGGATGGTTTTTACCGTTTTCCGGCTGTTCCGCCGCAAAGCGCAAAGAACCTTCTTTCAAGGATTTCACCGTGTAATCCACGGCGCTCATCCCGGCTTTTTCCGCTTCAGCGGCGATGCGCAGCGGGTTAGTGCCTAACTGCGGGGCAGACGGCAGCCAGCCCATACGTTCAGCACGCACGTTAAAATCGATCAGATGGCCGGTATAGCGGGATTTATCCGCCAGCGGCGACAGGAATTCCTGTGCTGTTACCGTCTCATAACGCCACTGGCTGGAGTGATTATAGAAATAAGAGGTGCTGTTCATATGGCGCGCCGGACGCTGCCAGTCGAGAGCAAACGCCAGCGGCTGCCAGCCGGTTTGTGGACGCAGTTTTTCCTGGCCAACATAGTGTGCCCAGCCGCCGCCGCTCTGCCCAACGCACCCGCAGAAGATCAGCATGTTGATAATGCCGCGATAGTTCATATCGAGGTGATACCAGTGGTTCATCCCGGCACCGATAATCACCATTGAACGTCCATGGGTTTTGTCGGCGTTATCAGCGAACTCGCGGGCGATGCGGATAATTTGCGCCTGCGACACACCGGTGATTTTCTCTGCCCACGCCGGAGTATAGGCTTTAATTTCGTCGTAACGGGTCGCGCAGTTTTCATCATCCAGACCGCGATCCAGACCGTAGTTGGCGAGCGTCAGATCGTAGACGGTCGCTACCCGCGCGGTAGAACCATCTGCCAGTTGAATGCGTTTTACCGGCAGTTTGTGCAGCAGGATATTCTCCAGCGAAACGCCGCTAACATGCTCGCTGCTTTCGCCGCCGAAATACGGAAAACCAACCTGCGCCACATCGTCGTGTTTACCGAGCAGGCTCAGATTCAACTCTACGTCAGCGCCATTGCCGCCGTCGCGTTGTTCAAGGTTCCATTTCCCTTTCTCCCCCCAGCGGAAGCCAATGGAGCCGTTCGGCGCAACCAGGTTGCCATCGTTATCAAGGGCGACGGTTTTCCATTCCGGGTTATTTTGCTGGCCCAGCGCATCCACCAGATCGGCGGCGCGCAACATACGTCCTGCAGCGTAATAACCGTCGCGCTCCTCGAGCATCACCAGCATCGGCATGTCGGTATAGCGACGCACATAATCGGTGAAATACTGGCTCGGTTTGTCCAGATGGAATTCACGCAGCATGACATGGCCCATTGCCAGCGCCATCGCGGCATCGGTGCCCTGTTTCGGCGCCAGCCACAAATCGCACAGCTTGGCGATTTCAGCGTAATCCGGCGTTACAGCAACGGTTTTGGTGCCTTTGTAACGAACTTCGGTAAAGAAGTGCGCATCCGGAGTACGGGTTTGCGGCACGTTAGAACCCCAGGCGATGATGTAGCTGGAGTTGTACCAGTCAGCGGATTCCGGTACGTCAGTCTGTTCGCCCCAGGTTTGCGGCGAGGCTGGCGGTAAATCGCAATACCAGTCGTAGAAGCTGAGGCAGGTGCCGCCGAGCAATGAAAGGTAACGCGCACCGGAAGCATAAGAGACCATCGACATCGCCGGGATCGGCGAAAAGCCTGCCACGCGGTCCGGGCCGTAGGTTTTAACGGTATAAACGTTGGATGCCGCAATCAGCTCGTTCACTTCCTGCCAGGAAGAACGCACAAAACCACCGCGGCCGCGCGCCTGTTTAAAGCTTTTCGCTTTATCGGCATCTTCAATGATGGAAGCCCAGGCATTCACCGGATCGGCATGTTGCGCTTTCGCTTCACGCCACAGTTTAATCAGGCGTTTACGCATCAGCGGATATTTCAGGCGGTTAGCGCTGTAGAGATACCAGGAGTAACTCGCGCCACGCGGGCAACCACGCGGTTCATGGTTAGGCATATCCGGGCGAGTGCGCGGGTAGTCTGTCTGTTGGGTTTCCCATGTGACCAGCCCGTTTTTAACAAAGATCTGCCAGCTACAGGAACCAGTACAGTTCACGCCGTGGGTAGAGCGAACGATTTTGTCGTGCTGCCAGCGGCTACGGTATCCATCCTCCCAGTCCCGGTTGGTGTTTAAGAACTGGCCGTGCCCGTCGGCAAAGGTTTCGCCTTTCTGTTTGAAGTAGCGAAACCGGTCCAGGAATTTACTCATCGGGGTTCTCCTGTTGGAGCCTGTATGGCTCTCTTGCTAAATCGACATTGCTGCATTTGCCGCGACGGTAACCCTCGCAAAGACAAAGAGAATTGATGGCGATCAAGCCCTCAGGGCTTCACAAAAGCAGCAAAAAAGAGAATTACTCCCAAAGGGTTAGTAATTTCTGTTTTTTAATCGACTGATAAATAAGAGTTTTTATGAAAGAAGTGCAGAATTGTCTCTACTTTTCCAGAGTGCCAGGTATTAAGGGGTAGATGTCCTGGTTGACCCCTTGCGCACGAAAGCTCCCGTAGCAGGCTGAAGTAAATTGAATAGTATGTTGTAACTATATTCTGAATAAAAAAAAGCGCGGCTTTCACCGCGCAAGATAATCAACAAGTTTTCATTTTATTGTTTTTTACGCCCGTATATCGCCCAGGTGATCACAACGCAGGCAATATAGAACACGAGAAATACTTTCATTGCGCCAGCCGGAGAGCCGGTTAATGCCAGTGAAGTCCCAAACGCTTTCGGAATGAAAAAGCCGCCAATCGCACCAATTGCGGAGATAAACCCAAGCGCCGCTGCCGTTTCTGTCGCCGCTTCACGCATGGCTTCACTCTCGTTGCCGCCGCGTTTTTGGACGCGTTCCATGGTCATTTTGCGGAAAATAACCGAGATCATCTGGAAAGTAGAACCACTGCCGAGACCCGCCGTCAGGAACAGCACCAGGAAGACGCAGAAAAAGGCAATAAAGTTACCGCCAGTCCCTTCTGTGGGTAAGGTCAGGAACAGCGCCGCGCTGAAAATGGCCATCACCACAAAGTTCACCAGCGTGACTCGCGTGCCGCCGAGGCGATCGGAGATCGCGCCGCCAGCCGAACGCGCCAGCGCGCCAATCAATGGGCCGAAGAAAGCAAAATGCAGGATCTGTACATCCGGAAACTGCGTTTTCGACAGCATGGCGAAACCGGCTGAAAAACCGATAAACGAGCCGAAGGTTGCCAGATAGAGGAAGCTCATGATCCACAAGTGGCTGCGTTTCAGTACCGGCAATTGCGCGCGCAGTGAGGCCTTAGAGGTCGCCAGTTCGTTCATGCCGAACCAGGCCGCCAGCGTAAAGAAGGCCAGCAGCGGAACCCAGACCCAGGCCGCGTTTTCCAGATACAGAATTGAGCCGTCCGGCTGAGCCGCGCCCGCACCACCAAAAGCGGCAAAAATGGAAAAAGAGACGGCCAGCGGCGCAATCAATTGCATCACGCTGACGCCCAGATTGCCCAACCCACCGTTGATCCCCAGCGCGCCGCCCTGCTTCTGTTTCGGGAAGAAGAAGCTGATGTTCGCCATGCTGGAAGCAAAGTTTGCTCCGGCGAAACCGCACAGCAGCGAGATAATAATAAACGTACTAAAAGACGTGGTCGGATCCTGCACGGCAAAACCGAGCCATACACAAGGAATAATCAAAATCCCGGTACTGAAGGCCGTCCAGCGACGACCGCCGAACACCGGTACCATAAAAGAGTACGGAACACGGAGCAGCGCGCCGGAAACAGAGGGCAGCGCCGTCAGCATAAAGAGCTGGTCGGTGGTAAACTTGAAGCCCACTTTTGGCAGGTTAACAGCGACGGCGCTGAACAGCATCCAGACGCAAAACGCCAGAAGCAGGCAAGGAACGGAAATCCACAAGTTACGGCTTGCAATCGCATGTCCCTGCTGTTGCCAGAAAACCGGATCTTCCGGGCGCCATTCGGTAATAACCCGTGATGACGAACCTTTTTCCGGGATGGATGAGTGCTGCATATACACCTCTGTTGATCGGTTTGATGCCTGCCACCATAGTTTTTGCAGCGCCAGGTAAGTTGATATAAATCAAAGGAAAAGCAGCGCTTTCTACGCCCCAAAATTCACCATGCTCATTAGTGAGTAGGCATAACATACAAAAAAGGTGTGGTTTTTCACGGCCATCGCCGCTACCACGCAGATTGTTCCCACGTTGGTCGACACGCTGGCAATAAAGAGGTAATCCTTTAGAGGTATGGGTATACCCCAGGCGATAGCTGACAATACCGCCACCCGCAGCGCATGCGGTCAAGGAGCTTTCATCACTTATGCTAAAACGCCTCTTTTCTCCTATTTCGCTGGTTAACCAACTGGCGCTGCTGATGTTGCTGTCCACCGTTATCGGCGTGGCAGGCATGGCGATCTCCGGCTGGCTGGTACAGGGCGTTCAGGGCAGCGCGCACGCTATCAATAAAGCCGGTTCTCTGCGCATGCAGAGCTATCGCCTGCTGTCAGCGATTCCGCTGCACGAAGACAAGCAGTATCTGTTTGATGAAATGGAACATACCGCATTCAGCCCGGAGCTGGCGCTGGCCGCGCAGCGTGATGGCCAACAGGCGCAGCTTGCCGGGCTACAAAACTACTGGCACAGCATTGTGATCCCCGCCATCCGCCAGGCGCAACAACCCAGTGAAGCCGCAGACATTATCGCCATCTTCGTTGGCAGGATTGATAAACTGGTGACGTCGTTCGATCGCAGCACAGAACAGCGGATTGAACAGGTCATCATCATGCAACATCTGATGGCGCTGTTGATGGCTCTGCTGCTGCTGTTTGCCGTCATCTGGCTGCGTTCAAAACTGCTGCGCCCGTGGCACCAACTGCTGCAAATGGCGCGCGCCGTCAGCCAGCGTGACTTTACCCGCCGCGCCTCGATTAGCGGACGCAATGAAATGGCAACACTTGGTGAGGCGTTGAATAACATGTCCGCTGAGCTGGCGGAAAGTTACGCGGTGCTTGAGCAGCGCGTCAAAGAGAAGACTGCCGGGCTCGAGCAGAAAAACCAGATCCTGTCGTTTTTATGGCAGGCTAACCACCGTCTGCACTCGCGCATTCCGCTATGCGAACGCCTTTCACCGGTGCTTAATGGCTTGCAGGATTTAACCCTGCTGCACGATATCGAACTGCGCGTCTACGACACAGAAGATGAGAACAACCATCAGGAATTTACCTGCCAGTCGGATGCCAGCTGCGATGATAAAGGCTGCCATTTGTGCCCGCGCGGTGTCACAACGCCGCATCCAGGTTCTGGTTCCACGTTAAAATGGCGGCTGGCGGATGCCCATATGCAGTACGGTTTGCTGCTGGCGCAATTGCCCCCAGGCCGGCATTTAAGCCATGACCAGCAGCAACTGGTTGATACGCTGGTGGAACAAATAACCGCGACGCTGGCGCTCGACAGACACCAGGACAAACAGCAGCAGCTCCTGGTAATGGAAGAACGCGCCACCATTGCCCGTGAACTGCACGATTCAATCGCGCAATCCCTCTCCTGTATGAAGATGCAGGTCAGTTGCCTGCAAATGCAGGGCGATGCGTTACCGCAGAACAGCCAGCAGTTGCTGGGCCAGATCCGTAACGAGCTGAATACCTCCTGGGCGCAGTTACGCGAATTGCTGACCACCTTCCGCTTACAATTAACCGAGCCGGGGCTGCGCCCGGCGCTGGAAGCCAGTTGCCAGGAGTACAGCGATCGTTTCGGTTTCCAGGTGCGGCTCGACTATCAGCTTACCCCTCGCCTGGTGCCGCCGCATCAGGCGATCCATCTGTTGCAAATTGCCCGCGAAGCGCTGAGCAATGCACTGAAACACTCCGGCGCAACCGCGGTCAGCGTCGCCGTAGAACAGCAAGAAAACCGGGTGATACTGCGCGTTAGCGATAATGGGCGCGGTATTCAGGTCAATGCTGAAAGGACAAATCATTATGGATTGATCATTATGCGTGACCGCGCGCAAAGCCTGCACGGCGATTGCCAGGTACGCCCCGTTGCCTCCGGCGGGACGGAGGTTATCGTTACGTTCATCCCTGAGACGTTTCTCTCACCCATGCAAGGAGATACCCATGAGTAACCCGCAACCGGCCACTATTTTGCTGATCGACGACCATCCGATGCTGCGAACCGGTGTGAAGCAGTTGATCGGCATGGCGCCCGACATCACCGTGGTCGGCGAAGCCAGCAACGGCGAGCAAGGGATTGAACTGGCGGATGCGCTCGATCCAGACCTGATACTGCTGGATCTCAATATGCCTGGCATGAACGGCCTGGAAACGCTCGATAAACTGCGCGAGAAATCGCTTTCCGGCCGGGTGGTGGTCTTCAGCGTTTCCAACCACGAAGAAGATGTGGTGACCGCACTGAAACGCGGCGCGGATGGCTACCTGTTGAAAGATATGGAGCCGGAAGATTTGCTGAAAGCGTTGCAGCAAGCAGCCGCGGGAGAGATGGTACTCAGCGAAGCGCTCACCCCGGTGCTGGCAGCAAGCCTGCGCGCCAATCGCGCGACCAGCGATCGCGACATCAGCCAGCTCACCCCACGCGAACGCGATATTCTCAAGCTGATTGCGCAGGGCTTGCCGAACAAAATGATTGCCCGCCGTCTCGATATCACCGAGAGCACGGTCAAAGTCCACGTTAAACATATGCTGAAGAAAATGAAGCTGAAATCCCGCGTTGAAGCCGCAGTGTGGGTCCATCAGGAACGCATTTTCTGATCGTTACGGGGCTGGCAGCGACCAGCCTGCGTTAGCGTTATCGTCCGTCATCGGCGGTACCACCGGCTCGGTCAGTTTCAGTTCAATGGTATTTGACGCCACGCGTTGCCCTTTGTCATCTTCCACCAGCGCGGTGAGCGTCCAGTGATTGCTCGCCCCTTCATCGCTATCCCAGCGCGGCATAATCAGCGTCCAGCCATCGGCACTGCGGCCATTCGCTGGCGGCGTCAGGCTAAGCGCCTGCGTATCGCCCTGCCAGCTAATCGAACGCACGCCATGCGTACTGTTGATTTGCAGCTTCAGCGCCACGGTTTCGCCAGGCTGTAAATCCCACGGCGGCGTAGCGAGAAACACCGACAACGTTTTGCGCTGACGATACTCATACACCGGGGTACTGTTGCGCGTTGGGCTGTCGTAACGGCTGCCACGCAGCGAACGGCTGGCGGCCACTTCGCTGGCTGAAAGTTGCTTCCACAACGGAACGCCAAAGCGGTAGTTGAGCTTCAGACCTAAGTCATTCTGGCTCAGACCGCTTTCGCCCTGGCGGTGTTCGGCGGTCAGCGTTACCAGTGGAACCGGGGTATAGTTGAGGCCCACTTTCACCGCTACCGGATTGTGATAACCGGTGCCGGTATCAAACAGATCCACATTCTCACCGAAGTATTGTTCGACGCTAAGGCTGGTATTGAGCTGCTGCCAGAACGGCAATCGCGCCTGCGCCGTCACGTCGTAGCCCCGCGCCATCCGCTGTTGCTGCGTGGCGGTTTGATAATTCCAGCTACTCACGGGCTGGTAGTAGTTGGCGGAGAAACGCAGATACTCCCCCCACGCCTCGGCGCCTAACCCGGCGCGGCTATAGTTGTCATCCAGCAGCGTGTCGTAAAAAGTGTTATAGCCGAGCAACCAGTCGCCTGCTATCCAGCGCTGACCGAGCCCGACATTGCCCACCAGCCCCTGGTCCTGTTGCGTCACCCCTAGCTGCCCCCAACTGAGGTAGCGGTTATTATCCTGCAGAGGCACAAACCAGTCGCCGTGGCTGCCGGTAAAACTGCCCTCGTTATCGACCTTAAAATCGATATTGGCGCTGCCCCAGGGCGACAGCCAGGATTCCACTTTCTGGTTCACCTCATCGCTCACCACATCCCGCAATTGCCCGAAGGCAAACTGGCGCGCCTGTTCTCCCGCAGTTAGCCCGTTATCCGTCATGCTGGCTTCACCGAAGGCTTTGACCATTTCCGCGACGTGTTTTTCCTGCGCGCCATTTTCTGGCGCCATGCCGAGATCCGGCAAACCATCGCCGTCATTATCGAAGGGGTTTTCCGCTTGCTGAACGAAGCTATTTTGTGCGGCATCGACAACATCGCCCGCCAGCAGCAATATCAGGAGAGATGAGACCTTATAATTCATAACACCGTACAGCACTTTGCTGATAATAATCCGCCCAGTTTTGTTGACATGAACCAGTAAGTTTAACGGTTTTGCCTCTGCTGTGCAGGGAGCGGCAAAATACCAGGAAAATCCTTACCCACCCGCTGCGGTGCAACTACAGTTAATGCACCAATGCTGAAAGAGAATCGCCATGAATTGTAAACTGCGCGGAGCGCTCTGTAGCGCGCTGCTGTTGTACGGCGTACAGGTAGACGCCAATGAACTGTTTAACCTGCAATCCCCGGCTTTCGCCGACAATGCGTTGATGGAGAAAAAATTCGCCGGTAACGCCAGCAATAATCCCAACTGTACCGGTGAAAATCAGTCCCCCGCACTGGTGTGGAGTAACCCGCCAGCCAATACAAAAAGTTTTGCCCTGCTGGTTCACGATCCGGAAGGCGCGAACGGGCTGGGGGTGACGCATCTGGTGGCTTACAATATTTCGCCGTCAACGACCGGTTTTGCGCCAAACGATCTGCGCGACGGCAAACATTATACCGGCGGGAAAAATAGCCCCGGTAATCTGCGCTGGCATGGCCCCTGCCCACCGCCTGGCAGCGGCGCGCACCATTACACCTTCACGCTGATTGCCACTTCACTGCCACCAACATTGCCGGAAGGGCTAACCCGCGAGGCGCTGTTAGATAAACTCAAAGGACACGCGCTGGCCGCCAGCGGATTGATCGGCCGCTTCGGACAATAATTTCCTGGTAAACCACTGATTCTGCGCCGTCGTCCTTTCACCGGGGACGGCGGCGCAGTAGCATAAGCCCCGTCCGCACAATGTTATCGAAGGAGTGAAAATGCAAAAGATCGTCATTGTCGCCACCGGCGCGGCTTATGGTAGCGAATCGCTGTTCAGTAGTTTGCGGCTGGCAATCGCCCTCTGTGAAGAAGAAAGCGCGAAGCAGTTGAAAGTGTTTTTAATGTCCGACGCGGTTACGGCTGGTCTGCGCGGGCAAAACCCGGCGGAAGGTTATAACCTGCAACAGATGCTGGAAATTTTGACCGCCCAGGGCGTGGTGGTGAAATTATGCAAAACCTGCACCGATGGACGCGGTATCACCGCCCTGCCGCTGGCAGATGGCGTGGAAATCGGCACGTTGGTGGAACTGGCGCACTGGACGGTGGCCGCGGATAAGGTATTAACTTTTTAATACCTCCGCGAGTTCAATACAATTTTCTTATGAATGACGTTCCGTCATCAAGTTTGCCTGTTGTGTTGCCGATAGCCACTTAAGACAACACAGCAGGTAAGATAATTATGTTTAGATCGATTAAATCCCGCATTATTGCGGCCACGGCGGGATGTCTCGCTATCGCTTTGCTTCTTAACACCATTATTAACTATCAGGTCACTCGCCAGCATAATCAAGAAATTCAACAGGATATCCTTTCCAGCACCAGCGTCAGCCACAGTATTGCCATTGCCGACTGGGTCGCCAGTAAAATGGAGATCATCAACTCGCTGCAAAGCGTTGCCTTAACTGACGATCCGGTGCCCATTTTCACGCAGATGGCGCATGCCGGTGGCTTCACCAATGTGTATATCGGTTACGCCAGCAAAACGGCGAAATTCTCCGATCCGACCGGCGTACCCGCCGATTATGATCCGACGATTCGTCCGTGGTATCAGCAGGTGCTGAAAGCGGATGCACCGGTAGTGACCGCACCGTATGTCGATGCAGGTAGCGGGAAACTGGTGGTCACATTTGCCGTACCGGTGAAAGAGAACGGTACGCTGAAAGGCGTGGTCGCCGGTGATGTTTCGATGGACAGCGTGGTCGCTAACGTACGCGGCATCAATCCATCGCCTAACAGCAGCGGTTTGCTGCTGGACAGCGACGGCACGGTGATTGCCGCGAACAGCGATAAACTGACGCTCAAACCCTTTGCAGAAGCGCTCAGCGGGGTGAGTTTCGCCGAGTTGCGCGCCGGGAAAACCGTCGAAGGCCAGTACGCTGGCGCACAGAAGATACTGCAAGCCACCCCGGTCAAAGGCACCCACTGGCTGCTGACCGTGGCGCTGGACAGCGCAGATTCCACGGCTGGTTTGCAGGCACAGCTCAAAGCGTCCGCCCTGTCGCTGGTCGTGCTGGTACTGGTTGCCGGTGGGGTCATGCACTGGATCGTGTCGACCATGCTTAAACGACTGCTGACGATTCGCGATGCGATGAATGCCATCAGTAACGGCACCGACGATCTTTCCCAGCGTTTACCGGTGGATGGCCATGATGAAGTGACGCAAATCGCCCATGCCTTTAACGCTTTCAGCGATAAATTGTCGGTGGTGATGGTTAAACTGCGTGATTCCAGTCAATCCGTGCAGCAAGCAGCGCAAGAGATTGCTGCGGGTAACCAGGATCTCTCAGGAAGGACTGAACAGGCGGCTTCCAGTCTGCGAGAAACGGCCAGCGCCGTTGAGCAGATCACCGCGTCGGTCGCCCAGTCCACCGATGCTGCCGCTCAGGCTAATCAGCAGGCACATGCGGCATCTGCAGCGGCATCCCGCGGCGGTCAGGTAGTGACGCAGGCGATCACCACCATGCAATCCATTGAAACCGCTTCTGCGAAAATCGGCGACATCACCAGTGTGATTGACGGTATCGCCTTCCAGACGAATATTCTGGCGCTGAATGCCTCCGTCGAAGCGGCACGCGCAGGCGAACAGGGACGCGGGTTTGCCGTGGTCGCCGGTGAAGTACGCAACCTGGCCAGCCGTAGTGCGCAGGCGGCGAAGGAGATCAAAACGCTGATTGATTCGACCACCGAAAGCGTCGCCACCGGTTCACGCTTTGTTCGGCTGGCGGGCGACAGTATGACCGACATTGTTTCCAGCATCGACAGTGTGTCGGTGATCATGCGTGAGATCACCGTCGCCACCAGCGAGCAGATGAAGGGCATTCAGGAAATCAATCATGCGGTTATCGATCTTGACCGGATGGTGCAGCAAAACGCCGAACTGGTGATCCAGTCCGCTTCCGCCGCAGGCGCGCTGCGCTCACAAGCCGGGGAGCTTGCTGAAACTGCCGGACATTTCCGCATTTAATCTTCTTTCGGCGCATTTCACCCACGGTTTTATGCGCCGACATCCCCCCTCGCCAGATAATGTAATTTTTGTTTAATCGCTACGTCATTATTTGATCAAAATCAGCATTAGTTATCCTTCACTTTGGTGTTATTGACTGAGTGAATTGTGAACAGAATCACGCGCGAGAAGTTTTCGTGGCGGAAAGCGTTGTTATAAAACTACGGGGTTGGAAAATGGCGGTGGTAAAAGCAAGTTTGAAATTATTTGGCGGGGATACGATTGTCGTTCGTTGTTCAGCAAATTGTCATATTCATCTGATGAGCGAGAAGAGCAGCGCGGCTAACGCGGAGACCGATATTTTAAGCGTCCAGAACCGCGCAAGCGCCTATCTGGCGGTGCCTTACAGCGGGATCTGGAACGTGCTGATCGATAGCCACAGCCAGTCGCTGGAGCACTCAATCAGCTACGTTGCAGCGTAATCGCTCAACAGACAAAACCAGGTTGCAGGTCCGGGCCTGGTTTTTCTCCCTCCAGCAAGCCACGCACTCTCCCCACCAGCTCATTCAGGCAGTCATCGTGCATGCCGAGTTTAATCAGTTCCTGTTCAAGCGAGAAAAGATACTGCGCATTGGTGCCAAGCGGGCCGCTGGCAGAGGCAATCAACGGGGCGATAGTTTGCGTGCGGGTATCGGATTCGTAGAGTGGATGGCGTGGATCCATAATAAACACCAGCGCGTTAATAACACGGCCATCGTCCAGCGCCAGCTTGCACCAGCTCGGCATATAGCAGCCGGTGATCATTTCGCGTTTCCACAGCAGCGACAGTTCTTCCGTAAGCGTTTCCTGCGGCAGACGGTAAGCGACACCGGTCGTACGGCCGCCCTCTTTCAGCGCCAGCATGCGGCCAGGCTGACAGGCCGTTCCGCGCCCTGCGGTTAAACGCAGGCAAAATGCGCGATGCCAGCCAACCAGCGTTCCGGTGCATGACTCTTCAAATTCCAGCGCCGGGTTCCACATCAGCGAACCGTAGCCGAAAATCCACACTGGCCCCTCATCCGGACGACAAGCGAGCGTCGCTGCCAGCGATGCGGCCCGTTGTTCCGCTGACCATAACAGCGACTCCTCAATGTCGCCAAACGCCGTTTTACAATCGGCTGTTCGCAAGAAATCACGTGTTAACATCTTTTACCTCCGCCACTGCCTGCTTCCCTGCGACTGCTCTACTGCTGTCTTCCCGACAAATGCTGCTTTAAGCGCAGCTTACTACGCACCATATGCAATTCGCAGGCCGCTTGCAATAGCACCAACACATTGAATATGGCTATAAATGGCGAAGTGTAATTATTTCATTGTGTTACTTCTTTTTGTGCCAGCGATCGTCATCGCCTTTTTCATAATCCTGTTTAACGGCCGCCCAGGCCACGCGATGCGCAGTCTCTTCGCGGCTGGCGTCATCGCGCCGATCGGCTTTGTCTTTATACTGCTCCCAGGCGCTATTAAACGCCTCTTTATAAATTTCCTGCGCATGAGCAGGCAGTACATGCTGGACGCTGTCAGGAAGATCGGATTTCTCTTTATAGGGCATGTTTTGGCTCCTTTTGGGCTAAATGAATAAGCCTGGTTGATAATCCCGCCGACTGCCACCACACCATTATTTATTGCGAATAAAAAATCACATCACATTGTTATATAAATATAATTTTCATGAGATATCATTTTTTCAGGCATTAGAATAAAAATGATATCGAGATAGTAAAACTAAGTAAAAACCCGACTGAAACTGGCGATTTTTTGCTATCTTAGGCCGCTGATAATTTTATCTATAATCCACATACACCTGCACTATGACGGAGCATCATAATGACAACAATGCACGAAGCGGTTAAAACCCGCCACAAGGAGACATCCCTCATTTTCCCGGTGCTGGCGCTGGCCGTGCTGCTTTTCTGGGGAAGTTCGCAGTCATTGCCAGTGGTGATTGGCATCAATATTCTGGCGCTGGTCGGTATTCTTTCCAGCGCCTTTAGCGTGGTTCGCCATGCTGACGTACTCGCACACCGCCTGGGCGAGCCCTATGGTTCGCTGATTCTGAGTCTCTCGGTGGTGATCCTCGAAGTGAGCCTGATTTCCGCGCTGATGGCGACAGGCGATGCGGCGCCAACGCTGATGCGCGACACGCTTTACTCTATCATCATGATTGTTACCGGCGGGCTGGTAGGGTTCTCTCTGCTGCTCGGCGGGCGTAAATTCGCCACCCAGTATATGAATCTGTTCGGCATCAAGCAGTATCTCATCGCCCTGTTCCCGCTGGCGGTTATTGTGCTGGTGTTCCCGATGGCGCTGCCGGAGGCCAATTTCACTATTGGTCAGTCGCTGCTGGTGGCATTAATCTCGGCAGCGATGTACGGCGTGTTTTTGCTGATTCAGACCAAAACGCACCAGAGTCTGTTTGTTTACGAGCATGAAGACGAGAGCGACGACGACGATCCGCATCACGGCAAACCGTCTGCACACGGGAATTTGTGGCATACCGTATGGCTGATCGTGCATCTGATTGCAGTGATCGCGGTGACCAAAATGAACGCGAAACCGCTGGAGGCACTGCTGACAGAGATGAATGCGCCCGTCGCGTTTACCGGTTTCCTGGTGGCGCTGCTGATCCTGTCGCCGGAAGGCCTTGGGGCGCTGAAAGCGGTGCTGAATAATCAGGTTCAGCGCGCCATGAATCTGTTTTTTGGTTCGGTGCTGGCAACCATTTCCCTGACGGTCCCGGTCGTTACGCTGATTGCGTGGCTCACTGGTAATCACCTGGTTTTTGGCCTTGGCGCGCCCGAGATGATTGTGATGGTGTCCTCCCTGCTGCTGTGCCAGCTCTCCTTCTCGACCGGCCGTACTAATGTGCTGAACGGCGCGGCGCATATGGCGCTGTTTGCGGCTTACCTGATGACGATATTTGCCTGACGCCCTTTTACCTGGCCGATAAAAAACCCCGCATTTGCGGGGTTTTGTTTTTTTACTCGGTGTCGAGTTCGTCGAAGCTTTTCACCAGATCGTCAATCGCTTTGATCTGCCTGAGGAACGGTTCGAGTTTGTCCAGCGGCAGCGCGGACGGGCCATCGCATTTTGCGTTGTCCGGATCCGGGTGCGCTTCAATAAACAGGCCAGCCAGTCCGGTTGCCATCCCTGCGCGAGCCAGTTCAGTGACCTGCGCACGGCGGCCGCCGGAAGCCGCGCCAAACGGGTCGCGGCATTGCAGTGCGTGGGTGACGTCAAAAATCACCGGCGAGTTATTGGAGACTTTCTTCATCACGCCGAAACCGAGCATATCCACAACCAGGTTGTCATAACCAAAGTTGGCGCCGCGGTCGCAGAGGATCACTTTGTCATTACCGCCTTCATGGAATTTATCCACGATATTGCCCATCTGGCCAGGGCTGACGAACTGCGGTTTTTTCACGTTAATTACCGCGCCGGTTTTCGCCATCGCTTCCACCAGGTCGGTCTGGCGGGCGAGGAATGCCGGAAGCTGAATCACGTCGACCACATCGGCCACCGGCTGCGCCTGGGAAGCTTCATGCACGTCGGTGATCACTTTTACGCCAAAGGTCTGTTTCAGTTCCTGGAAAATTTTCATCCCCTCTTCCAGACCCGGCCCGCGATAGGACTTGATGGAAGAACGGTTGGCTTTATCAAAAGAGGCTTTGAACACATACGGAATGCCCAGTTTCTGGGTCACAGTCACGTAGTGTTCGCAAATGCGCATCGCCAGATCGCGGGATTCCAGCACGTTCATACCACCAAACAGCACAAACGGCAGGTCGTTCGCAACGTTAATGTCGCCAATGCTGACCACTTTTTGTTTCATAAAATCGCCTTATCAAGTGTGAATCGGAACTTACTTTTAATGCAGGGTAATCTGTTTGTGCGAAATCGTGTTGATTTGCGCGCGGATCATCTCGCTAATCGGATCCTCCGGACACTGCTCGACGAAGTAACTCAGGTCGTGCAGCGCCACATGATCGCAATCAAGCTGGGCGTAAATCAGCCCGCGGTCACGGATTTCATAGGGATCTTCCGGATTAAACTGTAACAGCGCTTCACTGGCGCGCAATGCCAGCTCCATCTGTTGCTCTTCCATCAGCGCTGACTTTAAGGTATCCAGCAGCTTGCGGATCACTTCAGCGTTGTCGGCTTCATCCAGATCTTCGTTAAACAGCTCAGCGACCGGGCTGATATTGCCCTTCAGCCAGACTTCGAGCGTATGCTCGTCCAGCGTGTCGCCATTAAACGGGTTAATGAGCCACATTTCGCCGTCCAGCCACTCGGCACGCAGGATCAGCTGCGTCGGGAAAATGACCGGCGTCAGCGGAATGTCGAGACGCCCGGCGACCCACAATAAAATCGCCCCCAGAGAGACGGCGCTTCCCTGACGATTTTCCAGCACTTTATCCAGCCACAGTGCATCAGACAGACGGTAAACCCCACGCGTGTCTTTAAAACCCCATTCGCCGTAAAACAACTCAATGAGCTTTTCCAGCTGCCAGTCCTGAGGCTTCGCCTGACTTATTTCCTCTCGCGCCAGGCTCAGCAGACGCTCCAGCTCTTCATGCACGTACAATGAAGGAAAATCATCGCGAATCAGCTCTGAAACAAGGATCATCCCGTCGCATAATGGCGCGTTGTTAAATTCGAAATCAGCTAACGACCTCATTTCTTACCCCAGTATCGGTACTTTTGTGGCGGCGAGTTTAATGATGATGTACAGCACCACCAGCCCCAGCATAAAGGCGATAAAACCCGTTTGCTGGCTGCGCGGACGATGTCGTCCAAGCGCGATAAAACCCAAAACGATGTAGATGATAACGCCAAACAGCTTTTCAGTCAGCCATGCGCCTTTAACAGTAAAAGGTAAATAGCCCGTTACCCACATCAACCCGCCACCGCTTAACAGCAATAGGCTGTCGACCACATGCGGCACCACCCGCACCCAGCGGGCCTGCGCGCGTGGGTTGTTCGCCCAGCTCCACCAGTAGCGTAAAACGAACAGGCTAATGGTCAACGCAACGCAGGTCAAATGCAATGTAATCAGTATGTTAAAGGCGTGCATCGCGCATTACTCCTGTAAAGGCCGCTTTCCCAGCGTCAGCCGCTCATTACCGCCATAATCCCGGCAGGTTTCCACTTCCTGCCAGCCATATTGTGAAAACAGCGCACGCACCGCCGCGCCCTGCTGCCAGCCATGTTCCAGCAGCAGCCAGCCACCCGGCTGCAGAAAGCGTCGCGCGTCGCAAATGATGGTCTGTAAATCGGCGAGACCATGATCGGCCGCCACCAGCGCGCTCAGCGGTTCAAAACGGACATCGCCCTGCGCGAGATGCGGATCCTGCTCGTCAATATAGGGAGGATTGCTGACAATCATGGCGAACTGCTGCCCTGCAAGCGCACTGAACCAACGACTTTGCAGGATATTGACGTTGGTAATCGCCAGGTGTTCCGCATTGCGTTGCGCCAGTGCTACCGCTTCAGCAACCACATCGACGGCAGTAACGTGGCAATCCGGCCGTTCGCTGGCCAGCGCCAGCGCGATCGCGCCGGTGCCGGTACCCAGATCGAGAATGCGACACGGCGAAGCGGGAAGACGGTTTAACGCCTGCTCAACCAGGCACTCCGTGTCCGGGCGCGGGATCAGCGTCGCCGGAGAAACAAACAGCGGCAGCGACCAGAATTCGCGCTCACCGACCAGATGCGCCACCGGTTCGCCAAGCGCACGTCGTGCCAGCAGCGCATCCAGTTGCTGCTGCTGTTCCGCCGTAAGCACCGTTTCACCAAAAGCGAGAATGAAGGTGCGCGTTTTGCCGGTTACAAACCCCAGCAGAATTTCAGCGTCGCGGCGCGGGCTTTCGCTCGTCTGCAACTGGCTTATCGCCGTACGCAACCACTGTTGATAGTCCATTATTCCTGCTCGGAAAGCGCCGCCAGTTGATCGGCCTGGTATTCCTGCACAATCGGCTCGATCAGCATATCGAGCTTGCCTTCCATCACCTCATCAAGACGGTAGAGCGTCAAGTTGATGCGGTGATCGGTAACGCGCCCCTGCGGAAAATTGTATGTGCGGTTGCGATCGCTGCGATCGCCGCTGCCCAGCAGATTGCGGCGGGTTGATGCTTCCGCCTGCTGGCGTTTCGCCATCTCTGCCGCGTGGATACGCGCGCCCAGCACCGACATCGCTTTGGCTTTGTTTTTATGCTGTGAACGTTCGTCCTGGCATTCGACCACAATCCCCGTCGGCAGGTGGGTAATACGGATTGCCGAGTCGGTGGTGTTAACGTGCTGGCCGCCCGCGCCGGAGGAGCGGAAAGTATCAATACGCAGATCCGCCGGGTTGATATCCGGCAACTCAGCTTCAGGTAGCTCCGGCATGACGGCAACAGTACAGGCTGAAGTGTGAATACGCCCCTGTGATTCGGTCGCCGGGACGCGCTGCACGCGATGGCCGCCCGATTCAAACTTCAGACGCCCGTAGACGCCTTCGCCGCTGATTTTGGCGATCACTTCTTTATAGCCGCCATGTTCGCCTTCGTTAGCGCTCATGATCTCCACGCGCCAGCGGCGGGCTTCCGCGTAGCGGCTGTACATGCGGAACAGATCGCCGGCAAATAATGCTGCTTCGTCACCGCCCGTACCCGCGCGCACTTCAACGAAGGCATTGCGTTCGTCATCCGGATCTTTCGGCAAGAGTAAAACCTGTAAATGCTGCTCCAGTTGCTCACTTTTCTCTTTCGCATCGCGCAACTCTTCCTGCGCCATTTCACGCATTTCCGGGTCGTCGAGCATCATCTGTGCCGTTTCAATATCTTCCTGAACCTTTTGCCAGTCAGTAAAACAGCGCGACACATCGCTTAGCTGCGCATATTCCCGCGACAGCGCACGGAAACGATCCTGGTCGGCAATAGTTTGCGCATCACCCAGCAGCGCCTGAACTTCTTCATGGCGTTCATGCAGGGCTTCCAGTTTGGCAACGATAGAAGGCTTCATAGGCGTAAATGCACCTTTTAATAATCAGAGAGTGGTGTTGTGCTAATCCAGCCCGAGGCTGTTGCGCAAAGTATGCAGGCGCTCATCATCCCCGTCACGAGCGGCCTGCTGAAGAGATTTGGTTGGGGCGTGGATCAGCCGGTTAGTCAGCTTCCACGCGAGGTCCTGCATGATAACCTGCGGATCGCCGCCCTGCTCCAGCGCAGCCAGCGCTTTAGCGGTCAGCTCATCGCGCACGGCTTCGGAATGGCTGCGGTATTCACGGATAGTCTCGCTGGCGCTTTGCGCGCGCAGCCATGACATAAATTCGCTGGTTTCCTGGGCGACGATGGTTTCCGCCTGCACCGCAGCGGCTTTACGTTGCGCCAGATTATGCTGAATGATGCTTTGCAGATCGTCGACGCTGTAGAGATAAGCGTTGGCCACTTTCCCCACTTCCGGCTCAACGTCGCGCGGCACGGCGATATCCACCAGCAGCATCGGCTGGTTGCGTCGCGCTTTCATCGCACGTTCCACCATCCCTTTACCGATGATCGGCAACGGGCTGGCGGTAGAACTGATAACAATATCAGCGTCTTTCAGACGCTCGTCGATTTCGCTCAGGGAGATAACGTCCGCGCCGACTTCCTCCGCCAGCACCTGCGCGCGCTCACGCGTACGGTTAGCAATGATCATCTTCTGCACTTTGTGTTCGCGCAGATGGCGGGCAACCAGCTCAATGGTTTCGCCCGCGCCAACCAGCAATACGGTAACCGTCGAGAGGGATTCAAAGATCTGCCGCGCCAGCGTACAGGCGGCAAAGGCGACCGACACGGCGCTGGCGCCTATATCGGTTTCCGTACGCACCCGTTTAGCCACGGAGAAGGATTTCTGGAACATGCGTTCCAGATCGCTGGCATTGCCGTGCCCGCGCTGCGAATCGGCATAGGCTTTTTTCACCTGGCCGAGAATTTGCGGCTCGCCAAGCACCAGAGAATCCAGCCCGCTCGCTACGCGCATTAAATGGCTGACGGCGTCATTATCCTGATGCCAGTAAAGACTCTGGCGCACTTCCTCTTCGCTCAGGTGATGGTAATCACACAACCAGCGAACCAGCGCTTCACGCAGGTTTTCCCGCTCTTCGACGCTCAAATAAAGCTCGGTGCGGTTACAGGTTGAAAGCACCACTCCACCCTGCACCATCGGCTGCGAGAGCAGGCTTTCCAGCGCCTGGTCAAGCGTATCCGGCGAAAATGCAATGCGTTCTCGCAGCGAAACGGGTGCCGTTTTGTGGTTGATGCCAAGAGCTAAAAGGGTCATGAGCGCGGGAATAGTACCAACGTTGATAAGGTTAGACTGCACGCATCATACAGGATGCGCACGGTCAATAAAAGAGAGACTCTCCTTTCGGAGTAATTGGTATTTTAATGATTTAAGACAACTTGAACGTAGACGCTGTTACAGTGCGGCGCTAGCATTAAGCCTAATCACCGCAACCTCTCTCAAGGATTTGTCATCGTTATGACTCTGTCGGACTTCCGCTTTATTCGCCTGCTGCCGCTGGCCAGCCTCGTTTTGACCGCCTGTACGCTCAACGCGCCCAAAGGACCGGGGCAAAGCCCGGATTCGCCGCAGTGGCGTCAGCATCAGCAGCAGGTGCGCGCATTAAGTCAGTATCAGACGCGCGGTGCCTTCGCTTACCTGTCCGATCAGCAAAAAGTCTACGCCCGCTTCTTCTGGCAGCAGACAGGCGAAGATCGTTACCGTTTGCTGCTGACCAACCCGCTGGGCAGCACCGAACTGGAGCTGAATGCGCAGCCGGGCAATGTGCAACTGGTCGATAATAAAGGCCAGCGCTATACCGCTGACGATGCCGAAGAGATGATCGGCAAGCTGACCGGCATGCCTATCCCGCTCAATAGCCTGCGCCAATGGATCCTCGGTCTGCCGGGTAATGCCACCGATTACAAACTTGACGATCAGTATCGCCTGAGCGAGCTGAACTACAGCCAGGGCGGTAAAAGCTGGAAAGTCGTTTATGGCGGATATGACAGCAAAACCCAGCCGGCAATGCCTGCAAATATGGAGCTGAGCGACGGCAGCCAGCGTATCAAGCTAAAGATGGATAACTGGATTGTAAAATGACAACCTGGCCCGCTCCGGCGAAACTTAACCTGTTTTTATACATTACCGGCCAGCGAGCTGACGGCTATCACACCTTACAGACGCTTTTTCAGTTTCTCGATTATGGCGATACGCTGACCATCGAACCGCGCAGCGACGGTGAAATCCGTCTGTTAACCCCCGTTGCCGGGGTGCCTGACGAAGAGAATCTGATCGTGCGCGCTGCACGTTTGCTGATTAAACGCGCCCGCGAAACCGGGCGTTATCCTGAGGGCAGCGGCGCCGATATTGCGATTGATAAGCGTCTGCCAATGGGCGGCGGCCTTGGCGGCGGTTCATCGAATGCCGCGACCGTGTTGGTTGCCTTGAATCATTTATGGGGCTGCCAACTGAGCGTTGATGAGCTGGCAGCGCTTGGCCTGCAACTGGGCGCGGATGTCCCGGTATTTGTGCGCGGGCATGCGGCCTTTGCTGAAGGAATTGGCGAGATCCTGACGCCGGTTAATCCACCAGAGAAATGGTATCTGGTGGCGCATCCGGGCGTCAGCATTCCCACGCCGGTCATTTTCAAAGATCCTGAGTTACCAAGAGCGACACCGAAGCGGTCAATCGAAACGTTGCTAAATTGTGAATTCGGCAACGATTGCGAGGTTATCGCAAGAAAACGTTTTCGCGAGGTTGATGCCGCGCTTTCCTGGCTGTTAGAATACGCGCCGTCGCGCCTGACTGGCACAGGAGCCTGTGTCTTTTCCGAATTTGACACCGAATCCGCCGCTCGTCAGGTGCTTGAGCAAGCCCCGGAATGGTTGCACGGTTTTGTCGCGCGAGGCGTCAACCTCTCGCCGCTAGCACAAACCATCGCCGGGCAAGCTGAGCTCCGGTGACAACGTCACATGTTCCAGACGTTGCATCGCGCTCTTTAATACACCGCATGGATAGAATTTCGCCCTGACCGCACATTCTGGCGTATTCTATCCACCACTGGACGCATGCCTGAGGTTCTTCTCGTGCCTGATATGAAGCTTTTTGCTGGTAACGCTACCCCGGAACTAGCACAACGTATTGCCAACCGCCTGTACACTTCTCTCGGCGACGCCGCTGTAGGTCGCTTTAGCGACGGCGAAGTCAGCGTACAAATTAATGAAAACGTACGCGGTGGTGATATTTTCATCATCCAGTCCACTTGTGCTCCCACAAACGACAACCTGATGGAACTGGTTGTCATGGTTGATGCGCTGCGTCGTGCTTCCGCAGGCCGTATCACCGCGGTCATTCCTTATTTCGGCTACGCCCGCCAGGACCGTCGCGTACGTTCTGCCCGTGTGCCAATTACCGCAAAAGTCGTTGCTGATTTCCTTTCCAGCGTTGGCGTTGACCGCGTGTTGACCGTTGACCTGCATGCTGAACAGATTCAGGGCTTCTTCGATGTGCCGGTTGATAACGTGTTCGGTAGCCCGATCCTGCTCGAAGATATGCTGCAACTGAACCTGGACAACCCTATCGTGGTTTCTCCGGACATTGGCGGCGTGGTTCGCGCCCGTGCTATCGCCAAACTGCTGAACGATACCGATATGGCGATCATCGACAAACGCCGTCCGCGCGCTAACGTCTCTCAGGTGATGCACATCATCGGCGACGTGGCTAACCGCGACTGCGTACTGGTTGACGATATGATCGATACCGGTGGTACGCTGTGCAAAGCGGCAGAAGCGCTGAAAGAGCGTGGCGCAAAACGCGTATTTGCTTACGCGACGCACCCGATTTTCTCTGGTAATGCGGTGAATAACCTGCGCAACTCCGTGATCGACGAAGTGGTAGTCTGCGACACCATTCCGCTGAGCGAAGAGATCAAAGCGCTGCCGAACGTACGTACGCTGACGCTGTCTGGCATGCTGGCCGAAGCTATCCGTCGTATCAGCAACGAAGAATCTATTTCTGCGATGTTCGAACATTAATCGCTGCTGAATAGAAAACCCGCTGCGGCGGGTTTTTTTATCTTTGAATGTCATTTGTATGATTTATTAAGTCGTTATTAATTTCCACCTCCAGGATGAAATAACATCGTGAATAAATTTTTCACTCCACATGTTCTGCCTTTCCGCGCGTTAATTGAGGCGTGCTGGAAAGAAAAATACACGATGGCTCGCTTTACCCGCGATCTCATCGCCGGTATCACCGTCGGGATTATCGCCATTCCCCTGTCGATGGCGCTGGCGATTGGCAGCGGTGTCGCGCCACAATATGGCCTGTATACCTCGGCGATTGCCGGTATCGTTATCGCCCTGAGCGGTGGTTCACGCTACAGCGTTTCCGGCCCGACCGCTGCGTTTGTGGTGATCCTCTACCCGGTGTCACAACAGTTTGGCCTTGCGGGCCTGCTGGTTGCCACGTTGATGTCCGGGGTGTTCCTGATCCTCTTCGGGCTGGCGCGTTTTGGCCGGTTGATTGAATATATTCCGCTTTCCGTGACGCTCGGTTTCACCTCTGGTATTGGTATCACCATCGCCACAATGCAGCTTAAAGATTTTCTCGGGCTGCATATGACGCATGTCCCGGAACATTACCTGCAAAAAGTTGGCGCACTGGTGATGGCGCTGCCCACCATTAATTTTGGCGATGCAGCAATCGGCGTGACAACACTGGCAACGCTGGTTCTCTGGCCGCGCTTACGCTTACGTTTGCCCGGCCACTTGCCTGCGCTGCTGGCTGGCTGTGCGGTTATGCTGGTAGTGAACCTGCTCGGCGGCCATGTTGCTACTATCGGTTCCCAGTTCCAGTACACGCTGGCAGATGGCACACAGGGCAACGGTATCCCTCAGCTTCTGCCGCAACTGGTGTTGCCGTGGGATCTGCCGGGTTCGAATTTCACCCTCAGTTGGAACTCACTCCAGGCGATGCTGCCCGCCGCGTTTTCGATGGCCATGCTGGGCGCCATTGAATCGCTGCTCTGCGCGGTGGTGCTGGACGGAATGACCGGCACCAAACACAAAGCCAACAGCGAACTGATTGGCCAGGGCATGGGGAATATTATCGCGCCGTTCTTTGGCGGTATCACCGCGACGGCAGCGATTGCCCGCTCTGCCGCCAACGTGCGCGCGGGTGCCACTTCGCCCATTTCGGCCGTGATCCACGCACTGCTGGTGATCCTGGCATTACTGGCGCTGGCGCCTCTGCTCTCCTGGCTGCCGCTGTCGGCGATGGCCGCGCTGCTGTTAATGGTGGCGTGGAATATGAGTGAAGCGCACAAAGTGATCGATCTGCTGCGTCGCGCGCCCGCCGATGACATTGTGGTGATGTTGATGTGTATGTCGCTGACGGTGCTGTTCGATATGGTTATCGCCATTAGCGTCGGGATTGTGCTGGCCTCGCTGCTGTTTATGCGCCGCATTGCGCGGATGACGCACCTGGCGGCAGTGAATGTCAGCGTGCCGGATGACGTGCTGGTGCTGCGCGTTATTGGCCCGCTGTTCTTTGCCGCTGCGGAAGGTGTGTTCAGCGATCTGGAAACCCGCATCGCCGGTAAGCGAATTGTCGTGCTGAAGTGGGATGCCGTGCCGGTGCTCGATGCTGGCGGGCTGGATGCTTTCCGCCGTTTTGTTGCCCGCCTGCCGGAAGGTACCGAGCTGCGGGTCAGCAATCTGGAGTTTCAGCCGTTACGCACGCTGGCGCGCGCCGGTGTGCAGCCCATCCCTGGCCGACTGTCTTTCTTCCCTAATCGCGACGCGGCATTAGCCGATCTGTGAACCGGATGCGGAATAACGATTCCGCATCATCACCTCTATCGCCCGTTGTAGCCATTGCAGCACTTCGGGCGTCATCCATGTCCCCTTCATCAGGTGTGGTTCCTGCTGCATCGCAGTGCGAAACTTTTGTTGCGTCTGCGCATCCGTTCCGGCGTAAGACTGGAACAGCGCCAGCCAGTTTTGCGCCAACGCCTGCGCCTCTTCCGACTGCGGATCCAGTGATTGTCGCTGGGCGAGATGCAGTTTTGCCACCAGCGGCGGCCACTCCATCATGCGGTCAAAATAGTGGGCCCGTGTGAAGGCCATCTCTTCTGGCGACAGATAACGCTGCCAGATAGCGAGTTTACTTTCTGCGAAACTGCGGGTAATAAAATCGACGATGCTTTGCGTAATGCCGGTTTGCTCGCGCATCTGTGGTTCGACGCTGTGCATCTCGTTTAAGCGGGTAAGAAACTCCGGCTTATTCGCCGTATCGTCTTCAAGACGGCTCATCCAGCGCGTCGCCAGATTCATCGCACGCGTATCGTCCGGCGGGCAATTTTCCGACAACAATTTCTGCGCTTCACTCACCATTTCGGCCCAGGCCTGCTCCCGCGTCTCGTCTGGCGTGGCAAACGGCAATTCCTGTAGCTCTTGCGGGGTAAACCAACGATCGTACATTTTCATCATCTCCAGTGTCTGTAGCCATGACTCCAGGTCAGGCTCCGCACCGCTGGCAAGACCGTCACGCAAAGCTATGAGCTGATGACGTAATGTGACAATGTCACGCATTTGTTTATCAAGCATTGTAATTTGCTGATCCAGCAATTCCGCCAGCGGACGCGTCTCCTGCGCCAGATAATCATTAATTGCCGCCAGTTCCATTCCTGATTTCGCCAGCGCCTGAATCATATGCAGGCGTTTCACATCAGCAAGGTTATAGAGCCGATAACCGGCGGCATTTCGGGCAGTAGGCAGCAGCAAACCAATATGTTCATAGTGATGCAGCGTGCGCACGCTGATTCCCGCCCGCCGCGACAACTCTCCAACCTGAATCAACATGGCTTCCCCCTTCTTCTCCACAGACCGGACTTTCGGGCCTGACGTTACGTGAGGGTCAAGCAGAACACAAAAAAAAACGGCTCGATCAGGAGCCGTTATTGAAAAATTCATCTTTAGCTGTGATGTTGCCGGTCACGGCGGCAGCGTTTGTCATAGTGGCGAACCCACCAGTATTTATCGCACACCTGCTCATGGCCTCCTACGCGGGCGCCTGCGAGCCAGAGAACAGCTCCGAGGAAGATACTGAGTACCGCGCCGTGCGCAAAAAATTGCGGCAGGTTAAGCTGTGGAAGTTGGTTTAGAATAGAGTAACCAACACCGACAACCATCACTACCAACCCCAACCCCATGAGCACATTACCGAGTAACGAAGCGTTTTTGCGTTTCATATGTCACCTCCGGAACGACGGGTTGGATGGGAAAACCCCAATCCTTGTGAATAAAGTATAGACAGTGCTCTTTTTGGCGGTTGCGGGCACGATCACAATTACATATGTTTGACTAACAGAAATTTACAAATAAGCGATTGAACTACTTGAATTTCGAATGATTGAGGTGAGCAATCATTATCATTTTCCACCTGATACCGTGAGAATTTTGTCATCGCGCCCCGCACAACGTAAACTACGCGCCGGATATTGACCTGGTCAGGAATAAAAAGTGACGATTAAACTGATTGTCGGGCTGGCGAACCCTGGCGCTGAATACGCTGCGACACGCCACAATGCGGGCGCCTGGTATGTCGATTTACTGGCAGAGAGCGCGCGCGCTCCGCTGCGCGATGAACCGAAATTTTTCGGTTATACCTCGCGCATTAATCTGGCGGGCGAAGATGTACGTCTGCTGGTGCCGACCACCTTTATGAACCTGAGCGGCAAAGCGGTGGCGGCGATGGCGACTTTTTATCGCATCAATCCGGATGAAATCCTTGTCGCGCATGACGAGCTGGATCTGCCGCCTGGCGTGGCGAAGTTCAAACTGGGCGGTGGACACGGCGGCCATAACGGCCTGAAAGACATCATCAGTAAACTGGGGAATAACCCCAATTTTCACCGTTTGCGCGTAGGTATCGGTCATCCGGGGGATAAAAACAAAGTTGTCGGTTTTGTACTGGGCAAACCGCCGGTTTCTGAACAGAAGCTGATCGATGAAGCCATTGACGAAGCGGCACGTTGTACAGAGATCTGGCTGAAGGACGGTTTAACCAAAGCCACCAACCGCCTGCACGCCTTTAAGGCACAGTAGCCCCACTGCAGCGGCAATTTTGCCGCGCGTTACATCGGTTACGTGTATAATAGGCAAAGTTATTCACTTTTCTACAATCCGTTTTACTCAACGGGTTGATTATCAAGAGATTAAGGTAATTACATCATGGGATTCAAATGCGGTATCGTTGGTCTGCCCAACGTAGGTAAATCCACCCTGTTCAACGCGCTCACCAAAGCAGGTATTGAAGCGGCAAACTTCCCCTTCTGTACTATTGAGCCGAACACCGGTGTCGTACCGATGCCCGATCCGCGTCTGGACAAACTCGCGGAAATCGTTAAGCCTCAGCGCATTCTGCCGACCACGATGGAATTTGTTGATATCGCCGGCCTGGTAAAAGGCGCGTCCAAAGGTGAAGGCCTGGGCAACCAGTTCCTGACCAACATCCGCGAAACCGAAGCCATCGGCCACGTTGTACGCTGCTTTGAAAACGACAATATCATCCACGTTGCCGGTAAAGTTGACCCGGCGGAAGATATCGACGTTATCAATACCGAACTGGCGCTGTCCGATCTGGAAACCTGCGAGCGCGCGATTCATCGCGTGTCCAAGAAAGCAAAAGGCGGCGATAAAGATGCGAAAGTTGAACTGGCCGCGCTGGAGAAATGCCTGCCGCAGCTGGAAAACGCCGGTATGCTGCGCGCGCTGGATCTGAGCAAAGAAGAGAAAGAAGCCATTCGTTATCTGAGCTTCCTGACGCTGAAACCAACCATGTACATCGCTAACGTCAATGAAGACGGTTTCGAAAACAACCCGTATCTGGACCAGGTTCGCGCCATCGCGGAAAAAGAAGGCTCTGTAGTTGTGCCGGTTTGTGCCGCGGTTGAATCGGATATCGCCGAGCTGGATGACGAAGAGCGTGATGAGTTCATGGCCGAACTGGGTCTTGAAGAACCGGGCCTGAACCGCGTGATCCGCGCAGGTTATGCCCTGCTGAACCTGCAAACCTACTTCACCGCCGGTGTGAAAGAAGTTCGCGCCTGGACAATCCCGGTTGGCGCAACGGCTCCGCAGGCCGCCGGTAAAATCCACACCGACTTTGAAAAAGGCTTTATCCGCGCGCAAACCATCGCTTATGAAGACTTTATTGCTTACAAAGGCGAGCAAGGCGCGAAAGAAGCCGGCAAAATGCGTGCAGAAGGCAAAGAGTACATCGTTAAAGATGGCGATGTGATGAACTTCCTGTTCAACGTCTAATCGTTTCTGTTGTCTCATGCGATCTCACGCATCGCATGTTCATCAACAATCCCCCGAAAATCCACGCAGCTGCGTGGATTTTTTCTTTTCATGGCTTCACACATAATCTCGCCACGACGCAGACAGAAATGAGAACACTCAGTTTCCATCTTCACTTTAAGTGAATGCAATAGCTGACAAGGACTCGCCATGCTCACTGACACACACTGCCGGGTTGAAAGAAAAACTCTATCGACTTAATGACTTCAACGGCCCCGGCCCTGAAGTGAAGCACAACGGCAAATCCAGCAAGTTCGCATTAGATGAGTATCCAGCAGTAAAACTCGCCGAAGCGCGAGAGAAATGCGAGTAAGCACCGAAGCAAGCCGCGGAAAGAGCCAGTCCACAGCCATTTACCAGAAAGACAATGCCAGGCTGACTCTCAAAGTCTCTGATGTGCAGACTCACGGCCCCGTTGGGGTTCCGGTCCGGGTCATATTGAGATACCTGGCAACGGATTCAAACACTCTCAGAACCCTGTGAGAAGGAAGATTGTCCCGCATCGTTGAGTTTTTCTAAAAAAGGGGCTGAATATAAATCGTTTTTACTGCCAATATCCCAGAGTTATTAATACCGTATGACAACGGGATCACTCTGGAGCAACGCTGTTGTGAACGCAAAACACATGAAATACTCCGACTGGAGTCTGCTTTTCCTGCTCTCATTGCTTTGGGGCGGTTCTTTTTTCTTCAACGGCATTCTGGTGAGATATATCCCTCCGTTGCCACTGGTGGCGGCACGAGTCACGCTTGCAGCAGCCGTACTGTGGAGCGTGTTGTTAATCTCCCGGACACCTGTGCAGCACAGCGCAAAACTCTGGGGTAGTTTCATGGTTATGGGATTGCTTAATAATGTTCTGCCGTTCCTGCTTATCGCCTGGGGACAGTCACACATTGCCAGCGGCACGGCAGCCATACTTAACGCCACCACGCCGCTTTTTACCATACTGCTGGCGCACCGTTTTACATCAGATGACCGTCTTTCCTGGAGTCGTTGCGTTGGCCTGTTAACCGGCTTTGGCGGCGTTGCATACATGCTGGGCCATGAAAATCTTGCCGGTGAGGATCACAGCCTGGCCGCAGAACTTGCCGTGCTGGCTGCCGCCCTCAGCTATGCCATTGCCAGCCTCTGGGGACGGCGGTTTATGCGGGCAGGTCTGTCACCGCTGGTACCCGCAGCAGGACAACTGACAGCCTCCGCGTTGCTGACGTTACCTGTGGCTTTCCTGAACGGTAATATCAATACATTACTGCACGCAGACGCCATCTGCTGGATGGCTCTTGCAGGTCTGGCAATTTTCTCCACCGCCGTGGCGTATCTGATTTTTTTCCGTCTGCTAGCGAGCGCCGGAGCAACCAACCTGATGCTGGTGACCTTTCTTATCCCCGTCACGGCTGTGCTGGCTGGCTTTGCGTTGCTGGGCGAATCCCTGACTGCTGATAAGCTCATCGGGATGAGTATTCTGGCTGCCGGACTAATGATTCTGGATGGACGGCTCCTGTCTGCAGTCCAGCATCGCGTCGCCGGGAAGCCAGCACCGTAATAACCTGCAGCCCTGTATTCTGAACTGGCTATGTCAGTCATCCGGCTATGTTTTATGACAGTGTGAACAATCGGCGATCACTATCCTGCAGAGGCCTGGGCTGAAATCAGTGCCTGACCGGAGTGCCCCACCCTTACAGATGTCATAAAAAGTTTGTCGGATGTTTGAGGGCGTGAAGCGAATATGGCCCTCTTTTTATGGATTTTTTCGGAGATGAACCGCTCATGATGGTAAATTTAACCAAACATAGAGCTAAGAATAATGGGGGAAACAATGATTACACAGCAAGCGCCGCAGCTTGAAACAGAACGCCTGATTTTAAAGCAATTTACACTCGAAGATTTCCCGGCGCTCAAGGAATGCTGGGCGACTCCGGAAATGGTTAAGATCAATGGCGGCGAAATGCCGACTACAGATATGGTCTGGACCCGTTTATTACGCGATATCGGGCACTGGCAGATGTTGGGTTATGGTTACTGGGCAGTATTTGAAAAATCAACAAACCGTTATGCTGGTTCGTTTGGCTTTCAGGATGCTCATCGGGATATCACCCCTGCTCTGGAATATCCTGAAGCGGGATGGACGTTAATGCCAGAAGCGCGTGGTAAAGGTTATGCAACTGAAGCGCTGGCCGCAATTCTGCTGTGGGCCGATAAGACATTTTCCTCCCCGGTGTGCTGTATTATTGATGAAGAAAATAAACGTTCAAATTATTTAGCTGAGCGCTTTGGGTTTCAGTTTCAAAATTATGTTAACTACCGTGGCAAGCAGGTGCGATTACTGGTACGCCAGAAAGCGCTTAATTCGGGTTTGTAAATTCTTGACCAGCCCATTTTGGGATAGTCCTTCACTGAGCAGATTCTGTTGCGGACGTTCTGCGCAAGCGGCAGAACGTCCCTTTTCGCTCATAGCAGACTTTTATAAAGGGAGTTCATATTTTCAGGAGGGTTTATTTCTCCTCTCTTCATTAGCGCACCAGCTTTACCCGTCAGACAATTCCCGCAGGAAATAAAACCCGTCATTAAAAATAGTGAGTTGACTGAAATGAATGTTCCGTCCACTCACATATTTACTGATTTAATCTTTTTTACTGCATGCAACACGGCCGGGAAATATCACTGATAAATGACAGAAACACCCGCCGTCATACCTGACGAAAGTCTGGTTTCCGGGGGAATATTATCAATTTTAATACGGACCGGAATGCGCTGCGCCAGCCTGACCCAGTTAAACACCGGTTCCACGTTTGGAAGCCCTAAGTGGTCTGCCGCTGTGTTACTGTCTGAGATGCCTCTTCCGAAGCTTTCCACATGTCCGGCCAGTTGCCTGTTACTGCCCATCAGTTTTATCTTCACTTTATCACCCACTTTAATGCGTCCGAGTTGTGTCTCCTGAAAATAACCAATAACACGGAAGCTGTCCGTTTCAAGGATCGAGACACTGGTGACACCAGAGGTGGCAAAATCCCCTGTCCGCAGACTTAGATTAGTTACATACCCGTCGGCCGGAGCCCGTACTGTCGTTTTCTCCAGATTCAGCCTGGCGATATTAACCTCGGTCTGCGCACTCTGAAAGTCCGCCAGCGCAACCTTCGCGTCGCTGGCCGCCTGCTCAATCGTTTCTCTGGATTCCGATGCCGTACCAAGAAGCGTTCGACGATTTGCCATTGATTTCTTGAGATTCATGGAAAAGTTTTTGGAATCCAGGGTGGCCACAGCCTCCTGCAGGGCAAGCTGAAAGCGCTCAGGATCTATCTGGTAAAGGATTTCACCACGATGCACAAACTGATTGTCTGCCACGTTCACTTTCAGAACGGTACCGGACACTTCCGGTGCTATCTGCACCACATCTGCACTGACCTTGCCATCGCGGGTCCATGGCGCGTACATATAATAGTCCCAGACATGCCAGCCGAGTAATGCAGCACATGCCAGCATTGCCATCGTTAACAGGATCTGACCCCACCGTAGATTAAATGGTTTCATTTGAATGTCCCTGACAATAACGTGCAACCGAAAAAGAGAACGAAATATGTGGCTATATCAAATAGCGGACGGTGCCATACATACCGGTAAAAACCGGCTACAGACAAAACCCAGTGCAGGGTACGGAATAACAGATAACAGGCGATCATGATGAACAGGAGAGACGGGACATAAACACCATAAACATCAATATCAGTGTTCATTTATTTACCTCGGCGTTGTTCTGGAGTGGTAATAAAGCCGTATGAAGGCCAGCCAGGGCATTGCGGATAAGAGGACCGGACACAGGTTGTCCGTCATTTGATCCTGACATGACCTGAAGGCAGTTATTAAGGTGATATTCCAACTGTGTCTGAATGCTGGTCTGTCCGTTAATCTTTCCCTTGTAATAAGCCGCAACACAGAGAAGCAGCTGTTCGAGGCTGTCCCTTTGTGCAACCGTCACAGAGATTTTATTATTCTGTATATCCATTACGCATAAACCTGCTCTGAGATCCCTCAGTAAATCAGTGGCGTATATATCTGATTCGGGTGGTACTGCCGCCATCCGTGGAACAAGCAGCCCCAATTGGTTCAGTATGTGATGGGTCATCCTCTCATCACTGGCGCGTCTCTCCGAACTGATGAACTGTACGATCATTCTCCAGCTGGCTTTCAGTAGTCGCCTTACACTTGTCTCTGCGCCGATGGTTCGAAATGTGGACAATGTCATTATGGCTATGACAATACCGGCAACTGTCGCAATGTTTGCATTCAGGAATGTCGGTAAATCCAGCGTTAATTTCTGGCGTAACTGAAGCATGAAGACCAGGTTCACACTCAACACAAACCCGGTAAACCACTTTGAGGGGGTGGCAAGTAAAACGCCAACCGGTATCAGAAATAACCCCAGCGATGATATAAGGGGAATGAATCCCAGACTCTCTATAAAAGGGAATATCCCGAACTGATAGACGAAAGAAATGCCCACGGTGGCCAGGGTCAGTTCAAGCATTTTTCTGACTACAGGAACAGCATCATCCAGGGTGGCCATGGTACAGCATATAACGCTCACCATCTGTACGGCAGCGCTGCCATAGCTCCATCCGGTTAAAACCCACAGTGAACAGGCCAGTATGATGGAAACACAAACAGCGGCAGCAGAGAGAAAGGCCATGCCATAGTCCGGAAGCATTCCGACTTTACGCCTGGGTTTGTAGTCGGTTTCATGAACCTCTCCGCTGGTAATATCGCGCCGGAGGGTAAGGCAGTCGCTCCAGACTTCCGTCAATTCATGCAGTTGCACTGCAAGACGGTTACGGTACAACGTATCCCAGGTCGGTTCTTTATCATGCGGGTGATTTTGTGCCTGGCTGAACAAGGACAGCAGATTTTCTTTTTCATTGTGGTTATCAGCAGGCTCTTCCAGCCAGCCGGAAACCCTGGAAAACCACTCTTTTGCCTGATTGTCCGATATTGTCCTCATTCTGAGGTCATACACTTCAGACAGTAAGGGCAGCAGGGTGACCATCCTCTCCAGTAAGATGGTCATTCTTTCAGCCAGTCTTCTGTCATCGTGGCTTTCGTACCCCACGTGCGTGGCGAAATTGCGAAGATCAACGGCATCGGTAGCCAGCGTCTGTCGTAACTGTAAAGTACGGGGGGAATTCACACTCCCTGACAACACATCCCGGGTCAGCGCATTCGCATTTTCAAGCCACAAATCCACCCTTCGTGACAGTACCTGGCTCGCTTTCTGGGGAAAAATGCCGCGGCTGAACAATGCGATACAGAGAATACCCACGAAGATTTCTTCAACCCGTGAGACTGCTACATCGAACGTGGTGCCCGGCGTGTCCACAATAGTGGATCCCGTGAGCACGGCGGTATAACCGGCAAGCATGAAGAGATAACTTTTCGGGGAACGATCGAGCATGCTGATAAAAAGGCAGCCAGCCGTCCATAATGCCATGCCGACAGAAAGAAGCTCAGGCGATGAGACCAGGTTAGGAACCAGAATTATGATGGCAATCGCGCCCAGAATGGTTCCTCCCATCCGGTACACCGCCTTAGAGGTGGTGGCACCCATTAAGGGATGCGCGACAATGTAAACGGTGCCTACAGACCAGTAGGGATTGTTAAGATTAAACTTTACTGCGATCCAGTATGCCAGCATGGCGGCAGCGAATGTTTTAAGTGAAAAAATCACCGCTTCCGTCGTCCAGATATCAGATACCTGGGCTTTCATGGACGTCGACCCCGTTCATTGCAGGAATCCAGGTTTTCCAGCATACAGCTCAGGGTTTTTTCAACGATTTCGAGGTCTTCCTGCGGAATATTGCTGAGAATTTGCAGCCGCAGGCTACCGGCAAGGTGATCCAGCCGGTTTCCGAGATCAATCCCCTTTTCCGTCAGACTCAGCAATTTTGCCCGCCGGTCAACGGGATCTTCCTGCCTGCATACAAACCCGCTGTTTTCAAGTCCGTCAAGCAGGCGGACAACTGCCGAGTTTTCCAGCCCCAGTCGCCGGGCCAGTTCATACTGTCTTAATTGTCTGCTTCCCAGATGAAGCATTTCCAGTACCAGTAATGCGGCGGTTCCGGATACCCCCTCCTTGCTCAGGTGCTGGGTCAGGGCTCTTCGCCAGGACTGGCTTACGGCCAGAAGCAGGCGACCAAAGCCTTTTCTTTTATCACTCGCCATTAATTTGTTTTCCTGTGGTTGTTTAAAACATGACAGGGTTAATTCACGGGCAGTTGCCTTCAACTTTTGCAGTGGTTCAGTTAATGAAATAGATGATGCGTCATTTAAAATAGATGACGCATCATCTAAAATCAATGACAAGTCATCTATTAGCCTGTTTTTTTATTGTGTAATTGATTTGGCGTTTATCCATATAGACGCGCAGCCCAGGCATGCACTGTCACTGCCAGAGCGTGGGGGACGGCACACGTCCGGCCTTAAGTACTTGGCTGAACAGGCGATCTCCTGAAACAGTGCCAGGCTAAACCGGAGTATTCGGTTCTTTTCCACTTTACCGGGGGAGGCATATCAGCCATGAAAAAGACCCGCTATGCCGAAGAACAGATAGCGTTGGAGCACTCTGCAAAAAGATGGGCATTTCTGAGGCCACTCTTTATAACTGGAAGAAGAAAAAAGAGTGTGGGTGGTGATATCAAGAGCGGTTACAACGCTGGAAACAGAATGGCCACAATCAACGACTCGTTTGACTGCTTCAATTTCAAACTCTTCGGGATAACATTTACCGCTCAAATCTGTAACGATTCAGTCTCACATGATCTCCCTGCAACGCGGCAAGAAAAAAGTACACAGATTGATACTTTGCTCACATCCGGCGCGCGCTGGAAACTCTTTTTTACGAGCCAGGTCAATCGTGGACGTCTTCAAAAAAAATCCCGTATTTGTTATATTGTTGTTTATTGATTTTTCACCTCTGCGGTGCCAAAAAGAACAAGATTCACCGCAACCCAGGACAATAAAATGTTAGATTACCGCTTCCCGACAGCTTTGCAGATGGTTCTCAGCGTAGCGATGGCGGAGCAATTAGGTGAACGTTCGACAAGTGCGATTCTGGCCTACGGCCTGGAAGCTAATCCGAGCTTTATCCGCAAATTAATGGTTCCACTTACGCGTGACGGCATTATTGTCTCAACGCTTGGCCGCAACGGTTCTATTCATCTTGGTCGCCCGGCGGAACAGATCACCCTGCGCGATATCTACGTTTCCGTCACAGAAGATAAAAAGCTGTGGGCGTCGCGTCCCGATATTCCGGCCCGCTGCGTGGTCAGCGCCAACGCTTGCTGGTACTTCAAATCTATTGCTGATGAAGCGGAGCGGGCTTCATTAGAGGTATTAGCGCAGCATACCGTGGCAAGCGCGCTGGAAGAGGTCAAAAAAGCCGATACCAGCGGATGCGTTCCGGTGCCTGAAATTGATACCTGGTATAAAAAAGCGCATTAACTATTTCCTTATCGCGAAAAAAAACCGCCTTCACAGTGAAGGCGGTTTTTTGTTATTTGCAACATCCTACGCAGGCAGAACGTCGCTTACCGGTTTGCCGCGCGTAACAAATTTACGCAGCGTAACGTAAAACACCGGCGTCAGGAACAGACCAAACAGCGTTACTCCCAGCATACCGGAAAACACCGTGATCCCGGTGACGCCGCGCACTTCTGCACCCGCGCCGTGGCCGAGGATCAGCGGAATCGTCCCGGCAATAAAAGCGATGGAGGTCATCACAATCGGGCGTAAACGCAGGCGGCAAGCTTCCAGCGCCGCTTCCATGATACCTTTCCCCTGAATTTCCAGCTCGCGGGCAAACTCGACGATAAGAATCGCGTTTTTACAGGCCAGCCCCATCAGTACCACCAGACCAACCTGCACAAACACGTTGTTATCACCGCCGGTCAGCCAGACACCAAACAGCGCGGACAGCATCGTCATCGGGACGATAAGGATCACCGCCAGCGGCAGCGTCCAGCTTTCATACAGTGCCGCCAGCACCAGGAAAGCCAGCAGAACCGCGACCGGGAAGACGATCAGCGCAGTGTTGCCCTGCGTGGCCTGCTGGAAGCTCAGATCCGTCCACTCAATATTCATCCCATTCGGCAATATCTGCTTAGACATCCCGGCAAGTTGCGTCATCGCCTGTGCGGAAGAGAGTACGCGAGGATCGGCATCGCCAATAAGATCTGCCGCCGGATAACCATTGTAGCGAATCACCGGATCAGGCCCGTACGTGGTAGTGATATGCACCATACTGCCGATCGGCACCATTTCGCCCTGATTATTACGGGTGCGCAAATTAGCAATATTTTCCACGCTGTCACGGAATGGCCCGTCGGCCTGCGCCATCACGCGCCAGGTGCGCCCGAACTGGTTAAAATCGTTCACATAAGACGAGCCCAGATAAGTTTGCAGCGTACCGAAAAGGTCGGTCAGCGACACACCCTGCGCTTTCGCTTTATCACGATCGACCTGCACATCCAGTTGCGGAACGTTGGCCTGGTAGGTTGAGATCGGGAAATGCATCCCCGGCGTCTGCATAATCGCACCGGACATCGTATTCACCGCGTTTTGCAGCGCGCCATAACCAAGACCGGCGCGATCCTGGATGTAGAGCGAATAGCCAGAACCCTGACCCAGCCCTAAAATCGGCGGCGGCAAAATGGAGAAACCAAAGCCCTGCTGGATTTGTGCGATTTTCGCGTTGATCTCAGCGTTAATTTCCGCCGCAGTATGTTTACGCTGGTCGAACGGTTTCAGACCAAAAAAGACCGTCCCGGTATTCGGCGTATTGGTGAACTGCAACGCATTAAGCCCTGGAAAGGCGACCGCATAATCCACGCCTTCGGTATTCATACCGATTTCGCTCATTTTGCGGATCACCGCATCGGTGCGCGCCAGCGAAGAGCCTTCCGGCATTTTCACACCGCCAATTAAATAGAGCTTATCCTGAGTAGGAATAAACCCGCCGGGGACGGCTTTAAACATAACGCCAGCGGCGCAGAGCAGCAGCACATAAACCACAAACACCGCACCACGTCGTCCGAGCGTTTTGCCAACCAGCCCCTGATAGCCGTTTGAGCTACGGTGGAAAAAGCGGTTAAACGGGCGGAAAATCCAACCGAACAGACGATCAATAAGCCTGGTCGGGAAGTCTTTCGGTGCGCCGTGCGGCTTTAACAACAGAGCAGCCAGTGCCGGAGAGAGCGTCAGCGAGTTGATGGCGGAGATCACCGTCGAAATCGCGATAGTCACCGCAAACTGTTTGTAGAACTGACCGGTCACCCCGGAGAGAAACGCCATCGGCACGAACACCGCGCACAGCACCAGCGCAATGGCGATAATCGGCCCGGAAACTTCCCGCATCGCCTGATGCGCCGCCTGAAGAGGAGCCAGCCCCTCTTCAATATTACGCTCAACGTTTTCCACCACCACGATGGCGTCATCCACAACGATACCAATAGCCAATACCAGCCCGAACAAACTCAGGGTATTAAGCGAGAAGCCAAGCAGGTAGAGAATACTGAACGTTCCCACGACCGATACCGGCACCGCGATCAGCGGAATAATCGACGCGCGCCAGGTTTGCAGAAACAGAATCACCACCAGTACCACCAGCACCACCGCTTCCAGCAGCGTTTGCACGACCGCGCGAATGGAATCGCGAACAAAAACCGTCGGATCGTAAGGTGCCGCCCATTTCATATCTTCCGGGAAACGCGTGGCCAGTTCGTTCATTTTGGCGCGCACCGCATTCGACAAATCGATGGCGTTCGCCCCTGGAGACTGGAAGATACCAATCCCGACCGCGTCTTTATTATTCAACTGGGAACGCAGCGCATAGCTGCCGGAACCCATTTCTATACGCGCCACGTCGCGCAGGCGTACCAGCGAGCCGTCTTCCGACGTTTTCAGAATAATATTGCCAAACTCTTCTTCGGTGTGCAGACGCCCCTGGGCATTAATCGAGATCAGGAAATCGCTCTCTTTCGGCAGCGGCTCGGCGCCAAGCTGCCCTGCTGAAACCTGGACGTTTTGCTCCTGCATCGCTGTCACCACATCCGAGGCAGTCAACCCGCGTGCCGCCACCTTATTGGGATCCAGCCAGATGCGCATCGCGTATTCGCCCGCGCCAAAAATCTGAATTTGACCAACGCCGGGCAGACGCGCCAGCTCATCCTTCACTTTCAGCGTGGCGTAGTTACGCATATACAGTGAATCGTATTTACCGCCAGGCGAAAACAGATGCACCACCAGCGTGAGCGTCGGCGATTGTTTCTGGGTAGTAATGCCCAAACGCCGCACATCTTCCGGCAGACGCGCTTCAGCCTGTGATACCCGGTTTTGCACCTGAACCTGCGCCTGATCGGGGTCTGTACCCGGACGGAACGTTACGGTGGTCACCAGTACGCCGTCGGAGCCTGCGACGGATTTCATGTACATCATGTTCTCAACACCGTTGATCGCTTCTTCCAGCGGCGTCGCCACGGTCTCTGCAATCACTTTCGGGTTGGCACCTGGATACTCCGCTCGTACCTGCACGCTTGGCGGTACGACGTCAGGATATTCGCTGACCGGCAACAGCGGGATGGCGATTAATCCTGTAATAAAAATCAGAATCGACAGCACCGCGGCAAAAATCGGCCTGTCGATAAAAAAGCGGGAAAAGTCCATGTTTCGGATTCTCAGGTAAGGGATCAGTTGAGGGCAGTGCTGGCGGTCATGGCAACGGTTTTCGCGTTAACCGGCATACCCGGCATAAACACTTTTTGTAAACCGTCGACGATGACTCTGTCGCCAGGGGTCAGCCCCTGCTGCACGATGCGTAAACCGTCTGCCAGACGACCTGGAGTAATATCGCGACGCTGTGCTTTACCATCTTTATCAACGATATAAACATATTTGCGATCCTGATCGGTCAGTACCGCTTTGTCGTCGATAAGTGTGGCTTTGAATTCAGCGCTGCCAGGCAGGCGTACGCGGGCAAACAGTCCCGGCGTGAACTGACGCTGAGCGTTATCCAACAGTGCGCGCATACGGATCGTGCCGGTACTCGGCGTTAACTGATTATCAAGAAAATCCACTTTGCCCTGATGGGGATAGCCCTCTTCGCCAACAAGGCCAATCTCAACCGGTAGCGCCAGGTGATTACTGGACGCCCCCTGCCCTCTGCGGGCGAGATTTTGATAGTGAAGATAAGTCGACTCATCTACGTCAAAGTAGACGTAAACCGTCTTCTGCGATACCAGCGTGGTAAGCACGCTGGCGCTGTCACCCGCAGTGACCAGATTACCGCTGGTGATCAACGCACGACTGGCGCGGCCATCGATAGGCGCGGTCACTTTGGTGAAATCCAGGTTAAGTTGCGCGGCATCAACCGCCGCCTGCGCGGCGCGAATGTCGGCCTGTGCCTGGACGGCGGCCGAACGGCGCTGCTCCCACTCTTCACGGGATACCAGGTTGGTATTGATCAGTTTATCGGTACGGTTAGCCTCGCTTTGTGCCAGGCTGGCCTGCGTTTTGGCTCTCGCCAACGTCGCCTGCGCCTGTTCCAGCGCGGCGCGATAGGTTCTGTCATCAATCGTGAACAGCACCTCGCCCTTTTTCACCTCCTGGCCGTCCGTGTAATTCACTTTATCAATGTAGCCGGAGACACGGGGGCGTAGCTGAACGCTTTCCACCGCTTCAATCCGACCATTAAAGCTATCCCACTGACTAATGGATTTCACCACCACGTTAGCTGCGCTGACGGCGGGAGCTTGTGGAACGGCATTTTGCGCAACACCCTCATCACACCCGACGAGCAGTACGGAGAGAAACATCGCTCCCAGCGCATTCAGATGAAAATTAACCCAAGGTTTTTGCAGGCTCATTATTTTTATTCCGCTAATTGTAGCCGCCGGGCAAGACGCAGCAGGAGATGCCGCGCCACTTCCTTTGTCCGGGCTGGCTTAAGGCCATTTGTGTCGTTCATCGCCACAAAACTGTAACAGTTTCGAATACACTATCGCGGCGATTGTAGGAAGGCGCTTAATTAAGTGCAAGAATAATTGTTGCACTTTATGTGCTATTTGAGTCATCGGTAAATGCCCCGTTTCGGACAGGGATTTAAATGCAACAATAAAACTTGCAATTAATGCAAAAGCGGGTCACTTTAAATGCAACAGACAAAGATGCTTTTAATAGCCTGCGTGAGGAAACAACATGAACACTGGCGCATTTATTCACGATTTACTCGACTGGATCGACAACAACCTGGAAAACCGTCTGGACATTGCCACCGTTTCCAGGCGAGCCGGCTATTCGAAATGGCACCTCCAGCGGATATTCAAAGAACATACCGGCTATCGTCTCGCCGAGTATATTCGCGCGCAAAAGCTGAAAAAATCGGTCGAACGCTTAGCCCACAGCGACGAACCGATTCTGAACGTGGCGATGGCGTTAGGCTTTGACTCCCAGCAGTCCTTCAACCGCAGCTTCAAGCGTCAGTATGGCCAGGCACCCGGCGCGTGGCGTCGCAGTATCGGCTCCCCTAAAACGCAGCATTTGCGCCAGCAATCAGCATAGTGCGTCGTGGTTTTCGCCGTGAAAGTTGAGAGAAATCGTCGGCCTGACAACCGCAGGCCAGCGATATTCCGGGCAGGCCGCCCGGCGTGTCCGATCTGACGTTTCATTAAAATAGCCGCTTTCTGCGGCATTCATTTTACGGATGGCGCATCTGTCACGGGAAAAGAGATCCAGTTTTTTGCGCAATCAGCAGAAACAACCGATCGCTGTACCGATGCTTCTCCCGGTGGAACAGGCGAGACGCCGCCTGGGCCAATGCGGATCTGCGCCGATTCAATTAGCCAGCGGGCTGCATTACTGAAATGAACCCCGTTCAGGGCAAAATACAAAGAATGAGCGGCATCATAACCACGTAATACCAACTGGCCGGTTTCGCCGGAAATATGCGTCAGGGAAATATCACGGTAGACGGGAATGTTGTTCCCGATCGCGTGTGCATCATAATGCGTATCAAAGTCGAGCGGACGCCAATTCCCCCGCATACAAACATTGTCGTAGCGGATATCACTGACAATCCCGCCCCGGCTGATATCACTTTTGATACGAAGCCCTGAAGTCGTACCGTCAAGCGTCAAATCACGCACCCGAATGTCGCTGACACCGCCCACCGTCTCGCTACCAATGGACATCCCGTGTCCCCAATAAAAATGGTTATCCACTAACAGTACATGGCGCGTGGGTCCAGCGGCGCCAGCTTTAATCGCCACATTGTCGTCACCGGTTCTGATGAAGCTGTGAGCAATAACGATATTCTGCGACGAAACAGGATCAATGCCGTCGGTATTACGGGCATTTGCGGGTGTATCAATACGTACGCCCCAGAAAGTCGCATTGCGCACATTCTTCAGGGTGACATGGAATCCAGGTGAATTTCGCAGCGTAATGCCGTGAAAAATAATATTTGAGCCATCATCTATTTCAATCAGGCGAGGCACATTCTGCGCCGCACCTTCCGTCTGTGCGCGGCGAGCCAGCTGCCACCATGATTCATCCTCGCCTTTCATCAGCTCACCGCCCTGCCCATCAATAATCCCCTCCCCGACAATACCTCCACCGTCGCTGTTCTTAAAAAGAATAAAGGGCCGACAACCATTCCCCTTATGATCAAGGGTTCCACAGCGCCCATTTTTGTCGTAAACACGTGGGTCAGTATTTGCTGTGAGCATTGCGTCATGTGAAATCCAGAGTGTGACGCCAGATTTCATGGTCAAAGGTCCACTGGAGAAACGACCGGCAAGGAGTTGTAAAGCCTCACCCCGGGGGCAGTGATTAATCGCCGACTGAAGCCGTTGGGTATCGTCGCCTGCTGAATAAGTCTGCCGGGGAGCCAGTTTTGCGCAGATATGCGCGGGCAGTACAGGCTCAGGTAAATCAGGGCTATCCTGGGCCAATATCGTCGCGCTGAACCCTGATACCAGGACGGCTAACATGCCAGCGATTATTACTTTCAAATGACAGCGAAGAATAAACATAATGATCCCGACATCAGAATTATTAACGTATTGTAGCGTCGCCGCGATAAAAAAATGTAGCGAATAGGTGTTCAGTTGAAGTGGCGTTTATGTTTGTTGCGAAAAAAAAAGATATAATTTTTCGCCTCTTCATTTTTACAACAGTCAGTGAACAGGCGTTCATTGATTAAATCGCGCTGGCTTTAGCAACTCGTACGGTTTTTTATTTCATGTAAAAGGGAAATTTATGATTATTCATCACTTCCCGGATTTGTAAAAACCCGTCCGGATATGGCATCAAGGGCATTGACAGCATGCTTAACCTCTTCGAAGTCATGATAAAACTGATTATTTATCGGCATATGTTTCAGGATCCCAAGACAATAGTTCAGCGCGTTTAGTGCATTGTGTATCGGGTAAAGACAAAGCATCGCGTTGCTGTCCAGACTGGCCCTGCTTAACAGGCGAATATCCTGTTCAATACCCGCCTTGATAACATCCAGTTTAAAGTGCAGCAACCGCAAGGTGTCAGGCTCCTCGGGTTCCAGGATCAACACGTTAATCAACCCAATGGCTTCTTTAAAATTTTTAATGATAGAGTTAATAAAATTACGCGTTTCAGATGCCATGTTCACTCCGTAAAAAGTCATTAATGCCAACACTGTCACCCGGTATCGTTGATGTTATTCTCCGGAGGCATACAAAAGTAAACTGTATTGCAATATCTGTAAAAACACCGTCGGGACGTTACCCGCGGAGGTTCTCATTTTCATTAGACAAATTTAACATTATAAAATTAAACTTTACTGCAATAACGCTTTTAAATATCGCCAGTGGTATAACCACAGAAGGCTTTCAGCGACATAAAAACCGGGTATCACGTGAACCTGAAGATATCGGTAAATCTGAAATATGACGGAATTGCGTCAATTCGTTTTGCAAATGAGAAAACAGAAGCGCTGTAAGAGGAATCAGATAATGATGAATTATCGTTAATTTCCAGCGCCTGAATTATCGGGTTTGATATTGCCGCCAGCCGACCCTGTCGGATTGAATAATCGTGATGAAATATTTCTTCCGTACCGCATATGCATCCAAAGCGTTAATCGAATCGGTCTGAATGATCAGTGGCCCGAAAACACTTACCAGCCCGGACGCTGAATCGCCTGGCAGCGCAGTAGCGCTCTCCTACCCGGCGCGCTGAATATAGCGCATGGTGTCCAGTAGATTATCCTTCTCGGCTACAGTCAGATTCGGAGACGCTGTTCTCTCAGCCAGCCAGGCCCGCTCAGAATAAGAGAGTTGACCTGTGCGAAGCCGCTGGCTGATGGTCATGAGCAGATGCTTGTCCAGTTCATTGATACGCTGTCTGATTCCCTCAAGATCCCGTTGGGTGACAGATAAATCTGCTGGCGCAAACCCATCTGCCAGATAGCGATACTGTATCGTTTTACCCGCAGTCATCAACGCACTGATGAACGACTCCACTGACTGAGGTTCCAGCCCGGCTTCTTGCGCCGTGTTCCGCGCCGCCGACAGCACTTTTTCTTCCCGCGCTAAATCCTCCACGGGTAAACCATACTTCGCCTTGTAAGCCGCAACGTCTCTCATTATCTGCATGCGTTCGGTCAGGATTAACGAAAGGGCATTAAGACAGATGGAAGCTGATGCTCCCGCAAAAACGCTTCCGGACATGAGTAGAGTTGATGCGAAATTCTTCATAACCATTCCTCAAAGAAAGGTGAGACATTTAATTTACCCGCGCAAATATAACTAAAGATTACTATTTCGTTTCTGGATGTAAGAGCTTTGTTATAAGCAAAGCCAGCTTTTCCTCGCGCTCGTTACCCCGCAACGCTTATGGCTCCCGCGCTGGCGGCTAACAAGCTCTCTGTTTCAGATACACAATTACGTGATTGACACTGGCTGAACAAAGGCACCTGCGGGAATAAGCGGCAAACCAGGCGCCTGAACACATCATTCACTTTTCATTAATTTAATTACGTTATTATTTCATCAAAGCGGCTTTAGGTAAGGAAATGTAACGCGCTGATATCCATGTAGATTCATCAGCGACCCGCAAGACTTTTACGAGGCGGCGATTGAAATGTGGAAAAAACGTTATCAGGCCTTTTGCGCCGGGGCGCTCCGCCGTTTGATGATGACAAAAGCGGTGCAGGTCTGGAGGGGTGTTCGCATTTTCTAAACTAACGCCTCGGATTATTCTGTTTTGTTTGTTATGCCTGAGAAGGTATACCTTGCCGGGAATCCATTTCCAGGCAGGCAGACATGAGCACACATACCCGCATTCGTAAATTCAACACCAAAGACACTTATCCAAATCAGTCACTTGATAACGATCTTTGCCAGGCCGTGCGCGCAGGCAATACCGTGTACGTTCGCGGCCAGATTGGTACCGATTTCGAAGGCAACCTGGTGGGGCTTGGCGATCCAGCAGCGCAGGCCGAGCAAGCGATGAAGAACGTAAAACAACTGCTGGAAGAAGCGGGCAGCGATCTGTCACACATCGTTAAAACCACCACCTATATCATCGACCCCCGCTACCGCGAACCGGTTTATCAAGTGGTTGGCAAATGGCTGAAGGGTGTATTTCCGATCTCAACCGGGCTGGTCATTTCTGCGCTTGGTCAGCCGCAATGGCTGATGGAAATTGATGTTATCGCGGTGATTCCGGACGACTGGCAGCCGCAATCAGGAGCCTAAAATCATGACGTTATCGATTATCGGACGCTGCGCGCAAACCGGCCAGATCGGCATTGCTATTAGCTCTTCCAGCATCGCGGTCGGCGCGCGCTGCCCCTGGCTGCGCAGCAAGGTTGGCGCGGTATCAACGCAAAACATCACCTTACCGGCGCTGGGGCCGCGCATTCTTGATCGGTTACAGCAAGGCGATGCTGCCGAAACCGCACTGCAATTCGGGCTCGACACGGATGACTACTTCATGTACCGACAGGTTACCGTGTTGACAGCCAGCGGTGAAAGCGCGTTCTACAGCGGCGAAAAGACGCTGGGCGTCAACCACGCACTGCGCGGGGAGAACTGCGTGGCGGCGGGTAATCTGCTGGCAAATACTGATGTTATTACCGCGATGGTCAACGCCTTCGAACAGCAGTCCGGGCATCTTGCTGACAGGCTCATTGCCGCGATGCAGGTGGGCCTGCAAGCGGGCGGGGAAGCCGGTCCGGTGCATTCGGCGGCGCTGTCGATTGTCGATTCGCCAGTCTGGCCGATTGTTGATTTGCGCGTTGACTGGACCGATGCCGATCCGATTGCTGAACTTAGTAACCTCTGGCACGCCTATAAACCGCAGATGCAGGACTATTTAACCCGCGCACTCGATCCCCGCAGTGCGCCGGGTTATGGCGTGCCGGGCGACGAGTAACCGCAAGGAGATCCGATGATGAGCAGCCGCAAACTGCTGGAACAACTGGTGGCGTTTAACACCACCAGCCGCGAATCTAATCTGGCGCTGATCGACTTTGTTCGCCGCTACTTAACCGGGCTTGGTGTTGACTGCGAACTGATTCACAACGCCGAAGGCAGCAAAGCGAATCTGTATGCCCGGCTTGGCCCGCCGGGTAGCGGCGGCGTGATGCTTTCGGGCCACAGCGACGTGGTGCCCGTTGACGGGCAGAGCTGGAGCGTTCCCCCTTTTGTACTGACTGAACGAGAAGGCAAACTGTACGGTCGCGGCACGGCGGACATGAAAGGCTTTATCGCCTGCGTACTGGCAGCCGTACCCTATTTTCTTACGCAGCCGCTGGCGCAACCGCTGCATCTGGCCATTTCCTATGATGAGGAAGTGGGATGCCTTGGCGTGCGAACCCTGCTGGACGCGCTCTCCCGGCGCCCGGAAAAGCCCGATATCTGCCTGATTGGCGAACCCACCGAACTGCAACCCGTGCTCGGCCACAAAGGCAAGCTCGGCGTGCGTTGTGAAGTACAGGGTGCCGCCTGCCATTCGGCTTACGCACCACAGGGCGTGAATGCCATCGAATATGCCGCAAAGCTTATCCATAAGCTTACGGTGATAGGCCAGCGGCTGGCCGCGCCGGAACATCAGGATGCGCGTTTTGATCCACCGTTTACCACCGTACAAACGGGCGTCATCCTGGGCGGCCGGGCGCTCAATATTGTGCCTGCCGAATGTACGTTTGACTTCGAGGTACGCACATTGCCGCAGGATGATGCGCAGGAAGTGGCACGGGAACTGGAGAATTACGCGCAGCGCGAACTCCTGCCGCAAATGCACGCCGTGAATGGCGAGGCAGCGATCCGCTTTTATCCCATTAGCGGTTATCCCGGTTTGTACACCGACGCGCAAAGCGCCGCGGCGCGGCTGCTTGCCCATCTCACCGGTTCTGACGCGTTCAGCACCGTCGCATTCGGTACGGAAGGCGGGTTGTTCCATCAAGCGGGTATTCCCAGCGTGGTCTGCGGGCCGGGCAGTATGGCGCAGGGCCATAAACCGGATGAATTTATCACCATCGAACAGATGGAGGCCTGCGATGCCCTGCTACGTCGTCTTGCGACGTGGATGTGCCAGAAAGCATGACGTTGCCGTCCAACACCATCGCACCGTAAATGCAGGGCGCATCCTGGCCGCCCGGCATTTATCCCCCACTCTTTCACTGCTTTAACTTTTCCAAATGCCAGCTTCAGGAAGCACTAACCGCGTGATGCACGCTTAAGCCGTATGCTGGTGGACAGTATTTGATAGCCCCGTTTCTGGAGATTCCATGGTCAGTGCAGAAGTCACCACATTCCCGCAGCCCGACACGCTGCCCCCCGTCGCGCGAAACGCCAACGTTGCCGTACAGCTTGATGGCGTACTGAAACGCTTTGGCGACGCCATCGCCCTACATAAAATTTCCCTGATGATTGAGGAAGGGGAATTTATTACGCTGCTCGGCCCTTCCGGCTGCGGTAAAACCACGCTGCTGAATCTGATGGCGGGTTTCGCCGAAGCGGATGGCGGCGAGATCTTTATTGATGGCGATCTGGTGACCGATATACCGCCCTGGCAGCGGGAAATCGGCATTGTCTTTCAGAACTACGCGCTGTTTCCGCATATGACAGTCGAGAAGAATGTGGGTTACGGTCTGCGTATGCGCGGTGTGCCCAAAGCCGAGATTGCTGAACGCGTTGAGCAGGCGCTGGCGCTGGTGAAGCTTGCTGGTTACGGCCACCGTAAGCCACGTGAACTGTCTGGTGGCCAGCAGCAGCGTGTGGCTCTGGCCCGCGCGCTGGTCATTCGCCCCAAAGTGCTGCTGCTGGATGAGCCTTTCTCCGCGCTGGATAAAAACCTGCGCCTGTCAATGCAGGTTGAGTTGAAAGCGATTCAGCGCAAACTTGGCGTCACCACCGTCTTCGTGACGCACGATCAGGGGGAAGCGCTGAGCATGAGCGATCGTGTGGTGGTGATGTCGGCAGGCCATGTACGCCAGATCGGCACACCGGATGAGATTTATCGCCGTCCGCAGGATCCGTTTGTTGCGGGCTTTGTCGGTGATGTGAACATTCTGCCGGGGCGCTACGCCGGTCGCGATGGCGATGCAATACTCGATCTGGGCGGTAATGTGCTGCGTCTGCCAGCAGAGCGCGTTCATGCCACGATTGGCGAGCGCCTTGATGTCTACGTCCGTCCGGAAAATATTCAACTGGCCGCGCTTGGCCCGCATTCACTGTTTAGCGCCACGGTTATCGCCCATGTCTTTCAGGGCGATCATGTTGATGTCCATCTTGATGTGCCTGCACTGGGCAACGCCTCGCTGTTTGCACGCCAGTCCGGCCTGAATTCGCTGACGCGCTGGCCAGTCGGTAGTCTGGTTGGCGTGAGTGTCGATGACGAAGGCGTGTGCGCCTTTAGCACGGCAAATCAGGGGTAAGCCGCGATGATACCTGAAATGATGAATGCCGTGATTGCCTGCCGCCCGGGCGGCCCGGAAGTATTAGAGCGCGTACAGCGCCCTGTCCCGCTGCCTGGCGCCGGTGAGGTGCTGATTCGTGTTGCCAGTGCGGGGGTCAATCGTCCCGATATCCTGCAGCGCAACGGTATGCCGCTGCCGCCAGGGGTAACCGATGTGCTGGGGCTGGAAGTCTCCGGCACCGTGGTAGCGCTGGGCGCGGGCGTTGAATTCCCCGCGGTGGGCTCGCCGGTCATGGCGCTGCTCAATGGCGGCGGTTATGCGGACTACTGCGTAGCGCGCGCTGAACTCTGTTTATCCGTGCCAGAAACGCTGCCGCTCGCGCAGGCCGCAGGCGTGCCGGAAGCAGCATTTACCGTGTGGCATAACCTGTTTGAACTGGGGCGTTTGCAGCCGGGCGAAACCGTACTGATTCACGGTGCGGCGAGCGGCGTTGGCACCTTTGCTATTCAGTGTGCGCAGGCATGCGGGGCGCGAGTGATTGCGACGGCTGGCGGGAGTGAAAAGATTGCGGCGCTGCGACAACTCGGTGTATGGCGCGCCATCAACCGCCACAGCGAAGATTTCGTCGCCGTCGTGCTTGCCGCAACCGAAGGACGCGGTGTCGATGTGGTGCTGGATAATGTCGGTGGCGATTACGTGGCGCGCAACCTGAGCGTGTTAGCGCCGGGCGGACGTCATGTCAGTCTTTCATTTATGCAGGGCGCGAAGATTGAACTCGATCTGCAACTGGTGATGCGCAAAGGGCTGAGCCTCACCTCTTCTACCCTGCGCCCCAAAAGCGTGGCCGAGAAAATGCGGCTGGCGCAGTGCATCAGCAAACATCTGTTGCCGCTGATCGCCGCAGGCAAAGTCGCGCCGACGCTGTATCAAACCTTGCCGTTAGCGCAAGCCGCCGACGCCCATCGTATCCTTGAAGCCAACGCCAACATCGGCAAAGTGCTGCTGCAGGTGGCGTCATGATGCAACTCTTTTTTGCCACCACGTCCGCTTATGTACGCAAAGTGATGGTATGCGCAAGCGTACTGGGTCTTGCTGATGAGATAGAACGGCTGGATTCTGCCGCCCATCCGATCGAACGTGACGAACGTATTGCCGTGTTTAATCCTCTGGCAAAAGTACCGGCGCTGCGCACCGAAAACGGGCTCTGTCTTTATGACAGCCGGGTCATCTGCGAATACCTCAACGCGCGGGCCGGGGGCGATTTATTCCCGGCACAGGGCGATGCGCGCTGGAGAAGTCTGGCACGCCAGGCGCTGGGCGACGGGATGATCGATGCCGCATTACTGGCGCGCTACGAATTCAGTGCGCGTCCACCGGAGAAACAGTGGCAGAACTGGGCTGACGCACAGTTGAAAAAAGTCGCCGCCGCACTGGCAGAGATCGAAAGCCAGGTCAGCAGTTTCAGCGCTCATCCCAACGATATCGGGCTGATTGCCATTGGCTGTGCGCTCGGTTATCTCGACTTCCGCTTTGCCGGGCTCAACTGGCGCGCTGGCCACCCGCTTACCGCCGCCTGGTTCGCCCTCTTCGATGCGCATCCGGCAATGGCCGCGACGCGTCCGTATTAATCAGGAGTGTGCATGTCACAGCAGATCTATTTTCTCAATGGGCCGAACGCCAACTTGTATGGGCTGGATAAAAACGGCACCTACGGCAGCGAAAGCTTTGTCAGCATCGAAGCGCGCTGTCAGCGCCGCGCCGCGTCACACGGTGTGATATTGCATTTCCGCCAGAGCAACCATGAAGGTGTGCTGGTTGACTGGATTCAGGAGGCGCGTCAGAACGCAGTGGGATTAATTATCAACGCGGCGGGTTTGACCTACAGTTCGGTACCCATTCTTGATGCGTTACTGATGTTTGATGGTCCAATCATTGAAACGCATATGAGCAACATCTGGAAGCGCGAGCCGTTCCGCCATCACTCTCTGGTGTCGAAAGCGGCAACCGGTGTGATTGCCGGGCTGGGTGCAGTCGGTTACGAGCTGGCGATCGATGCGGTGGTCAACCTGGTGGGAACGCGCGCTGCATGAGTACATTAGTGTTTTACAGCGAATTCGACAGCTTCGAAGAGTGGTCCCATTTACTTACCCCACATTTGCCCGGCGTGACAATTTGCCGCGCCGAAACGGTGCAAAACCCCGATGAGGTGCACTATGCGCTGGCATGGAAGCCGCCTCATGGCTTCTTTGCGCCGTACCGCAATCTCAAACTGTTGGTGAATCTTGGCGCGGGCGTTGATTCGCTGGTGGGACGCGACGATCTGCCGGATATTCCGATAATTCGTCTCTCCGATCCGGATATGGCGCGCATGATGGCCGGTTACGTGCTGTTTGCCGTGCTGCGCTACGCGCGCGATATCCCGGCCTTTGAACGCGCGCAGCGTGAACAGCGCTGGCATTACCTGCATCCACGCAAACCTTCCGACATCCGGGTCGGTGTGCTGGGCCTGGGAGAGTTGGGCGCATATACGGCGCGGGAACTGGTACGACAGGGGTTCGACGTGCGCGGCTGGTCGCGTTCGCCAAAAGCGATGACGGGTATGAAGTGCAGCAGTGGGCTGGCGTCGCTGAATGATTTTCTCAGCCAGAGCGACATTCTGGTGGTCATGCTGCCACTTACACCACACACGGCTGGCTTGCTCAGTGCTGAGCGGCTGTCGCGCCTGCCGTATGGCGCGGCGTTCATTAATGTTTCGCGCGGGGCGATTGTCGATCAGGCGGCGCTGACTGACGCGCTGCGCTCAGGGCAGATCGCTGAAGCTACGCTGGATGTGTTTGACCGCGAACCGCTGCCTTCCTGCGATCCGCTGTGGCGGATGGACAACGTGCTGATCACGCCGCATCTGGCCTCGGTCGCCATCCCTGCCAGCGCCGCACAGCAGGTGGCAGAAAACATCCAGCGCGCCGCACGCGGTGAATCGGTGACCAATCAGGTGTTCCCGGAGCGCGGGTATTAACGGAAAACCACGCAATTTATGGCGCAATGTCTGGCAGCCATGCTGCCGACATTGCTGTACGCGTTAAATTGCGCTGCCAGGCATCAGTCACGCCACCCGTACCACCTGCGGATCGAAATAGCTTGGTGCCGCCATGCCAGGAATATACTGGTCGGAGATAAAAACGCGGCAGCGCTCAGCGAAGGCGTTAACCACCATCGAGTGCTGGGTGTGGGCGGCGGTCGCATAACCGAGTTGCATCGCCCTGTTGGTCCCCGCCAGCCGTACGCGAATCAGGCGTTTGCCATCCTGGGAGAGATGCGCTTTCGGCCGCACGTTGGCGATACCAAACCCCACGCCGTTCGCCACCATCGCACGCACCACTTCCATATTGCTGGAGCGCATTACCACATTCGGCGTCACGCCCGCCTCGCTAAACAGGCCAAGGAAGTATTCACGGCTCCACGGCATATCCAGCAACACCATCGGCATCGTCGCCAGATCCTGAATGGTCACCGCCGATTGCGTCGCCAGCGGATGATGTTCACCCACCATCACATACGGTGGCAACTGTGCCAGCGATGTAAATGCGATGTCGCTGGCGGGGACTAAATCGTAGGTCAGCGCGATATCAATATCGGCGGTGCGTAACTGTTTCAGCAACTGTTCATGGTTGCCTTCGACAAGCGTAATGCGCACACCGGGAAACGCGCGGCCAAAGCCGAACACCAGTTCGGGGGTCAGCATGGGCGCCAGCGTATCCAGACAGCCCACGCGCAGCGGGCCGCGTACATTGTTCATGGATTCCGACGCGATAGTATAGAGGTTCAACATCTGCTCCAGAATGAGCTTCGCCTCTTTCAGAACCTGATGACCGATCGCCGTGAGCGAAACGCCCTGCGCGTGATGGCGCACAAAAAGCTGTACGCCCAGTTCAGATTCGATATGGGTGATAGCAGCAGAGATCGACGGCGACGAAACGTGGATACGTTCTGAAGCGCCAATAATGCTGCCAGCCTCTCCGGAGGCGACAAAATATTCCAGCTGACGCTGGGTAATGCGACTGAGCATGCAGGTTCTCCTGAGATCGCCGACGCGATCATGTCGCGTCAGTCATTCTAATAGTGCTTATTTTCATGCATTTATCATGCCAAACGCTAAATAACAGCATAATTCCCTGGTTTTGTTGTGCCCCCATTCCTTCAGCCTTATCACTGGTTAAGAAAATCCGTTGCAAAGCAGTGCCTTTTTTAGCGTCAGAAATCCTGATGCAACGACGAGGAAAAGGCTGTTTTACGGAATCAACTCGCAACGTCATTATCGATTTCACACCAGGGAACACCGTTTGCACCGTTCCGGCGCGTCGGGTTTCAGATTGCTACAACAGCCATTTCATAAGTGGGGATGAGAATATGTTGCGTAAGATTTGTGCCTTAACGTTGTTGACCACATGCGTGCTCAGCGCGGGCAATGCGATGGCCGCTGACAAGCTGATTGTCAGCACCTGGGGCGGCGGTTTTAAAGATTTGATCGATGAAACCATTGCCAAAGAGTTCACCAAAGAGACCGGCGTAGAAGTGCAGTTTGTCACCGGCGGCACCATTGATCGCCTCAACAAAGCCAAGCTGGCGGGCGGTTCACCTGAAACTGACGTGACCTTTACCACCGCGCATGTGGGCTATCTGTACGCCAACTCAGGCCTGTTTGAAAAACTCGATATGAGCAAAATCCCGAACGCAGCAAACCTGGTGCAACAGGCGAAAGTCAGCCCTTATCACCTCGGCGTGTGGGGCTACGTTTACACCATCGGCTATCGCCCGGACCTGGTGCCCAAAGGTGAAACCTTTACCAGTTGGAACGATCTGTGGAAGCCCGAGCTGAAAGGCACGCTGGCGCTGCCGGACTGGGACCCGAGCCATATCATTGCGGTGGCCGCCAAACTCTCCGGCACCGATGCGGCGCACTGGCAGCAAGGCCAGGCGAAGCTGAAAGCGCTGATCCCGAATATCAAATCTTTCTATACCGATGATGCCAACAGCCAGCAATTAATCTCCACTGGCGAAACCCCGGTACAGGTGATGCTGTCGATGAACGCCTACAACATGATGGCTGAAGGGGTGGACGTCAAACTGGCGATCCCCAAAGAGGGGGCGATTTTGGGCGTCGATACCATTGGTATCAACAAAGGCACCAAACATAGCGATCTTGCATATAAGTTCATGAATATTGCCCTGAAGCCCGAAATTCAGGAGCAAGTGGCAAAGATTTATCACGGCAGCCCAACGGTAACCAACGCGCATATCGATCCTGAACTGGCGAAACTGCCGGGCATGCTCACCACGCCTGCGCAGTGGAATGCCACCATCAATACCGATCCGCAGTTGCGTGCCGAGAAAACCGCAGAGTGGCGTCAGTGGTTCTCTGAAAACATCATGTCTCATTGATTTATCGGGCGGCTTGCGGGCCGCCCGGGTTCTACCGGCAGCACATTACTCAGGCAGCAAGGTCTATGACGAGAAAACCAACATTTTTACCCTGGTTCATAATCCCCGCGACGCTCGCCGCAGTCGGGCTGGTTGTCGCGATGTTCGCGGTGATGCAGTTCAGCGTGCGCGCGTATATTCCCGGTTCGCTCGACGTGGGCGGATTTACGCTGGCGAACTTCAAAGGCCTGTTCAAAAGCATCTATGCCGATGCGTTTATTAACACCGTCATACTGAGCGCGAAAACCGCTATTTTTGGCCTGCTGATGAGTTATCCGCTGGCGTATGCGCTGGTGCGCACCCGTACTACGTGGATCAAATCCGCGATTTTGATTATTGCGATTACGCCGATGTTTCTCGGCGAAGTGGTACGCACCTATTCCTGGATTATCGTGCTGGGTAACAGCGGCTTCCTTAATAGTCTGCTGCTGGCGCTGGGCGTCATCTCCACGCCGATTCAGTTTATGTTTACGCAAACCGGCGTGGTGCTGGCGCTGGTGCACGTTACCATGCCAATCATGGTGCTAATGCTGGCGACCGCGTTGTCGCACATCAACCCGGATTATGAGAAAGCCGCCGCCAGCCTGGGCGCAGGGCCGATCCGCACCTTGCTGACCGTGACGATTCCCCTCTCAATTCCCGGCATTGTCTCCAGCCTCACTACCGCGTTTGCCTGGACCTTTAGCGCCTTTGCCACACCGCAGCTTATTGGCGGCGGACGCGTCAGCACCGTGGCGACCATGGTCTATCAGTTGGGTTTCTCGTCGATGAACTTCCCGTTTGCTGCCGCGCTGAGCATCGCCGGTTTGATCCTGACCATCCTGCTGTTGCTGGCGCTCAAACGCATGACCCGATTCCTGCGCACGATGGGAGAGCATTGATATGACCCGTTCGATCAACGACAAACTGACTGTACTGGCGGGCCGCCTGCTGGTCGCTGCGATTCTGCTCTTCGTGATGCTGCCGACTATCGTGGTATTGATCTCCTCGTTCAGCAGTACCGCCGTGTTGTTCTTTCCGCCGAAAGGCTGGTCGCTGCGCTGGTTCGAGCGCGCGGTGAATTACGATGATTTCCGTCACGGCTTCTACTCCGGGTTAATTGTTACCGCATGGGCATCATCACTGGCGGTGATCATCGGCACCACGCTGGCGATTGCTATCGAACGCTATTCGTTTCCCTGCAAGCAGGTGCTGGAAGGGATTTTGCTGTCACCGCTGTTTATCCCGCACTTCACCATTGGCCTGGGCCTGCTGATGCTGGTGTCGCAACTCAACCTGGGGCGCGGTTATCCGCTGGTGATTTTCTGCCACATCGTGCTGGTCCTGCCGTTTGTACTGCGCAGCGTTTATGTGTCGATAAAAAACCTTGAACAGCGCATTGAACTGGCGGCGGCAAGCCTTGGCGCATCGCCGTTACGCGTGGTGTGGACCATCACCGTGCCGCTGATTTTGCCGGGCCTGTTTGGCGGCTGGCTGTTTGCCGCGATCCTCTCGTTTAACGAATTTACCGCGTCGTTGTTTATTACTACCCAGGCAACACAGACCTTACCGGTGGCAATGTACAACTATGTGCGTGAATTTGCTGACCCAACACTGGCAGCCCTGTCGGTCATTTATATAGCCGTCACCGCCACGTTATTAATTATCGCCAATAAGTTTTTAGGCCTGGGGAAAATATTGAATATTGAAACCAGACATTAATTAACCGTGAATGAAGGCGCACTGGATTTTCCCGTGCGCTGCCTTTAAGACGCCTGATTATCATTAATACGACACCCGATTACGCTTCGCGATAAAATTATCGAGGGTCGCCTGAATTTAGGAATTCAACATGTCAGTAGAAAAAATTAATACCGTCATTGTCGGCGCTGGTCAGGCCGGTATTGCCATGAGCGAACATCTGGCATTGATGGGCGTGCCTCACGTCGTACTGGAACGTAGCCGCATCGCTGAACGCTGGCGCTCGGAACGTTGGGATTCGCTGGTGGCAAACGGTCCTGCGTGGCACGACCGCTTCCCGTCGCTGAAATTCGACAATATTTCCCAGGAAGCTTTTCCGCCGAAAGAGCGCATGGCGCAATATTTTGAAGAGTATGCCAGCATGATTAACGCTCCCGTACGGACCGGCGTTGACGTGCATCAGGTTGTGCGCCTGGCAGGGCGCAGCGGCTTTAAAGTGGTGACCTCCGCCTGTGAATTTGAGGCCGCGAATGTGGTGGCCGCCACCGGCCCGTTTCAGAAACCCTCATTCCCGCAGATCGTGCCAGAAAGCGCAGGCGTGCAGCAGATTCACTCTTCGGTCTACAAAAATCCGCAGCAGTTGCCCGCAGGCGGCGTGCTGGTGGTGGGTGCTGGCGCTTCTGGTACACAAATTGCCGAAGAGCTGCGTAAAGCGGGTCGGGACGTTTATCTGTCGGTTGGCGAACATTATCGCCCGCCGCGCGCCTACCGCGACCGCGATTACTGCTGGTGGCTCGGCGCGCTGGGTCTGTGGGATGAAGTGAAAATAAAACCGAAGAAAGAGCACGTTGCCTTTGCGGTAAGCGGTTATGAAGGCGGTAAAACCGTGGATTTCCGTCGTCTGGCGCATATGGGCATTACGCTGGTAGGCATCACCCAAAGCTGGGATAACGGCGTCCTGAGCTTTGCCGACGGCCTGGCGGAGAATATCGCTGCGGGCGATAACGCCTACTTTGACGTGCTGCGCGATGCCGATGCTTATATCGAACGCAACGGGCTGGATCTGCCGCCCGAGCCGCAGGCGTGGGAACTGCTGCCGGATCCGCAATGTCTGCTCAATCCGCTGGCGCAATTAGATATTGCCGCAGCGGGTATTACCACTATTATCTGGGCGACGGGTTTTAAATTTGATTTTAGCTGGCTGCAAGTGGATGCCTTCGACGAAAAAGGTCTGCCGTTCCATAAACGCGGTATTTCCGCCGAGCGCGGTATTTATTTTCTCGGCCTGCCTAATTTAGTAAACCGTGCCTCATCGTTTATTTATGGTGTATGGCACGATGCGAAATATATTGCCGATCATATTGTTTTGCAGAACGCTTATACCGACTACGTTAAATCATAATTGTCTACGTATTCTGATCGTCACCGGTGGCTAAATCATCGTTATTTAGCCACACCGTCCTGGATAACGACATGATCATCACCTGCATTGAAGATCTACGGCAACTGGCGCGTAAGCGGGTGCCCAAAATGTTTTATGACTATGTGGATGCCGGCTCCTGGAGCGAATATAGCTATCGTGCCAATGAAGCGGATTTACGTCGCCTTGAGTTTCGCCAGCGCGTGGCGGTCGATATTGCCGCCCGCAGCACCGCCAGCGTGATGCTCGGACAGCCCGTAACAATGCCTGTAGCCATTGCCCCCACGGGGTTAACCGGCATGATCCATCCCGACGGCGAAATTCTTGCGGCGCGGGCAGCGAAAACGTTCGGCATCCCCTTTACGCTTTCGACCATGAGCATTTGCTCCATTGAAACCGTAGCGCAGGCCACGGATTACCATCCCTTCTGGTTCCAGCTCTATGTCATGCGCGATCGCCAGTTTGTCGCGAATCTTATCGATCGCGCGAAAGCCGCCCACTGCGGTGCGCTGGTCGTCACCATGGATCTCCAGGTGTTTGGGCAGCGCCATAAAGACATTAAAAATGGCCTGTCGACCCCGCCGAAAATGACGCTGCGCAACCTGCTGAATATTGCCAGCAAACCACGCTGGTGCCGCAATATGCTCGCCACACGCAACCGTAACTTTGGCAATATTATCGGTCACGCCAGCGGTGTTAATAACATTGATGCCATGGTGGAATGGACAGCGCAGCAGTTCGACCCGCACCTCTCCTGGCAGGATATTGAGTGGATTAAACGGCGCTGGGGCGGCAAGCTGATCGTTAAAGGCATTATGGACGTGGAAGATGCACGCCAGGCGGTGGCGGCAGGCGCAGATGCGCTCATTGTCTCCAATCACGGCGGCCGTCAGCTGGATGGAGTGTCGTCCTCAAGTACCTTATTACCAGAGATTGTCGCCGCAGTGGGTAATGATATTGAAGTCCATTTCGACGGCGGGATACGTTCCGGGCAGGATGTGCTGAAGGCGATTGCGCTGGGGGCTAAAGGAACCTATATCGGGCGCAGTATGCTGTATGGATTAGGGGCGATGGGCGAAGCAGGTGTCACCATGGCGCTGAATATCATTCGTAATGAATTCGATTTGTCGATGGCTTTTTGCGGCAAGACCCATGTTGCTGCGATTGATGCAGGGATCCTGCGGCGCAGGTTGTTTGACTGACTTGCCCGATTTGGCTGTTATAATCCCGCTAACACTCCAACGGGTTTAACGACGACGATGACAAAACTTACCTTGCAAGAGCAGATGTTAAAAGCTGGATTAGTCACCAGCAAGAAGATGGCCAAAGTCCAGAGAACGGCGAAAAAGTCCCGCGTTCAGGCGCGTGAGGCCAGAGAAGCGGTAGAAGAAAATAAGAAAGCGCAACTTGAGCGTGATAAGCAGCTCAGCGAACAGCAAAAACAGGCTGCGTTATCGAAAGAGTATAAAGCGCAGATCAAGCAGCTTATTGAGATGAACCGCATCACAATAACGAAAGGCAATATCAGTTTTAACTTCACCGACAATAACCTGATTAAAAAAATAGAGGTCGATAAAGTGACTCAGGCGCAGCTGATCAATGGCCGTCTCGCCATTGCCCGCCTGGTAGCCGACAACAACGGTGATAACCAATACGCCATTATCCCGGCGGCTGTTGCCGATAAAATTGCCCAGCGCGATGCCAACTGTATTGTGCTGCACAGCGCGCTCACGCAGGAAGCACAGGATGAAGATGATCCATATGCGGACTTCAAAGTGCCCGATGATTTGATGTGGTAATTCGCGTTTCAGAATGGGCTGTCATGACGGGCGTTGATCCACGTGTTGCTGATGGGATGAACAAAATGCAACGCGCTGGCGTGCAGCATCAGCCGCGACGCCCGTTCAGCACCAGGCATCAGGCGACCGCCATACAGATCGCACCCCAGAATCGGATGTCCCAAATGCTGGCAGTGAATGCGTAGCTGGTGCGTGCGCCCGGTTTCAGGAATCAGCTCAACGCGTGACAACGGCAGTAAATTACCGTCTTCCTGCGTCTGGTAAAAACGCTCAATGACCCGAAAACGGGAACGCGCTGGCTTGCCGCCGGTCGCACAAATCGACATCCGCGGGAAGCACGCCGGGTCTTTGACGATCGCCGCAGCGATCACTCCTTCGTCGTCGTGCACGTGTCCGCAGAGCAATGCGCTGTAAACCTTAGTGACGGTGCGCTGGCTGAACTGCTGGCAGAGCGCGGCATTAATGGCCTTATTGCGGGCAACCACCATCAACCCGGATGTGCCAAAATCGAGGCGGTGCACCAGCGTGCAGCCGGGGAATATCTGCACCAGCCGATAATGCACCGAATCGAGATTTTGCGGGTTTTTCCCCGACAGGCTGAGTAATCCGCTGGGTTTATTGATCAGCACCAGGTGCTCGTCCTGATAGAGCGTTTCAATGTTGTCGTGACACGGCGGGGCAATAAAAGTATCGATCGTAGACATCCGGCTGCCCGAGTGGAGAATGGCTGCGGATAATAACGGATTTTCACCGCACTGGCGAATCCGTCCGTTGGTTTAAACGGACGCGATCGGCGTTTTCCCCCTGCAGCTTCGCGTTCCGAGGCTTTCCTCACTCGCAGAGCAGAAATTTATCATTCACACTTAACCAGGCATGGCCTGCGCAGGCATTGTGCTTTACACTGCGCGCTGCAAAAAACTGAGTAGATAAACGATTAACCAGGCGGTACAGCGATGAACGGAACGATCACAACGTGGTTTAAAGATAAAGGTTTTGGCTTTATCAAAGATGAAAACGGCGATAACCGCTATTTTCATGTGATTAAGGTCGCTAACCCTGAACTAATTAAGAAAGATGCCGCGGTGACTTTCGAACCCACCACCAATAACAAAGGGTTATCGGCTTACGCCGTGAAAGTCATCCCTGACAGCAAATACATCTATATCGCAGGCGAACGTTTTAAGCTTGCGTCGATCAAATCGTATCTGGTGTACAGCGAAGAAGTCCCCGCTGATGCCCGCATCGATAAAGAAAATGCCGTGTTGTCTGTGGGTCTGCTAATGGGAAACATCCGGCCGAAAACCACCACGAAACCGGGTGAAATGCGCTCAGTGAAAAAACTGGCGATCACCACTTTTCAGGGCACAACCTCCATTTTCTCAGAAGATGAAATCGACATTGATACGACGGTGAAAATGCTCAAAGTCTGAGCAGCGCCGTTGCCCTGCTCCTTCAGGTAACTTTCAGCACCACGCGCTGGCGTACCGGCAGCCAGCGCGGGTGATGAGTAAGAAGCGCGCAGAATGTTGCTTCTTTTCCGTCCTGAGAAAACCCGGTTAATCCGGGCGCTTGCCAGGCATCATTCTCAGCAAGGTATTATCCCGCAGTATATAGTGGTGCAGCAGCGCCGCCGCCGCATGCAAGCCGATGATAAAATAGCCCGTATTAGCCAGTAATTCATGAACCTCTTTCAGGCTATGTTGCAGTACACTATTTTTTTCCGCCGCAACCGGCATGTTAATAAACAGAAAACTCCACTCTTTCTGGCCGTAATAGAGCGACACCACCCCCAGCAGCGGAAGAAAAATAAACAGCGCATATAAAACAAAATGTACAACGGTGGCGCTGAGCTTTTGCCATTGTGGCAGCGCGGGAACAACCGGCGGTTCCGGGAAAATAAATCTAAATACCATTCTGATTAACATCAGAATAAATACACTGACACCACAAGTGTAATGAGTTATTGCCATCCAGTAACGACCGACAGAATCTTTTGGGAAAATATCCCTGAATTCCATCGCGGCATATGCGATCACGATTAGCAATAAAACCAGCCAGTGTAGTGCTATCTGCCCACCTGAGTATTTCTTCATTTTTTTCTGTCCTGAGAATGAAACGATTATCTAAGCCAGCGCCTGTCCGGCGAGCGAACCCGCACCCATCGACAAAGCCATCGCCATGGCGCTCCAGAAGGTGATTCGAATAATGGCTTTCACCGGCGGCGCTTTGCCTGCGACCGACGAGATATAGCCGAGGAGCGCCAGTGAAAAAAGCGTGGAAAGGATGACGAACAGCAAAACCAGCGGTGCCGGCGTTAACCACGCCACCAGAACCGGCAACACCGCGCCGGCAGAAAAACTGATGGCTGAAAAAATTGCAGCCTGCAGCGGCTGTGCTGAATTCGTCTCCGTCAGGCCCAGTTCTTCCCGGGCATGCGCGTCGAGCGCATCCTTTGCCATCAGTTGTTCCGCAACCTCGCGGGCAAGCGAAGGCGCCAGCCCTCGTTGCCTATACAGTGACGTCAGTTCCTGTACCTCCCCCTCATAATCCGTCGCCAGCTCCCTCCTTTCCTGTGCCAGCGCGGCCTTTTCGGTATCAGCTTGTGATGAGACGGAAACATATTCTCCGGTCGCCATTGACATGGCGCCTGCAACCAGCCCGGCAACGCCCGCCAGCAACACCCCAGAGGAGGAGCTCCCTGCAGACGCAACACCGAGAACAAGGCTGGCCGTCGACACAATGCCATCATTGGCACCCAGCACTGCCGCCCGGAGCCACCCCACTCTTCCAATGCTGTGTAGTTCCAGATGCATGATGATGTTTTCCTTTTATCCGTGAATGAATCTGCCCGGCATTGCTGATATTAAAAAAATCGCGTTGAGCAGGTGTTAATTTATTCTGTCAGCCTTAACGCCACATTAAGAGTGAATGAGTAAAATCCAGGATCTACTGATTTTTATATACCCTGGCGTTGAAATGATAATAGCTATCATGCTCATTCATGAATGCCTCAGCAAATTATCTTATCTGCGTTAGCGTTAATTTTATTTTATCATTCATGCAGATTCTGACAGGCGATTTTCAGGTGCCAGCATTAATTGTTGAGACTATTCACTCGCCGTCAAAGCTAATTGCCGACGTTGTTGGGTTGTCAGCAAAAAAGAGGCGTAAATTCTCCGGTGTTTACCATAACGTAATAGCGCAGCAACACCATTTCAGCCATAGCGATACCCGCCGTGCGCTGGCGATTTCAGCGTCTCTCGACCATGCTTTTTGTACTGACATTTTGACACGAGAAATCACTCCCTTCGCCCCAGGACACGATGATGCGCAATGCCCTTATTCCTCTAATCGCGGCTGTGCTTCTTTTTATTACCGGCGTTTTTATTCTTAATATGCAGCTTTGGTTCTCCACCCGGGCAGATCGCCTTGAAGGAGCCAGATACGCGGTGAATAACATCAACAACATTCTTGATGAAGCGTCCCATGCTACCCGTCTCGCCGTTGACATCGCGGGTAAAGGATGCGATCCGGAGGGACAATTTCAGCTCGGCACTGAAGCTGCCCTGCAACCACATCTGCGCACAATCCTGATTGTTAAAGGCGGGGAAGTCTGGTGCTCATCGCTACCGGGAAATCGCGGGCTGCTGGCGCGTATTCCCAGAATGTCTGCGGCCAGTCTGTTTCTCGCACCGGCAGAGGACGCAGCAAACGAACAGCCCTTCCTCGTCTATCAAACGCGATTTGCCGCGAGCCGCGTGCTGGTCACCATCAGCGATCAGCATATTCGCGAGGCGCTGAATGCGCCGTTAGAGGGCGTTATCTACAGATTGCGCGTCGGGAATCATGTTATCGGTCTGTCGGGGGATATTGCCGCGCTTAGCGAAAAAACGCCCCCTTCGGGACAAGCCAATTCGAAAGCCTATCCCTTCAGTATCATCTACAATCAACCGCCGCTGTTTAGCTTGTTCCGGCTCGTCTCGCTGGGGCCGGGCATCCTGATTTTCATCCTGTTAATCTCCTGCGCGACGGCCTACGCGCTGATTAAATACCTGAATAAAAATGCCACGCCGGCAGAGACATTGCGCCGGGCCATTACCAACGGTGAGATCGTGCCTTTTTACCAGCCAGTGGTGAATGGCAGAGAGGGAACCCTGCGCGGTGTCGAGGTGCTGGCGCGCTGGAAACACCCGCGATCCGGCTATATTCCGCCCGCATCCTTTATCCCTTTAGCCGAAAAATCAGATCTGATCATACCGCTTACGCAAAGCCTGATGCGGCAGGTCGTGGCCCATATGAACGCCATTGCCCACCGGTTGCCGGAAGGTTTTCACATCGGTATTAACTTCAGCGCGTCCCATATCACTTCGCCCGATTTTGTCGCGGAGTGTCTGAAATTCAAAGAGAGTTTCAGACACCCTGCGCTCAATCTGGTGATTGAAGTCACCGAACGCGAACCCTTAAACGTGGATGAAGATCTTGTACAACGGCTAAATGTCCTGCATGAAAATGGATTTGTTATCGCGCTGGATGATTTCGGTACTGGCTACTCAGGGCTTTCTTACCTGCACGATCTGCATATCGATTACATTAAAATCGACCAGAGTTTCGTTGCCAGAGTGAATGCCGAGCAGGACTCGACGCGGATTTTAGACTGCGTGCTGGATCTGGCGCGCAAACTCTCTTTAAGCATTGTCGCCGAAGGCGTCGAAACGAAAGAACAGCTCGATTACCTGAATCAAAACAACATCACTTTCCTGCAGGGTTACTACTTCTATAAGCCGGTCAACTTCCAGGATCTGATCAAAATTCTGCTGTCAAAACCCAAAGTGAAGGTGGTTGTTGATACAGCGCGGAAGAAAGAGGATGTGCACAACATGGTGGATTGAAATAAAAGCGCCTTTCCCGGCACAGATTATTGGAGATCTTACCTTTTCAGTATTTGTCGGCGATCGACAGAAGGCGGTAAACCAAACAGCCGGGCATATTCCCGACTGAATTGCGTATGGCTTTGATAACCGACCGCTAATGCAATTGTCATGATACTCGCGTTTGTTGTACGCATTTTTTCACGCGCCTGCATCAGCCTTATCCGTTTTTGATACTGAACCGGGCTGAGGGCCGTAATCGTCAGGAAATGGCGATGAAACGCGGAAACGCTGAGTGCCGCCATTTCGGCCAGCGCTTCCACCCGCACGGCCTGCATATAGTTCTGTTTTATCCAGTTAATCACCGTATAAATACGCGACAGATGCGACTCTGGTCGCGCAATATCACGCAGCATCCAGCCAAGCGGTCCCTGCAACACACGGAACAGTATTTCCCTTTCATAGGCGGGAGCCAGAGCCGGGATCGCCTCCGGGGTACGCATCAGACGTAGCATGCGCACCCAGGCATCCAGCAATTCCACAGTCACTGGCGCAACGGAAAATCCCGAATGAAAGAGCGCAGCGGAGCCAGAATCAGGCAAACAGTTCTGCAAATCAGCAAGGATCCCCGGATCCGGCGTCAGGCTGACAGCCAGATAAGGCGCCCCGGTCTGCTCATCCGGGTAAACGCGGCCAATGGCAGGCAAATCCACCGACATCACAAAATAGGTTGCGGGGTCATAGCGGTAGGTTCTGTCCCCTACTGACATGCTTTTCGAGCCTGTCAGAATCAGGTTGATCATTGGTTCATAAACGGCAGACAACCGGTGCTCAGGGATCTCACCCTGCACCATCGCAAGGCGTGGAATGCCGGTTTCAGTGCGTTGATTTCCCGCCACCGATGCCAGTTCGCGCAATTCGTGTAATTGATTTTCCATCGCCGATAAATAGCATGCCATCAGATGAGCAACAAGATAAAAGCAGTATCAGGCAACGTTTAAAGAGGATCGCATCAGCATGCAACACTTGCTCCGCGTACGCTTTGTCTGGTTATCCGACAGCCAGGTGGGCTAGTCGTGAGTACGGCGTCATTTTTACTCTGCGTAACAGCGAGCAAGCAGCCGCTAAAACCGTCAATCGCCTTCAGGTTGTGGGCAGTTATATCATCTGACAACAGGAGCACAGCATGCTGGATCATCTGTTTATTACCGTCAGCGACATCGCGCGATCGGTAGACTTTTATGAAAGGGTACTCCCTGTTCTGGACATTAACCTTCGCCATGATTATGACGGAAAAGAGGGCCCGCAGGGCCATCCCGACCTGAAGGGCTTTGGTGCGAATGGCCGTATGTTTTTCTGGTTACGCCAGGGTGAGCCCTCCCCCGGCGCTGTCCATGTCGGTTTTGTTGCCAACTCTCAGGCGCAGGTTAACCAGGCCTGGGTTGAAGCGCTGGCTGCCGGGGCGACGGAGATCCACCCGCCTGGCGCACAACATCACTATGACCCGCGCTATTACGCCGCGCAGGTTCGCGATCCCGATGGCTACAGCCTCGAATTTGTCTACAAAAGTTGGCAGCACGCATAATGGGTGGCGCGGCAGGCGACTTATTCCCCCTTTTACACGCGCAGGAGAGAACCGTGTCCGTTATTGATCACATTGAAATAGCCGTCAACGATGCCACTATATCCCGGTATTTCTACGAACAAGCACTCGCGCCGCTGAAATTCCGGCTCATCATCGCCGTCGCGCAGAGCCAGACGCGTACGGGAGGTTTACGTTACGGGCTCGGCCCAGGGCACTATCCACGCCTGTGGCTGCATGATAATGACAAACCGGGTGCAGCAGTACATATCGCGTTCACCGCTCAAGACCGTTCTACAGTGGATAAATTCTGGGAGGCCGCATTACAGGCTGGTGGGAAAAGCAACGGTTCTCCCGGAATACGTTGCCACTACCATGAGTCGTACTACGCAGCCTATGTTTTTGATCCTGATGGCAATAATATCGAAGTTGTGTGCCAGACAACGCCCTGAATGCGGTCGGTTATCCCCCGCCAGCCCAAAATCGGTGCCATTCGCGCTGGCATATTCCCCCAATGCGCATTCCAGCGTTCGAAAAGCGCATTGACTTCCCCTTTGCTTAAAAAGCGTCACGATATTGATCGTTGCCTTGCAAAAATGAACGCGAGAGGCAGATCGGTTAATATCGAACGGCGACTTTTTCGCATGATAATTCCGAATTAATAACGCCGCGCCCTTCATCACTGCGCGCCTCTCGCCTTCATTCACGCAGCAATCCACAGCCCTCGTGTAATACATTACGCGGTGTGCGCATTCGCGATAAACGTTTTCAGCACGCACATATTATATATCGGGTAATCGTGCAACTACTCTTGTTGTACCCACGCGCTTTGCGGGGGAACACTTCCTCCGTGCTGCCATGGATATTCGCGGTTAATACTTTATCTCACAACTGTGGTAGCCCTTACGGAATAAGGCCATCGGCATGAGGTAAATGTGAATAATACAATACACGATGTTTTATTACAGGATTATCCTTTGCTATTTTCCGGCTTGCCAGCTATAAGCTCTGAAAACGAAAGGGAGTTAGTGCAGTTCTGCGAACAGCATAAGGAACATGTTTTATCTGCGATGCCATGGGCGGCTTCAGAGATTGCAGGTACCTGCGGGTTTAAATCCCTTTTTCAGCTCATTTCTCATCATGGCGGGCGAAAAATATATATCCCCAAGGATGCATCAAAATTTTATAAATTATACGAGATTGACATTCCCAAAAAACAGTATTCCCGGTTATGCAAATATGCGGATTCGGCCGGGAACATCGAAATGCCATCAGCATGGGGCGTATTCGTGGCCATTCGTCGCGCGGCCATGCAGATAGCTATGCAGGACCAGGTTTCACCAAAATCGTTAGTGAAAACGTTTGGCGTCACCATGAGGAGTATAAGGCTCATAAAATCACGAAATACCTATCTGTAAGCAGGCAGTTGTCATCACGTTATTTTCACTCAATAAACAAGGTGGATATTATGTCTCAGCAATACACTGTCAATGTTACCAATAATTCAACGATGTTTGGCTCTTTCTGTATCTATCAGTCATTACCGGACATCAGCAATCCGAATATTATGTCGTTGGCCTGGCTGACAAAAGCGGCCTTTCCCGGCACGTTGCTCTCTTTCACGTGGGGAATTGATTACAGTTTTGTCTGGGATGATTCAGGACCGCTGGATGTGGGCAGTGTATTCACAGCATCGCAAAGTGTTCCGTGCGATCCCTCCGGCAATAATAATATCACGCTGATGTACAGCAACGGCGCTTACAATTTTACCGGGCTGAATAATGGCGGGCGTAATGGCACATTATTTATTACCGGCCATGAAAGTATTAACCCCGTTAATAGCGCCGCAGTCGGGATCGCCATGTCGGGCGCAGGAACATTTGTCCAGCCGGCGCAGCCGAATATGGATCTGGTATTTTCTGTTACGCCGACGTACTGGATCACTTATGGTAATTATATCCCCGGCCAGGTTATTCAGATCAGCGATATCAGCAATGCGCAGCAATTAACGTTCCCGATGGGCAGTTATGAACTTGATGTGACGCTGCAAAGAAATAATAGCTGGGTTGTCGCCAGCAACAGTTAAGCGTTAACAACAGCGGGGAAAGGTGTGAGGCCATTATTTTATCCCTCACGCCCTTCCCTCTTTATAATTCCTTTCAGAAGGGGAATGAAATGGACAAAGAACAATATGACAGGCAGAAAATTAATGAATTTCTCCAGTTGGTGAGCAATGAGGATGAAGTCATTACCTCTACCGGTGCCAGTGTCGTCAATATTAGCGGCACACTTTATAACGTTGATGGCAGTACAGCGGATCCCAAAAGAGTGCCGGGATATAAAGATAAAAGCTGGAAGGATTTACTCATTGCGAAAGGCATTCCGTCAGGCAGCCCTTGCTATATTACCAATGCTGTTCCGGTTGGCACCAGCCATCCCGATTTTTCCGTCGGCGGTCATATGACGCCCTCCAGCGACGGAAATGTGCCTGTCGGCGGGAGCTGTTATTTAATGCCCGAGTGCCAGTGGCATAACAACAAAGCCCGGGACGGTATCGCGTTTTATCACAGCGAAACGGCAATGCTTCAGCTCACCGGCTATATGCAGGGCGAGCTGGCCGCCACATTCCAGATACGGCTACCGTGCAGCGAAGCTTTTGGCCTGCTGTACAACCTTGAAGGTGACTGGCGACATGAAAACTTCGCCACTAAAGCGGACGCAGAATATTTTCTCGCCCAGTTGAATGGCGGCCAGCAAGTGGAACACCACCTTTTCGAACGCTATATCCAGCTCCAGGGGCAGAACCAGCGGCTGAAGCTGGTCAAAGTCTGAGTAAACCGTTCCTGCCGACGGAATAACCGGCAGGAACGCCTACCCTTTAAATCGCCACCAGTTGTCTCACGCCCTGCGCTTCCATCTCATCGCCGCGCCCGCGCTGGATAATGGTGCCGCGCGACATCACCAGATACTGATCGGCCAGCTCGGCGGCAAAATCGTAAAACTGCTCCACCAGCAGAATGGCCATATCGCCGCGATTCGCCAGGCTGCGGATCACCGCGCCAATCTCCTTGATAACCGAGGGCTGAATACCTTCCGTTGGCTCGTCGAGGATCAACAACTGTGGCTTGCAGGCCAGCGCCCGCCCGATGGCAAGCTGCTGCTGTTGCCCGCCGGAGAGATCGCCGCCCCGCCGCTGCTTCATCTCGCGCAGCACCGGGAAGAGATCGTAAATCTCGTCGGGAACAGTTTTCGCCTGGCGTCCCGAAAAGCGCGACAGCCCCATCAGCAGATTCTCTTCGACGGTCAGACGGGGGAAAATCTCCCGCCCCTGCGGAACGTAGGCGATCCCCTGCTGCACCCGCTGGTGCGGCTTGCTGTTATTGATCAGTTTGCCCTGCCAGTGAACCGTGCCGGATTTCGCCGGGATCAGCCCCATCAGGCACTTCAGCAGCGTGGTTTTTCCCACACCATTGCGCCCCAGCAGGCAGGTAATTTCACCCGGCGTGGTCTCGAACGACAAGCCACGCAAAATGTGGCTGCCGCCGTAATACTGGTTTAACTCTTTCACCTGCAACATATTAGCGCCCCAGATAAACGTCGATAACCTGCTCGTTGGCCTGTACTTCGCGCAGCGAACCTTCTGCCAGCACTTGCCCCTGATGCAGCACGGTCACATAGTCGGCAATGGTTTCGACAAAGCCCATATCATGCTCCACCACCATCAGCGAGTGTTTGCCCGCCAGCGTGCGAAACAGCTCGGCAATATAATCCGTTTCGGCATCCGTCAGACCGGCGGCGGGCTCATCCAGCAACAGCAAATGCGGTTCCTGAACCAGCAGCATGCCAATTTCCAGAAACTGTTTTTGCCCGTGGGAAAGCAGCCCGGACGGGCGATGTCGATGCTCGGTCAGCCGCAACAACAGCAGCACTTCATCAATGCGATCCCGCTGCTCGCCGCTGAGCCTGGCGCGCAGGCTGGTCCACACCGACTTATCCATTTTCAGCGCAATTTCGAGGTTTTCCGTCACGCTTAACGCTTCAAACACCGTGGGTTTCTGGAACTTACGCCCAATGCCCGCACGGCTAATGTCCACCGGCGACATCCCGGTAAGATCGATATTCTGATCGTAGGTTATCGTGCCGCTGTCCGGCCGTGTTTTACCGGTAATGATATCCATCAGCGTGGTTTTGCCTGCGCCATTTGGCCCGATCACGCAGCGCAGTTCCCCCACGCCAATCGACAGTGACAAATCCGTCAATGCGCGAAACGAATCAAAGGTGACGTTGATTTTTTCCAGTTGCAGCACCGGATCGGTAGTTTCGCGGTAGCGGTCCTGCAACTGCGGCTGGGTAAAAAGGGAATCAGTCATGCTTCCTCCGTTTGAGCAGGCCAATCACGCCGCGCGGCAGGAACAGCGTCACAAGAATAAACATCAACCCAAGGAAAAAGAGCCACACATCCGGGAAAGCAACGGTAAACCAGCTCTTCGCGCCGTTCACGATCCCGGCACCGAGGATCGGCCCAATCAGCGAACCGCGCCCGCCGAGCGCCACCCAAATCGCCGCTTCAATCGAGTTGGTCGGCGACATTTCACTGGGGTTGATAATCCCCACCTGCGGCACATACAGCGCGCCCGCCAGCCCGCACAGCACGGCGGAGAGCGTCCAGACGAAAAGCTTGTAGCCTTTCGGATCGTAGCCGCAGAACATCAGCCGGTTTTCCGCGTCGCGCACGGCAGTGAGCACCCGGCCAAACTTGCTGCGCGTCAGCATCACGCCAATCGCTAGCGATCCTGCCAGCAGCAGCACCGTTGCCACAAACAGCGCGATGCGCGTACCGGTTGCCGATACTGGAAAGCCGAGCAGCGTGGTAAAACCGGTAAAGCCGTTGTTGCCGCCAAAGCCGGTTTCGTTGCGAAAAAACAGCAGCATCCCGGCGTAGGTCAGCGCCTGGGTCATGATCGAGAAGTAGACATCTTTAATGCGCGAGCGAAAGGCGAAATAGCCGAACACCAGTGCCAGCAGGCCCGGCACCAGGATCACCAGGCACAGCGCCCAGGCGAAGTACTGCGTTCCGGCCCAGAACCACGGTAATTCCGTCCACGAGAGAAACGACATAAACGCCAGCAGCCCGTCACCGGCGGCCTGGCGCATCAGATACATTCCCATCGCATAACCGCCGAGGGCGAAAAACAACCCGTGCCCCAGCGACAGCAGCCCCGCGTAGCCCCACACCAGATCCAGCGCCACCGCGACAATGGCGTAGCAGAGAATTTTGCCAATCAGCGTCAGCGTATAGGTGGAAATCGCCAGCGGATTTTCCGCCGGAAGCAGCGCGAAAAAGGGCAGGATCAGCAACGCGGCCAGCAGCAGTGAAGCGAGCATGCAGGTCAGGCGCGGCGCGCGTCGGGCGATAGTTAACGTAATAGGTTGGCTCATCAGTCAATTACCCGCCCTTTGAATGCAAACAACCCTTGCGGTCGTTTCTGAATAAACAGCACGATCAATACCAGGATCGCGATCTTGCCCAGCACCGCGCCGATTTGCGGCTCAAGGACTTTGTTCAGCACGCCGAGGCCCAGCGCCGCCACGACCGTGCCCGCCAGTTGTCCGACGCCGCCGGTTACCACCACGAGGAAAGAGTCAATAATGTAGCCCTGTCCCAGTTCCGGGCCGACGTTACCGAGTTGCGACAGCGCCACCCCGCCCAACCCGGCAATACCGGAACCTAAACCGAAAGCCAGCATATCGACGCGCCCGGTCGGTACACCGCAGCAATCCGCCATGCGGCGGTTTTGCGTCACCGCCCGCACGTTCATGCCGAGGCGGGTTTTGTTCAGCAGCAGCCAGGTGAGGATCAGCACGCCGATAACAAACACAATCACCGCGATACGGTTCCAGGGCAGCACCAGGTTCGGCAGTACCGACCAGCCGCCGGAGAGCCACGCCGGGTTGGCGACTTCCAGGTTCTGCGTGCCAAACAGTACGCGCACCAGTTGAATCAGCATCAGGCTAATTCCCCAGGTGGCGAGCAGGGTTTCCAGCGGCCGTCCGTAGAGATGACGAATAATGGTGCGCTCCAGCAGCATGCCAATGATGGCGGTGATAAAAAATGCCACCGGCAGCGCCACCAGCGGGTAAATCGCCAGCCAGTCGGGGGCAAAGCGTTGAAACAGATCCTGCACCAGCCAGGTGGAGTACGCGCCCAGCATCAACATTTCGCCGTGCGCCATATTAATCACGCCGAGCAAACCGTAAGTGATCGCCAGCCCCAGCGCCGCCAGCAGCAGGATCGATCCGAGCGAAATCCCGCTGAACGCTTGTCCGAGCCAGTCGCCCCATCTCAGGCGTTGCTGTACCTGCTTCAGGCTGTCAGCGGCGGCTTCACGCACCGCGGAGTCCGGCTCATTTTGCGGCTGCGTCAGACGTTGCAGGCTGGCCTGCACCTGCGGATCGCTGGCTTCGCCCAATAGTTTCACCGCCTGCAAACGCCGTTCGGCGCGGCTATCAGCAAGTTGCAGGTTCGCCACCGCAATGGCGAGCGCAGTATGTACGCCGTCGTTTTTTTCCGCCGCCAGCCGTGCGCTGAGAAACGGCAGTTGATCGGCCTGCGCGCTGTTTTGCAACGTCAATGCCGCGCGCAGGCGGACGCTGTCGTCCGGGCTGACCAGTTGGTGCGTGGCCAGCGCGCTGGCCACCAGGCCGCGAATGCGGTTATTCATAAACACTTTTTTCGTCGCACCCGCAGGCGCTGCGTCGCCTTCCAGCGCCGTTAGTTTGCCGTTCTGCTCGCTGAAGAGTTGACCATTCGCATCGGTGACCACCGTTTCGTCATTCAGCGCCTGCAACAACGGCAAACGCGATGCCTCCGGCGCGGCAGACCACTGCTGAAGCAGTTGCGCCTGCTGCGTGCGGCTGGCCTTGCCATAATCAGCGGCAGGCCCGGCCTGCGCCGTCGCGGTCATCAGCAGGCAGCCGAAAAGGAGAAAGCCCAAAGCCGGGAATATTTTCATGTGTCAGCGTCTTTTGATGGTTATCCGGCCAGGCCGGAACATTCAACCACTGTCAGGGGCAGTACACCTGCCCCTGACACGTACCGCACGGGCTTATTTACCGCCGGTTTTTACCGGGTAATCCGGTTTTTTATCGTTGCCCGCAATGTACGGGCTCCACGGCTGGGCGCGGATCGGCTTATCGGTATTCCACACCACGTTGAACTGACCGTTCTCTTCGATTTCGCCAATCATCACTGGTTTGTGTAAGTGGTGGTTGGTGGCATCCATGGTCAACGTAAAGCCACTTGGCGCGGCGAAGGTCTGGCCTGCCATCGCCGCACGGACTTTATCCACGTCGGTGGTTCCCGCTTTCTCAACCGCCTGCGCCCACATATGGATGCCGACATAGGTTGCTTCCATTGGATCGTTGGTCACTACGGTATCGGCGTTCGGCAGTTTGTGCGCTTTGGCATAGGCACGGTAATCCGCCACAAATTTAGTGTTCACCGGGTTGCTGACCGACTCAAAGTAGTTCCACGCCGCCAGATGGCCGACCAGCGGTTTGGTGTCGATACCGCGCAGTTCCTCTTCGCCGACCGAGAAGGCCACCACCGGCACATCGGTCGCTTTGATGCCCTGGTTCGCCAGCTCTTTATAGAACGGCACGTTGGAGTCACCGTTGATGGTGGAAATCACAGCCGTTTTGCCGCCTGCGGAGAATTTCTTGATATTGGCAACGATAGTCTGGTAATCGCTGTAACCAAACGGGGTATAGACTTCTTCAATGTCTTTATCCTGTACGCCTTTGGAGTGCAGGAAGGCGCGCAGAATTTTGTTGGTGGTGCGCGGGTAGACATAGTCGGTGCCGAGCAGGAAGAAGCGTTTTGCGCTGCCGCCGTCTTCACTCATCATGTATTCCACCGCCGGGATCGCCTGCTGGTTTGGTGCCGCGCCGGTGTAGAACACGTTCGGCGACATCTCTTCCCCTTCATATTGCACCGGGTAGAACAGCAGGCCGTTCAGCTCTTCAAACACTGGCAGCACCGATTTGCGCGAAACCGAGGTCCAGCAGCCAAAAACCACCGCGGCTTTATCCTGGGTCAACAGTTGACGCGCTTTTTCCGCAAACAGCGGCCAGTTAGAGGCGGGATCGACCACCACCGGCTCCAGCTTTTTACCCAGCACGCCGCCTTTGGCGTTAATTTCATCAATGGTCATCAGCGCCATGTCTTTCAACGGCGTTTCTGAAATGGCCATGGTGCCGGAGAGAGAGTGCATGATCCCCACTTTGATGGTGTCTGCTGCGTATGCCTGTAACGACAAGCCCATGCTCAAAAAAGTGGCTGACAGGGCAAAAGCTTTCAGTAAAGAACGTCTTTTCATTACAAAACCCCTAAATGATATTGAGTGATTAAAATTCCCCGCCGGACGACGGGGCGGAACCACGGCTACGGTGAAACGGGTTGTAAACTTGCCTGCTGGAGCATGTGTAAGGTGATTTTCCTGACCTCGGCTTTGCTCTGAGAAATGTGCTCGGTCAGAATGCGCTGCGCCTCCTCGGTTTGCTGTTTCAGGATCGCCTGTAAAACACGGGCATGTTCGTTGTAGGTCGCATCCACACGGTCATTGCGGGTGAAATCAAGATGGCGAATGATGCGCATCTTTTCGGTCAACTCCACATGTACCCGTACCATTTCACTGTTGCCGCTGGCGCGTACCAGCGTGGTGTGAAATTGCTCATCCTGCAGCGATAACGCTTTGCTCGGCTCCATGCGCGGCGCGTCGATCCAGAAGCTGACCAGCGGCGCCAGATGTTCTGAACAGATGCCCGGCGGCATGCCGCACAGGCGACGCACCGCTTCCCTTTCCAGCACGATACGAAAGTCGTACAGCGCCTCGAAATAATTGAAATCAAAAGGTTTCACCTGCCAGCCGCTGCGCGAGTAAACCTGCACATACCCTTCATGTTCAAGCCAGAACAGCGCCTGCCGTACCGGGGTACGGCTGGCGGACATCCGCTCGGAAATCTCGTTTTCGCTGAAATGCGCGCCCGGCATTAAGCGAAAATCAAAGATGTCGTTTTTCAGTTCGTGATAAATGCGCTCCGCCAGACCGACTGCGCGTTTTTTACTGCCCTTTTCGCTCATCATCCGTCTCCCTTATTCCAGCCACAGCAGCGTGTCGCCGGGGCTGACCGGACGCCCCGGCTGGCAGGCTATGCGTTTAACCTTGCCGCTCTGCGGCGCGTTGATGGCCAGCTCCATCTTCATCGCTTCGACGATCACCAGCGGCTGGCCTTCTGTCACCGCATCGCCGGGATTAACCAGCACTTTCCAGATGTTGCCGCTCATATCGGCGCACACCGGCAATGCGTCGTCATCTTCGGCAATCACTTCCGGCGGCAGGCTTTCCGCTACGCTGGCCTGATCGTCCAGTTGCCAGCGCTCCACTTCCGCTTCGAAGGCTTCCGCCTGGCGGGTGCGGAATTCGGCAATGTCGGCGGCGTTATCACGCAGGAACTGCAAATGCTGCGGGAAATCAAACACCGTCTCTTCAATGCGGATGGTGGCGCGGCCTTCGCGGAAATCGTCACGCAACTGGGTGAGTTCCGCTTCACTTACCGGGTAGAAACGCACCTGGTCGAAGAAGTGCAGCAGCCACGGCTCGTTGGCGGCAAATTGCGCGTTTTTGAGGAACTTGTTCCAGATAGGCAGCGTGCGGCCCACCAGTTGATAGCCGCCGGGGGAATCCATGCCGTAGATGCACATGTACATCCCGCCGATCCCGACGGTGCCTTCGGCGGTAAAGGTGCGCGCCGGGTTATATTTGGAACTCAGCAGACGATGGCGTGGATCAATCGGCACCGCGCAGGGCGCGCCGAGATAGACATCGCCAAGGCCCAGGATCAGATAGCTGGCGTCAAAAATCGTCGCCTTCACCGCTTCGCGGCTCGCCAGACCGTTGATGCGCTGAATAAAGTCCACGTTGTTGGGCAACCATGGTGCTGTCGCACGCACCGTGTCTTTGTAGCGGCTGACCGCATCCAGCGTGGCGTTGTCTTCAAACGCCATCGGCAGATGCACAATGCGTGACGGCACTTTCATCTGGCTAACATCGCCAATGTGCGACTCCAGCTCCAGCAGCAGCGCCACCAGTTCCTGCTGGCTAATAGCGAGACTGTCATAACGCACCTGCAAAGAGCGCACGCCTGGCGACAGCTCTTTCACGCCCGGATGCGCCCGTTTGCGCAGTTGTTCCATCAACAGGTGAACGCGCAGACGCAGCGCCAGATCCAGCACGTTGTCGCCATACTCAATCAGAATGTAGTTATCCCCGGCCTGGCGATAGACAATCGCAGGCGCGCCAGCAGCGGCGGGCAGCGATACCAGCGCTGTGGCGGAAACCCCGTCGCGATCGGCAAGGGATGGCGTGGCGAATTCCGCCAGATGGCTGGCATGCAGCGTCTCAATGCTGCGCTCCTGCGCTTTTTCCCGCGCCACCGCCTCTTCCACGCTGATCGGGTAGAAGCGGATGCGATCGCCCGGTTTGACCTGCCCGACTTTCCACAACTCTGCTTTAGCGATGGTCACCGGGCAGACAAAACCGCCGAGGCTTGGGCCATCGCGGGTGAGGATCACCGGGAAGTCGCCGGTAAAGTTAATCGCGCCGATGGCGTATTCGCAGTCGTGAACGTTAGAGGGGTGCAGACCGGCCTCGCCGCCGTTTGGCCGCGTCCAGCCTGGTTTCGGCCCGACCAGCCGCACGCCGAGGCGGTTAGAGTTGTAATGCACTTGCCAGTCGCTGGCGAAGAACTCGTCGATCGCGTCCTGGGTAAAGAAATCCGGCGCGCCGTGCGGCCCGTACAGCACGCCGATGCGCCACAGTTCGCCATACTCCGGGATCAGCGACGGGCTTATCGCCTGGGGTTCGCTCACCGGCGCGGGCGTGGTGCAGGCGGCCAGTTGCGGGCGTGAAATCGGCAGCAAATCGGCGACTTTCAGCGTGCGTCCGGCGTGGCCGCCAAACTGCCCGAGCGCAAAGGTGGAGCGGCTACCAAGGTATTGCGGCACATCAATGCCGTTACGTACCGCGAGATACGCGCGGCAGCCGACCTGCGCGCGCCCATACGCCAGAATCTGTCCGGCGTTAACGGTGATCGGTTGCCATAATGGCACCGCTTCGCCATCCAGCGTCGCCTGGCAATCCGCCCCGGTCAGAGCGATCACCGCTGCGCTGTGAAATTGCAGCACCGGGCCTTGCAGGGTGAACTCCAGCCCCGCCGCCGCGTCGTGGTTACCGACAATGCGGTTGGCCAGGCGGAAAGCAAAATCGTCCATCGGGCCGGAAGGCGGCACGCCGATATCCCAGTAACCAAGGCGACCCGGATAATCCTGAACGCTGCTCCAGGTGCCCGGTTGCAGCACCTCAATCACCGCCGCGTGCGCTTCAAAACTGTCGAGCATCCGCGTCCACATGCTGCCATTACGGAAGGCTTCGCTGGCGGTGATCTGGCGCAGATAATCCAGGTTCGTGGTAATGCCATGCAGGCGAGTGGTGTCGAGCGCAGCCTGCAGTTTTGCCAGCGCCTCTTCGCGGCTGGCACCCTGTACAATCAGTTTGGCGATCATCGGGTCGTAAAATGCCGACACTTCACTGCCGGTGGTCACCCCGGTATCCACACGCACATCAGGCGGGAAAGCGACTTCGGTTAAAACACCGGGGCTGGGCTGGAAGTTTTTCAGCGGGTTTTCGGCGTAGATACGCACTTCGATGGCCGCGCCCTGCGGTGCCTGTTGCAGACGCGCCCAGTCAATCGCTTCATCCGCCGCCACGCGCAGCATGCACTCGACCAGATCCAGCCCGGTAACGCACTCGGTGACCGGATGCTCCACCTGCAAACGGGTGTTGACCTCCAGAAAGTAGAACGCATCCCGCTGCGCGTCGTAGATAAATTCCACGGTGCCCGCGCTGCGGTAATTGACCAGTTTGCCAAGCTGCACCGCCGCGCTGAGCAGCGCTTCACGGGTAGTGGCTGGCAGGTTCGGCGCCGGGGTTTCTTCCACCACTTTCTGGTTGCGGCGCTGCAATGAGCAGTCGCGCTCGCCGAGCGCCACGACATTGCCTTTGCCGTCGCCAAAGATCTGCACTTCAATATGCCGCGCGCGATCGATGCAGCGCTCGACAAACACGCCGGCGTCGCTAAAAAACTGTTCGCCAAGCCGCCGCACGCTCTCCCAGGCACCATGGAGCGCCTGCGCATCGGCGCAGTGCGTCAGACCAATACCGCCGCCGCCCGCCGTGCTTTTCAGCATCACCGGATAGCCAATATTCGCTGCGGCTGCAAGCGCTGCGTCCAGCGTGTCGAGCAGACCGGTGCCCGGCGTCATCGGCACGCCCGCCTCGGCGGCCAGCTCGCGCGCCCTGTGTTTCAGCCCAAACTCGCCAATCTGCTGTGCAGTCGGCCCGACAAAAACAATACCAACCTGTTCGCAGGCGGCGGCAAACGGCAGGCTTTCCGACAAAAATCCGTAACCCGGCCAGATAGCCTGTGCGCCCGTTTCCTGCGCTGCGGCGATAATTTTGTCGATACGCAGGTAACTGTCGCTGGCCTTTTCGCCGCCGAGTGCCACGGCAATATCGGCCTGTTTGACATGTTCGGCATTTTTATCCGCGTCGGAATAGACCGCCACGCTTTTGATACCCAGACGTTGCAGCGTGCGGATGGCGCGACAGGCAATTTCGCCCCGGTTGGCAATCAGTACAGTGTTAAACATGTTTGCTCTCCTGGCGGGCAATCCAGTTACGCCAGCCTTTAAATTCAGTAATGTCGGTGGCATCGTGCAGCGCTGCCGGTTCGCAGATAAACCCTTTCACCCAGCGTCCATCGGCCAGTTGTAGCGAACCGATACCGAGCGGCGCGGGGATCTCTGCGACAAACTCACCAAAGCGCGCCAGTGGGATATCCCATAGCTCCACCGCAATGGCTGCGCCCTGCGCCTGGCGGGCAATGCCCGGCTTGGGCGGTGTGGTGTTTGCCAGCGCATACAGCCGGTAGCACGGCGCGGTTTCGGTGGCTTCGACAAACGCGGCATCACGGGTGGTGAGCTGGAAATTCAGCGGCATGCCGCGCAGATGCGCGCCCACCACGGCAACGCGAACATGGTGTTGAGAAACCGGTAATGCCGCCGCTGGCGGGGTGAATGGCTGGCCGGTCGCACCAAGCGGCAGCGCCAGTTGCTGTTGCCAGCGCAGGCCGAAATCCGCCAGCGCGCGGTCATACCAGGCCGGAGCGATCAGCGTGATCCCGGCCGGTAAACCGTCGGCGCGAAACGGCGCAGGCAAGGCCAGTGCACAGAGATCCGCAAGGTTGGTAAAGTTGGTGTAGGTGCCAAACTGCGAGTTGAAGAGAATCGGTTCCTGCTTTATCTCTTCCAGCGTACGGATGGTGGGCGATGTCGGCACCACCAACGCATCAACCTCGCTCAGGGCGCGCTGAATTTTTTGCGTCAGCTCTGCACGCAGGTACTCCGCGTTAAAGGCATCCACCGCGCTGTAGTTCAGCCCGGCGGAAATAATAGTGTGCACCGTGGGGTCCATCTGCTCCGGATGGTGCAGCATCTCGCCGACAGAGGCGGTACGTTCCGCCACCCACGGCCCCTGATAAAGCTGCTCGGCAAGCTGGTAGAACGGCGAGAAATCAATCGGCTGCAACGTCGCGTCGCTGGTGCGCAATGCCTCCAGCGCGCTCAGCCAGGCGGCTTCAGCCTGCGTATCGCCAAAGAAACGCAGCTCTGCCGGGATGGCGAAAACCGGGTTTTGCGGGATGGCCGCTGGTGCCGTTGCCGGATTAACGCGTGAGTAAGCATCTTCACTGTCTGCGCCGCCCGCCAGCGTCGCGATGTAAAACGCATCTTCCACCGTCAGGGCAAACACCGACAGCGTGTCATTCAGACGGCAGGCGGGCAGCACGCCGGTTGCCGAGAGCCAGCCTTTGGTCGGCTTCAGTCCGACAATATTGTTAAACCCGGCAGGCACGCGCCCCGAACCGGCGGTGTCAGTGCCAAAGGCAAACGGCACCAGGCCGCGCGCCACTACGGAAGCCGACCCCGAACTGGAGCCGCCGCTGACATACGCCGGATCAAAGGTGTTCGGCACTGCGCCGTAGGGGGAACGCGTGCCGACCAGCCCGGTGGCGAACTGATCGAGGTTGGTTTTACCAATCACAATCGCCCCGGCCGCTTTCAGCCGGGCAACGGCGGTGGCATCTCTTTCAGCGATAAATTTGAGCGCCGGGCACGCCGCCGTGGTCGGCCAGCCCGCCACATCCACATTGTCTTTGACGGCGAAAGGCACGCCGAACAGCGGAAACGCATCGGGATTATTGCGGTACAGCGGCAGTAACGCATTAATTTGCGCCTGCAACTGCGCGTCGCTGGCGATCACCAGCCAGGCATTATCCTCAAGGGATAAAGCATCAATATGCGCTTTTAAAAGCGAATAAACCGACTCACTCTCCTGCCGGATGCGCTGCTGCCATGCAGCCAGTGTTTTTCCTGTCATTAACGCCATCGTTGAATTCCTGCTGGTATACAAGATGGAATTCAATCAGCAAGCGGCATGCCAGAAATTCAATATGTTGTTTTTTAAACAAAAATGCTATTTGCCGGGTGTTTTTTCAAAAACCACCTGCACTCTTTCTGAACATATGCGCGCAATAGCAGTGCAATTATTATTGGAAAAACAGATATCTATAACCAACATCAGAATATTCAATTATGGCTGTATGCGGCTATTCTTTGCCTGACCAGAACATTAACCTGCGCGAACCCTTCGCGTTATAGCGAGGAGAAAAGATGAAAGCCGCTGTCTATTTTCAGCCCGGAAAACCGGACGTATTGCGCTATATCGATGTGCCGCAACCCATTTGCGGCGCAGATGAGGTGTTGATTAAGGTTGAAGCAATCGCCCTTGAAGGCGGCGATGTGATTAATCGCGCCACCGCCGCCCCTTCTTCGCAGGGCACTGTTCCCGGCTATTCGGCGGCGGGCACCATTGTGGCGGTGGGTAAAAATGTGCAAAACCGCCAGCCCGGCCAGCGCGTTGCCACCATTGCGCTTAGCGGTTCACATGCCCAATACCGCGCTGTGCCCGCCGCATGGAGCTGGGTTATCCCTGATGGACTGGATGTGGTGACCGCCGCCGTGATCCCGGTTAGCTTTGGTACCGCCGCCTGGGCGCTCTCTTCCCGTCTTCATCTTCAGGCTGGCGAAACGCTGCTGATCCAGGGCGGTGCGGGCGGCGTTGGCGTGGCCGCCATTCAACTGGCGAAAGCGCGCGGCGCGCGCGTGCTGGCGACACTTTCCGGCAGCGCCCGCGTGGCAAAACTTCACGAACTGGGTCTTGATGTGGCGCTCGATTACCGCCAGCAGGATATTGTGGCCGAGGTGCAAACGCTCACCCAACAGCGCGGCGTGGACAGCGTGCTGGATCTGGCAGGCTCCACGCTTGAACAGTCCTTCGCCTGCCTGCGTGAAGGCGGAACGGTGGTGCTGGCCGGTAACGCTGGGGGCAGTACCCGCGCCGATTTAGCGGCGTTACAGCAGGCCAATCAGACGCTGAGCGGGCTGTTCTGGGGGCGCGAACTGGCTAACGAACAGGCCAGAGCCTCCGTCGACACGCTGCTGGCGCAGGCGCGTGATGGCACGTTACGGGTGCTTATTGATCGCGAGTTTGCGCTACAGGAGGTGGTGGAAGCCCACCGTTACGCCGAAGAGAACCGCGTGCTGGGGCGCATTATTCTGCGCCCCTGAAGGCCGTTATTGCAGGCTGACGCTAAGCCAGAACAAGCTCAACCGCGGCAGCGGAACGCCCTGCTCACTGAGCGCGTTCCGCGGTCTCTTTCTGCAAATTATTGCTGCCAAGGCCGCCGATAAACGGCAAACGCAGGCGCAGCGGCGTGAAACCCAGCCCGACATTCAGCCCCAGTAGATTGAGTTCAAACCCCTCTTCCGCCCCCAGCGTTACGCCCGCAACACCGAGCAGGGAGACCTGCACGCCGCGGCCGGAGGGTGGCAGGCCAATCGGATTGCGCAGCGAGCGGAAATCTTTGCCGACCGCATTGGCGGGCAGATCCAGCTTCAGCGCCGGGACTTCGCGCCCGATATGTGCGAGAAACGTATTGCTGTTTGGCCCAGGCCAGGCGTGGTAGGTCTGCGGCCACGGGTAAGAAGCAATCGCCGCTTCAATCTGCGGGATCATCGCTTCGGCCTGCGGGCCACGGTGATCGACCAGCAAGCGCGGCTGTGCGCCGTACCAGTAGCCATCAGGAATATTACTGTTACGCCGCACTTTATCGCCTGCGCCCCAGCTAATCACTTCGTAGCGGTTATAGTGCGTTTCACCGGCGCGTTTGAAAATGATCCACGGATGCACCGCCACCGCGCCTTTCCAGCCCCAGGTGGGTGCGGCATAAACCTGCACGATGGCGAGTTGGGCATTTTTACGCGCATCAGGCGCAATACCGGCTGAATCACGCCGGGCATCCCACCACCCTTGCTGCGTGCGCGTGTCCCGCTGGTGCATCGCCTGGGCGAGGCTGACGGCAAGGGAGAGCAGCGTGATGCACAGCAGGCTCAGGAAAAAGGTTTTTATGACGATCATGGCGGCCTGCTATCAGAAGGGAGAATTCAGCGTCTGATCATTGTACTGGTGTTTTTTTGCCCGGCAAGACACGCCGCGCTGGCGGGCCGGGGAAACAGGCCGAATAGCATAAAAATCCAAAACGCGGCGAAGCCCGAAAGAATTAAGAAGGGTTGTGTCTACCCCTCAACGGGAATAATGGAGATATGCCCGTTGCGTTCGAGAATGGCATAACGGATTTTACTCAACTCGGTAATGCCCTGATTCTGTCGCGCTGCGACCAGAATATCATCACAAGAGACATCCACTTTTTGCAGTTTATCGACAAGAGGAATGCCATTTTCAACCAGGATAACCGGCGAACCATCAATGACCGACTCCGCCCCGGAGAGATATTTTTTCACCAGCCCGAACAAAATATCGACCGCTACCAGCGTAACAATGGTCAGCATTGCACCGGTAACGGAAAAGTCGTTGCCGAGGAGCGCCTGTTGCGTGGCCTCGCTGATGATCAACAGCAGGATCAGGTCAAAACTGGTCATCTCTAATAACGCGCGGCGTCCCACCACTTTAAAAACCAGTAACAGGATTAAATAGATCGCCAACGCCCGCAGCACCATTTCCATTTTATTCTCCTACGGATAAATGAACTGCCAGAACCGGATGCCCGGTTCATCGTTAATGGCGACGGTGTTAATCGATTTTCCCGGTGTGCCCGGCGTGGTATTCAGCCACACCGTAAAAGCGCCGCTGCCGGTGATGTTGTTATAAACCAGATACAGCGTTTCTCCCCGGCTGTACATGCTGTCGGGCTGGGGCCAGACATTGCCGTGTTGATAATTCTCATTAAATGCGCCACCAAGGCTGATGACATACCTCTTCGCCGCCTGAGTTTGCAGGGTGATTTTTAGCGTCTGGGCGTTTTGCAGACGCCCGAATCGTTCATAGTGGATTTTCAGCGTCTGCTGAGCATTACTTTTGTCTGCCGGGCTAAAATAGCCGCCGGAAAAAACGCCGCTCAGCGCGGCGACAATAATCGTCAGTAACACAAAAGCCCCGGCCCGCCGAAACCCGGCTTCGAAATTCAGCGCCCAGGCCCTTTCAGCCACGCCGGGCAATGTCTCATCGTGTTTCATTATGTTCCTCGCCGTTTCGGTTTCCACAGATGAAGAGCACTATCCAGAAGCCTGGCAGCCTGGCTCGCTTTCAGTATCAGATTCAGGCGAAATCGTCGGACGGCCCATCCAGCGGGCGCAAAGGCGGGAAAATACGGGCAATTTCATCGGCAACATCAAATTCGGTTAAATTTTCTTCGGCAATCAGTAGCCAGGTCGAACCCTGTGGCGATTTCCATTCGGTAATAAAAAGCTGCGCGTCCGGGCGTAACTCGATCTTCTCTCCGCTGTCGCGCGTATAAAACTGCCCGCCGCGTTTATCGTTATCCGGCAGCGTTAACCAGAGCGCCGGGTAAACGCCGCGCCAGACTTCGCCATGGTGCTCGCCGCCCAGAACCAGATATTCCTGCATCACTGTTTTCGCCATTGACCTTCTCCACCGGGTGAACATTTATCAAGCTTACAACATAGGCCAGAAATCGCGTCACGACGCCCCTCCTTAACATCTATGCCAGGCTTAGGGGGAACCCACTTTTACAGGAGTTCCCTCTTCTGACCTCATCGCAACCATACAAAAGGAGAACGCATGACGGCATCTTCCCTTTCTGACCATGACATTCAGCTGATCGATCGCTACTGGCGGGCCGCGAATTACCTCTCCGTCGGACAAATTTACCTGATGGATAACCCCTTACTGCGCGAATCTCTCAAGCCGGAACACATCAAGCCGCGCCTGCTGGGGCACTGGGGAACCACGCCCGGCCTTAACTTTATTTATGCCCATCTCAACCGCGTGATATGCCAGCGCAATCTCGATATGATCTATATCTGTGGTCCAGGGCATGGCGGGCCTGGCATGGTAGCGAATACGTGGCTTGAAGGCTTCTACAGCGAGATTTACCCGCAAGTAAGCCAGGATGCGCAGGGGATGAAAAAATTGTTCCGCCAGTTCTCTTTTCCCGGCGGCATCCCCAGCCACGCCGCGCCGGAAACGCCCGGCTCCATTAATGAAGGCGGCGAGCTGGGTTACTCACTGGCGCATGCCTTTGGCGCGGTATTTGATAACCCGTCGCTGATTGCCGCCTGCGTGATTGGCGATGGCGAAGCGGAAACCGGCCCGCTGGCTTCAAGCTGGCACGGGATTAAATTCCTCAATGCCGCGCGCGACGGCGCGGTGCTGCCAATTTTGCATCTTAACGGTTACAAGATTGCTAACCCGACTATCCTCGGGCGCGCCAGCGATGAAGATCTGTTTCAACTGTTTCGCGGCTACGGGTATGAACCCCTGCTGGTCAGCGGCCATGAGCCGGAGCAAATGCATCGCGATATGGCGCAGGCGCTGGACATCGCCCTTGACCACATTGCGGATTTTCAGCAGCAGGCGCGCAGCCATCAGACAGCAGAGCGCTTACCGCGCTGGCCGCTCATTCTGTTGCGTAGCCCGAAAGGCTGGACCGGTCCACAGACCGTGGACGGCAAAAAGGTGGAAGATTTCTGGCGCGCGCATCAGGTGCCGGTCTCTTCATGCCGGGAAAACGATGACCATCGTCAGATCCTGCAACGCTGGATGCAAAGCTACCAGCCGGAGGATCTCTTTGATGAACGCGGTCAGTTAAAGGCGGAACTGCGCGCGCTGGCACCGACCGGTGATAAACGCATGGGCGCGTCGCCGTGGGCAAACGGCGGTCGCTTACGCCGCGAACTGGTGACACCGGCACTGCAATCGTACGCCGTAGAAGTCACCTCGCCCGGCGAAACCCAGGCGGAATCCACTGCGGCACTTGGCGCATATCTGGCAGGCATCTTCCAGGAAAATGCGGATAACTTCCGCCTTTTTGGCCCGGATGAAACGGCGTCTAATCGCCTGAGTAAGGTGTTCGATGTCACCAGCCGCACGTGGCAGGCGGCGCAAAAACCGTGGGATGAACAGCTTGCGCCCGATGGCCGGGTGATGGAGATCCTCAGCGAGCATCAATGTCAGGGCTGGCTGGAAGGGTATCTGCTCACCGGGCGGCATGGTCTGTTTAACTGCTACGAAGCGTTTATTCATATTGTCGATTCGATGTTTAACCAGCATGCCAAGTGGCTGAAAGTGACGCGAAAATTGCCGTGGCGGGCGCCCATCTCCTCGCTGAATTATCTGCTCTCGTCCCATGTCTGGCGCCAGGATCACAACGGTTATAGCCATCAGGATCCCGGCTTTATCGATCACGTTGCCAACAAGAAGGCCGATATTGTGCGCATTTATCTGCCGCCGGATGCCAACACGCTGCTCTGCGTGGCGGATCACTGCCTGAAAACCTGGGATCGCATCAATGTGATTGTCGCCGGGAAACAGCCTGCGCCGCAGTGGCTGACGCTGGATGACGCAGCGAAGCACTGTGCGGACGGAATGGGGATCTGGTACTGGGCGGGCACGGTTGAGGAAGGCGAAACGCCGGATGTGGTGATGGCCTGTGCCGGTGACGTGCCCACCATGGAGACGCTCGCGGCGGTCGATCTGCTGCGCGAATTCCTGCCAGCGTTACGCATTCAGGTGGTGAACGTCGTCGATTTAATGGCTTTACAGACCCACGATCAGCACCCGCATGGCCTGAGCGAGCAGGCGTTTGACGCCCTTTTCACCGTTGATAAACCGGTCGTTTTCGCCTTCCACGGCTACCCCAGTTTGATCCACCGGTTGACCTACCTGCGCAATAACCACGGCAATTTCCACGTACGTGGCTTTATGGAGGAAGGCACCACCACCACGCCGTTTGATATGACCGTGCTGAATGAACTGGATCGTTTTCATCTGGCGCAGGAAGCGATATTGCGTGTGCCATCGCTCCAGGGGAAAGCGGACGCAATCCTTGATGTGTTACAGGAGAAAATCGCCGCCCATCATCGTTATGTCCGCGAATACGGTGAAGATCTGCCGGAAGTGCAAAACTGGAAATGGCCGTCACAGCAAGGCAGCGACGCTGCGCCGGAATAGTGATACCGGGGCAACGCCGCCGCGCTTATGCCCGCATCAGGCGGCCATTTGCAGGCAGGCTTGCGCGCAGGTTCGACACGCCTGCGCGCACTGCTGGCAGTGATCATGCGGGTGCTTGCTGCACTCTTCAGCGCAGGATTTGCAGACATCCACGCACACCCGGCACAGCGGCTGCAGGTAAGCATTCTCCAGCGCCATAAACTGCCCCACCAGCCGACAGAGCGCCGCGCACTGGAGATCCAGCTTGATGCAATCGCGCATCATTGCCATGTCCTCTTCATTGAGACAACTCGCGGCGCAATGCTCACAGGCAATGGCACATTGATAGCAGGCATCGCTACAGGTTTTATGTTCGGTTTGCATAAATTCCTCCTTCTGTTGTCGAAGGTATTAAGTGTGAACGAAGGCTGCATTTACGCGAATTATTAATTTATCTGTACAGAAAAATAGCATTCAGCGACAGCGGAAATATTTTCCGTCAGAAACATCAGGCACTAAAAATAAATAAAAAACATTTAAAATCAATTCATTAAAAATTAAACCAAATGATTATTCACGCTATGAAATAGTAACATTCATTGACGATACAACTTAACCAGGACTATTCTGAGGGCGCTTTTCTTAATTGTTAGCAGACTAATCCTGGTAGCGAATATGCATTTGCATGCCTTCAGGATCGGTCCGGATTTCCTGTTCCTGAAGGTTTTTTTATTACTGATAAAGGTTCAACTCTTCTTCCCGGCAGCAAAAGAAGTTAACTGCACCACACCTCACCGCTTCCTCTCTCTCCCCTGTAAGATTTGTCTTAAAATGATTAATAAAACTTATGTACCTGCATTTCAGGATAATGCAGATGAGTAAACAAAAGTCAGTATTTCGGCTATTTTTCCGTCATTTCAGGCATTTTGTAACTATGGTTATTATTCAATATCTATAAAAACAAGCTATAACTTCTTTATCTGCAAAGATATATGACCGATACAACAAATCTGGAATATAAACTCAGTGACTAATTTTTCAACAAAGCAATTTTTCCCGCTTCGGTTTGACTAATTATCGATAGCGACTAACTTTAATCACGAACACCGACGACATTGAGATGCAAAATATGTCGTTTTATTTTAACCAACGAAATTGGAGAAATAACATGGCTGAACATCGTGGCGGTTCTGGAAATTTCGCAGAAGATCGTGAAAAAGCATCCGAAGCAGGTCGTAAAGGTGGTCAACATAGCGGCGGTAATTTTAAAAATGATCCGCAGCGTGCATCTGAAGCCGGGAAAAAAGGCGGTCAAAATAGCCATGGCGGCGGCCGTAAATCTGGTGAGTGATTTTTTACCACCTCGCTTCAAGCAATTTAGTTATTAGTATTTTACGGCGAGTCAAAATGGCTCGCCATTATTTTCTCTTGCATGAAAGGTAATTCACTATGCAGATTAATTCCGTTACTGATCTATTTATTCATTCGCTCTCTGATATTTACAGCGCGGAAAAGCAACTGACCCGCGCACTCTCCAAACTGGCGCGCGAATCTTCAAGCAGCGAGCTGTCTGAAGCTTTCAAAAAGCACTATGAAGAAACCCAGGGGCAGATTGAGCGCCTCGATCAGTTGGTAGAAGCTGAGCCAAATATCAAGCTTAAGCGTATGAAATGTCACGCCATGGAAGGGTTGATCGATGAAGCTAATGAAGTCATTGAAGCCACGGAAAAAGGCAGCGTACGCGATGCCGGGCTGATTGCAGCAGCACAAAAAGTCGAACATTACGAAATTGCCTCTTACGGCACGCTTTGTACCCTCGCCAGTCAGTTAGGTCTGAAAAAGGCACAGCAATTACTTGCTGAAACCTTAGAAGAAGAAAAAACCACCGATACATTACTTACCAAAATAGCCACTTCAAATATTAATCAAAAAGCTGGAAGCTAATAACCGCCAGCAGATGTCATCCCTGATAATATTATTCTTCAGGGTCAATGAGACAGCCCCAAAAAAGAGGAATGTACTATGACGCCGCAAGAAAATTATCATGACTGGCTACGCGACGCGCACGCCATGGAAAAACAAGCGGAATCGATGCTTAGCGCAATGAGCAGCCGCATCGATAATTATCCCGACCTGCGTGCAAGAATTGAGCAGCACTTAACTGAAACTAAAGGGCAAATTAAACTTCTGGAAGAGGTTCTCGACCGCAACAATATTAATCGCTCATTAATGAAAGATGCCACCAGTAAAATGAGCGCGATGGGTCAGGCCGTTGGAGGCATGTTTGCTTCTGATGAAGTTGTCAAAGGCTCAATTAGCAGCTACGTATTCGAGCAATTTGAAATTGCCTGTTATACGTCATTAATTACGGCGGCAGAAAAAGTCGGTGATATTGCCAGCATCGATATTTTCAAACAAATTCTTGCCGAAGAGAAAGCGATGGCTGAATGGGCATTTAATCATTTACCCGACGTTACCGAACAATTTTTACTTCGCGATGCCGCTGCCGGTGTGGAAGCTAAAAAATAAACTAAAGCATCAGGAGAATTTATGTTTCGACACGTAAAACAACTACAGTACACCGTACGCGTCAGCGAGCCAAACCCAGGGCTGGCGAACCTCTTACTGGAACAGTTCGGCGGCCCGCAAGGCGAGCTGGCGGCCGCCTGCCGTTATTTCACTCAGGGTCTGGGTGATGACGATGTGGGCCGCAAAGAGATGTTGATGGATATTGCCACCGAAGAATTAAGCCATCTGGAAATTATTGGAACTCTGGTCGGCATGCTGAATAAAGGCGCGAAAGGCGAACTGGCCGAAGGGACAGAAAAAGAGGCGGAACTTTATCGCTCTTTAACCGCCAATGGCAATGACAGCCATATTACCTCGCTGTTATATGGCGGCGGCCCTGCCCTGACGAATTCCGGCGGCGTGCCGTGGACGGCGGCTTATATTGATACCATTGGCGAAGTCACGGCGGATATGCGCTCCAATATTGCGGCGGAAGCGCGCGCGAAAATTATTTACGAGCGGCTGATTAATGTCACGGACGATCCGGGTGTTAAAGATGCGCTGAGTTTCCTGATGACGCGAGAAGCGGCGCATCAGCTCTCCTTCGAGAAAGCGCTCTATTCCATCCGTAATAACTTTCCGCCAGGTAAATTGCCGCCCATCGAACAGTACAGCAATGTGTACTACAACATGTCCGAGGGCGACGATCCGCGCGGAAGCTGGAACAGCGACGAGAACTTCGACTACGTGGCCGATCCGCAACCTGCCGTGGATGGCGGCGATGGCCTCGCCACGGTACAACTCAACGATAAACAGCGCGCGCTGGTGAAAGCGATGGCGAAGCGTACGCAATCCGATCCCGGCGTTGATCCGCTGACCGGTGCAGAGCTGGGTAGCGGAGAGCCGCAAGAGAAATAATACTTACTGATAACCTGTCGTATTCACCCCTTAGCTTAGGGGTGTTTTTTTTTGTGGGGTAACCGGGCATGTTCGAATTCGATGCATTCCATCTGGCAAGGCTTCAGTTCGCCTTTACGGTCTCGTTTCACATTATTTTTCCTGCTATCACCATCGGGCTCGCCAGCTATCTGGTGGTGCTTGAAGGGTTATGGCTGAAAACCAAAAATCCCGACTGGCGCGCGATGTATCACTTCTGGTTGAAGATCTTCGCCGTCAACTTCGGCATGGGCGTGGTCTCCGGGCTGGTAATGGCTTATCAGTTTGGTACCAACTGGAGCGGCTTTTCCCAATTTGCCGGCAGTATTACCGGGCCATTGCTCACCTATGAGGTGCTGACCGCCTTCTTCCTTGAAGCGGGTTTTCTCGGCGTCATGCTGTTTGGCTGGAATAAAGTGGGGCCGGGGCTGCACTTTTTCGCTACCTGCATGGTGGCGCTGGGCACGCTGATGTCCACGTTCTGGATCCTTGCCTCTAATAGCTGGATGCATACGCCGCAAGGGTTTGCCATTGAAAATGGTCAGGTGATCCCTGTCGACTGGTTCGCAGTCATTTTTAACCCCTCGTTCCCGTACCGTTTACTGCATATGACCATTGCCGCGTTCCTCAGCACTGCCCTCTTCGTTGGCGCTTCCGCTGCCTGGCACTTGCTGCACCGCAATGACACACCGGCAATCCGCAAAATGTTGTCGATGGCGATGTGGATGGCGCTGGCCGTTGCGCCACTGCAGGCCTTTATTGGCGATATGCATGGCCTGAACACACTGAAGCATCAGCCCGCGAAGATCGCCGCCATTGAGGGGCACTGGGAAAATCCGCCCGGTGAAGCCACGCCGTTGTTGTTGTTTGGCTTGCCGGATATGGAACAAGAGCGCACGCGATACGCGGTGGAAATCCCTTCTCTCGGCAGCCTGATCCTCACCCACTCGCTGCATGAACAAGTGCCTGCGCTGAAAGATTTCCCGAAAGCGGATCGGCCCAACTCCACCATTGTCTTCTGGTCATTTCGTCTGATGGTCGGGATGGGGCTATTGATGATCGCGCTCGGCGTTGCCGCTTTGTGGTTACGTTTTCGCCAGCGGCTTTATGCATCGCGCCCCTTCCTGTACTTCGCGCTGTGCATGGGCCCGGCGGTGTTGATTGCCATTCTTGCTGGTTGGGTGACCACCGAAGTCGGTCGGCAACCCTGGGTCGTCTATGGGCTGCTGCGCACGGCGGATGCGGTTTCCCTGCACAGCACCTTACAGATGAGCCTGAGCCTGCTGGCCTTTATCGTGGTGTACACCTCAGTCTTCGGCGTCGGCTACAGCTATATGGTGCGGTTGATTAAGAAAGGACCGCAGCCCTGGGATGAACACGCAACCGACGGCAGACCGGCGCGCCCGCTCTCTGCGGCGGGTGAAAGTTTGCAGGCGGAGGAGAAAAAATAATGGGCATCGATTTATCGCTTATCTGGTTTGTCATCATCGTCTTTGCCACGCTGATGTATATCGTGATGGACGGCTTCGATCTGGGCATCGGTATTCTTTTCCCGGCGATTCAGGACGGCGGCGAACGGGACGTTATGGTGAACAGCGTCGCGCCGGTGTGGGATGGTAACGAAACCTGGCTGGTGCTCGGCGGCGCCGGGCTTTTCGGTGCGTTTCCTCTTGCTTATGCGGTGATCGCCGATGCGCTGGCCATTCCGCTGACATTAATGTTGATCGGTCTTATTTTTCGCGGCGTGGCGTTTGAGTTTCGTTTTAAAGCCACGCCGAATCACAAACCGTTCTGGGATAAGTCCTTTCTAGCCGGATCGCTGCTGGCGACCTTTATGCAGGGCGTGGTGGTCGGCGCGGTGATCAACGGTTTTGCCGTCACCGGCCGCACCTTCAGCGGCGGTTCGCTCGACTGGCTGACGCCCTTTAACCTGTTCTGCGGCATTGGGCTGATCATCACGTATGGCCTGCTGGGCGCCAGCTGGCTGGTGATGAAAAGTGAAGGAAACCTGCAACAGAAAATGCGTGTTGTCGCCAGAACGCTGTTGCTGGCGCTGCTGGTAGCGATGGCCGCGATCAGCCTGTGGACGCCGCTTTCCCATGCGGCGATCGCCGAACGCTGGTTCAGCCAGCCGAATATCTGGTTTTTTGCCCCGGTTCCGCTGCTGGTGATCCTCTTCAGCGTCTGGTTATGGCATACGCTGAGCAACGTGCAATACCATATTTTGCCGTTCGTTTTGACGCTGGGGCTGGTTTTCCTCGGCTTTAGCGGGCTTGGCATCAGTATCTGGCCGCATATTATTCCACCGGATATCACGCTGTGGCAGGCCGCCGCGCCGCCGCAAAGCCAGGGCTTTATGCTGGTTGGCGCCCTGCTGATTATTCCGGTGATCCTGGTTTACACCTTCTGGAGTTACTACGTGTTTCGCGGAAAAATCCAGCATGGCGCGGGGTATCACTGATGTCATTTAAACGTATCGCACCGAAAATCATGTGGTTTGTTGGGCTGTGGTTTGCCAGCGTGCTGGCCCTGTTTCTCGTCAGCTCTGTGCTCAGGCTGCTGATGTCAATGGCCGGGCTACGCGCGTAAGGCAACGCGGGAAGGTTTACTCAATCTTGCCGCTGAAAACGCGAAATCCCCAGCTGTTATAAAGCAGCGTAATGGGCGCCAGTAACGCAAAACTGATCAACAGAAATTTTTGCGTTTCTGGCGGCGCGGCCGCCTGGTGAATCATCACATTAACCGGAACGATAAACGGAAACAGGGTAAACACCAGCGCGCCCAACGCACAGCTCACCAGCACGAGGATCGCCGCCAGCGGCATAAACGCGTAGCGCCGCGCAAGGCTGAACCCTAACCCGGCGGCGGCGATTACCGCCACGCTGAGCAGCGGCAGCCACAGCCACGGGTTCAGCAGATGGCGACGCCAGGTTTCCTGTAAGTGCCCCGTCCAGAAGAGTAATCCCGCCACCAGTAACGCGGCGAGCACGCCAAGCGGCAGGATCGCGCGCCTGCCCCACTGTTGCAATGCGCCAGTGCAGCGCCAGTTCAACCAGCCGGCCCCCATCAGGCAGTAACCGACCACCAGTGCCAGCGCACAATACAGAGGAAACGGGCTGAACCACTCGCCGCCGGTGCCGTTAAACTGCTGGCCGTCATTCGGAATACCCTCGATCAGACAGCCAACAATGGTGCCCTGCGCGATGCTCGCCAGTAATGAGCCGCCCACCAGCATCGCATCGAACAGGCGCGGGGCGTGGTGACGATACTCGATCGCCATCCCACGCACGACCAGCGCCAGCAGCATGGCAAAAACCGGGACATACAGCGCGCTGAGAATAATGGCGTATGCCAGCGGAAACAGCCCGAGCAGCCCGCCTGCCGCCAGCACCAGCCAGGTTTCGTTACCGTCCCACACTGGCAGCAATGAGAGATTAATCGTCTTACGGGAAGCGGCATCGCGCTGCAATCCACACAGCATACCGGTGCCGAGATCGGTGCCATCAAGCAGCACGTAGATCCACACGCTCAGTACCAGCGCCGCCGCCGACAGCGTTTGCAGCCAGGGTAAACCCAACACGTCACTCATTCATCGGTTCCTCTTCCCGTGCGTTGCGCCACTTCTGGCATTGCGCTCTCTTCGTCCGGCTGCGGCGGGTGCGCGAGCAAACGCAGCAGAAACCACAGCCCGAGGCTGAACAGCAGCAGATAAACGGTGACGGTCGTCGCCAGAGAACCCAGCAGTAAACCCGGAGCTATCGGCGATGCGCTTTCGTCGGTGCGCAGCAGGCCATATACCGTCCACGGCTGGCGTCCGGCTTCCGTCACCACCCAGCCCGCCAGCATGGCGATAAACCCGGCGGGTGCCATCAGCACCATCAGTTTATGCAGCCAGCGTGCGCGCCACAGACGGCCGCGCAGGCGCACCACCAGCCCGGCAATACCCGCCGTGGCCATCAACAGACCAAGGCCGACCATCAGGCGAAAAGACCAGAACACCAGCGGTACCCACGGTCGCTCGTCGGCGGGGTATTGATTGAGGCTATGAATGGTACCGCTCAGGTTATGGCGCAGATAGAGCGAACCGATATCAGGGATGGCGACTTCATAACGGTTACGCTGTTCGGCCATATCCGGCAGCGCAAACAGCCGCATCGGCTCGCCTTCGCCCGGCGGCGGCGGGTTCCAGCTCCCTTCCATCGCCGCCAGTTTTACCGGCTGGTGATCGCGGGTGTTTTCGCCATGCAGATCGCCAAGCACGATTTGCAGCGGTGCCATTACCACCAGCATCCACATGCCGAGAGAGAACATTTTGCGCGCCGCCGGATGACGCGCATCGCGCAGCAAATGCCATGCGCCGCTGGCCGCCACCAGGCAGGCGGTGCCGAGCAGCGCGGCCGCCACCATGTGCGCCATCCGCCACGGAAACGACGGGTTAAAAATGACTGCCCACCAGTCCACGGGACGAAAGCGTCCATCCGCGCCGATGGCAAAACCGTCCGGCGTTTGCATCCACGAATTCGCCGCGAGGATCCAGAAAGCACTGAAAAACGATCCCAGCGCCACAATGCAGGTCGCCATAAAATGGACCCACGGCCGCACCTTGCCCATGCCGAACAGCATCACGCCCATAAAACCGGCTTCAAGAAAGAACGCCACCAGCACTTCCATATAGAGCATCGGTCCGAGCACCGCGCCTGTCCGGCTCGCCAGCCCGCTCCAGTTGGTACCAAAAGCAAACTCCATCACCACGCCGGTCACCACGCCGACGGCAACATTAAGGGCGAAGATTTTGCTCCAGTAGCGCCACAGGCTGAGCCAGACCTGCTGCCTGCGCCAAAGCCACACCCCTTCCAGTAGCATCAGAAACTGCGCGAGGCCAATGGTGAACGCCGCCAGCACGATATGAAAGCCGATGGTAAAAGCAAATTGCATACGCGCCAGCAGCAGGGCCGTTTCCGGGCTGATGTCAGGCATCGCTGGGCTTACCGGTAAAGGCGGATATCGGCTTGTCTACCGACTCCTCCATCCGCCGGGAAAACGCCGCCAGCCCATGGAGCAGCGGCCGTAACGCACGCCACAGATCGTCATCCTGCAACATCTTCCACGCCCCGTGTACGCCGGGCGCTTTTTCCTCATCATCCGCTTTTGGCTGGCTTATCACCTCTGCCAAATCACGCAGGCCAAAGGCCAGTTTATAGACGCGATCCGGCGGCAGTGAAGAGAGCGCCATCAGCATCAGCGAGATATTCTGGATGGCATTCAGCGTACCCTGGCGCTGCAAGCCGTTGACGAGGATCTGCGCGACGTCGTTGTTCGCCGCGACCAGATCGTTCAGTAACCGCAGCACGCCGTGCTGGTGCAGGGTTTCCAGCAGGCGATCCAGTTCTTCGTGGGCGTCCGGCCCGATTTTTGCCGGTTCCGGCTGATACTCAATCGATTTCGCCATTAAAATTTCTCCGGATGAGGTTCATGTTCCGGCGGCTCGCGGTAATCGTCGCGACGCCATTTCGCTTCCACCGGCACCCCGGTGATGGGGGTACGCTTACCGTGGCGGAAGTTATGTTCCGGTAAAGGATTGGGATGGGGCGTTCTGTCGAGCGCGTCGAGGCGGATAGAGATCTCTTTATAGGCTGGCGTATTCACCGCCGGATCGTGATGTTCGCCGGTCAACTGATTGATGCCCTCTTTACCCTGGTGAATCGAGATAAACAGCACCTTGCCCTGCACCCGTTCGGTGACCACCACCGGAACCTCCAGCGCGCCACGGCGGGAACTCAGCCTGACCCAGTCGCCGGTGTTCAGGCTGCGGCCAGCCGCCAGTTCGGGGCTGATTTCAACATACCATTCGGGGGAAAGGCTGGTGGTGCGCCCGCCTCTGCCGCTCTGGTTGGTGGACTGAAAGTGCTCCAGCATGCGGCCATTATTCAGCAGCAGATCGTAGTCGGCATCCGCCTCTTCCGCCGGGGGCTGCCAGCTCACCGGATAGAGCGTGGCGCGGCCATCCGCGCTTTTGAATGTGTCGGTATAAAGCAGCGGCGTGCTGCTGCCATCCACCTTCACCGGCCAGAGTTGCGATTTCCAGCCCTCCAGCCGCTCATAGCTGACGCCCGCAAAACTCCCGGCGATGCTTGCCACCTCGGCCATAATTTGCCCCGGATGGGTATAGCCCCAGTCGAAGCCCATCCGCGCGGCAAGCTGAGTCAGGATCAGCCAGTCCGGGCGGCTGTCGCCGAGCGGTGGCATCACCGGGTAGAAACGCTGAATGCGCCGTTCAGTGTTAACAAACGAACCCTCTTTCTCCACGCTGGGACAGCCTGGCAGCACCACGTCAGCGAACTGCGCGGTGCGGCTGAGAAACAGATCCTGCACCACCAGAAAATCCAGCTCGCTAAATCCCTGGTGCACATTGGTGGTATCGGCATCGGAAAAGGCCGTCTCCTCGCCAATCACATACATCGCGCGAAGCTGGTCGCTTCTGGCGAGTTTGACCATCATGAAATTGTCTTCGCCCACCTCCAGCGAAAGCCGCTGCGGGTCTACGCCCCAGGCGCGTGCCCACTTTTCGCGCACTTGCGGATCGCTGACCGATTCATATCCCGGATAGAAATTTTTCAGACAGCCAAAATCGCTGGCTCCCTGCACATTGTTATGCCCGCGCATCGGATAACCGCCGGTGCCCGGCCGCCCGTAGTTGCCGGTCACCAGCAGCAGGTTGGAGAGCGCGGTGCTGGTATCTGCGCCGTGGCTGTGCTGGGTGATGCCCATCGCCCACATGATGCAGACGCTGCCCGCGCGGCCAATCCGCTCCGCCGCCCCACGCAGATCCGCTTCCGGAATGCCGGTAATTTGCGCGGCATAATCGAGGGTGAAGGGCTCAAGCGAGCGGCGGTACGCCTCGACATTGTTAACGCGCTGCGAGAGAAACGCCTCGTCGGCGTAGCCATGGTCAAACATATAGCGGGACATTGCCGAGGCCCAGACCAGATCGGTACCGGGGTGAATACGCAGATGCTGATCGGCGCGTTCGGCCATTTCATGGCGGCGCGGATCGACCACCAGCCACTGTTGGCCGCGCTGTTTTTTCGCGGCCTTCAGCCGTGAAGCAATCACCGGATGGTTTTCTGCCGTATTGCTGCCGACAATCACCACCAGCTCCGCCTGCGCCAGATCCGCAATGGTGCCCGCATCGCCGCCATAACCCACGGTACGAAACAGCCCTTCGGTGGCCGGGTTCTGGCAGTAGCGCGAGGAGTTATCGACGCTATTGGTGCCGATAATCAGCCGGGCGATTTTTTGCGTCAGGTAGGCTTCTTCATTACTGCCTTTGCTGGAGCCAATAAAACCGATACTGTCCGGCCCGGTTTCATCGCGGATCGCCAGCAGCCGTCTGGCGACCAGATCCAGCGCCTCCTCCCAGGAAGCAGGCCGGAAGTGGTCGTTTTCGCGGATCAGCGGCGTGGTCAGCCGCTCCGGGCTGTTAATAAAATCCCAGGCGAATTTCCCCTTCACGCAGGTGGAGATGCCGTTGACGGGCGCGTCGGTGACGGGCTGGACTTTCAGCAGATGGCGATCGCGCGTCCACATCTCAAAGCTGCATCCCACGCCGCAGTAGGTGCAGACCGTTTTGGTGCGTTTAATCTCCTGCTGGCGCAGTTGGGTATCGATCACAGACACCCCGGAAACGATCTCCGCGCCGATGGTATTTTCCAGCGCCTTCACCACATTAATTAACGGGCGTTTCAGCGACTGGCGCATCGAGGTAAACGGCCCGGCATCAGGCTGCATGGTTTTTTCCAGCAGCGCGTTACAGGGGCAAACCGTGACGCAATGGCCGCAACTGACGCAACTGGAACCCGCAATCCGCGTGCCGCCATCCCACAAAACGCGCGGATGCTCCTGCGTGTAATCAATGCTCAGCGTTTCGTTCACTTCCACATTCTGGCAGGCTTCCACGCAGCGCCCGCACAGGATGCACTGATCGGGATCGTAGGTGTAAAACGGGTTGGATTCGTCCTTCACGTAGGGTTTACGCTGCCACGCATAGCGCTGGATCGGCAGATGCATGTCCACCATGGTGTTGTGCAACGTACAGTCGCCGGTGTTGTGTTCGCAGACCGTGCAGTAGAGCTCATGTTTCGCCAGCAGGCGATCCATTCCCTCTTCGCGGGCAGCGCTGGCGTGCGGGTTGGCGCTGTTGATCACCAGGCCTTCGTGGCTGCGTAGCGTACAGCCGCGCACCAGTTTCCCCGCCTGTTCCACCCAGCACACATCGCAGGTTTGCAGCGGCTCCAGCGCCGGGTGGTAGCAGACATGGGGTAAGGTCCTGTTGCAGGCATCGAGAAAATCGATCAGGGGGATGTCCGCCGGGCCAACAAGGGCCTGGCCGTCGTAAATTACGGTACATTTTTGCAGGCTCATTTTGCTTCCTCAGACCCATCCTCTACGCCCGTTCCCGTCTGCGGGGAAATGTTCACCTTCCGCGTGTGTACGCAGCGAGTTTTTTTACATGACGTATCGATGATGTTTAAAAATAGCCGCTACAACATGGCGGCCAAAATGTCAGGCGGTCATCGCCTTATCCAGAGATATTTAGGTATTTTCTTATGCCGTTAAAAAAGGCCACGCGTGTGGCCCTGTTCACGATTATTTTTTTGGCGGAACGGGTTTTTTATCGCCGGATTCCGGTGCTTCATGGGGATCGTCTTTTTCAACCTGTAACATTGTTACCTCCTCATTATTTACGCAGATTTTTCACTATAGCCAGGTACGGGAAAAAACAGCCAGGCGGCAGCAGGCAGATTATATTTCCCGCTGCGCTTGTTTTATTTCAGTATGCGCTCTTCAGCATTTAGTCCGATTCAGCTAATAAGCGAATTAATCGACCGAGGGCATAATTAGTGGCCTCTTTGATATTCGCTTCGCTGTCGCCGGTAAACTGTTTCACCCGGGTATGCACGCTGTTGTCGGCTAGCTGCCAGGCAAACCAGATCGTGCCCGCTGGCGTGCCATCTTCGCCACCGTCCGGCCCGGCGTAGCCGCTGACCGCAATGCCGATATGCGCCTGCGACTGGCGCACTGCGCCCGCCGCCATCTCGATAACGGCCTGTTCGCTTACCGCCGTGTGCGCGGTAAGGGTTTCGCGACTGACGCCAAGCATGATCATCTTGGCTTCGTCGGTAAAGGTCACAAACCCGCTGCCATAGAACGACGGGGTATTCTCCGCTGCGCACAACGACGAGGCGATCATCCCGCCGGTGCAGGACTCCGCCGTCGCCAGTTGCAGCTTCTTTTCCGTTAACAACCGCCCCAGTTCATTGGCAATAGATAACGAAGGTGTGGTCATCAAATCGCTCTCCAGAGTAAAGGCACAGACGCCGCAGCGCCTGCGCCTGGATCAGACGGTGGCTTTTTCCGCATTCATGCCGGGCACGAGGATCACTTTGCGGCACTCTTCCTGGCGTTTTTCGAAGATTTCATACCCGCGCGCCGCCTCTTCCAGTGGCATGTGGTGGGTAATAATCTCCTCCGGCTTCAGGTGTCCCTGTTCGACAAGCGCCAGCAATTCCGGCAGCCAGGCATGAACATGTGTCTGCCCCATTTTGAAGGTCAGCCCTTTATCGAAAGCGTCGCCGAACATAAAGCCGTGGATAAACCCGGCGTAGACGCCCGGCACGCTGACGACGCCGCCACGCCGCACTGCGGCGATACATTGCCGCAGCGCTTTCCCGCTGCTGCCCTCAATTTTGAGCGTACTCAGCACGGTTTCCGTGATGCTGCCTTTCGCTTCAAAGCCCACAGCATCTATCACCGCATCAACGCCCCGGTTACCCGGTGTATTTTCGATAATCCACGCTGCGGGATCGTCGTTTTTATCGAAATTAATCGGGATCGCGCCATAGCGTTGCCGGGCAAACTCCAGCCGGTAATCGTTGTGATCGACGATAAAAATCTGCTCAGCGCCTTTAAAGCGCGCGCAGGCCGCCGTCAGCAACCCCACCGGCCCGGCACCGTAAATGGCCACCCGCGAGCCCGGTTTCACTTCCGCATTGATCACCGCCTGCCAGGCCGTCGGCAGAATATCGGAGAGGAACAGCACCTTCTCATCCGGCAGAATGTCCGGGACTTTAAAAGGCCCGGTGTTGGCTTTCGGCACGCGGACATACTCCGCCTGCCCGCCCGGAACACCGCCGTACAGGCTGCTGTAGCCAAACAGCGCGGCGGGCGGCGTGATACTCTTGCGATTCAGCGCCGCGCCCTGCCCGCTGTTGGTGCTTTCACAGGCCGAATATTGCTGCAACCGACAGAAAAAACAGTCGCCGCAGGCGATCACAAACGGGATCACCACCCGATCGCCCTTGCTGACGTTTTTCACTTCCGGCCCGGCTTCGACAACCTCGCCCATAAATTCGTGGCCGAAGATATCGCCATGATGCGTACCCGGAATTTTGCCGCGGTACAGATGCAAATCGGAGCCACAAATCGCCGTCGCGGTCACGCGCAGAATGATGTCGTCCGGGGCGGCTAACCCCGGATCGTCGACGTTCTCGACTTTGACGCTATGAGGTCCGTGATACGTTAATGCTTTCACAGGCGATTCTCCTGACGTTGATAAAAGAGAGCTGCGCGTTACACGGTTCCAGTACCACCGTCAGAACACCAGACCTGTCCTGACGCATAGCTGTTTTCAGACGAAGCCAGGGTGACATACAGCGGTGCAATCTCTGCTGGCTGGCCTGGACGGCCGAGCGGCGCGGAGGCACCAAATTGCTCGATTTTTTCCTGCGGCTGCCCGCCGCAACACTGCAGCACCGTCCAGTATGGGCCTGGCGCAACGGCGTTCACGCGGATCCCTTTCGGCCCCAGCTGTTTGGCGAGGGATTTGGTAAACGTCGCAATAGCCGCTTTGGTCTGGGCGTAATCAAGCAGTATTTCGCTCGGTTCGTACGCCTGAACGGAGGTGGTATTAATAATTGCCGCCCCGCGCGACATCTTTTTCAGCGCGGCTTTCGTTATCCAGAACATGGCGTAGACGTTGGTTTTGAACGTGGCGTCAAACGCTTCAGTGGTGAGATCTTCTATCGATTCACAGAACTGCTGACGCCCGGCGTTATTCACCAGCAGATCCAGCCCGCCTAACGCTTCGCTGGCCTGTTCCACTAATTGCTGGCAGAACGTTTCGTCGCGGATATCGCCAGGGATCGCCACCGCCTTGCGCCCGGCTTCTTTGATCAGGGCAATCACTTCCCGCGCATCGTCCTCTTCCGCTGGCAGATAGTTGATAGCCACATCGGCCCCTTCGCGGGCAAAGGCAATGGCAACAGCGCGGCCAATACCGGAATCCCCGCCGGTGATCAGCGCCTTACGGCCATTCAGCCGACCGCTGCCCTGGTAACTTTTTTCACCGTGATCGGGACGCGGCTCCATTTTCCCGGACAGGCCAGGGAACGGCTGTTTTTGATGTGGAAATGGCGGAACCGGGTAGTTTTCGGTATTAGTCTGATTTGTGGTGTGCTTCGGGTTATTTATGCTATCCATTCGCTTACCTCTCAATGTTTAATTACCACGAACATAAAGGGTAGAACAAAAATAGCGATGAATGAAAATAACGAAGCTGAAAATAATATCTCACCGCTTACGACACCTAATTTACCGCCTCGCTTTGCAATATTGTGGAATATAGTCTCTGCAGCGTCTATACCCTTTTAAATAGCTAAACGATACAGTGGAGAGATATGGGATATTTGGCGTGGACGGCAGCAACCGGCTGTTTATTATTATTGATGTCACTCTCTTATGGCTGGATAAACCGTGCACCGGTGTCGGTTTTTGGCCTTTATCTTTTGGTGGGTATTGCCTGCGGCCCCTGGGTATTTAATATTCTCAATATTGATATTGCCGCGCACGCCACGCTGACCAGCCGGGTTACGGAAATCGCCATGGCGGCTTCGCTGTTTATTACCGGGCTAAAAATTCGCCTGCCGCTGACGTCACCTTACTGGAAGATGGGGATCAAACTGGCGCTGCCCGGTATGTTGCTCACTATCGGCGGAATGATGCTGGCCGCCCATTTCATGACCGATCTCTCCTGGCCGCTGTCGCTGGCGCTTGCCGCGATCCTCGCCCCAACCGATCCGGTGCTGGCAAGCCTGGTCTCCATCAACGATGCCAGAGATGGCGACCAGCTCCGAATCGCCCTTTCCAGCGAAGCCGGGCTGAATGACGGCACCGCTCTGCCATTTTTGATGCTGGCGCTGATCTGGCATCGGGCAGGCGGCAGTATCATCACCGATGAGTGGCTTAGCTGGCTGAGCATCGATCTGCTCTGGGCACTGGTGGGCGGGCTGGCTATCGGTTTTTTGCTGGGACGCAGCATCGGGCTTATCGCCACCCGCTCGCGGCATGCTCAGGGCGAAGTGGCACCCAGCGATTTTGTCGCGCTATCGCTGATCTGTCTCAGTTTTTCCCTTGCCATGGCCGTCAGCGCCTCCGGTTTTCTTGCCGCGTTTGCCGCCGGGGTTGGGCTGCGCAGCGCCGAAGTTAGCGTGCAAAAAAAGCATCCGGATCAGAAAGAGGTTGAGCACGACTTACCGGCAGAAATGCAGGTCAATCCCCACGCGCGTCACGCGCTGGCAGAACATAACCCGATCAAATCGGTGGGGCTGGTGATTGGCGATGCGCTCTCCTTTGGCGATACGGTTGAGCGGATATTTGCGGCGGTGCTGGTGATTATTCTGGGCGTCACGCTGGCACAGCACTGGGATATGCCCGCCCTGGTGCTGGCTTTCATGCTGTTCGTCATTATTCGACCGCTGTCGGTGCTGCTGCTGACCTGGCGTTCGGGAGAGTCGCTGTTTCACCGTCTGAGCCTCGGATGGCTGGGGATCCGCGGCATCGGCAGCCTGAATTATATTGCGTATGCGTATATGCACGGGCTGGACAGCGCCCGCGCGGGCGAGCTGGCCGATATCGCCATTACGATAGTGACCTTCAGCGTACTGATCCATGGCATATCGGTCACCCCGTTACTGACGCTGCGCCGCAAACGGGAGCAGGATTAAGATATGAACCCGATGCATCTTACATAAGAGAAACTGTATTAAAAACGTCTCGTTAAAACGCAAAAAAGGAGGACAGAATATTATTTTCTGGTGATGTTTTTGATATTAATTGGGATTTATCTGAATTGAAATTACTATCGAATTCCCGGAACCTGCACATACTAAAGAGTTACTTTATGTTCTTTCGCATAATATCAGGAACGACACTCGCCATTCTGTTAGCTTTATCACCTTTATCTCACGCAGCAAATTCAGCACCCACTGTTCAGGAAGGCGACTGGGTCGCCAACGAATTTACCTTTAATAGCGGTGAAAAACTCAACGATCTGCGTATTCATTACTACACGCTCGGCGATCGCAGCAAACCTGCGGTATTACTCCTGCACGGAACGAACCAGCCGATTAAAGCGTTGCTGGCGCCAGGATTTGCCGGTGAGTTATTTGCCCCCGGCGCAGCGCTCGATAGCAGTAAATATTTCATCATCATCCCGGAAAGTATTGGCTCGGGGAAATCCTCCAAGCCGTCAGATGGTTTGCGCATGAACTTTCCGCACTACGATTATGACGATATGGTGACCGCACAATATCGCTTAATTAAAGAAGGCCTCGGTATTTCGCATTTGCGCCTGGTGATGGGTTATTCAATGGGCGGTATGCAGACCTGGCTGTGGGGAGAAAAATACCCGACGATGATGGATGCGCTGGTGCCGATGGCCTCGCAGCCTAACGAGCTTTCTGGCCGTAACTGGATGATGCGGCGCATGTTAATTGAGTCGATCAAAGCCGATCCGGCCTGGGCGCAGGGCAATTACCAGCAGCAACCGCCTGCGCTGAAGACCGCCAATATTATGTTCAGTATTGCCACCACCGGCGGCACGCTGAATTACCAGCATAAAGCGCCAACCCGCGCCCTGGCCGATAAACTGGTGGATGAGCGTCTGGCCGCACCGGTCACTGCGGATGCCAACGACTTTATTTATATCTGGGGCTCCTCGGCGAACTATAACGCCTTACCAGCGTTAAACCGTATTACCGCGCCGATGCTGATCATTAACTCCGCCGATGATGAACGTAATCCGGTAGAAACCGGGATCCTCAGTGGCGAACTCCACAAAATAAAACAGGCTGAGCTTTTTCTTATTCCGGCCAGCGTGGAAACCAGCGGCCACGGCACCATGATGTCGGCAAAATTTTACCGCGACAAACTGCGCGCTTTTTTGGCCGCCACACCTCAACGGCAGGATAAAAAGTAATTTCTTTACCCAGGAAGTGACGCACGTTGCTTCCTGATTTTTCGCATAACAACGTTATTTTCACCCCTCTTTTCTTTCTTCATTAATCGGTAACAGGGAAAACGCTATGTTTCGTCGAATAAAGATCCGTACTGCTCTTAGCATGATGATATTTTCACTGACGGCCTTATTACTGTTCGTGGGTATTCTGGGATTGGTGGCGGTACAGTCCGGGAATAAATCCTTTGCCCGCGTCGATACGGAAGTCTTACCCGGTCTGGTTGCCTTAAATGAAAGTTCCGAGCTATTACTGCGTGGTCGTCTGGATTTACGCTTGTATGAATCGCTGGTCGGTAACGGCGAAACCGAGAAAGCCAACGTGGCGCTGGAGCGCGCACGCGGCAAAATTGATAGCGCCAGCGGCAAATGGCAGGAGTACCTGAAATATCCGCAATCGGCTGAAGAGCAAGTTATCGCCAATGAAATGGCCACCACCCGCGCCGCGCTGATGAATGAATTTATCGATCCGGCCTTTGCGGCGCTGAAAGCGGGCAAACTTGACGAATATCGCCAGCGCGCCGGGAAATCAACCGCGCTGTATGCGGCATTTGATAAGGCCTCCAAATCGCTGGTCGCGTTTAAAATTAAAAGCATTGACCACGCCTATGATGACTCCAACAACCGCGTTAAACGCATGGAGTTTGTTCTCTACTTCTCTATTGCCTGTGCGCTGGTACTGGCGGGCCTGGCCTGGTCGGTGATGACCAACCTGATTGTCAAACCGCTCAATAACGTGATTACCGTGTTTGACCGTATTGCCGAGGGCGATTTGCGCGCGCGCATTGATGTTGCCGGGAAAAACGAAATCGCCCAACTCTTCGCCGCCGTACGGCGTATGCGTGATGGTCTGGAGAATATGGTACGCATGGTGCGTAACGGTACGGATGCCATCGGCTCCGGCGTGGAAGAGATTACTTCCGGCAATATCGATCTCTCCAGCCGTACCGAGCAACAGGCCGCCTCGCTGGATGAAACCGCCTCCAGCATGGAGCAGATTATGGCGACGGTAAAAAATAACGAAGACAACACGCGTAAAGCGAACGAACTGTCGCAAAAAGCCTCGAACACCGCTTCGCGTGGCGCAACCGTGGTTTCGGAAGTGGTTTCTACCATGAATGCTATCGAAAAAAGCTCTGCGCAAATTGGCGATATTGTCGGAGTGATTGATGGAATTGCCTTCCAGACCAACCTGCTGGCGCTGAACGCCGCCGTCGAAGCAGCCCGTGCCGGGGAAGCCGGACGCGGCTTCGCGGTGGTGGCATCGGAAGTGCGCGTGCTGGCACAGCGCAGCGCCACGGCAGCAAAAGAGATTGGCACGATGATCAGTGATTCGCTCAGCCGCATCGAACAGGGTTCCGGGCTGGTGAAAGAAGCTGGCGCGACAATGAACGAAGTGATGGTCGATGTGAAAAAAGTGGTCGAGATCATGGATGACGTGATGCTGGCTTCCGGCGAGCAGACGCGTGGTATTTCGCAGATGAATATCGCCATTCATCAAATGGACGGCGTCACTCAGCAGAACGCCTCGCTGGTTTCCGAAGTCGCGACCGCGGCCAGTTCCCTGCAACAGCAGGTGGTGAATTTGCAGCAGTCTGTCACACGTTTCCTGGTCGATGACGCATCGCAGCAGTCAGGAAATGGCCGCCACGCCGGACCGCAGGGAATGGCGCTGGCTAACGCCAATTAAGGAAGTTTGCACGACAACATCCACGCTACGGCGTGGATGTTTTTCTCCCCGTCACCGCCCCCGCGCAAAAAACACAGCCCTCTTCCGCCAACAATCAGCGCGCCGCCGGACCGCTTTTTGCTTGACCTTGCCCCGGTGCCTGCCCGTACTATCAGCGCCATATATCATCAAAATTAATGGTTGGCGTACACATGGAACAGGTTGAACACGGTGATAATGCGTTGCTGCTGAGCGAGTGGCAGGATTTGCTGAACCAGACTTCGCCGCAGGTTCACGACATTTTGACTGCACTCAGTGATGAGGAAATCCGTCATCTGGTGACCGCTTTTTATGACTACATGCTTTCACATCCTGAAAGTGAACTGTTTTTAAATACCGATCAGGTCAGCTCGCGGCTTAGCCACAGTATGTTCCACTGGTTGCGCAGCGTGCTCGGCAGCGCCAGTGAAGATCTGCCGCAACTGTTAGAGAATCAGCGGGCAATTGGCATTGTGCATGCGCGCATTGGCTTACCGCTGGATCTGGTGGCGCGCGGCGCGCGCAAGCTCAAGAATGAGCTTTATCATCTGCTTCAGGCCAAAGCGACCATTCCCGCCTCGCTGCTCAGCGATACCCTCTGTTTCAGTAGCCTGGCGATGGATACAGCCATCGAAGCGATGACGGTCTCTTGGTCGCCGGGCTATCAAAACTCCATGCAGGCGCAGGAGCAGTATCGCCTGTTATCCATTTATGACGACGTGAACGTTGAGCGCGAACGACAGATTAACGCGCTGACCAGCTGGGAAAATCAGTTTATCTACAATATCGCTACTGGCTTACCGGCGGCGGACATTATCACCTTGTCGGCGTCGGAATTCGGTATGTGGCTGGCGCATAAGGGCCGTTATTTGCTGGGTAATCAGGAGATGCTGGCCAGCATTGATGAGCTGATTAAACAGGCGGACGATCGGCTGGTACGGATGCGGGCCAGCGAAGAGGTACTGACTGCGGAGTCGCGCCTGAGCCTGTTACAGGCCATCCGGCAGCTTACCGGGCAGATCCATCGTCTCCTTGCGGCGATGTTTGACGCACTGGTGGAGCTGGAGAACGGCAAAGATCCGCTGACGCAACTGTTTAACCGCCGCTTTATTCCGACCATTATGCGGCGGGAAATTTCGCTGGCGCTAAATGTGCGTAAACCGTTTGTGCTGGCGATGATCGACATTGATTATTTCAAGAAAATCAATGACAGCTTTGGCCACAATGCGGGCGATATTACGCTGAAAAGCGTGGCGACGGTGATTTTTGACCACTTCCGCAGCAGCGATTATGTGTTCCGCTATGGCGGCGAGGAGTTTATGGTGCTGCTGGTGGAATCGGATCTGTCGCAGGCGCGCATTATGCTGGAAACCTTACGCGCAAAAATCGCCGGGCTGGCGATTGAAGTCGCACCCGGTAAACCCATTTCCGTCACCGTCAGCATCGGCCTTGCGGAATTTGATTATCATCCGGATTACAAACGGTTAATTGAGAAAGCGGACCGCGCGCTGTACGCGGCTAAAAGCCACGGGCGCAACCGGCTGGAAACGAGCCGGAACTGAGTATCACCCGTTCCGGCTCTTTGACTTAACGGTAAACAATACCGCCATCAATCAGAATTGACTGCCCGGTGACATAATCGGAATCCGGGCCAGCCAGATAAGAGACCAGGCTTGCGACATCATCCGGCGTTTCGGCGCGGCCAAGCGCGATACCGCCAACGTATTTGTTCCAGGTTTCGCCAATCGCGGCACCGGTGATTTCTGAGAAGCGTTTATCGATTTCTGTCCACATGCCCGTGCCGACAATCCCCGGGCAATAAGCATTTACCGTGATCCCACGGCTGGCGTACTCTTTCGCCGCCGTTTGCGTCAGCGCACGCACAGCAAATTTCGTTGCGGAGTAGATGCCGAGCAGGGCAAAGCCATCATGCCCGGCAATAGAACAGGCATTGATAATTTTCCCTTTCTGTTTGCGGTCGATAAATTTTTTCGCCGCCGCCTGGATGCCCCACAGCGTTCCCTGCACGTTGATCCGCATAATGCGATCGACCTCTTCCGGCGTCACATCGGCCAGTGCCTGCACCTGCGCGATACCGGCGTTGTTGACGATAATATCGAAGCCGCCAAGCTGGCTTTCCGCCTGGTTGACGGCCTCATACACCTGCTCGCGATCGGCGATATCAGCCACGAAAGTGGCAACCTGACGTCCCAGTGCTTTTACCTCTGCGGCAACCGCGTCCAGCCCTTCGCGTTTAACATCAACCAGCATCAGCGACGCTCCATCCTTTGCCAGACGCAAAGCAATACCCCGGCCAATTCCCTGACCCGCGCCGGTGACCAGAGCAACTTTATTTTCGATAGCCATAATCTCTACTTACCTCATCCTGATTAACAGTTATTCTGCCCGCTGGCGCACAGTCTTTTGGGCAAAACAGCCTGACTATGCACCGACGGTGGATGGTGATTTACTCTATAGACACGAACAGAGATGGCCTACCCCCTCTGATGGGGGGGAAAGCACAGGGCGAGAGAGTGGCGACATGGCGTTTTTATCCTCAATCAGGGATGTACCCGCAGTGCAGACGCACGATGAACCGTTCCGTTTCGCCCGCGCGTTACCGCTGATCCTCACCAAGCTCACGCCGCCGCGCTCGCCGGGCGCATTAGTACACCGTGACCGGCTGTTACAGCAGCTTGACGGCGCCGCATCCCGTAACCTGACGCTGGTGTGCGCCGCCGCCGGGTTTGGCAAAACGACGCTGCTGGCGCAGTGGTATCATCACCGCCAACAACAGGGCGACAGCATCGCCTGGCTGAGCCTTGAAGAGGATGACAACTCGCCGCTGCTGTTTATGCGTTACTTGCAGGAGGCGTTACGCCCGCTCAGCCAGCAGGAAAAAAATCCATCATCGTCGTTGTCCAGCGGCGAACTTGCGGGTGATTTTGCTCTCTTCTGCGCCACGCTGATTAACCTGTTGCACACGCACCCGCGCCCGCTGTACCTCATTCTTGATGATTACCAGAATATTCAGCACCCGGAGATCCATGCCGGGATAAGCTGGCTGTTGGCGCATGCGCCCGCCTGCCTGCATCTGGTTTTAGGCAGCCGGAGTCCGCCGCCATGGGCGCTCAGCCGCCTGCAAATCGAGGATCAACTGCTGGAGATCGATGATGACGCGCTGCGCTTCACCCACGATGAAGCCCACCGCTGGTTTTCCGCGACCACCGCGGCACCGGTAAAAAAAGAGAGGCTTCACCGGTTAATTTCGGTCACTGAAGGCTGGATTGCGGGCATGAAAATGGCCGCCCTTGCCCCGCACGGTCGCACCGATAACGAGGGGAGCCTGCGGGCCAGTTCCCGATCGGTTTCGCGCTATCTGGATGAGGTCGTCTTCGCCCCGCTACCGGCTGATGTGTTTGATTTTCTGCTGCGAACGTCCCTGCTCAATCGTCTCCATCCGGCATTGTGCGATGCCGTAACTGGTCTGCATAACGGCGAGGAGATGCTCGCCTGGATAGCCGGGCGCAACCTGTTTCTCTCCACGCTCGACGACGAAGGATTCTGGTTTCGTTACCACCCGCTGATGCGCGATGCATTATTAACGCGTTTACAGCGTCATGGGCAGGAAGCCGTGAGTTTGCTGCATGAACGAGCCAGCACCTGGTTTGCCGCCCAACAGCTGTGGGCTGAAGCCATCCGCCATACGCTCGCCGCCGGTAAACCGATGACCAGCCATGCCGTTGCCGGGGCGCAATCGCTGGCTGAAGAGGGCGATATCGATACCATGGTGCGCTGGATGCGCTATCTGCCTGCGGACGTGACGCCCGCGCGTATCGAACTGCAAATCAACCTCGCATGGGCGCTGGCGCACTATTTCCGGTTTGACGATGCGCGTCAACTGCTGGATGAGCTCGACGATCTGGCGGCAAAAAACCCGGAGCTGGCCCGCCCTGCCCGCATCAAACTACGCGTGGTGCGGGCGATTTGCGAAGCCTTCGCCGAAAATATTGCTGCCAGTCTCGCCATTGTGGAGCCGCTGTTGCAGGCGGTGCCCTGCGGCGATATCTGGGTAGATGGCCTGGTGTGCAATATTCTCAGCTACGGCTACCTTGTCGCCTCACGCCCGCAGCAGGCGCTGGCTGTTCATCAGCGTATCGCCATTGCGCAAGCGCCGCTGCGCAACCTGTTTGTGGAGGTTTATCGTGCTTTCGTGATGGCGCAAGCCTGCCTGCGCCAGGGGGATTTAACACAGGCTGAACAGCTGGCTTCCCGCGCGCTGAGTCATGCGGAACAGCATACCGGCGCAAATTCCAGCAGCAGCGCAACGCTGGCACCGGTGCTGGCAGAAATCGCCTGGGAACAGGGAAGCGATGAGCGTATCGAAGCGCTGTTGACCCTGCGGCTGCAAACCATTGATGACGTCTGCCCGCCGGACGGTCTGAGCAGTTGCTACCGTGTACTGGCACATCAAGCGCAGCAAAACAATCAGCCCCACGAAGCGCAGGCGCTGTTACAGCATGCTGAACAGCTGGCTGAGCGACGCGGCTGGTTGCGCATCCGCGCTTTTTTGCTCGCTGAGCGGCTGGCGCTTTACCTGCTGGCGGGTCATCACGATGCCGCCGAAAGTGCGCTGGCGCAGTTGCTGCAGATTCGCGCGGCGGATCCTCATCAACAAACACTTATCGACAGGTACTGCGCCATCAGCCAGTGCCGGATGCAGATGGCGCGCGGCGAACCGCTGATAGCAGCAAGGTTACTGCACACGCAGGTAGATGCGCTTGAGGAGTGCGGCGAATGGCTTAGCGCTGTGCGCTTGCGCTTGCTGGAAGCCATTGCCCTGTTCCGCGGCGGAGAAATCGCGCAGGCGGCTACGGTGGGCTTACCGGCACTGCAAAGCGCGGTGGGGAAAAATCTGCGTCGCAGCCTGCAAGACCTCGGCCCGGATCTTGCGCTGTGGCTGGCTCACTTGAATAAGCAGCCCGCGCGGGATGTTGTCATCCATACGCTGCTTAGCCAGTTGAGCGCGATGCTGCCCGCCTCCGCAACCGCAAGCCTGCGGTTAACGGAGCGCGAACAGCAAACGTTGTGCTTAATTGCCGACGGCCATTCCAACAAACAGATCGCCCGCTCGCTGGGGATTTCTGTGGAAACCGTCAAATGGCACCTGAAACAACTGTATGAAAAGTTGCAGGTGAAGGGGCGCATTCAGGCGGTCAATCAGGCGCGTAAACAACAACTGTTACGCTGACTACTGGCGAAGGGCTTCCAGCAACGCCTGATTAAAACGCGTCGGTTCTTCCATCTGCGGCGCGTGGCCCAGCCCGGCAAACTCAATCAGCTTCGCGCCAGGAATCGCTTTCGCCGCTGCTTTACCCAGCTGTGCATAGTGGCCCAGCTTCGCTTTCACCGCCGGTGGCGCAATGTCGCTGCCTATTGCCGTGGTATCCGCCGTGCCGATCATTAACGTGGTTGGCGTTTGCAAATCCTTAAACTCGTAGAACACCGGCTGAGTAAAGATCATGTCGTAGATCAGCGCCGAGTTCCATGCCACCCGCTCATGCCCCGGCCCTTTATTCAGCCCTGCCAGCATCGTTACCCAGCGCTCGTATTCCGCTTTCCAGCGCCCGACGTAGTAAGTTTTCAGTTCATATTCGCGGATACTCGCCGCCGAGAGTTTCAGCTCCCGCTGGTACCATTGGTCCACCGTGCGATACGGCACGCCGAGCGCTTTCCAGTCTTCCAGACCGATCGGGTTCACCAGCACCAGTTGTTCAACGGCTTGCGGATACATCAGCGCATAGCGCGTCGCCAGCATTCCCCCGGTAGAATGGCCAACGATCACCGCACGGGAAATACCCAGTCTTTGCAGTAAAGCGTGGGTATTGTCGGCTAATTGCTGAAAAGTGTACTGATAATGCGCGGGTTTGCTGGAGGTGCAAAAGCCGACCTGATCCGGCGCGATAACCCGGTAACCCTGCTGGCTCAGCGCCGCAATCGTGCTCTCCCAGGTAGCGCCGCAGAAATTTTTGCCATGCAGCAGCACCACCGCCCTGCCGTTGCTTTTGCCGACCGGCGCAACTTCCATATAGCCCATTTGCAGGTTCTCGCCCTGTGAGGTAAAAGCGAACGTTTGCTTAGGATACGGATAGGCAAAACCTTCCAGTTGCGCGCCGTACGACGGCGTGTCGTCCGCGCTGGCATACCCGGTATACAGCGCCGCGAGCAGCATCAGCGGCAGACATTTTTTCATTCCAGATGGCATGAGGGTTCCTCCTTGAATAGAGCGCAAAAAGAAAGCATAGCCTGCTTTCGCCCGGCGTGGGCAAATGCGCCCGGCTACGCTGCGTTGCTCTCCAGCCGCTGACGATGCCGCAGGCCGGGGAACATCTTCATCCATAGCGCCACCACCAACAGCGTGCCGATACCGCCCAACGCCGCAGCGGGCACCGCGCCGAGCCACGCGGCGAGCATCCCGGATTCAAATTCGCCAAGCTGGTTCGAGGTGTTGATAAAGATCGAGTTAACCGCATTGACCCGCCCGCGCATCTCATCCGGGGTATCCAGTTGCACCAGCGAACCGCGGATCACCATACTCACCATATCGCAGCCGCCGAGGGCGAACAGCGCCAGCAGCGACAGCCACATCAGGTTTGAAAACGCAAACACCAGCGTCGCCACGCCAAACCCGGCGACGCTCATAAACATGATCATGCCGACGTTGCGCGTAAGCGTTCGGTGGCTGAGCCAGAAGCCCACCAGCAGCGCCCCGACCGCAGGCGCACTGCGCAGCAAACCCAGCCCCAGCGGCCCGGTATGCAGGACATCGTGAGCGAAAATGGGCAGCAGCGCCGTCGCCCCGCCCAATAACACGGCAAACAGATCGAGGGAGATCACGCCCAGCACATCCGGGCGGTTGCGGATAAAATTCACCCCGGCGAACAGCGATGAAAGCGTAGCCGGGGTACGTTTCGGCTGCGCCTGTTCATAGCGCAGCGTGCTCACCAAAAGAAGCGACACCAGATATAGCCCCGCCGTGGCGGTATACACCACATCCGCGCCTGCCGCATAGAGAAAGCCGCCCAGCGCCGGGCCGACAATCTGCGCGGCCTGGCCGGAAACCGCATTGGCGGCGGTGGCGCGGGGTAAAATCGAGGCCGGAACCAGCGCCGGTAGCATCGAAATCATCGACGGTGATTCGACGGTTTTGGCGCAGGAGATAATAAAAATCAGCAGCAGGATCACCCAGACGCTGGCGTCGCCTTGCCACGTCAGCCAGGCCAGTGCCGCAATCGCCAGCCATTCGCAAATCTGCCCGATCAGCACCACGCGGCGCCGGTCAAACTGATCGGCGATATGCCCGGCAGGCAGCGCCAGCGTAACAGAAGGAACAAACTGCACCAGACCAATCATCCCCAGCCAGAAGGCGCTTTGCGTCTGGGAATAGATCTGCCAGCCGACAATGATGGACAACATCTGGAAACCAAAGCTGGAACTGGTTCGCGCCAGCCAGAACGCCACAAACGAACGGTGCTGCAATAAACGACCATCACTGCCGGGTAATACGGGTGCCATAGTTTATCTCATCTTATCCCCGCCATATTTCAAGTTGCATGTGCGTTGGCTTTCCTGTTCGGCGCATCCCTGAGCCTCCCCCTTTCGGGGCCAGCGCTAGCGCTGTTCAAAACGGAAAAGCGTTTTGTCCTGCAACTCGAATTATTTTGGGTACTGTATTAATGCCCTGCCGCGGGTGGCGCGCCAGACGCGCCGGAACGCACAAACGGCGGGCGGGCAAACCAAATTAACACCATCAGCACCATGAACCCCCAGCCCAGTAGCCAGAAATAGTCGATGGTTGACATCATATAGGCCTGCTGCTCAATGGTGTTATCCACGGCCGCCAGGTGCTGCTGCGTCACACCGCCCATCTTATTCAGATAGTCCATTGCCGCCGGGTTATAGGTGGTGACACTCTCGGTGAGGTTAGCATGGTGATAAACCTCACGCCGCGACCAAATCCAGGTGGTGAGCGACGAGGCGAAGGAACCGCCGAGCACGCGGAAAAAGGTCGCCAGCCCGGAGCCTTCCGCCACTTCAACGCCGCTCAAATTCGACAGCACAATGGTGGTGATTGGCATAAAGAAAAAGGCCACGCCGATGCCCATAAACATCTGCACTTCGGCAATGGTGCGAAAATCGACGCTGGTATTGAACTGTGCGCGAAGCAAACACGATATGCCCATCGTCAGGAATGACAGCGTGGCGAGGAATCGCAGATCCACTTTGTGCGCATAGCGGCCGATAAATGGCGTCAGCAACAGCGGTAAAAAACCCATTGGCGCTGCGGCCAGCCCGGCCCAGATGGCGGTATAGCCCATCTGGGTTTGCAGCCACTGCGGCAGAATAATGTTGATGGCAAAAAACGCCGCATAGCCAAGCGTCAGCGTTGCCGTACCGATGGCGAAGTTACGATCCTTAAACAGCCGCAGGTTCACAATCGGGTGGCTTTCCCCCAGCTCCCAAATCACAAACGAGACCAGCGCAATCGCGGAGATAACCGACATGACGATGATTTCCGGCGCGTTGAACCAGTCAAGATCGTTGCCTTTGTCGAGCACCACCTGCAACAGCCCAACGCCGAGAACCAGCAACGCAATGCCAATGTAATCAATCGGCGCGGCGGTGGTGTTCTCTTCCCTCGTGCGGAGCTGGCTCCAGACGGTAATAGCGGCGAAAATGCCGATCGGCACGTTGATGTAAAAGATCCACGGCCACGAGTAGTTATCGGTTATCCAGCCACCGGTGATCGGCCCGACAATCGGCGCCACAACGGTCACCATCGACAGCAGCGCCAGCGCCATACTGCGTTTGCTGGTCGGGAAAATGACCAGCAATAGCGTCTGACACATCGGGAACATCGGCCCGGCGAAAAAGCCCTGCAGGGCGCGGAAAATAATCAGCTCGGTCATGCTGTGGGCAAAGCCGCAGAGGAACGAGGTCAAAGTAAAGAGCGCCACCGAACCGACAAACAACTTAAGCTGGCCGAAGCGTCGGGTGAACCACCCGGTTAGCGGCAGCGCAATCGCGTTGCACACCGCAAACGAGGTGATCACCCAGGTGCCCTGATCCGAACTGACGCCGAGGTTACCGGCGATGGTCGGCAGCGCCACGTTGGCGATGGTGGTATCCAGCACTTGCATAAACGTTGCCAGCGACAGCGCAATCGTCGCCAGCAGCAGGCTGGGAGGCGTAAACGCCGACTTATCTTGCATAACGTCTCTCTTAGCGGGCGCTGGATGCTACCGCCTGGCTGTTGTCATGAAGAATTTTCGCCACCAGTTGATCGGCATTTTGCAGCGCGTTCTGGTACACGTCGGTGGTAAAGCGCGGCACGGCAACGGTTTGCTGTGGCAACAGATGACCATCCGTATCACGGATATCCACGCGGGCAAACATCGACAACCCCACGCGCAGCGGGTGTTTCTGCATATCGTGCGGATCGAGCGTGATGCGCACCGGCAGACGCTGGACAATTTTGATCCAGTTACCGCTGGCGTTCTGCGCGGGCAACAGCGAGAAGGCGCTGCCAGTCCCAATGCCAAGGCTCTCAATCACACCGTGGTATTCAACGTTATCGCCATAGAGATCGGCGGTCAGCGTCACTTTCTGCCCCAGCCGCATCGTCTCCATCTGGCTCTCTTTAAAGTTGGCATCCACCCAGACCTGATCCAGCGGCACAATCGACATCAACGTGGTGCCGGAATCAACCAGCATGCCAAGCTGCACCGCACGTTTGGCAACAAAACCGCTCACCGGCGCGACAATGGTGCTACGGGCATTATCGAGGTAGCGCTGGCGCAGCGTGGCGACCGCACTTTTGATTTCCGGGTGGCTGTCGACCACCGTGTCATCGACCATCGCCAGATTGGTGGTTAACGCCTGTTGTGCTGCCGCCAAATCGCTTTTCGCGGTGGTCACCGCATCGCGATAATGCGCCAGATCTTCAGCGGCAATCGCTCCGCTGGCGAAGATCTTTTGCCGACGCGCATAGTCATTTTGCGCGGTTTGCAGCGCCACCTGTTTCGCTTCGACCTGTGCGCGATAGTTATCGGCGGTGCTGTAAAGCCCGCGCACCTGACGCACGGTGCTGGCAAGGTTGGCTTCCGCCTGTTGCAGGGCGATTTCCGTATCGCTCGGATCGAGCAGCACCAATGGTTGCCCTTTTTCTACGTAATCGCCTTCATCAACGGCAACTTGCGTGACGGTACCGGCGATTTGTGGCGTCAGCGTCACCAGGTTGGCGTTGACGTAGGCATCGTCGGTCGTTTCGTAATAGCGGGCATACAAAAAGTACCAGGCCAGACATCCTGCGGCGATCGCCAGCAGAATGAGAAACAGAATAGCGAAGTTGCGCTTACGTTTGCCCGGCGCGCGTTCGGCTTGTGCAGATGAAGTTTGCATCGTAAATACCTTGTTGGACAGCTTAGCGATGTGGGCGAGTTGCCTCGTCCGGCAACATTTTTATCAGTAAATCGACCAGCAACCGGGACTCTTCGGCTGTCAGGCGGCAGGTCAGCGAACGGAGAATCGAAGCCAGCGCCTCATTCTGGAAACGTTCGCAGATCTGCTGCCCTTTTTCGGTCAGGGCCAGGATCACCTGGCGTTTATCCTCCGGATTAGTGTTGCGCACGATCAGATCGCGTTTCACCATTCGTTCCAGCATGCGGCTCATTGCCCCGGCATCCATCAGCAAGTTTTTGCTCACTTCAACCGGGCTGTTAAAACCTTTGTAGATACTGATCAGCACCTTGAACTGAGCGGCAGTGATATCTGTCGACGAAAAATACTGACTAATGAGCTGGTCTTTAAACTGGTTCGCCAGATGAATCAGTAAAGCAAGATGCAGTTTGGGAATGGGGGTCTCTGTCGTGTTCGTCATGATATTTGCCTGGTCAGTAATTACAAATGAAACTACTGACCAGGCAACTAACTGTCAATGGATTGTCAAGATAAGCGCACATTTTGTCAGTCCGTCGGCGACGGACAGCCTGCTGTGCCGAGGTTTTCACACTCATACCTCTGACATCGGCCAGGCAGTATCAAGCGTAATAACGGTTCAATTGCCAGGATGATTATTTCAACCTGTAATTGGAACGTTTATTTAAAGTTTTTCGCTGAATTACATATATTATGTTTCTCCATAAGCGAAATTAAAAACACTGCCAATCGCTCAATTTGTGATAATGTAATCCGCATGCTACAAACAATAATAAGCTTCCGTCTCGCTGCATAAAAACATCTCAAATATTATTCAGGAAATGTATTTCTTGAATATTCCCATTCACTCTTAATTAAGAGCATAAATATAGCGGCAAACTACAACCTGAAGTAACTTATAAACGTATGTTTGAGCACAGCACCAGTGACAGCTTAATTGCATGGCCAATTAAGTTATACGTCATTATTTGGAGGACAACATGAGCAACACTCAACACAAATTAGATAAAGCCCGTCCACCACGGGTACAAATAACCTATGATGTCGAGATTGGTGATGCCCAGACGGCAAAAGAATTACCTTTAGTTCTTGGCGTTATGGGCGATTTTACCAATACCGAAACTGAACTGCGCGATCGTAAATTCCTGCACGTTGATAAAGATAATTTCAATGAAATCATGTCATCGATGAAACCGGTCGCTGAATTTTTAGTCGATAGCGCATTACCCGATCAGGAAGGAAAAATGGCCGTATCATTAACCTTCCAGAATATGGATGACTTTTCGCCAGATAATATTGTTCAACAAGTAGAACCGCTGCGCAAATTGATGGAACTGCGTGAACAATTATCAGATTTACGCAATCGCGCCGCCAGTAATGAACGTTTAAAAACACAGCTGGCAGAAATAGCAATGCAGCAGAACAAACAAACAGAGCAGACAGATAACCCGGCAGAGGAATAAAAATGGATAGTGAACTGGCTGTAGGCACTGTTGCTGAAACATCATTCAGTGATGATTTTCTCAATCAGGTAATCGATAATACAAAAGCAATTCGTCGTGAATCAGATCGCGACCGGATGAAAACACAGCTTAATAATTTTCTCGCCGAAGTAACGGCAGGAACAGTAATTGTCTCAAGCGATCTGATTGGCAGTATCGAACAGCGTATTTCAGCCATTGATGAACTGCTTTCCAGTCAGGTAAGTTTAATTATTCATGCCCCTGAATTTCAGAAAAAAGAGTCTTCATGGCGCGGCCTGCATAAACTGGTGCAGACCAGCGTAACGGAAAATACGCAAGTCCGGGTTCTGCAATGTACTAAACAAGAATTGATAAAAGATTTTAAATCAGCCAGCGATTTCGATCAGTCAATGTTGTTTAAATGCGTCTATGAAAGCGAATACGGTACTTTTGGCGGTACGCCATTTTCGTCCTTTATTGGCGATTTCGAATTTGATAACACGCCACAAGATATTAATTTGCTGGAACAGATTTCCCACGTCGCGGCAGCAGCCCACGCCCCTTTCCTGAGCGCTATTGCGCCGGGCATGCTGTCGATGCAGGATTTTTCCGAGCTGCCTCGCCCACGGGATATGGCGAAATTGTTTGAGACCACGGATTATGCGCGCTGGCGTTCATTCCGCCAGAACGATGATAGCCGTTATATTGGCCTCACCTTACCCCGCGTGCTGGGTCGCATGCCCTACGGCAGTAAAACCATCCCGGCGGAAACCTTTTGCTTCGAAGAACAGATCAATGAAAACGAAAGCGGCAGCGATTATCTGTGGATGAATTCCGCCTGGGAGCTGGCAGGCAAGATCGTTGAATCTTTTGAAGAGTATGGCTGGTGCGCCTCCATTCGCGGCGTCGAAGGGGGTGGACTGGTGCAATCATTGCCGGCGTATAACTACACCTCAATCAGCGGTGAAAGGACCATGCAATGCCCTACGCAGGTCGCTATTTCAGATCGCCGGGAAAAAGAGCTTTCCGATCTCGGTTTTATTCCGCTGGTGCATTGCAAAGGAACCGACTACGCGGCGTTTTTCGCCGTTCAGTCAGCCAACAAACCGCGTTTATATAACTCCGACCAGGCGAATGCGAATGCGCGCCTGTCGAGCCAGTTGCCCTATATTCTGGCCACGTCGCGGTTTGCTCATTATTTGAAATCCATCGTTCGCGATAAGGTCGGCAGCTTTATGTCGCGCAGCGAGTGCGAAGAGTATTTACAGAAGTGGATTATGCAATATGTCGTGGCCTCCGATAACGCAGGCCCGGAAACGAAAGCACGCTATCCCCTCCGCGAAGCCCAAATAGACGTTGTTGAAGTTCCTGGTTTTCCCGGGACTTATCGCGCAATTGCATGGTTAAAACCTCATTTTCAACTTGAGGGTTTGAGTATGTCTTTACGCCTTGTAGCCGATTTACCGTCTGCTGCCGGTGCGTAAATTTATTTTTTCATCGTTTCATTATTAATAAAGGATTAGATATGGCTAAACTCCAGGACTGTCAATTCATCGAAATTAAAATTGACAACAAACCCGTTAAAGGCGCATCGACGGAAGCGGCTTATAAAGACTGGATCGAAGGGTATGCTCCGATGGGTATCATCACGTATTCCGGCCCTGACGGTACCTATTTTGATTCAACTCACGTTTCCTTATTAGTGACGAAGGAAAGCAGTAACTTTTTTGAGCAGTATTTAAAACGCGGCTATAAAAATATTACTATCACGGTCGTACATCGTGGCTCCGACGAATACTCAGCGAACTATGAAATTCAGCGTATCACTTACACTGACTGTAAGATTCAGAGTCTTCGTTACGAAATGCGTGACAAGTTATTTATGGATATTACTTTCACCTTTGAAGGCGAAGTTGATCTCACCATTAACGTGCCGAATGCTGCAGAATCCGGCCTGGATAAAATTGGGCCGATCAAATACGACATCCCGACAAAAGCGCTTAAATAACAGCGTCTACCGGCTACCGCAGGTGGCCGGTTTTTTCCAGGAAGCGCAATGATGATATATTCATTACTCTTAACGCTCAGTGATAATCACCCTCTTCGTGAAGAAGATGATTATCAGTGCGAAGCGCTTTCGCATCACCAATTGCTGGCAGAGTTAAACATGTGTTTAAGCTCCCGCGCGCGCTATCCCGGTATCGAGGAGATTCCTCTTATTAATACTTCGGTATTGAATTTTGGTATCAATGAGTCATTCCAGAAAACTAACGAACTGACTCCCCGGCGTAATATTATGGAGCAGCGACTGCAAACCACCATTGCCCGTTACGAGCCACGCCTGACGCAGGTTTCCATCATCAGCACCCAGGTCAACCCGGAACATATTAAATTCGAATTACAGGCAAATTATTTAAATAAGCCGTTAACCATCAGGCTTATCTGGAATGACGATACGGGAGTATTTTATTTCGATGAATAGTTTACTTTCTTATTATCAGAAAGAACTGAACTTCTTAAAAAAACATGGCCGAGTTTTCGCTGAACGCTTTCCTAAAATAGCTCGTCGGCTTGGCATGATCGAGGGGGAATCCGCCGATCCGCATGTCAGCCGGTTGATTGAATCTTTTGCCTTATTAACGTCGCGCATTCATCAGCGGCTGGATGAAGATATGCCAGAAGTGGTCGAGGCGCTCATTGCTTCGCTGGCTCCCCAGTTCCTGCGTCCGCTGCCCTCAACCTGCATTGTGATGATGGAACCCGATCCCGCGCGCAGCGGCATCAGCGGCAAAAATATTCTTGCGCCGGGAACCGCGCTGTTTACTCGCAACACTGCCCCGCTGCCCTGCCAGTTTCAAACCATCTACCCGGTAACGCTACTGCCGCTCAGCATCGAGACGGCAAGTCTGCATTTTGACAGCGATATCCTGAACTGGAAGTTACGCTTGCAGTTTCGCGTCTGGCCGGGCGGCGCGATCGGTGCCGAAAAGATCCGCCTCTATCTGCACGGCCAGGACAATGCGGTCAACCTGCTTTATACGGTGCTTTGTTCTGAGCTTCAGAGTCTTGGCCTGTCGCAGGGGGATAACAGCATAGTGCTGTCCGCCACGGCGATCTCCCCCGTGGGTTTTGAGGTGGAAGATGCCCTGCTTACGCGCGATCCCAGCATTGCGCCGATCCATATCCTGTTGCTGGATTACTTCTATTTTCCGCAGAAATTCTCTTTTATTGACCTGCAATTGCCGGAAGGTTTTACCGCCAGCGGTAATGAAAGTTTTGAAATTCAGGCCGTTATCAGGCGCAACCGCTTGACGAAAAAACTGGAAAAAATGGCGGATATTGTCGATGCCAGTTTTTTCCGCCTGTTCTGTTCTCCCGCCGTTAATTTGTTTACGCAGCGTGCAGAGCCACTCACGCTCAACGACGCCACCGTCGAGCATCCGGTCATTCCGGACAACCGCTATCCGGGGCTGATTAGCGTCTGGTCAATCGATACCGTTACCGTGCAGCGTAAAACCGAAGGGCGCATTGATCACTGGCCGGTACGTTCACTGCTTGAAAGCCACCTGCACATGGACAAGACGGACAACGCCGGGCTGCGCTGGCAGAGCACTCACCGGGAAGTGCATGGCCCACGCGGCGTGGAGCCAACCTGTTTTATTACTTTCAGTAAAAGCCAGCCTGGTGCGGCTTCGCCGGATGCCGAGGTGGTGACCATTACCATGCGCTGTAGCAACCATACGTTGCCGCATCAGTTGTCGTATGGTCATCCTGACGGTGATTTTGATGCCGACGCCGCAGTTGCCGCGCTGAAGACGATTGCGCTGACCCATCCGACACGCCCGCTTAATCCCCCGGAAAAGAGCGCGCAACACTGGCGCTTTCTGGCACAACTCTCTCTCAATCATCAGTTGCTGACCGGCGAACGCGGCGCACAACAGCTGGCAGAGATGCTGTCGCTGTATAACCGCGACGTGCAGCCGGGGAAAACACCGTTATTCATGTTGATACAGTCGCTGGAGTGCCAGCCGGTTACTCGTCGGCTGGTAAAAAACGATCCGCACTCGCTGGCACGCGGCATCAATGTGCTGGTGACGTTTCGCCATCAGGCGCTGAATGAACCTGATTATTACCTGTTCTGCGCCCTGCTGGATCGCCTGCTGGCGCTGTATGCCCCGGTCAACAGTTTTATCCGGCTCGCCACCTGTATTGAGCAGGAAGCAGAAACGCTGCACCAGTGGCCGGTGCGCGCCGGGAGGCTGTCATGGCTTTGATCCCGCTTATCAGCAAATTCAATTTTTATCAGCAAATTCGCCTGTTGCTTCGCATGCTGCGGGATGGCGAAAAAACCGATGAAACGTTACTGGATGAAGCGCTGCATCTGACATCAACCCTTTCGCTTAATGCGCCAGAGGGTGACGTGGAGTCGCTATCCCAGGCAGCGCCCGGTGAGCCGCTTACGGTGACGGCGTTTCACCACGGTCTGACCGGTGCAATGGGCGCGCTGCCTTCGGTGTATACCGAGTGGCTGATTGAGCGCCAGTACCGTTACAGCGACGGCAGCGCCAAAGCATTTTTCGATCTCTTTGGCCACCGGCTCTACTGCCTGGATTATCTCGCCTGGCAAAAAAACCATTTATACGCGCTCGCTGAATCTACAGGTTCCTCGCCGCTCAATATGGCCATCCTTGCGCTTACCGGCCTGACGAATGAAGCGCCCTTCCAGGCGATGGTGAACCACGCCGCGTTATTTGCCGCCCCCGTGCGTTCAATGGTCAACCTGGAGCGCTGGCTGAGTCAGCTGTTTGCTGTCCCGGCGCAGGTGATCCCGTTTACCGGCGGCTGGCGCAGCGTGAGCGATGAGGAGCGCTGCCAGCTCGGCAATCCTCAACACAGGCTGGAAACCGCGCCAATGCTGGGCGCCGTACGTCGGGAGGTGCATGCGCATTTTGATGTCTTGCTCGGCCCGATGTCTGCGGAGTCTTCCCGCCGTTTTATTCCGCAGGGCGCAGCCTGGCAGGATCTCTGGGCGCGTATCCGCGATTACGTCGGCCCGGTAATGGACTTCTCCGTTTCCTTACTGATCAGCCGTTCCTCTCCTGGTTCCAGCCCGCTGGGAATGCGCGCTTTAGGGGTGGATTTTTGTCTTGGCAGCAGCGCGGGGACGTATCTGCATAAAGTGCAGAAGCCTGCCCCGGCCTTTTAAACAGGATTATTGGTATGTCGATTATTGAAAAAAGCAAAGAGCAACAACACCATTTTATCGGCTGGAACGGCGATCTCGCCGGTTCGCTGCTGCTCGTCTCACTTCGCGGGCAGGAATCACTCTCCTCGCCGTATCAATACGAACTGCGTTCGCTGACAAAAATGAAGGAGGCAGATCTGGCTCGCTGGCATGGCGAAGCGGTCTCCTGCCGCATCGGTGACGGCAGTCAGTCGCTGCCGCAGCGCCATCTGCACGGTGTCGTGACCCGCATTCGTTATGCGCAGCGCACCGGGGATGAGGCGGAATGTATTTTCACGCTCGAACCGACACTCTCGCTGCTGCACATGGGGCGCATGATGCGCATCTGGCAAAACACCAGCGTGCCGGATCTGGTCAGTACTCTGCTCAAAAATTACGGCATCAACGATGTCGAGGTGCAGTTGCATGGCACGTACCCGAAGCGAGAGTACTGTGTGCAGTATCGTGAGTCGGCATTGCGTTTTATCGAGCGAATTTTGCAGGAAGAAGGGATCTACTACTTTTTCCGCCACAGCGCAGCGGCTCATACCTTAGTGCTGGCCGATCATCCCGCCAGCCACGCCACCATTGGCGGAGAGAAACTCGCCTGGCACCATCAGGGTGAAATCATCACCGGCGGCACTATCGATAGCTGGGAAGCCAGCGTGGCGTTGCTGCCTGCAAGCGTGGCGATTCAGGGCTTCAATATGCCGCAAACCGCCGCGATTGATGATCTGAAAAGCGCCCGCAGTGCTGATAAATCCATCTCATCAGTGACGTTCACCGATATCACGCCGCAGGGCGATCGCGAATTGATCACCCGCCAGGCCCAAACGGTGATGGCGGCGAAAGAAGCCAATATTCGCCACTTTGCCGCGACGGCGAATGCGCACTGGTTGAGTTGCGGCGAAATTTTCACGCTGAGCGGCCATCCTTCCGGTGACAAGGCATACAACATTCAGCGTCTGGATCTGGAAGCGGTTAATAACTTCGACGACAACAGCAGCGTCTGCTTTTGCCAGTTGCAGGCGATAAGTAACGATCAACCCTGGGTACCAGCCGATAGTCATCCACTGCCGGAGATCCCTGGCGTTCTGACGGCAACCGTCGTTGGACCTGCTTCAGAAGAGATCCACGCCGATGAATATGGCCGCATCAAGATCCAGTTTCCGTGGGACAAAGAAAACCCCAATGACGATACCTGCTCCTGCTGGGTGCAGGTGGTCCAGCCGTGGAGCGGTGCGAAGTTCGGCGCGCAATTTCTTCCGCGCGTCGGCTGTGAAGTGTTGGTCAGCTTTGTGCAGGGACATCCCGATTTCCCGGTGGTTATCGGCACGGTGCATAACGGTCAGAATAAGCCGCCATTCGCCCTTCCCGCCGGGAAAAACGAGAGCGGTTTTATGTCACGCAGCACGCCCAAAGGCAGCGTCGATGAGGGCCATCGCCTGAGTTTCAACGATAAAAAAGGCGAAGAGTTGCTGACTATCATTGCGCAAAAGGATCTCGCGCTGACGGTAAAAAATGATGCCACCAGCACCATCGCCGCCAACCGCAGCACCGAGCTGACCAAGGGCAACGATCTGTTGGTGCTGAAAGAAGGTGATATGAGCGTCACGCTGGAAAAAGGCAACTGGCAACAGCGCGTGACGGGCAATGCCAGCGCAGAGGTAAAGGACGGCAATTACACGCTCAGCGTTACCGGCAATGCCACCACTGAAGTGAAAGACGGCGAGTACAAGCTCAACGTCACCGGCAATACCACCACCGAAGTGAAAGACGGCGAGTACAAACTCAGCGTTGCCGGTAATACCACCACCGAAGTGAAAGACGGTAACTACAAGCTCAGCGTGGCGGGCAATAGCACCACCGAGCTGAAGAGCGGCAATTACATGCTCAGCGTGAGCGGCGGCAGCGGCGGTATCAAAACGGATAAAGCGCTGACGTTCGAATCCACGCAAGGCATCGAACTGAAAGTGGGCAGCAACAAAATCAGCCTTTCGCCCAGCGGCATTACGATTAACGGCACCCTGCTCACCCTTGAAGCGAAAGCTACGGCAGAGCTTAAAGGCGCAATGACCACGGTGTCCGGCAGCGGGATGACGCAGGTTTCAGGCGGCATTATTAACATCGGCTAAGGAGAGCACCATGGCATCCGTTGAATTATCCCACCACCAACAACTTGCCTGCGGCAACTGGGAAGAAGCCCTGCAACAGTGGCGCCAGCAGTATGACTTCAAAACGGTCGTCAGCCAATTGACCGCCCTGCTTCGGCGCTTTGCCAGCACGGATGCGCTGCCGCTGCTGGATGATATCGCCCGCTACGGCCGTCAACCCGACGAAACACTGCGCTGGCGCATCTTTGAACAGGCGAAGGAGCTGGGTTTTAACACGCCAGTTGGCGCCCTTGCTTTGTCGCTGTTCTGGTCGCAGGGAAGTATGAGCCCGCCGGATCTCGAACCGGTTTATCCCGATCCGCAACTGAGCCAGCAAATCCTGAATTGTGCGCTGGTGATGTCGGCCTGTCAGCTCTCTGATTCTCCGACGGAGGGCGTACGCCTGCTGTTTTCCCACATTGCTGACGGGGGTCTGTGATGGCTCAACCTGCGGCCCGTGTCTCTGATATGCATACCTGCCCGATGGTGACGCCCGGCGTTCCGCCAATCCCGCATGTCGGCGGCCCCATCATGCCACCTGGCGTCCCTACGGTGCTGATTGGCGGTCTTCCCGCCGCGACCGTCGGCTCAATGGCGACCTGCGTCGGGCCTGTCGACAGCATCGTAATGGGCAGTTTCAAAGTGCTGATCGGCAAAAAACCGGCCGCACGCATGGGAGATAGCTGCGCACATGGCGGCGTGATTGTCGCCGGATGCCCCAAAGTTCTGATCGGATAAGCGAACATGACCCTTGTTGCCGATATTGCGCCGCTGTTAGCGCCAATCAGCCCGGAAAATCCTGCCGGGGAAAATCTGGAATATGAACTGCTGTTTGACACCATCCGCAGCGCGCGTGAAAGCGATCCGGACTACTTGCCCGAAGGCGACTGGTCGGTGAGCGAACCCCGCAAAGCGGACTGGAATAAAGTGCGGATGCTGAGTGAAAAAGCCCTCATGGAGCAGAGCAAAGATCTGCAACTGGCGTGCTGGCTCGTGGAGTCGCGCTGCCATTTGCAGGGGCTTGCCGGGCTGTGCTCAGGCATCGATTTTCTTTGCGCCTTCCTGCAACAGTTCTGGTTTCAGTGCTGGCCTTCGCTTGAGGAAGATGGCGTTTTAGCGCGCCGTAGCCGACTGTCGCGCCTCGATCGCGACATCAGTATGCAGCTTTTTCGCCAGCCGTTGCTGGCGCAAGAGATGACCTCGCTGGCGACATGGCGGGAGATTCAGGCATTCGAACAAAAAATCACCGCTCACCCGGAAAGCCGCGAGGAGTTGATAGCGCAGAAAGGCGATCTGTCGATGAGCAGTTTCGATCGGCTGGCGACGCAATTTTCTGCCCATGACATCAGCCAGCAGCTTGCGCTTACGGAACAACTGACCGCTGCGCTGCGGCAATACGAGGCATGTTATGCCTCGTTGAGTGAGGATCAGGAAGGCGATGTCTTTGTTCTGATCCGCCAGACGTTAGCGGAAGTGACCGACTATCTGCAACGCCTGGCGCAACGGGCAATGCCGTTGGCTACCGACGCTCCAGTTGACAGCGCAGAAGGCGCACCGCTCGCCACGACGTCGCCCTTCGCCACCTCACAGATGATGAACCGCGAGCTGGCCATCAGCCAGATGCTGGCTATCGGTGCCTGGTTTCGCCAGACCGAACCCTCAAGCCCGGTGCCCTTTCTGATGGATCGCGCCGCCCGCTGGGCAAACATGACGCTGACCGAATGGCTGGAAGAGATGCTTACCGACGATACCAGCCTGCATGCCATTCATAATGTATTAACAGGACAGACCCAATAATGCCGGGAAAACATACCTTTATCATTGCTTTTTGCGCTGCGCTGCTCAGCGGGTGCGCAGAGGAAAAACCCGCGCCCGCCACGAAACAGCAGGCCATTGACCAGGTTGCCGCGCCCTTTGCCCAGGGCGCCATCACGCTGGCGATTCAAACCGACCCGGATTTGAATGCGGTGCATGGTATCGCCAATAGCTGCACGTTACTGGTTATCCAGGCGCAACAAGCCAATACGCTAAGCAAACTGCTCTCTAACCCTTTCGCTTTAAAGAACCTGTTCAGCGCCGCGGGCGCGCAGGATGAGATCTTAAAAGTTGACCGTTACGCCGCCATGCCGGGACAGCACACGACGCTGCATATCGATCGCAGCGAGAATACCCGTTACCTCGCGGTGGTTGCCGGGTATTACCCGTTCCCGCAAAAGCAGCATATGGCGCTCATCCGCATTCCCGTCACCACTGAAAGCTCCGGCTGGTGGACGCCGCGCTGGCAGGCGCAACTGGCTCCGCTAACGCTTACCCTGCATCTCGGTAGCAACAGCATGACGCAGTTTACCGGCGCTGAACGCGAGCCGCTGCGCCTGCAAAATGCGGCGCCCGCACCGGCACCGTCCCCTGCCAGCCAAGGAAGCTGATATGTATCCGGAACTTCAGCAAATTTACTGGTATTCGGGTGTTTATCTACAGCCGCAACATTTGCAATCTGTCGATCTGCATCATCACTACATGCTGTCGCGCCATCGCCAACTGGCGCAACCGTGGAACGTTGGGCTGATTGAGTTGGTGTTTAACCCGGAAACGCTGGTTGATTTCACGCTAAAAATTGAGCGCCTGAAGGCGCTGTTACCTTCCGGGGATTATCTGGAGTTTCCCGGCAACTGTAGCCTGCAACCGCGCCAGTTTCGCCAGGCATGGAAACAGCTGGAGAAACCGTTAACCCTGTGGCTGGCGCTGCGCCGTTTCGACCCAGGCCACGTGAATGTCGGCGAGTCGCCAAACAGCCGCTGGTTTAAAGCGCCGGAAGAAGGCGTGATGAAAGATGTCTACTTCGACGGGCCGGAGTGCAGCGTCTCGCGCATTCTTTATAACGTACAGATCCTCACCGACAGCGAGAAAGAGGCGGTGGTGGATTGTGAATTTATTTCCCTTCTGCGGCTGCGCTATGACACCGATCGGGTGATCCCTGACGCCAGTTTTTGTCCTCCGCTGGTCAGCCTTGGCAGCACGCCGGTACTGAAAAATCTGCTGGACGGTCTGTATGCCGAGCTGGCAAACCGCGCCTATAAACTCGAAGAGTACAAACGCCCGGAACAGAGCAATACCGCCCAGCGCGGCGATATGACGCAACTATTAGTGATGCGCTCGCTGAACCGGACGCTGCCGTTGCTGCACCACTACTGTCGCACGCCGGGCATGCATCCGTGGCCCGTCTACGGTCTGCTGGCGCAACTGATTGGTGAACTCTCCTGTTTCAGCGATCGCTGTTCATTTAATGGTGAATGGGCCGGTGAGACGATGCGCCTGTTGCCGTATGACCACGATGACCTTTATGCCTGTTTCGCCAGCGCGAAAACCCTTCTGCTGTCACTGCTGAATAACCTGGCGCTGGAAGATAACGTCTGGATCACCTTCATACCAACCAGCCAGCGCATCTTTATCGGCGATTTATCGTCACTCACCGGACAACAGGGCGACAGCGTGTTGCTGCGGCTGCGTTCAGAGCAGCAACTTCCCGGCACAACCGAGAGCAGCAGTTTCAAAGTGGCGCCGGGCTCGGCGATCGGCAAGCTGATTCAACATGCGCTACCGGGGATTGCCGCTACGGCGCTGAACCCTGCGCCGCGTGGCGTGCCGCAGAGCAAAAACGCGGTCTATTACCAACTGAACCAGCAGGACGATCTGTGGAAGAAGATCGGCCAGGAGCAGAGCCTGGCCTTTTACTGGGATGACGCGCCCGACGATCTACAAGTCCAGGCCGTCTTTATGGGGGTGTCATGAGCGAGCTTCTTGATGGCTATCTGCCAGTCTTCAGGCTGGTACTGGAGATGATTGCAGAACCAACATCGTTTACCGATTACGCCGAAGCGCGGCAAGAGTGTCTTGTCCGGCTGGAGCAGGCGATGCAGCGAGCCTGCCAACAGGATGCCAGCGAAGAGGAGAAAGCGGCCGCGCAGTTTGCGGTTATCGCCTGGATCGATGAAACGGTGCTCTGTTCATCCTTGCCGTGGCGTGAGCGCTGGCAGAGTGAATTATTGCAGCGTAAGTATCTGAATATCACCGTCGCCGGAGAGCGCTTTTTTACCTGTCTGGCGCAGCTTGAGCCTGCCTGGCATCAGGCGAGAAAGGTCTTTCTTTTCTGTCTGCAAAATGGTTTTCACGGTCAGTACAGCACGCCCGAGGATGACGAGCCATTGCAGGAGATCATTACAGAGCAGCGTGCGCTGTGTCTGCCGGCATCATGGTTAAGCTGGCCAAACGACAGCGCGATCACGCCCGCGACATGCGGACAAACCGTCGCTACACCGCTGTATAAACACCTGCTACTGCGAGCAACCGTGACCCTGTTGCTGCTGTACGGTTTTTTACTTTTGCTTCTTTATCACTACACAAACTGACCCCCTATGTTTAAGAAATTAGCCTGTTTTACTGGCTGGCTGGCGGTACTGTGCCTGTCGCTGATATTCAGTTTTATGCTCGGCCTGTGGCAAGGATGGAGCACCCCGGGGATCCTGTTGCTATGGCTGCTGGTGATGGTGCTTACCGCGCTGTTGTGGCACTCGCTTCCCGAGATATTGCTGCTTGTCAGAGGGAAAAAAGGCCGCCGCTGGTTCACCAAATACCGCTTATCGCGCCGGGAATATGTGCTGTTTAATCACTGGAAAGCGGGTGCCTCGGTCATCAAACGCATTCAACGTCGGCGTACGCATCTTCCGTGGTATTTGCTGGTCGGCGAACGTGGTGGCAAAAGTACGCTGCTTGCCAGCGCAGGGCTGCCCCGTTTTTATGGTGATAACGCCGACGGCACAACCGCCCCGACCCGCACGCTGCAGTGGTGGTTTTTTCGCGATCTGTGCGTGCTCGATCTGTCGAGCAATTTTTTAAACGGTGCTGCCACCTTCCGCCAGGCCTGGAGCAAACTTGCCCGCTGGTGCACGCGCATTCCCGCGCCTGGCGGCATCATTATTGCGTTGCCGATGAGCCAGTTAATGCGTGGCGATCTCAGCCAATTGCATGCGCTGGCCCGCCAGCAACGTAGCCTTGTCGAACCGCTGGTCAGGCACTATGGCGAACGTTTACCCCTCTATGTTTTAGTCACCCAGTGCGATAAGTTCCCCGGTTTTAGTTTGTGGCAGCATCAGCTCTCTGACGCCCAACGCCAGCAGGCATTGGGTTACACTTGGAGCGTGCCGCCGCATATTGATGGCCAGGACGACACCACGCTGCAACCGCTATTCGCGCGTCTGCACGAAGGGTTTTCTCTCGTGCGTCTGAGTATGGCGCGCCCGGCCACGCTCAGCGCGCCTGAGTACAATACCCTGTTGGATTTCCCGGAAGCCTTCGCCCGTCTGGAACCCGCCCTGCGCTACACGCTGGCCGCCCTGTGCGAAGCCAACGCCTATTTCAGCCCGGCCACGCTGAAGAGCATCTGGTTTTGTTCCGCCGAACCGCAGGTGGAAAATCAGGGTCGCCGCACCAGCTATTTCATCCAGGATCTGCTGACCCGCCACCTTCCGGCATTGAGTTTAAAAAGAAGCGGACTGCGTTGGTATCAGCGTTCATTCGGCAAAACCTGCTGCTACGCCGCAATCGGTATCTGCGCCCTCTGGCTGGCGATAAGCGCCAGCATGAGCGCCATGCGCTTGCGATCCGGGCTGGCAGAATTAGCGCCGGATAAGCTGGCGGCGTTTGTTGCCGCAGACGAGCAACATGCAACGCTGGCACTGCCCTGGCTGCCGTTTATGCCTTTATTCAACCAGCAACAACGCGAGGCTGAAACGTTGCTTGCCCGCATTCCAGTGACGGCGCGCCCTGCCCGGCAGACGCTGGAAGCGTATCAGCAACGCGCCCTTAGCGCGTCGCCCGCACAACAGCGACACGACATTCTGCAACTGGCGGCGGCGGTCACGCGCTGGCGACAAATGCAGCATGGCACGCCGCTGGATACGCTCGCCGAAGCCGCGCCGATTAGCGACGAGCTGACGCAAAATGTCTATCCGTCGGCATTATCGCCGCTGACCCGGCTGGCGCTGGAGCGTTATTACATTCAGCGTCCCTATGGCGAACGCTGGTTGCAGAACGCACAACGGGTGCTGGAAAATCTGGTCAATCACGATCTGTCGTTACGCTGGTTGCAGGCTCCGGACGCCGCATTTCCGCCGCTGCACGCAGCAACATTCTGGCCAGCATTACCCGATTCACTTGCTCTTGACGGGAAATGGACACAGGCCGGTGAAGCCACCGTTAATCAATGGATGGCAGAGATTGAAGCCGCTGCCGATCGTACTGAACCGATTTTTCAGCCATTGCGTGAAAGCTGGCAGGAGGCGAGGCAGCAGGCATGGCGTCAGTATCTGATCGACGTGACGGCGCACCTTTCACCGGATGAAACCGGCACGGCGTCGCGCCGCCAGTTGATTGCTATCAGCCAGAATCAAAGCCCGGCGATGCGCTTTGCCGCCCGCATCGTTGACGAGCTTGAGGCCATTCCGCCGGAACACGCGCAGCCCTGGCTGACCACGCTGCGTGACGTTCAGACGCTCGCCCGTGCGGGCGATGGCGCCGCGCTGCTGCAACGCACCGAGCGGCTCAACAAACAACTGCGCCTGTCCCTTGCTGCCTGGTTTCAGGGCAAAACTCAAACGGCCGCGGCTGCGACAGCGCAATCTGCCCAACAGGCATGGCTCGACTGGCAAAAGTCCCGTAACAGCGCCGTTAATGCGGCCGTAGCACAGGAAAAACCCGGCGATACGTTAACGCGTGGGCTTTTTACCCCCGGGCAACAAAAACCGGACACCAACCCGCTGGGCACTCTCCTGCCGGCACTTGCCACGTTGCAGGAACGCGTCTCGCCCGATGAGATCGATGCGGATGTGGCGGCGGTGTGGCGGCTGTATCAGGATGATGCCCGCGCGCTACTGGCGAACGCGATGGCCAGCAGCGCGTGTTGGTTGAATGCGCAATGGAAAAGCAGCGTGATCTGGCCGCTGGGGAAAAATGCCGAAAAACGCAGCTACGAAGAGCAACAAGAGCTTAGCCAGCAACTGGTGGGCAATTTTCTGCGCGGCCCGGCGAAGCCCATGCTGTCGGTGGACAATAATGGTCTTCGCGCCGCCGGTTTTGCCGGCATGACGTTGCCATTCACGGCGGAATTTAGCCAGTTTCTCCGTAACGCCTTCCCCGCGGATATTCTTCAGGATCTGCCGCAACGCACCACCACCAAAATCCAGGATCAGAAAGCAACGTTGCAGGCCAAAGTCGCGGCGCTTGAGTTGCAACAAAGCAAACTCGAAAAACAGGTTGTGAAAACAACGGTCACCAGCCTGCCAGCAACCATCGCCGAAGGCGCGCAGGTTATCCCAACCGGAACACAGCTATTACTGAACTGCCAGAAAGGCGACCAGCTGCTCAGCAGTATGAATTTTGCCGACAAGGCCGATTTCACCTGGCAGCCGGGACAGTGCCACGGCGTCACGCTAAGCGTTATGTTCCCTGATTTTGTCGCCGTTGATCAGATTAATGGCGACGACGCCTGGCCGTGGTTTGTCAGCCTGTTCTCTTCAGGAGAAACGCTGATCGACAGCCATGATTTCGGTGACAGCGCAGAGTTGCTTAAGCGATTAGGCATCCAACAGATCCTCGTTCGTTTTGCCATGTCCAACACCCGCCCCCTTGAGGAGGCGTGGCAAAGCTGGAAAACGAACGCCGATGAAATCAGTTCCCTCACCCAACAAATCAGCGATCTCAACGAGCAGTCAGCGTATCCGCAACCTGACGAGTTAGCGGCGCACGCGCTTTCTGGTTTGCCCGACGAAATCACACAGTGTCAGTAACACCATTGAAGGTACTTTTATGAGCCATCATTTAAAACCAATAATTAATAAGCTTTCCGCTGAGGGACGAGCGGTACTTGACACCGCCGTCAGCCATGCGGTTTCTCTGCAACATACAGAAGTGACGCCAGAACATTTACTAATGGCAATACTGCGCCAGCAAAGCCCATTGATTGAGCAACTGGGATTACAGAGCGGGCTGCCGGTCAGCCGGTTGTTTGATGCATTACAGCAGGAGCTTCAGCACGAGCGGCCGCAACAAAACGCCGCGCCCCACTTTTCCCTCGCGCTGACCGAGTGGTTTATTGCGGGCTGGTTATTAGCAAGTAGCCACTGGGGACAAACCCAACTGACGCCCGCCGCCCTGCTGGGTGCGTTATTTGATGACGGCAATGCGTTACGGTTCGCCACCCCGGTGGAAAAAGCACTGCAATGCGACCGCCCCAAAGCGCTGGCGTTGCTGCAAAGCATCTATGCGCCCGCGCCTGCTCGCGACGAACAGCCAGCGGCCAGCACGTCTGCGCTGCAAAAATACACGCGCAATCTCAGTGAACTGGCACGTAAAGGCGAACTGGATCCAGTTCTGGGCCGCGAATCCGAGCTGCGCCAGATGGTGGATATTCTGTTACGCCGCCGCCAGAACAACCCAATTCTTACCGGCGAGCCAGGTGTCGGGAAAACGGCGCTTGCCGAAGCGCTGGCGATGCGCATTGTCGCAGGCACCTTTCCACAGATGCTGGAATCGACAGAGATTTTGACGCTGGATTTGGGCTTATTGCAGGCCGGAGCGAGCGTGAAAGGTGAGTTTGAAAACCGGCTTCAGCAGTTACTGAAGGAGGTCGCCCGCGCACCCACGCCAATTATTTTATTTATTGATGAAGCGCACACGCTGATTGGCGCAGGGGGATCCGCCGGACAAAGCGATGCGGCTAACTTACTTAAACCCGCGCTGGCGCGCGGCGAGTTGCGAATTATTGCCGCCACAACCTGGGCGGAATATAAAAAATACTTCGAGAAAGATGCCGCGCTGGCGCGCCGCTTTCAGCTCATTAAAGTGGCGGAGCCGGATACAGATAAGGCAACGACGATGTTACGCGCGATGGCACCGGCCATGTCCCGACATCACGGGATCCCCATCCTCGAAAGCGCCATCCATGCCGCTATTTCCCTCTCCAGCCGTTACATTGCAGAACGGCAGCTTCCCGACAAATCGGTGAGTTTACTGGATACCGCCTGCGCCCGCGTGGCGATATCACAAACTCAGGAACCGAAAGAGATTGAGGCGATCTGCGTGCAACTGCGCGCCATTGAATGCGAGATAGCAGCACTGAAACGAGAAAACAGTGCGCCTGAGCGGCGGGAAAAACTTCGTCAGCAGGCCACGAACTTGCAGAGCGCTCTCGATTCATTGCGCCAGGAATGGGATCGGCAAACGCTGTTGGTACAACAGTTACAGCAGAGCCAGGATGCCGAAGAAATTACGCGGATGCGTGAAGCGCTGGCTGCATGTCACCAGCAGCATGCAATGGTGTTTGAATGCGTGGATGCCGCCTGCGTGGCGGACGTGGTTGCAGACTGGACCGGTATCCCGCTCGGACACATGCTGGAACAGGAGCACCAGCAACTGGACACCCTGTGCGAACGGCTTGAACAGCGGATTATTGGGCAAAGACATGCCCTCAAGCATATCACGCAACAAATTCGTATCAGCCGTGCCGGGCTTGCCGATCCGCAAAAACCCACCGGCGTTTACATGCTGGCCGGTCCCTCCGGAATCGGCAAAACCGAAACGTCGCTGGCGCTGGCAGAACTGCTGTATGGCGGGGAAAAGAGCATGGTGACCATTAATATGTCCGAGTACCAGGAAGCGCACTCCGTTTCCGGGCTGAAAGGTTCACCGCCAGGCTATGTGGGTTACGGTCAGGGTGGCGTCCTTACCGAAGCCGTCCGCCGTAATCCCTACTGTGTAGTACTGCTGGATGAAGTGGAAAAAGCGCATCCGGACGTCATGGAGCTGTTCTATCAAATTTTCGATAAGGGCATCATCGAAGATGCAGAAGGACAGATGATTAACTTCCGTAACACACTGATTATTATGACGTCGAATCTGGCCAGCGCGGCGCTGATTAGTGCCTGGGAAAAAGGCAAAACGTCGCCGGAGGCGTTGTGCAATATTATTCGCCCTGAGTTTGAGCGCGTTTTCAGCCCGGCGTTAATGGGACGCATGACGCTGATCCCTTACCTGCCCTTGCAGCCGCAGGAACTGGCACAGATCATCGAGTTAAAGCTTCAGCACCTGTGCCGCCGTTATCAAACCGCGACAGAAAGCGACTCACGCCCCGGCTGGACAAATAAAGTGGTTAACTGGGTGGCAAAACGCTGTCAGGTGCAGCAAAGTGGCGCGCGCGATATTGACCAGATATTGACGTCACATTTATTACCGGTTCTGGCTAACCATGCGTTAACCCCAGCGGCAAAAAATGAAGTGAAAATTGATATCCTCAAAGATCAGCTGGTGTTGAAAGTATAACGACTAAAGTTAAATTTATTTCGCCCTGTAATGAGAGTCCAGCGTCAGGATCGTTTCGCTGAGGTTTTGTCGCTGGCTTTTGATTTATGGTTTATACTGATTCCATTCAGCAACTTTGCGTAACAACTTCATATAATAAAACATAAAAATCATGAATGGATTGGAATATTATACATTTAATATTTTATCAAAAATAATTTAATTCTTTCAAACCTGGATAAGAAAAAACAAAAAACCAGACAAGGTATCATCACTAAAAACTCAGAATAATAAACAAATCATTCAATCAAAATAATCCAGAGCTAACATTCATACAATTTATATTATTCATACTGACATTGTGAAAAACACCTTACATAATAATACAAGTAATTGATTTATAGAATATTTATTTACACCAACATATAAATATGTGAGATAAGAATCTTATTAAGAGGAAATATTTTTAAATTTATTGCCCTTACAATGTATGCTTATGCTTGTCGAAAGTGAATTCAATAAATAACCAAAAGGGGAATTAAATGAACTCGCATATATATCGCATTAACAATGAAGTGGACTTTAATATAACTGAACGCACTCTGTGCCGATGCGATATGTACTTGCCACCAGCATTATTGACTAAACCTGCATCTAAATGCCTTGAGCTTTTAATAACAAAAAAGCCCGGGGAGATTGTCACGCATAATGAACTTTATGATTATGCGTGGGAAAAGCGCACCAAGGAGACATCACCCAACACCTTATATCAAACCATATTCCAAATCAGACGTATTATTGCCACGACATTTAACACTAAAGAGCAATTCATTCTGACGCTTCCACGCGAAGGATTTTACTTTAATCCAGCGGTGAAAATCGAACCGCTTGAATATAAAGTAACCCACACAGATAAATACATCTCCAGAAATTTGAAATTTGCGTTACATACAGCAAACCACGAATCTGAAATTCATGCTCAGCTTAACACGCTGCATCAGATTCTGCTGGATGTATGCGACAAGGTTAGCTTTATTGAAAAACTCACCCGCACGGAACATGAAAGCAAGGCGCCCACTGGCTACTTTTTAAAATGAACCGAAGGCCATCTGTGGAGATCGTTTAACTTCTTACTGCAAAAAGGTTATCTATGAAAAACAGGACATAATTCGCTCATTAAAAAAATAACAAACGCATCACTTATTCTAAATTAACTACATCTGTCTCACTTTTGAGTTTTTTCGCATGATGTGTACTCCTTTGTCGGTAATGTTGCGGAGCAGATCTCGCATTGCCGGCCAGTTACAGGTCATTACTGCCATTGAATCGTCTCAACGAGGAAAGCGATTTATCCGCAAAGCAGAGTATATTATTGAATCCTTCGACTTATGCTAGCCTGTTATTACATTATTAAATCTTCCGCTATCAATTCCTGCCTTATGAATAAACCTTAGCACTTAATTAAGACAGATATTATGGCGTTCAATCATAAACATTCATAAACTACAACTACGATTAATAAACATTATTACGAATCAACTGAAAAACGGTGACCTCCGTAAGACACTGTTCATGCTGTGTTTCGCTTTCAGCGATTTACAGCGTTCTTCCTTTAACTCAAATAATTTTCGAGGCGCACATGCGAATATTAGGGAAAAAGATCAAATCCAATATATTTAATGATTCATATTTTGAGCTTGAAAGCTGGAAAAAGGTTTATCGAAAAACACTTTTAATACCGCAAACATCACCCTCAAGAAAAAATGCTCATCGCGACAATTTAGCTTTAATCCATACAATCCGTGATATAAAGGATGATAATTCACCATTTTTTAACGGCAGAGCAGAAGATATTATTGCCACATGGGATATAGTGAGCAGTTCGCTTATTCGTATGCAATCGTCCTGCTACGATCGTAGCCAATGGGCTGATGTCGGATTTATCCTTGCTGCTCCACCGCAAAATATCATTGGCACATTTCACAAAGATGTCTGGTTTCCCAACCATGCAGGAAATCAAAGTTGGGAAAATAAAAACTCCTACTCGCTCAGCGACAGATATTTTTTGGGCATCAATAAGAGCTACAATAATGCAAAGGTGAGGAAATATATAAAAAGCGCTATGCCTGACCAAACCTATGCCTCCATGATGAGCCCGGAAAGGCTAATTTCCGAATCTGACGGCGTATATCATAACGAAGTGCTGATTGTGGGTAAAAAAGATATCAATACCTATGCTGATTTTCCTCCCACCGACAGGGTGAAAGTTTGCGGTATCTATTTTTACTATGAAAGAGGCCAAAACCATAAACTTCCGCAGTATCAACAAAACAGAGAATTAATTGAAAAATTAAAACAGCACAACCCCGACCTGCCTGTCATCGAACATTCCGTCTGGGGGGGTGAGCTTTCCGCTTTTTCGTGGTAAAGGCGTTTATCCCACCTTTTCTCCTGGCCAGTGGCGGAGTCTCTCCGCCCTTTTCCCTCTCTTTCTCCCCCCGCCAACAGACGAAGATCTGCTCATCCTCCCCGCTTTTATGGGTACGATCAAACAAGGCACAAAAAAACCGGAACAAGCGTAGCGCGATTGCTAAGGTTGATGAGACAGCAATAAATTTATGTGACGTTTGTCGATTTTTTATGCATTAAAAGAAAGGTATTAGCTATCAAATCTGTAGATTTATTCAGGTACCTTTTACTGGAAGCAGTGTATATCGTAACGGCATTACACAAGCAAATGGAGCCAGATATGAGCACGTCAGACGAACAACCCCTCTCTTCAGCCGTCGAGAAATGCCCTTTCCATGATAAAGCCAGCAAGCAGAGCACTGCCGGTGCCACCAGCAACCGCGACTGGTGGCCGAATCAGTTGCGTGTCGATCTGCTGAACCAGCACTCTAACCGCTCCAATCCGCTGGGTGAGTCCTTTAACTACCGCGAAGAGTTTAAAAAACTCGACTACTCCGCACTGAAAGCTGATATCCGTAACGTGTTGACCGATTCACAATCCTGGTGGCCTGCCGACTGGGGCAGTTACATCGGGCTTTTCATTCGTATGGCCTGGCACAGCGCCGGAACGTACCGTACCGTTGATGGCCGTGGCGGTTCCGGACGCGGCCAGCAGCGCTTTGCACCGCTGAACTCCTGGCCAGATAACGTCAGCCTTGATAAAGCGCGCCGCCTGCTGTGGCCGGTAAAACAGAAATATGGCCAGAAAATCTCCTGGGCCGATTTGATCATTCTGGCGGGGAACGTGGCGCTGGAAAATGCCGGTTTCCGCACCTTCGGTTTTGGCGCGGGCCGCGAAGATGTCTGGGAACCGGATTTCGACGTCGACTGGGGTAACGAGAAAGAGTGGCTGAGCCATCGTCATCCGGAAAGCCTGGCGCAGGCAGCGATTGGTGCCACCGAAATGGGGCTGATTTACGTCAACCCGGAAGGCCCGAATGCCAGCGGTGAACCCGTTTCCGCAGCCTCGGCGATTCGCGCCACCTTCGGTAATATGGGGATGAACGATGAAGAGACCGTCGCGCTGATCGCCGGTGGTCATACGCTGGGTAAAACCCACGGTGCCGCAAAACCGGACGACTACGTAGGCCCGGAACCGGAAGCCGCGCCGCTGGAAGCGCAGGGCTTTGGCTGGATGAACAGCTATGGCAGCGGCGCAGGCGCTGATGCAATTACCTCCGGGCTGGAAGTGGCGTGGACACAAACGCCAACCCAGTGGAGCAACTACTTCTTCGAGAACCTGTTCAAATATGAGTGGGTACAGACCCGCAGCCCGGCTGGCGCGATCCAGTTTGAAGCCGTCGATGCGCCGGAAATCATCCCGGACCCGTTTGATCCGGCGAAAAAACGTAAACCCACCATGCTGGTTACCGACCTGACGCTGCGTTTTGATCCGGAATTCGAGAAAATTTCTCGCCGTTTCCTTAACGATCCGCAGGCATTTAACGAAGCCTTTGCCCGCGCATGGTTCAAACTGACGCACCGTGATATGGGGCCAAAATCCCGTTACATCGGACCTGAAGTTCCGCATGAAGATCTGATTTGGCAGGATCCGCTGCCGGCTGCCACTTATCATCCTGACGGCGCAGATATCGCCAACCTGAAAGCGGATATCGCCGCATCAGGCCTGTCGGTCAGCGATCTGGTTTCGGTGGCCTGGGCTTCCGCTTCCACCTTCCGTGGCGGCGATAAACGCGGCGGCGCTAACGGCGCACGTCTTGCGCTTGCCCCGCAAAACAGCTGGGAAGTGAATGCCCGCGCAGTGAAAGCCTTACCGGTACTGCAACGCATTCAGCAGGCGTCGGCAAAAGCCTCGCTGGCCGATATCATTGTGCTGGCCGGTGTGGTTGGCGTTGAGCAGGCGGCAGCATCGGCAGGTGTACAGGTGAATGTGCCGTTTACACCGGGACGCGTTGATGCACGTCAGGATCAAACGGATGTCGACTCCTTCAATCTGATGGAGCCGCTGGCCGATGGTTTCCGTAACTACCGCCGCGTGTGGGATGGTGTGAGCACCGAAACCCTGCTGATTGATAAAGCACAGCAACTGACGCTGACCGCCCCAGAACTGACAGCGCTTGTTGGCGGGCTGCGTGTTCTGGGTGCTAACTACGACGACAGCAAACACGGCGTCTTTACCGATCGCGTCGGGGTGCTGAGCACCGACTTCTTCGTCAACCTGCTGGATATGCGCACCGCGTGGAAAGCAACCGATGAAAAAGCGGAACTGTTTGAAGGCCGCGATCGTCAGAGCGGAGAAGTACGCTACACGGCGACACGCGCCGATCTGGTCTTCGGCTCCAACTCGGTACTGCGCGCATTGGCAGAAGTCTACGCCAGCAGCGATGCGAAACAGAAATTCGTTATCGATTTCGTTGCCGCGTGGACGAAAGTGATGAATCTGGATCGCTTCGATCTGCAATAAACTGCACTGCGGCAAACAACACACCTGCGGGATCAAACCCGCAGGTTTTTTTATGTCTGTCGCCTGTTTAGTGACAGTGTCACATGTGTCTGCAAGCAAAAAAATCCCGACGAGGCTGCCGGGAAACCGTTGATAACGAGTTTTGCTGACCGCGCTCCGCGATCGAAGAGTAACAACTGATGAAGCCAGACACCGCGAGAAGTACGCTTCGGGGCAGGCTTGCGCCATTAAACGGCAGGAATGTAACGCAGAGATGACGGCGGGATTTCAGGAAAAATAAGCACCATGGCGACATCATTATTCCTGTCGCCTGAAAACAGGTCTTCAAAAAATATAGTTTAAAAATCAGTCAGATGCTGAGGCCTCTTCTTGATCGAGCCTGAGCACAAAATGGTTATTATGGCGGGTGATTTTTGCGCCGCTGTCGCCATAATTCGCAGAAAGCATGAAGAAGGCATCGGCATCGACATCAAATGCCAGCTCCACCTCCGTCTGCTTACCAGAGGTAATCATTTGATATGCCTGCTTTAAGTTATACGCTTTTGCAATTGCCATGGATAAATCCTCGCGTGAGATGCGACCGATAAAAATCCTGTACTCTAGTTATAGTAGCGATTTGGAAATTCGTTTGCTTCTTATTAACGGCCTTTCAGATTTGGATCAGGTCAGCCCTTACGCTTAAAATTCTGTTCGCATCTTGACTTATAATGTGGCAAGTGTACTTTTCAGGACATGAAGAGATTCCTGATTATCGTTCCCGATGGCGGCATGTTATTCGAAGCCGCCGGAATTGCCGACATTCTGATGCAGGCCAATCGCCTGCATGCTGATGAAACCCAACAGCCCCGTTACCGGGTGAGCATCGCCACCACGCAGCCGCACCAGGTGATCCACGGCCAGTCTGGCCTGAATCTGCTGGCCGATTTCCGTTTGCCGGAACTGGACCCGCGCGAGCCATGGGATACCATCATGATCACCGGACGCGGAACCAATGAAGAAGAAGGCACCGCCGTCGTTGACTGGCTGCGTCTTGCCGCCCCCCATGCCGACAGAGTGGCTTCCATCTGCGGCGGCGCGATGCTGCTGGCAGAAACCGGGTTGCTTGATGGTCGGCGTGCCACCACCCACTGGCGGCTGCTCGAAACCATGCAGTCGCGCTATCCGTTGGTCAAAGTCGAAAGCGGCCCGCTCTATATTCAGGATGGGCCAATATGGACTTCCGGCGGTGTCAGCTCCGGTTTTGACCTGACGCTGGCGCTGGTCGAAGAGGATTACGGTTTCACCCTCGCGCGCGACGTCGCGCAGGATCTGGTGATGTATTTGCGCCGTCCCGGCGGCCAGTTACAGTTTAGCCGCTACCATCTGCAACAGGCAGAGAGTATCGGGCCGGTCAGCGAGTTGCAAAGCTGGATCCTGGAAAACCTGACCGGCGATCTCTCGGTCGAAAAGCTTGCCGAACGCGTGGCGATGAGTCCGCGCAATTTCACCCGCGTCTTTACCCGTGAAACCGGCATCCCTCCGGCGCGTTATGTTGCTGAAGCGCGGCTTGCCGCTGCCAGACACCGCCTGGAGCAAACCCGCGAAACGCTGGAGAGCGTGGCTGCCGCCACAGGTTTCGGCAACAGCATCAACTTACGCCGCATCTTTGAGCGTCAACTGCACCTTACCCCCGGCGAGTATCGCCAGCGCTTCCACTGCCGCAAAATGGCGTAAAGTGATCCTTATCCGTCCTTTACGCCAAAACGCTGCCGCCCTAAAGTGACTTCAGACACGAAAAAGAAGGAGTCAATCATGGTTAAGGTCGGCATTAACGGTTTTGGCAGGATCGGGCGCAATGTACTGCGCGCCGCGCTCGGTAACCCAGAGATTCAGATCGTCGCCATCAACGATCTGACGGACAGCAAAACCCTCGCCCATCTGCTGAAACACGATTCACTGCTCGGCACGTTGCCGGTTCCGGTTGAAGCAGGTGAAGGCCAGTTGTTTGTCGATGGCAACGCGGTGCGCGTTTTCAGTGAACGCGATCCGGCGAACATTCCGTGGCGCGACGTTGGCGTGGAAATTGTGATTGAAGCCACCGGATTCTTTACCGATCGCGAAAAAGCCGCGGTGCATATCAGCCACGGCGGCGCAAAACGGGTGATTATCTCCGCGCCGGGGAAAAATGATGACCTGACTATCGTGCTCGGCGTTAACGACACGCAGTACGATCCGGCGCGCCACTTCGTGGTCAGCAACGGCAGTTGCACCACTAACGGGCTGGCGCCTGCTGCCCAGGTACTGCACCAGAACTTTGGTATTGAACACGGGTTGATGAATACCACCCACGCCTACACCAACAGCCAGGCGCTGCACGACCAGCCGGAAAAAGATCTGCGCGGCGCGCGTGCCGCAGCGCTCTCCATCGTGCCTTACTCAAGCGGCGCGGCGAAAGCGCTCGGCAAAGTGATCCCGGAACTGGACGGACGGCTGACCGGTTATTCGCTACGCGTACCGGTACCGGTGGTGTCGATCGTCGACTTAACGGTAACGCTGAAACGCGATGTGACCGTGGAAGAAGTGAATGACGCTTTCCGCAAAGCCGCCGCAAACGGGCCGCTGAAAGGCATTCTCGGCTACAGCGATGAGCCGCTGGTGTCCAGTGATTATCAGGGCGATCCACGCTCTTCCATTATCGACGGCCTGTCGACGCTGGTGATTGGCGGCAATCTGGTGAAAATCCTCGCCTGGTACGATAACGAGTGGGGCTTCTCCAACCGGCTGGTGGATCTGACGAAACTGATGGCGCAGCGCGGTTTATAATCCGTCGCCCCCCAACAAACCACGCTACGGCGTGGTTTTTTATTGCTCGTCGCTGCCGCTCAGCGCGGCGAGCAGCTGTGCGCGGCGCTGCTCAAGGGTGGCGATTTGCGCTTCAATACGACCGAGGCGTTTACGCTGCAGTTCACGGGTTTGCGGGCAAAATGCGGCCCCTTCCGTGCTGCGCATGCATTCCGGAAAGGTGGCGATTTCCGCCAGACTAAACCCGGTAGCAATCAATTGTTGGATCTGACGCACCTGCCCGACCACCTGTGCAGAAAAATACCGATAGCCGTTACAGGCCCGCGTAGAACATAACAGACCATATCGATCATAGTGACGAATAGAGCGCACGCTGACGCCTGTTTGCCGGGCGAGTTCGCCAATCGATAGCATTTTTTCTCCTCGTTTGCTGCTTGACTCTGACACCAGTGTAAAGGTTGAGGATAGCCACGAATCGTTAACCGGAGGAACATTTTATGCTGTTATCGCGTGGTCGTAATCTTGCCTTCATCCTGCTGCTGTTTTGCGCCTCACTGTACGCGCAGGATAAACACTATACCGTTGTCTCGTCAGACGGGGTACCGCTGGCTGTACAGGAAACCGGCGCTGCGGACGGTCAGCCCATCATCTTTATTCATGGGCTTTTAGGCAGCCATCTTAACTGGGAGAAACAGTGGCAGGATCCCGCCCTGCAGCGCTTTCGCCTGATCAGTTTCGACCTGCGCGGCCATGGCTTATCGGGCAAACCGGAGCAAGCAACAGCTTATACGGAAAGCCGTCGCTGGGCGGATGATGTTGCAGCCGTTATCAAAGGCAGCGGCGCAAACAAGCCGCTTCTGGTGGGCTGGTCGCTGGGTGGCGCCGTAAATAGCCACTATCTGGCGGCCTACGGCGATAAACAGATTGCTGGCGTGTTGTATGTCGATGGCGTGGTCGAACTCACACCAGAGCAAATACCGGCTCACCCGCAGGTTTATCAGGATATGGTGTCAGCGGATCTGAAAACCCATCTGGCAGGTGAGCGTGATTTCCTGCGTCTGTGCTTCCATCAGCAACCCGACACCGCCACGTTTGAGCGTCTGCTGGCTAACGCTGCGCTGGCCTCGTGGACAATGCAACGCGCGGTGCCGCAAATGAAAGTGTCACTCGCGCAGGGGCTGGGCAAAGCAAAAGTACCGGTACTGTTTATTTACGGGGAAAAAGATCAACTGGTGAACCCACAAGCTTCACTGGCGCGGGCCAGAAGCGTAAATCCGCACATACGTACGCTGCTGTACGCCGATTCGGGACACGCGCCCTTTTTAGAAGAACCGCAGCGTTTCAACCGGGATCTGGCGGCATTTGCCGACTCACTCCAGTAACAAAACGGGGCATAGCGCCCCGTTTTTTTATCGCAACACTATCACAACGACATATCCACCACGATGCGGCCGGTGATTTTCCCGGCGCGCATCCGATCAAAGATGCTGTTGATATTCTCCAGCGGTTCAACGGCAATTTCCGCATGCACTTTATTGCGCCCGGCAAAATCCAGCGCCTCTTGCAGATCTTTGCGCGTTCCCACAATTGAGCCGCGCACGGTGATGCCATCCAGCACCATGTCGAAGATCGAGAGGTCGAATTTGCCCGGCGGCAGCCCATTTAGCACCATCGTCCCGCCGCGGCGCATCATGGTGGTTGCCTGTTCAAACGCTTTTGGTGACACCGCCGTGACCAGCACGCCGTGCGCGCCGCCAAACTCGGCGTGGAAGCGCTTGCCGGGATCCTCTTCGCGCCCATTGACGACCACCGATGCGCCGAGCCGACGAGCAAATTCGAGCTTGTCATCGTCAATGTCCACCGCCGCCACATTCATCCCCATCGCCACGGCATACTGGATCGCCAGATGACCCAGACCGCCGATCCCGGAGATCACCACCCATTCACCGGCGCGGGCTTCCGTCATCTTCAGCCCTTTGTAAACCGTTACCCCGGCACAGAGGATTGGCGCAATCGCGTGGAATTCGACGTTATCCGGCAGGATGCCGACATAGTTGGCATCCGCCAGGCAATATTCGGCAAAAGTGCCGTTTACCGAATAACCGGAGTTCTGTTGCCCGTGGCACAAGGTCTCCCAGCCGCTCAGGCAGTGTTCGCAGTGCCCGCAGGCAGAATAAAGCCACGGCACGCCAACCCGATCGCCCTCTTTCACATGCGTCACGCCCGGCCCCACCGCAACCACGTGACCAACGCCTTCGTGGCCGGGAATAAACGGCGGATTCGGTTTCACCGGCCAGTCGCCTTCTGCGGCATGCAAATCGGTATGGCAAACGCCGGTCGCCTCGATCTTGACCAGAATTTTGCCCGGCGCTACCGCAGGCACCATTACCTCTTCAATCACCAGCGGTTGCCCGAATGCTTTAACCACTGCCGCTTTCATCGTTTTCAATTGCATATCATTACCTCATCCTGATGAGATTGATTAATACAGACCCAGTGGCGTTCCGCTGTAGCTGACCAGCAGGTTTTTAATCTGCTGATAATGACTCAGCGCCAGCTTGTGCGTTTCGCGCCCAACGCCCGAATTTTTGTACCCGCCAAAAGCCGCATGTGCCGGGTAGAGGTGGTAACAGTTAGTCCACACGCGCCCGGCTTTAATGCCACGCCCCATGCGCCATGCGCGGTTGATATCCAGCGTCCACACCCCGGCGCCAAGACCGAATTCGGTATCGTTGGCAATACGCAGCGCTTCAGCCTCATCTTTGAAAGTGGTGATCCCGAGCACCGGCCCAAAAATTTCTTCCTGGAAACAGCGCATGCCGTTATGGCCTTTAATCAATGTCGGCTGAATGTAGAAGCCGTTTTGCAGGCTATCCCCGTGCTTGATCAGCTCGCCGCCGGTGATGATTTCGCCCCCTTCTTCACGGGCGATATTGATATAGGAAAGGATTTTGTCGTACTGCTCCTGCGAAGCCTGCGCGCCGATCATTGTCTCGGTGTCAAAGGGGTCGCCTTTGCGGATGTTTTCCATACGCGCCAGCACTTTTTCCACGAACTGCGGATAGATGGACTCCTGCACCAACACGCGGGACGGACAGGTACAGACTTCGCCCTGATTGAAGAAGCCAAGCACAACGCCTTCGACGGCTTTATCGATAAATTCAGCATCGCCATTCAGCACATCTTCAAAGTAAATATTGGGGGATTTGCCGCCCAGCTCGACGGTGCTGGGAATAATGTTTTCCGCCGCGCAGGAGAGGATGTGGCGACCTATCGGCGTCGAGCCGGTAAAAGCAATTTTCTCAATGCGTTTGCTGCGCGCCAGCGGTTCGCCCGCTTCCGTACCAAAGCCATGAACCACATTGAGCACGCCTTTTGGCAGCAGATCGCCAATCAGCTCCATCAGCACGCAGATACCGAGCGGCGTTTGCTCTGCGGGTTTCAGCACCACGCAGTTACCCGCCGCCAGCGCAGGCGCCAGTTTCCAGGCCGCCATTAAAATCGGGAAGTTCCACGGAATGATCTGCCCGACCACACCGAGCGGTTCATAGATATGATAAGCCACCGTATTGCTGTCGATTTCCGCGGCTGTGCCTTCCTGCGCCCGGATGCAACCGGCAAAGTAGCGGAAGTGATCAACCGCCAGCGGAATATCCGCCCCCATCGTTTCGCGGATAGGTTTCCCGTTGTCCCATGTTTCTGTTAACGCCAGCACTTCCAGATTGGCTTCAATGCGGTCTGCAATCGCCAGCAGCACATTCGAACGTTCCTGCACGCTGGTTTTTCCCCAGGCGTCGGCGGCAGCATGCGCTGCATCCAGAGCCTTCTCTATATCCACCGCGCCCGAACGCGGGAATTCGGCAATCACCTGTCCGGTTACCGGCGAGGTATTGGTAAACCAGCCGCCCTCTACCGGGTCTACAAATTTTCCGTCGATATAGTTGCCATAACGCTGTTTAAAAGAGACTTTTGCGCCATCAAGGCCAGGGTGAGCGTATTTCATCAGATGTTCCTCTTTTATTATCGGTACAGGTGAGGCGTCTCGCGCCAGGGCGGACAAAGGAACATAAGCACTTCTTATGCCAGATTACTGCTGACATAAGGGTAAATGGATTTTCTCTTTGAGAAACAATGAATAACAGGCGGGTTTAAAGATTAATCGTACAAAACGGCAAAAAATGATGTGCAAGCGAGTACAGGAATTGTGTCGCACGTCGCTACACACGAGACACTCTTATGCTACACAAATGTAACATTGTAATTGCCGGAGAGTAACATGCCGACACGCGTAGACACTTTGCCAACAACCCGTTCCGGTCTGCCTTGCCAGTTGCAGGATTCCTGGCAACGTAGCCTTAACTATGGGCTGACACGGGATGATGACGCCCAGCCCTGGGTGGCTAACGCGATGCTGAAAGATGCGCGTGCGGAAAATGGCTGGGTGAAACACCTGGTTGCTCCTTTACTGGCGCGGCTGCGGCCGGAGCTGAACAAACACCCGTCGATTATGGTGATGTCCGACGCGACCGGGCTGGTGCTGGAAACGCACGGCAACAGCGATTTTCTGCACAAAGCGCAGCGCTATGCGTTGTCGCCCGGCAATCTGTGGGGTGAACATGCGCGCGGCACCAACGCTATCGGCACTGCGCTGGCGCTCCAGCAACATTGTGAAGTGGCTGGCGGCGAACACTATCTGAGCCGTAACGCCGGGTTGTTCTGCTCGGCCGCGCCGGTGTTTCGCCCCGACGGCCAGGTTGCCGGAGTGCTGGATCTCTCCACTCCGGCAATGACGCCGCGCCATGATGCGGCCGCATTGATCCGCCGCACGGTATGCCAGATAGAACACGCCTGGGCCACCAGCGCTCTGGGCGCTAATCGCTGGTTATTAAGCCTGCATCATGATGAAAAAATCCTCGGCACCGCGCAGGAGTTACTGCTGATTTTTGACGATCGCACGCTGCTCGGCGCCAATAAACTGGCGATGGATGCGTTCGCCCTGACCAGCGGTCATTTTGGCGCACTTGAGCTGGATGCGCTGTTTCCCGGTCTTGAGCTACGCGCCGGTGAAACAGTGCTGGAAACCGGTAATCATCAACGTTTCTATGCCCGCCAGACGCTGCCAGCCCGCCGTTTTAGCGGACGCGGCAGCGCGCAGCAGACAGAACAGCACGGTATCGAAAAAGAGAAAGCGCTGCGCATTGTGAATGCCGGGATTGCGTTGTGCATTACCGGTGAAACCGGCTCTGGCAAAGAGTATCTGGCACGCGAGTTGTACAGCCGCAGCCAGTGGCATGCGGGCAATTTCGTCGCCATCAACTGTGCCGCGTTACCCGAACATCTGATTGAATCAGAGCTGTTTGGCTATGTTCCCGGTGCCTTTACCGGTGCCAGCCCGAAAGGCTATATCGGCAAATGCCGCGAAGCGGATGGCGGCGTGCTGTTTCTTGATGAAATCGGCGATATGCCGCTGGCGCTGCAAACCCGCCTGCTGCGCGTGTTGCAGGAGAAAAAAGTGACGCCGCTGGGTGCCAATAGCAGTTGGGATGTGAATTTTGCTTTGATCTGCGCAACACATCAGGATCTGGCCGCGCGGGTGCAGGCAGGCACGTTTCGCGAGGATCTGCTGTATCGCATTCAGGAGTTTCACCTGCGCATTCCGCCGCTGCGTGAATGGCAGCATAGAGAGGGATTTATCCACAAATTGTGGCACGAACTGGGTGCCGCCAGCCGTGGGTTGACGTTAAGCGATGAGGTGGTGAACACGCTCGCGCACCGGCCGTGGCCGGGCAATGTGCGTCAGTTGTTGAGCCAGCTACGGGTATTAATGGCGCTGGCAGAAGATGGCGATCAGATTAGGCTTACCGATCTGCCCGGCGAAATCCACGCCGTGCCAGCGCCGCAACGGCCCAACGACGAACAGAGCGCCATTGCGCAAGCGCAGGGAAATATGAGCCTTGCGGCGAAAAAACTCGGTATTTCGCGCAGTACGCTGTATCGACGGCTGGCAAAATAGTATGGCCAAAATAGCCATACTATTCAGTTAGTTATTCTACCGCCGTCGCCTTGATCCACTCGGCAAATTTGCTCACGCGGGTGAACTGCTCAGCCGGGGCAATTAAGCTACGGGAAACCAGGCCCACGACATAGCGGTTGCCGTTGTAATCGGCATACAGCGGGCCGCCGGAATCACCGCCCGCCGTGCCGCTACCTGCGCAGACATGGAAAGCCGGATCCTGGTTGGTCGCCGGGTAGCCCGCCGGAACGTCGGTGCACATCTTATCCGGCAGAGCGACCAGCGTTTTTTTATTCAGCACATTCGGGCGCACGCCATTTGCATTATCGCCAAAACCCACTGCCGTCAGCGGAATATTGGTCAGTGCAGCAGGCGGATCCTGCTCCGGGTTTAAACCGGCCAGCCTGGCGAAGTTGCTGCTGTTCGCCGCACGGGACAGCTTAATCAGCGCAAGATCGTTTTTCGCCGTACCGCCAAGCGTGGTCGTGTCATAGTCAGGATGAACAATCACTTTCTCGATGGAAACCTGGTCTTTCTTCACCAGCGGGGTGTAGCTTTCCATCCCGACCATGATACTCGCCGTGCTGGTATCAAAATGCGAAACACAGTGCGCCGCCGTAACCGCCCAGCGGGAGTTAACCAGCACGCCGCCGCAGACATGACCCGCTACCGTCGTACCTTTGCTGATGGTAATAAAATCAGGGAATTCACCGGCTATTGCCGTCGATCCGTTGACGATACGCGCAGCAGCCTCGCTGGCGGCAGCCGTTTGCATGGTCGCCATCGGCACGATAAACGCCGCCGCTAATGCAGCGGCAATCAGTTTTGCTTTCACTATTAAATCTCCAGGATAAAAAGCCGCGCCAGCTTCCGTAATTCCATCAGCGCGATCAATTGAAATCATTCAGTGTAAAATGCCTGCTTATTCCCGAATAAAAATAAACAAAGAAAAACACAGTCCGGGGAATATATAAATCAACAATCCTTCTGTAAATACAGACAGTTTTCTTATTTGCGGGAATATTCTCTAGCCAGAATATTTTTAGGCATTGTGCATGATGCACAGCTTAACAGAAAGAGACTTCGGACGTGTGGTTGTCGGCAGGATAAACCGGTATGTAATCAGTGGGATGAAAAGCAAAAAAAAGCCGTACTGACTGGATGAATAACGTCAGTACGGCAAGTTAAAAAATGCAGGTACTAAACTGTGCATATTCTCAAAGAGAAAGACAAAGATAGGCACGGGATGAAATATACTCAGTGACCAGTTCAAAGTAAATAAAGACATTTTTCCTTCTATCCTGGAATATTCCACATAGTTATTCTCAGGACTGTCCACGATAATGTTTATAATTGAGCTGATATTTTTCAAGACGTAATCCCAGCGCGCGCCGTGTCATATTCAGATAGCTGGCTGCGCGCGAGACATTGCCCTGAAATTTCACCAGCGCTTCAGTGATCAGATCGTATTCCACCCGCGCCAGGCGCGCTTCCAGCCCTTCCTGCTCCGTCAGATGGTCGATAATCGGTTGCAGATGAATGGGCAGATGATAACTGTGAATAAACCCCTCATCCGCCAGCAATACCGCCCGTTCCATCACATTTTCCAGCTCGCGCACATTGCCCGGCCACGTATAGTTGAGCAGCATATTCAACGCCGGGGTAGCGATGGTCGGCACGTCTACGCCCTGCTCGCTGGCAAAGCGGGCGTTAAAATGATCGGCAAGGATCAAAATGTCGCTGCCCCTTTCGCGCAACGGCGGAATGGTGACGGGAAAGACATTTAAGCGATAGTAGAGATCCTCACGAAAAGTGCCCTGCTCCACCATTTCACTCAAATCCCGGTGCGTTGCCGCAAGAATGCGCACATTGACGCTCAGGGTTTCATTGCTGCCTACCCGCTCGAAACTGCGCTCCTGAATCACCCGCAACAATTTGGATTGCGCAGATAACGATAACTCCCCCACTTCATCAAGAAACAACGTCCCGCCATCCGCTTCTTCAAACCGCCCGGCGCGCCGGGAGATGGCACCGGTAAATGCGCCCTTTTCGTGGCCGAATAGTTCGCTTTCAATCACACTCTCCGGCAGCGACGCGCAGTTAAAACGGATAAATGGCCCGCCCGCGCAGTGGCTGTTCTGGTGAATGGCGGTGGCAACACGTTCTTTACCGACGCCGCTTTCACCGAGGATCAACACGGTAGTGCGCGCATGGCTGACTTTCTCAATCAGCCGGTAAACCTGCTGCATGGTGCGGGAGTTGCCAATAATATTGGCCGGTTTGAATTTTTCTCCGCCGTGCAGCGCCGTGTGCGTCTGCACTATTTTCTGCTGCGCGCGCTCAAGCAGATGCAGCTCCACGGCCTGCGCAATAATGGCGGCAATCACCCGTAACACTTCAAGATCGAGAAAACGGAGCTGCGCGTTGTGATAAACCCGCTCAATGCCGATGGTGCCCATCACTTTCAGCCCGCGAATAATTGGCACGCAGATAAAAGAGTGTTGTCCGTCACGCTGGCGATCCCAACTGCCGGTGCGGTTTAAAAACAGCGGATCGTCAGCAATGTGCGGCACGATAATCGGCTGACGTGTTTCAATCACTTTGCCGGTGATCCCCTCGCCCGGCGCATAAACGCCCTTTTCAGCCTCTTCCGGCGACAAACCATAACTTTCATGAATAAAAATTTGATCGCAACTGGCGTCATACAAGGTGATCATCGCCCGTTGCACCTGTAAATGTTTTTGCATCAACTCCAGCACCAGCTTTAGCGTGCTGGCTAAACTGCCACCTGCGCTGACCACTTTGCTCACTTCAGAGAGCAGCGGCATCAGTTCAGAGCGGCACTCACCCAACCGGCAACTGAATGACAGCGCACCTGTCAGCACCGGCGACAACGTGTTTGTAGCAACGGCGTTTTTTTCATGGCGCATGATGCATCTCCCGGTAACTCCCCCTGAACAGGCCCGCAGGCAAACAGTGCAAAATCAACGCCAGCACAAGATGGTATAGTTCACATGCAATCTATTGATTATTCAGGCCAAAAAAAACACACATACCGCCATGCCTGCAAAAAGTGTTCCCCGGCGAACACTTTTGTCGCGTTACCGACATCAGGACGCCGTTTTTGTCACCACCACCCGTAGGTTGCCATCGTCCAGCGGCGTGCTGTGATACAGAAGGTGGTAGTCCGCAAGGCGAACAAACCATTTCGGCACATGGTCACACCGCAGTTCCAGCCGCGTGAACTCTGCGCGAGCGAGCAACGGTACCAGCAGCAACTTCGCAGTATGCGTGTCATCAGCTCCGGCCTGTCGCGCGGCGATCAGATCGACATAAAATTCGCCGGGTTCAGCGCCAGAACGGACAAACGCCTGCGGCGGCAGCGTCACCGCTTCCGGCTCCATGGGCTGCCGCGCAATGGTGTCCAGCGCCGGTTCCGGCGCGCCCGTACACTGCCACAAAGTCAACCCGAGCCCATCGAACCAGGCGCGCGGCGCACCCTGCACCTCGCGCGTAACGAAATGGCGGCAGGCAGGTAGCTGCGCCAGCATCGCCAGCGTCCGTTCACGAAAAGCTTCAAGCGATGTACAGGACGACAAATCGAACGCAATTTGTTGCGCAATCTGCCAGCGTCCGCAATCACGAGAAAACAGTGTCACTGTGCCAGGCACGGTGAGCGGCGCCACCTGACCTTGCGGGTCGAGAAAAACCGCAATATTCATCTTTCCTCCGGACTAATAGCCGTGTTGTTTCCCCTTCATCGAAGTAATGTCAATGCGGATAACCTGGGTGGCTTTCAGATTGGCGGCGGGAAAGTGGAACGTTTTATCGCTGAAACGCGCCATCAGGCGGTGCAGCATGGTGACCTTTTCCGTCTCGTCGTCAACAAAATGGGTTTTACCGACGCCTATCACCGTGCGGTGACGCGCCTCAAAGTTGCAGGCCAGGTCATCTTCGATGATGCCGCCGTATTCAGACACCGCAAAGCAGATGTTGGCGTTTTGCCGCATGATGTCGATTTTGCTCCCGGCGCGTGCCGAGTGAAACCACAGCGCCGTGCCATCCCAGACATAAAACACCGGCAGCAGAAATGGCATATCCGCGCTGGCCAGCGCGATATACATCACCCTTCCAGCCTGCAAAATTGCATCCAGCGCCTTAGGTTCAGTCAGTTCACGCTCATCGCGACGCATCTCGCCGTGCGGGTGCATTAGTGTCTGCTGGCTCATGATTTTTCCTCCTGCAGGCGTCGTTGTTCACTGGCAATCAGCGCATCCAGCGACTGGCAAACGCTGAGAATGCGTTCTTTGTCGTGCTCATCCGGTGTCCCGTGGTGATAGTCATCCACCGAGCAGATGCCGAAAATGCTGTCCAGCGACAAAATGCCGTCGCGCAGGGAGTCGCTAAACACGCTCTTTTGCGCGGCGCTCGCCAGCAGACTGCGGTAGTTATGGTTAAAGGGCATATCGCCGTGCAAGGAGCAGAGCGCAATCAGATAGCACTCAACAGCAATGGCCGCGACGTTAAATACCAGGCTGGCGGAACGGTTTTGCGCCGCCAGCAGACTGGCGCGGCGATGGTAACCTTTCGCATAGTCATAACAGCGGACAAAACGCTGTTCATCGGTCTCAAACAGGAGTTGCGCCATGGTTTTCTCCAGCCGGGGCAAACCCCGGCGTTCAGGTCAGGTATTACCAGACATTGAGGATCCACTCTTTATTTTTCTTGTATTCCATATCGGTAAACAGCGTGTTTGCCATCTGCTCCGCCAGCCAGATAGCACCAGCGTAACCCACCACCGGATGGCGATAGTGCCCGGCGCGGTCGTAGGTGGGAAAGCCCACGCGCACCATCGGGATCTGGTTATCAATGGCGGTAAAACGCCCTTTCGAGTGACCGAGAATCAGATCCAGCTCCAGCTCACCTTCAGTAATGCGTTTTTCCATCTCCCACAGGTCGGCGTTGGTGACAATCTCCATCTTGTACGTCACCTGTTGCTGCAACGCCTGAATGCGCGGGTCATCGGCATAGGTGGCGTTATCATCACCCAGCAACAGCAGCACCGGTTTCATCTCCAGATCGAGGCAAAATTCCGCCAGCCCCACCACCAGATCCGGGTTGCCGTAGATCGCCACCTTTTTATCGGCGAGGAACATATGAACCAGATCGGTCAGCGCATCGAGGGCAATGCCGCGTTCACGCACCAGTGATTCAGGGATAGGTTTACCGGTGAGCGTTTTCAGGTTGTGCAGGAAAGTATCGGTGTTGCGAATACCAATTGGCGTCGGGCCAATCAGCGCCGGGACGTCAAACTTCTCTTCCAGATAACGCGCCGCTTTCGCCCCTTCGTAGCGGTTAAGCGCAATCGTGGCGCTGGCGTTCGCCGTACCGGTAAGATCGGCAATGGTGGTGTTGCCGTGTGAAACGGTATTGCCGGACGGCATCAGCGGCGAGTCAAAGGCTTCGATTTCAAACAGCACCGTGGCATCAATCGACATCTCATCCAGCAGATGTTTTAACACTGTCACGTCGCCGGGGTTCACCCAGCCGGTGATGAGGTTGATCTTGCCGTTCGGCTCGCTTTTACGGGCGAAATACTTAACGATATCGCGCACCGCCACGTCATAGCCGCTGATCATACTGCCGACAAAACTCGGCGTGTGAATCGGGATCAGATGCACTTCGCGCCCGGCGTATTTCTCTTGCAGCAGGCCATTGTTGAGCTTACGCACCACACCATCGACATCATCACCAATGACCTCTGTCGAACAGGTGGTGATAATCGGGATCACTTTGACATGCGGGTAACGCATCAGCAGCACATCTACCGCCTGTTCCACGCGATCCAGCGCGCCAAATACCGCGCCATCTTCATGCACCGAGGAAGAGGCAATCTCAAAGCTCTCTTTCAGATGCTGGGAGATCAGCAGACGCACGAACATCACGCATCCCTGCCCGCCATGCACAATACCAATACAATCTTTAATGCCGATGCTGACATACTGCGCCCCGGCGGGCTGGCAGGTAAAAATCGGGTTGATTACCCCGGTGCGATCTTTCGCTTTTAATTCACAAGACATGCTCACCCCCTTCAGTAACGCTGGTCGGTCAGTTCGGCATTCAGCGAACCGGTGATGGTCAGATAATCCAGCCGCTGGTGCAGCGCCTCAAGCAATGCGCCGATTTCCGCTGTCTTCATGCTTTGTAGCCAGCTAAAGCGGGTTCGGTACGCATCGGCCAGCACCACGGCGTCGGCCCAGTAACAACGGTCAGCAGGGTTTGCCAGCTCGACCTCCTCGCCACATAACAACTGGCGGGTTTTCCCCAGCACGCCCGCGTTCTGCTTCTCACGATCCCAGGTGCGGGAGTGAAACTGCCACAGACAGTGCTTCATGATGTAATCCACCATCAGCTCTACTTGTTCATCCTGCGTCATACGGCCTCCTGACGGCGGGCGGCATCGGCGGAAAAATCCGGGTATTCGCGCTGGCGCAACTTGCTGACGCTGTCGAAGCCACCGCTGTATTCGCGCAGTTCGCTGTTATTGCGTATCGCATCATCAAGCCCGGCATCCGACAGCATGCGGGCGGTGGCGAAGCCCTGGCCAACCGGAATCGCCTGCTGGCTGATATCGAGCTGCGCCAGTTGATGGATCGGTGAATAGATCGCGTTGTAAATATCGCGGGCGAAGCGTACCCAGCCTTCAAAACCTTTGTACGGCCCGTTGTGATACGCATGGGCGTTGAGGTATGGCACGCGGATTTTTTTCGCCACTTCGCCGGGACGTTTACCGGTGAAAATGACATCCGGCTTCAGTTTGTACATCGCCTCCAGCGACTCCAGTTCATTGGGATCGTCAATAGCCAGCGCGCCGGGTTCGCAGCGGGCGATGCCTTTTTCCATGTCGCCCTGATGACCAAACTTGGTGTAGACCGACACCACTTCCACGCCCATCTCAGCGTGGATCACATGCGCCCAGTGCCAGAGTTTCGAGCCACCCGGCCACAGGCACACTTTCTTGCCTTTCAGCCGCGCTTTGTACCAGTCCAGTTCCGGTTTCCAGCGGGCAATCTCTTCATCAATAATCGCCTGCGCCCGATCTTCAATACCGAAAAACAAACCGATTTTGCGCAGTGATTCGGCGAGCGGCCCGAAGCCAAAACCGTCGATGTCGAGACGCGGAATGCCGTAACGCACCCGCAATTCGTTGCAGATGTATTCCGCCGAACGTGCGCACTCCAGCACATTCAGATGGGCTTTATGCATCGCCCGCAGGTCGTCATAGGAGCCGTTGCCGGTAAAAGTCGACAGCACCTGAATCCCCATACGTTTGAAATAATCGACCATCACTTCCTGGTCACCCTGAATGTTATATTCGCCAACATAGTTGATGACATAATCGCTGGTGATCGTCGGTTCGACCGTACCGACTTTTTGGTTTATCCATGCGATATTAATCTTATGGTGCCCGCCCGACTGGCTTGGGCCGGCAAATCCCGGCGAGTTACAGACGAAAATATCCACTTCCGGACGCTCATCCATCACTTCCTGCGCAATGGCGGCAATATCATCACCGATTAATGCCGAAGCGCAGGTTTGATAAATGGTCATCCGTTTAATATCTGGATGAGCGTCAAATGCTTCAATGATATTGTTCTTGAGGACTTTCTCAGCACCAAAAACAATATGCTTCTCTTTCATATCGGTCGCGAAGGTATATTTAAGCTGGAAGTTATCGTTATCGCTGATATAACGTTTTGTCTGCCAGGTGTCGTACGTACAACCGACCGGGCCGTGGCTAATATGAATCACGTCTTTCATCGGCGTGCCGATAACATGTTTGGCACCACAATAGGCGCAACCGCGTTCGGAAATCGTTCCCGGAATGGTATTTAAATACCCCAGCGGCAGTGCGGAGGTGATATCTTCATCCGCCCCTTTAACGACGGCATGCTGTTTACGCTCGGGAATGCATTTACTGCAATCAAACTCATGATACGGCATAGTTAATCCCCCTTCCGGGAATGACTGTAAAATAACCGGACGAATTAATCGCTCAGACCATATTTAACGACCATCTTTTCCAGCTGATCCATGGTCAGCGGATGGGGGATCACCAGGTCGGTATTTTCAATGATCTTGCGTCCCAGTTCGCGATACTCCTGCGCCTGGTTAGCTTCCGGGTCAAATTCGGTGACGGTTTTCTTGTTGAATTCCGCTTTCTGTACGATGTTGTCCCGCGGCACAAAGTGGATCATTTTTGTGCCGATCGCTGCGGTAAACTCTTCGAGAAACTCTTTTTCACCGTCCACATTACGGCTGTTACAGATAATGCCGCCGAGACGGACGCCGCTCTGTTTGGCATATTTCACCAGGCCTTTACAGATATTATTTGCCGCATAAATTGCCATCATTTCCCCGGAAGCAACGATATAAACTTCCTGTGCCTTACCGTCGCGGATGGGCATAGCGAAACCGCCACAAACCACATCGCCGAGTACATCAAAAAAGATAAAATCAAGATCGTCTGCGTAGGCTTTATTATCCTCCATCAGATCGATGGCAGTAATTACCCCACGGCCAGCGCATCCTACGCCTGGCTCCGGGCCACCGGATTCAACGCAGCGGATATTAAAGACGCCAGTTTTTACCACCATATCATTGGTTATTTTCTCGGCCCCCTGATCGCGCAGAACATCCATTAATGTCTCTTGCGGTTTACCGCCAAGAATAAGACGCGTGGAGTCGGCTTTCGGATCGCAGCCATGAATAAACACTTTTTTACCGTGGAACCAGGCCAGAGCCGCCGCCGTATTTTGCGTGGTGGTCGACTTGCCGATCCCGCCCTTGCCATAAATAGCCAGCTTACGTGTCATGATATTTCCTCTTGATGAACAACATTGCGAAAGTGTGTTTGCAAACAGGCAGGAGGAAATTGCAAAGCGGAGGCCAGATTATCGCCAGCGACAAAAAAATCGGGTTATTAACTGAAAGTATTACGCTTATTTATTTTTCGCCCGGGTGACGGGCGAAATATCGGCGGGAGAGAGTGTTCCGCTGTGAACTTTCCCGCCAGTAAAACGTTCGCGGAAGTGAAATTCAGCTAGCCTGCGAGCGGTGTTAACCAGCGGCTAATCACCTGCGAAAGCGCGCGGGCCAGCGCCGGGCTGTATTGCGCGGCTTGCTCGCGAAGCTGGCGCGGATCGATACCGGCATGACTCAGTTCACTGGCGTGCCCCACCAGCCAGCCTTCAAGCCCGATGGCGCTCACCTCCGGATGAAACTGCAACGCCAGCGCATGCGGCGCATAGAGAAAAGCCTGGTTATCGCAGACCGCGCTGCGTGCCAGGTGGCTCGCCCCTTGCGGGATGGCAAACCGGTCGCCGTGCCAGTGCAGTACCGGCAGATCCGCCAGCGGTGCCAGCAAATCGCTGTGCTCCCCGGGGGTGAGAGTCAGCGGCGAATAGCCAATTTCCGTTACGCCCATTGGCGCAACCTCCGCCTCCAGCGCACGCGCCATGAGTTGCGCGCCGAGACAAATACCGAGCACCGGTTTGCCGTGCGCCAGCCGCTCACGAATATGGCGCAGCTCTTCGCTGAGAAACGGATAAATCGCTTGCTGATACGCGCCGATCGGACCGCCCAGCACCACCAGCAGATCGGCGGCCTGGGGATCAAGATGAGCAAATGACTCAACCGGGGTGTCGATATAGCGGCATTCATAACCGAGAGAATGCAGCGTATCGGCCAGCGTGCCTAAATCTTCAAAGGGGACATGACGGAAAGCGACGGCCGTTTTCATTACAACTCCTTACAGGTTAAAGGCGGGAAGAAAACCATCGTCAGCCGGAAGCACCAGGATTGTCAATGCGGATGGTGTTGCTATTGATGAAGGAAAAACGCAATAGCGGTCGCGTTTTTTATTTTTTATACGCTATTTTTTGTGATCAACTTCAAACAAAAAACATATAACGTACAGAAACGCAAAAAGAATCGGCTTTGTTATGCAAATGCACATTGTCTGTCCCTGGTGATACTCCTAATCTTTGCCTGATGAATAATGATCGGTAAAAACATTGTCACACTGACGGAGTAAATAAATAGCATAAGACGTTTCTGCAATGTTAATAGTGAATGCACTTCAGTAACACCTGCTGGAATGAATTCATATTGACATTTTTAGATTTCATTTAAGTTTAAGGTGGTTTCTCATGAGTCAAGTTAATAATCTTGAGGGCGTCCTTCACGCCAAAAAAACGAATGTCAGATGGCATATCGTTATTATCCTCTTTATTATTACTGCAGTGAGCGTCGGTGACCGTTCGACGCTGGCGATTGCCGGTAAAGATATGTCTGCCGCGCTTGGCATTAACCCCGGCCAGATGGGTTGGGTATTCTCCGCATTCGCCTGGGCCTACTGCCTGGCGCAGATTCCTGGTGGCTGGCTGCTTGACCGTTTTGGGTCGAAAAAAGTTTATCTTTGCGGCCTTTGCATGTGGTCAATTTTCACGCTACTGCAAGGCTGTGTGGAGATTTTCCACGGCTTCGGCGCAATTATTTGCTTTACCATTTTGCTGTTTCTTGTCGGTTTGTTTGAAGCGCCGGTGATGCCAGGCAACAGCCGTTTTGTTGCGGCCTGGTTCCCGTCAAAGGAGCGCGCCACCGCCGCAGCAATATTTAACTCCGCGCAATATTTCGCCACGGCTATTTTCGCACCAATTATGGGCTGGCTGACGCTCAATTATGGCTGGCAATCTATTTTTATCTTTATGGGTACACTGGGGATCGTTATTACTTTTGCCGCGGCGAAAGTGGTACATAATCCATTAAATCATCCGCGTGTTAATAGCGAAGAAATTGAGTACATTCGCCAGGGCGGCGCGCTGGTGGATATGGATCAGAGCAAAGTTAAAACCGGCCCGACATTTGACTTTAGTGCATTTAAACAATTAATCACCAACCGCATGTTACTCGGCGTCTATCTGGGCCAGTACTGCATTAACGTATTAACCTTCTTCTTTATTACCTGGTTTCCGCTCTATCTGGCGATGGAAAAAGGGCTGGATATCAAAACCGTCGGCTTTATCGCCGCGATCCCGGCTATTTGCGGCTTCCTCGGCGGCCTGACCGGCGGCGTGATCTCTGACCGTATTCTGCGTATCACCAAATCACTGTCGATTGCCCGTAAAACGCCCATCGTACTCGGCATGCTGCTCTCCATGGTGATGGTGTTCTGTAACTATGTGGACTCGATTTACCTGGTGGTTTTCTTTATGTCACTGGCTTTCCTCGGGAAAGGCATTGGCGCGTTGGGCTGGGCGGTGATGTCTGATACCGCGCCAAAAGAGATGGCTGGCGTGGCGGGCGGTTTCTTTAACCTGTGCGGTAACTTCGCCGGGATTATCTCGCCGGTGGTGATTGGCTACATCGTAAAAGCGACCGGCCATTTTGAGTGGGCGCTGGTGTTCGTGGCCGTCCATGCGCTGATTGCTATTTTCAGCTTCGTGGTGATTGTCGGTCCTATTAAGCGTATCGAACTGAACAACGCGAAAGCGCAGTAAGCTGCGCGAAAAAAAAGCCCCTCGCAAGGGGCTTTTTTATTTACAGCGCCATGTCGTGTTGCGGCGCGTTTTCCGTTTTTGGCGCGGCCGGTTTGGCTTGCGGCGTTGCGCTCTCTGGCATCTGAATCACCGGCGGTTTCACCAGTTGCAGCGTTGCGGCAGTGTCATCCCATACTTTCTGCGTCAGCGCCACGTTGCCGTTCATCTCCTGGCCGTAGCTCGGAACGATTTCACGGATTTTGCTCTGCCATTCCGCTGAATTGAACTGCTGCGGGAACATCTTCTTGATGACGTTCAGCGTAATCGGCGCAGCGGTAGAAGCGCCCGGTGACGCGCCCAGCAGTGCAGAAATGGTTTTCTGCTGATCGACCACCACTTCAGTGCCCAGCTTCAGCACGCCGCCCTTCTCTTCATCTTTCTTGATGATCTGTACGCGCTGGCCAGCCTGAATCAGTTTCCAGTCCTCTTTACGCGCCTGCGGATAGTACTCTTTCAGCGCCGCAAAACGATCGTCATCGCTCAGCATTACCTGACCGACCAGGTATTTCACCAGATCAAAGTTGTCGAGACCTACATGGGTCATCGGCATAAAGTTGCTGGTAGTGGTGGTGCTCAGCAGGTCGAAGAACGAACCGTTTTTCAGGAACTTGGTAGAGAAAGTCGCAAATGGCCCGAACAGCACCACGCGTTTGCCATCGATAAAGCGGGCATCAATATGCGGTACTGACATCGGCGGCGCGCCCACAGAAGCCTGGCCGTACACTTTTTGCAGATGCTGGCTGGTGATCGCCGGGTTTTCGGTCATCAGGAAGGAACCGCCGACCGGGAAACCTGCGTAGTTATCCGCTTCCGGAATACCGGTTTTTTGCAGCAATTTCAGCGCACCGCCGCCAGCACCGATAAAGACATATTTCGCATCAATGGTGTGCTCGTTGCCGCTTTTCACATCTTTGATGGTGACATGCCAGGAGTTGTCGGCATTACGTTTAAAGTCGGTAACCTCAGAGGAGGTTTGCAGGGAGAAATTGCTGCTCTTTTTCAGGCTGCTTACCAGTTGGCGAGTAATTTCGCCGTAGTTCACATCCGTACCCACTGGCGTCCAGGTGGCGGCCACTTTCTGATTCGGATCGCGCCCTTCCATCACCAGCGGTGCCCACTGTTTAATTTGCTGATGGTCGGTGGAGAATTTCATGCCCTGGAATAACGTGGTTTGCTGTAAAGCTGCATAACGTTTTGCCAGATAATCGACGTTATCGCCCCAGACAAAACTCATGTGCGGGGTGGAATTAATAAAGTTATGCGGGTTATTTAATACGCCGCGTTTAATCTGCGCTGACCAGAATTGGCGGGAAATCATAAACTGCTCGTTAATTTCCAGCGCTTTGCTGACATCAATAGAACCGTCCGCACGTTGCGGCGTATAGTTCAGTTCCATATTGGCGGAGTGACCCGTACCGGCGTTATTCCAGCCGTTCGACGACTCCAGTGCGACAGCGTCGAGTTTCTCGACCATCACCTGTTTCCACTCCGGCTGTAATTCCTGCAGCCAGGTTCCCAGAGAAGCGCTCATGATGCCGCCGCCAATCAGCAGGAAGTCAGTTTTCTGATTCTCTTCCGCCCAGGCACTGGTCGCGGAACTGACGAGCAGCGCAACGGCGCTCAGCGATATAATTGTCTTTTTAATTGCAGGCATATTGATTAGGTTACATAGCAAGTGTGATTTGTGAAAACGGATATTAACGCATCTTTACGTTATTTTAAAATATCATTCACAACTTTGTTAAATACCCGCATTAATAGCTAACTGGTTTTTTAAATTAAAAAAAGCAGTGGCATAAAGTGTGTGGAATTAATATTTCGAAGATTTATTTTAAAGCACAGAAATATCAAGCCGATTTTCGCCAGATAATAAATTGTGTTGTGAAAAATAAATGCGGAAAAACCCGCCAGCGCAGCGTCTGGCGGGCAGTAATATCAGGCTTCCGCCAGATGCGGTTTCGCCTCCTGCAGGGCAATGCGCAGGCTCTGGTGATTTTCCGCCAGCAAATCCCGCGCCTTCGCATTGTTCAGGCCTGTCAGTTGCATCAGGATCGCCGTACGGCAGTCATTATTGCAGGCAGCAAGCGCGCTCTTCGCCTGCTCGCGGTTACACTGCGTCGCCGCCATCACCAGCGCGATTTGCCGCTCGATCCAGTGGGTATTGTCGGGTTTAAGGTCAACGCGCAAATTGCTGTAGACTCGCCCGGTACGGATCGCCAGCCCGCTCGCCAGCATATTGAGGATCTGCTGCTGCGCCAGGCGCGCTTTCGGTTCGTTGAAACCGGCAATCACCTCAGCGCCCGTTTCCGGCGCTATCACGATATCCGCCATCTGCGCGGCTTCACTCTCGCGAACGTGGCTGAGCAGCGCAATGCACGCGCCAACCGACCAGGCATGGCGCAGCGCGCCCCACATCCACGGCGTTTTCCCGCTGACCGACAGCGCCACCAGCATATCCTGATGACCAAAGCGGATCGCCTGGAGATCGGCAACGCCCAGCGCGTAGTTCGCCGCCGCTTTTTCCTGATCCTGCCTTTTTGCCTCCGCGCCGCCCGCCATCAGCCCAATGAGCTGCGGGTGCACGTCTGGCGCGAAATCCGCAACCATCTGTAGCGCGGCGCGCCCGGACGCTCCTGCCCCCACAATCACCACCCGACCGCCGCGATTTAGCGTGGCGCTGGCGTTATCCACCAGCCGGGCGATCTCCGGTAAACAGGCCCCTGTTGCGTTGGCGACCGCCAGGTCTTCGCGGTTGATGAGCGCCAGCATATCCTGCGTTGCCAGCCTGTCGATATCGGCTGTCTCTGTGTGACGGCGTTCCATTACTGAACCGTTTGGCTTATTGCTCATACCCTGCTCCTTCTGAATGGTTCCACACACACTATAAGGTTATTTATTTGTTATACCTGCGAATGAGGTCACGCTTCCCGCCCCGGATTGGGTACTTTTCCTTTTTTCACACGGCTTTATGAAATCGTCGCCATCGGTGATAATAGGTTTCTTATTAAGAGAGAATCAGGTCTGGCATGAATGACTTAGCGTCTGCGGCGATAAAACCGCGCAAACGTCCAATGAAGCTCGGCACCACGGTGACATTAATGGTGTGCAGCGTCACCGGCTCCGTGCTGCTGTTGGCGTGTGCCCTGTGGTTTTGGCAAATCAGTAACGCCACGCGCGATGGGGTGAAAGAGACGGCGCTGGCAGTGGCCCGCACGCTGGCGGATGCGCCGGAGATCAAACGCGGTCTGCTGTTGCCGCCGAACAGTAACGTGATTCAGCCGATAGCTGCGGCGGTGACCACGCGCAATGATCTGCTTTACGCCATCGTCACGAATATGCAAGGGATTCGTTATTCGCATCCGAATGCCGCGATCATCGGGCAGAAGTTTATCGGCGATGATCTGCAGCCCGCGCTGCGCGGCAAAGAGAATGTGGCGATAAATCGCGGCACGTTGGGGCTGGCGCTGCGCGTATTTACGCCGGTTTATGACAGCCGCTATCAGCAAATTGGCGTGGTGGTGGTCGGCATTTCGCTCAGCAAAGTGCAGGATCAGGTAAACCGCAGCCGCTGGGCGGTGATGTGGACGCTGCTATTCAGCGCGCTGATTGGATCGCTCGGCATCTGGCAACTGGTGCGCGTGCTGAAACGCATTCTACTGGGGCTGGAACCGTACGAAATCTCCGCGCAATTTAAGCAGCGACAGGCGATGTTACAGTCGCTTAAAGAAGGGGTGATTGCGATAGATGCAGACGGTCGCGTCACGTTGCTTAATCACGCCGCGCGGCAGATGCTGTTGACCAATGCCACCGATGGCGCTGCCGGGCACGGGCCTCTGCTGGCCGATCTGCTGGAGGTGTTGAAAACCGGAGTGCCAATTCAGGATCGCGAACTGGGCTGTAATGGCCTGCTGTTGCTGTGCAATACCGTGCCGGTGCGCAGCCAGAACACGATTATCGGTGCTATCAGCACGTTCCGTGATAAAACAGAAGTCAGCCAGTTGTTGCAAAGGCTGGATGGGATGGTGAACTATGTTGACGCCCTGCGCACCACTTCCCATGAATTTATGAATAAATTGCATGTGATCCTCGGCCTGCTGAATATGAAGCGTTATGACAAGCTGGAGGGTTATGTGCTGCAAACAGCGCAGAATTATCAGACTGATATTGGCGCCATTCAGCATCGAATTAAATCGCCTGTGGTCGCCGGTTTCCTGTTAGGTAAACTCAACCGGGCGAAAGAGCGCGGCGTGACCCTGACGCTGGCCGATGAAAGCCTGGTTCCTGATAATCCGAACGAAAAGCAGGTGACCGTGCTGGTAACGGTGCTCGGTAACCTGATAGAAAACGCGCTCGATGCGTTAAGCCAGCAAGCGGAGGGCGAAGTCAGCTTGCTGCTGCACTATCAGGATGGCTGGCTTGTCGGCGAGGTCAGCGACGATGGTCCTGGCATTGCGCCGGACAACATTGATGTTATTTTCCGCAAAGGTTTTTCGACCAAAGGCGATAACCGTGGCGTTGGGCTATTTCTTGCCAGTCAGCAGCTTACCGAGCTGGGCGGAACCCTGACCGTTGAATCCGAGCCCGGCGTATTTACCCAATTTTTTGTCCATCTCCCCTGGGATAGTGAAAGGAAGACAGCGTGATAAATGTATTAATTGTTGACGATGATGCCATGGTAGCAGAACTGAACCGCATGTATGTGACGCAGATTGCTGGCTTTCAGTGCTGCGGGACTGCGTCGTCGCTGCATCAGGCTGAGGAGATGATTAAAGATCCGCTGCGCGATATCGATCTGGTGCTGCTGGATGTGTATATGCAACAGGACAGCGGGCTCGATCTGCTGCCGATTATTCGCGCCAGCGGGCGCGCTATCGACGTCATTATGATTACGTCGTCTGCCGATGCCGCTACCATTCAGACCTCACTGCACTACGGTGTGGTCGATTACTTAATTAAACCGTTCCAGTTCCCGCGTTTCGAAGAGGCGCTCACTACGTGGCGCGAAAAGCGCAAGTTGATGGATGCGCGTCCTTATTATGAGCAATCGGATGTGGATCGCCTGCTGCACGGCGGCGCACCGGAAGTGACTGACACTCGTCGTCTGCCAAAAGGGCTGACCGCGCAAACCCTGCGTACCATTTGTCAGTGGATTGACGCCCATCCGGGTATTGAATTTTCAACCGATGAACTGGCAAACGCAGTCAACATTTCTCGCGTCTCCTGCCGTAAGTATCTGATTTGGCTGGCGCAGATTAACATTCTCTACACCACCATTCACTATGGCGCCACCGGGCGACCGGTTTACCGCTATCAGTTAATTGCTGAACAGTACAGCCTGCTTAAGCAGTACAGTCAGTAAGCCGGTAGCTGGCATCGAGCGGCGTGAAGCGGAACTGACGCCGGGATGAGAGGGTAATTTCGCGGTTTTTGCTGACAAAAATCGCTTCAATATCCTGCCGCTGGCGCAGCAATGAGCAGCCCTTTTCAACACCCAGCCCAAACAGCAGCGTGGTCCAGATATCACCATCGAGGGAGTCGGTGGAAATCACGGTCACGCTGTCGAGCTCGTTATTCAGCGGATAGCCGCTGCGCGGATCGAGGATATGGTGCCATAGCTTGCCATCCTGCTCGAAATAGCGCTCATAAGTGCCGGATGTCACCACCGATTTGTTCACGACTTCAATCGAGCCCACCAGCGCATCGGCAGCGGCGAAGGGTTTTTTCACGCCGATGGTCCACCCGCCCTGTGGCGATCCCAGCGTTTGTACATTGCCGCCCAGGTTGATCAACCCGTCGCTGACGCCCTGTTGATGCAGGTAGTCGCGCACCCGGTCGGCGATAAATCCTTTAGCGATTGCCCCCAGATCGATCTCCATACCAGGCTGCGCCAGAAACACACTGGCGGAGGCATCATCAAGAATAACATCCTGCGGGCGCGTGATGCGCAGCCGCGCGGCAATCTCATCCGCGGGCGGAACGGAATCACCCTTAAAACCGATGCGCCACAGTTTCACCAGCGGGCCGATCGCCAGATTAAACGCGCTGTCGGGTAGTTGGCTGGCGGCTTTGGCGCATTTGATCAGTTCATACACCGGACGGCTGACGACAACCGGATGATGTCCGGCGGCGTGGTTGATGTCCATTACCTGCGAATCGGCACGGTTAACGGTAAAGAGATCTTCGTACTGTTTGATCAGCGAAAAAACGCGCGACGCGAGCGCTTCGTCGTGGGAGAAGAGTTTCAGCAGTATGGGCGAGCCCATCAGCACCGCAGAGTAGCTCCAGACACGGTTATCAGACATCGCACTCTCCTTCATTGACGGATACCTGCTTAACAGGCTTGCCAGCGGATTGAGTCCGGAAGATTTACGCAATCCATCTGCAACAAAGCCGCCACCCGGCAATAGTACCTGATGACGGCTCTGATTATCAGTGCTGTGAATAGCCGATTGCCCAGCTACAGCGTTTAACTACGTTTGGCGCGAACCGCCGCCTGATGTCCCGCCAGCGAACCGAAGATGATGATATCGGCAACCGCGTTACCGCCGATACGGTTACCGCCGTGGATACCGCCAACCACTTCACCCGCTGCATACGCGCCCGGAATGACCTGATGCGCGGTATTCAGCACTTCCGTTTCAGTGTTGATGGTCACGCCGCCCATGGTGTGGTGTACACCTGGCGCAATCTGAATGGCGTGGAACGGGCCTTCGTTAATCGGAGCACGCAGCGCGGTGGTACGACCGAAATCTTCATCGTGCTGTTTTTCCACAAAGCCATTGTAACGTTCAAGCGTGGCAAGGAACGCATGATAGTCAATGCCCAGTTTGTCCGCCAGTTCGCGCGGAGAGCTGGCGCTGGTCACCAGGCCTTTCGCAATGTACTCGTCAGCCGCTTTGTTTTTCGCTCTGACATGCTCATCAAACACGATGTAAGCGTAATGTTCCGGCAGCGCGATGATTGCCGCTGAGACTTTATCGCGGGTCGACATCTCATTGTAGAAGCGTTTGCCCTGCTGACTGACCAGAATTGCACCGCCGCCACGAATGGACTCAGAAACCAGATAGGAGGTTTTCTGCTCAACGGTCGGGTGGATCTGGATTTCGCCCATATCCACGGTTCCAGCACCCAGACGTTCCAGCAGTGCGATACCGCCGCCGGTTGCGCCTTTATGGTTGGTGGTGACGAAACCTTCCAGATCCGGACGGTATTTCACGACCATCGCGCTGTTGGCGCTGAAGCCGCCGGTCGCCACAATTACGCTTTTCGCCTGAACATTCAGGGTTTCCTGCTCGTCATTCAGCAGACGTACGCCGCGCACTTCACCCTCAGTGAACAGGATCTCTTCGACGGACGTATCCAGCATCACATCGATGCCGCGTTTAGTGACGTTACGCACCAGGCCGCTAATCAGGTAACCGCCGACGGCCGATCCGTCACGCGGACGGTGCGTACGGTCGATGCTCATGCCGCCAGTTGTGGTAATGTCGTTCAGCATGATGCCGCGACGCGCCAGCCATTCGATCGCTTCCGGCGCATTTTCCACAAAGCGGCGCAGCAGTTCCGGGTTGTTTTTGTTACCGCCGCCTTTCAGCGTTTCAGCGAAGAACAGCTCTTTGCTGTCCTGGATGCCTTTTACGCGCTGGAAGCGGGTTTCTGCCGCGTTCATCCCGGCAGAGGCTTTAATGGTGTTACCACCGATGGTCGGCATTTTCTCAACGATCAGTACGCTCGCGCCTTCGTCGTGCGCCTGAATGGCTGCCGCCAGGCCAGCGCCGCCGCTACCCACAACCACGACATCGTAATTTTTCACGGCCAGGACATCGCCGCCCTCTTCGGCCACGCGCGCTTTGCTGGATTTCAGCATCGCTTTCGACACCGCTTTTTTCACTGCTTCACTCTGGCTGGTTGCGCCGGAGATAGCATCGACATGCGGTGAATTGGCATCGAGGATGCGATCGCGGATCTCTTCAAAGCTGCTGGTGAACTCTACGCTTTGCGGCGCAGAGGCCAGTTCGATACCGGCAATACGGTCGGTTTCCAGGCTAACGTTAATCACCATTTCGCTGGTGTCGTCCTGTACCGTTTCAACGAACAGGCCCGGTTTAAATTTCGCTTCGCCCATGCTCATGTCGCGAATCATCGCTTCCACCAGCGAGAAGCGCCACAGCGGTTCCGGAATATTCAGCGCTTCACGCTGGGTGCTGTCGATAAACAAATCGAGGTTTTCACCCTTAGCGATGCGTGCCGCCCAGTCCGGATAAGCGATGCAGGCACGGCCCACGGCGATCAGATCGTAACCGTGATCCAGCCCCTGCTCTGCGTCAGCCGCGTTAACCACGCCGCCCACCCCCATCACCGGAACCTGCGCCAGGACGTCAGAGCGCATTGCGCAATATTTATCAATCAACGGCGTCGGATCGCTGGTGTCGTTAATGGAAGGACGCAGCGCCGCGCCAACAGAGAAGTGCAGGTAATCGACACCGCGCGCCGCCAGTTTTTCCAGCAGGAACATGGTGTCATCAAAGCGGATTCCAGGAACTTCCAGCTCTTCCGGCGAGAAGCGGTAACCAATAATAAAGGCATCATCCGCGTACTGACGCGCCATTTTGTGGGTGATATCCAGCACCGCCAGCGGGAATTTTGCGCGGTTATCGCGGCTGCCGCCCCACTCGTCATCACGCTGGTTCGAGTTCGGTGAGAAGAATTGCTGGATCAGGTAGGTATTGGCGCCGTGGATTTCCACGCCGTCAAAACCGGCCTGAATGGCGCGACGTACCGCTTCACCAAATTTCACCACCATCGCTTCAACTTCCGCTGTGGTCATCGCCACCGGCGTGGCGGCACCGTCACGCGGAGCGGCAATCGCGCTTGGCGCAATCGGTGTACGACCGCCAATCAGTTTTGGCTCGACCATGCGGCCGCCGTGGTAAATTTGCAGGATCGCTTTAGAGCCTTCAGCTTTGATGGCTTCGGCGATTTTTGCCAGACCGGCAATTTTTTCCTCGTTATCAATACCAATTGCGCCGGGGAATGCGAGACCCAGATCGTCAACAAAACAACACTCTACGATAATTGTCCCAATGCTACCGGCACGTACACGATAATATTCAACCAGTTCACTGGTGACAGTACCATCGTAATAACCGGTGCAGGTGGTCATCGGAGCCATTAACAAACGGTTTTTCAGTTCTACGCCGTTTGGTAATGTAAAGGGGCTGAGGATGCGCTCGTTGCTGGTCATATTTAACTCCAAATCTAAATTTATAAACTTTGAATTCGGTGACGGATTTATTTTTTATTTTCGTTTGGAAATCCATTTGTCGTGTATTTAATATACCTCTAATTCTATTTACAAAATTAATTACGTTAGTTAAAAAACTATTTAACCACCTTAATAACAGCACTACCTCTACTGTATTATCAATTTTAAATAATATATTCACATCATATTAATTACCGGTAACATTGCGATTACTTGATCAACGTAGAAAAGGTTTTCCCAAAGCCAAATAAAAACAAAACTATCAATTAGTTAGCGAATCAAAAGCGGCAAATGAGATTTATTATCAGCACCAATATTTAACAATTGAGATGTTTCTCACAGAATAACCACATACTGCTATGTGGGTATTAAAAAATATAAAAAAAACCTATAGTGCTTGCGTTTTTTTGATCTCAATCAAGAGCATTAGCGAGTGGAAGCGCAATATATAAAAACAGAAACTTTCCTAATTTAATGCAGATAAAGATGCGTTAGAAAAAACCCGGCAGAATATGAAAAGTCACAATAAAGAACTAAAGTAACTTATGTAAGTAAATAAAGTGACATTGAAATCTGCTACCGACCCCGAATTTTTAACTACTTGTAGATGCTCACTATGAAAGAGAAAACGACAACACCGCCGTCTGCCAGTGCAGCCAGTGCGAAAGGCGGAAATAAAAACCGCCTGATTATGATGGCGCTGCCGATTATCGTCGCAGTGCTCCTGCTATTTGTTCCGGTGCCGGAGGGCTTACCGCCTTTCGCGTGGCACTACTTCGCTATCTTTGTCGGCGTGATCGTAGGTTTGATCTTCGAACCGCTGCCGGGCGCCGTTATCGGTTTGACCGGCGTGGTGGTCATCGCGCTGTGCAGTCAGTGGCTGCTGTTTAGCCCTGAGCAGTTGGCCGATCCGAAATTCAAGCTCGCAGGCCAGTCCTTTAAATGGGCGGTGAGCGGTTTCGGTAACTCAACCGTCTGGCTGATCTTCGGCGCCTTTATGTTCGCCGCTGGTTACGATAAAACGCAGTTCGGTCGCCGCCTGGCGCTGATTCTGGTGAAATACCTTGGCCGCCGCAGCCTGACGCTCGGTTACGCTATCACCTTCGCTGATCTGCTGCTGGCACCGTTCACACCGTCTAACACCGCGCGCAGCGGGGGCACTATCTACCCGATTATTGCCAACCTGCCGCCGCTGTACGGTTCAAAACCGAACGATCCGAGCGCACGCCGCATTGGTTCCTACCTGATGTGGGTTGCCATCACCGCCGCCTGTATCACCAGTTCTATGTTCCTCTCCGCTCTTGCGCCGAACCTGCTGGCGCTGGCGCTGGTGAAAAGCACCGTCGGGATTAACATCTCCTGGGGGACCTGGTTTATCGCCTTCCTGCCGCTCGGCGTGCTGCTGATTCTGACTATGCCGCTGCTGGCTTACCTGTTCTACCCGCCAGAAGTAAAAGTGAATGATGAAGTGCCGCTGTGGGCGAGCCGCGAGCTGGAAAAACTGGGCAAAATGTCCCGTAACGAAATCCTGCTGCTGGTGTTTGTTTGCTGCGCGCTGCTGATGTGGATCTTCGCCGCCAACTTTATTGAACCGGCTCTGGCTGCGCTGTTGGTTGTAGTACTGATGCTGTGGACCGGCGTATTGACCTGGAACGACATTACCAGCAACAAACCGGCCTGGAACACCTTCGTGTGGTTCGCCACCCTGGTTGCGCTGGCCGATGGCCTCTCCTCCACCGGTTTCATTGCCTGGCTGGGTAAAGAAGGCGGCCTGCTGATGGCGGGTATCTCTCCGGGGATGGCAACCATTGCTCTGTTGCTGGCGTTCTACTTACTGCACTATCTGTTTGCCAGCACCACTGCGCACACCACTGCCCTGCTGCCGGCGATGCTGACCATTGCTGCCACGATCCCGGGCATCAATATGGAAGTGGTTGTGCTGGTTCTGTGTACCTCTCTGGGTGTGATGGGCATCATCACTCCGTACGGTACTGGCCCGAGCCCGATTTACTACGGTAGCGGCTACCTGCCGACCAAAGACTACTGGCGTCTGGGCACCATCTTCGGTGCAATCTTCCTCGCCGCCCTGCTGTTGATTGGTTATCCGTGGATTACCATGATGTTCTGATTCACAACCGCCGGGCTTTCCCGGCGGTTTATTTTTATGGAGTAATGAGCTATGTCGAACAAACCTTTTGTATATCAGGATCCGTTCCCGCTGGCGAAAGACAATACGGAATATTATCTGCTGAGCCGTGAGCACGTTTCTGTCGCCGACTTTGACGGCCAGGAAGTCTTAAAAGTGGAACCCGAAGCGTTGACGCTGCTGGCGCAACAGGCTTTCCACGATGCCTCTTTCCTGCTGCGCACTTCCCACCAGAAACAGGTCGCGGCCATTCTGACTGACCCGGAAGCGAGCGAAAACGACAAATACGTCGCGTTGCAGTTCCTGCGTAACTCCGAAATCGCCGCCAAGGGCGTGCTGCCGACCTGCCAGGACACCGGCACGGCCATCATTATGGGTAAAAAAGGCCAGCGCGTATGGACCGGAGGCGGCGATGAAGCGGCGCTGGCTCGCGGTGTGTATAACACTTACACCGAAGATAACCTGCGCTATTCACAGAACGCGCCGCTGGATATGTACAAAGAAGTGAATACCGGCACCAACCTGCCGGCACAGATTGATCTCTACAGCGTGGATGGCAATGAGTATAAGTTCCTTTGCATCGCCAAAGGCGGCGGCTCAGCGAACAAAACCTATCTCTACCAGGAAACCAAGGCGCTGATCACCCCGGCGAAACTGAAAAACTACCTGGTTGAGAAGATGCGCTCTCTCGGCACGGCAGCCTGCCCGCCGTACCACATTGCGTTTGTTATTGGCGGCACGTCCGCTGAATCCACGCTGAAAACCGTGAAGCTGGCATCGACCCGTTACTATGATGGTCTGCCGACCGAAGGTAACGAGCACGGCCAGGCGTTCCGCGATGTGCAACTGGAACAGGAACTGATGCAGGAAGCGCAGAATCTCGGTCTCGGCGCACAGTTTGGCGGTAAATACTTCGCCCACGACATCCGCGTGATCCGTCTGCCGCGTCACGGCGCATCCTGCCCGATCGGCATGGGTGTCTCCTGCTCCGCGGACCGTAATATCAAAGCGAAGATCAACCGCGAAGGTATCTGGATTGAGAAAATGGAGCACAATCCGGGGCAGTACATTCCGGAAGCGCTGCGCCAGCAGGGCGAAGGCGATGTGGCGAAAATCAATCTGAACCAGCCGATGAAAGATATCCTGGCACAGCTTTCTGCGTTCCCGGTATCGACTCGTCTGTCGCTGAACGGCACCATCATCGTGGCGCGTGACATTGCCCATGCAAAACTGAAAGAGCTGATCGACAACGGCGAAGAGCTGCCGCAGTACGTGAAAGATCACCCGATCTATTATGCAGGCCCGGCAAAAACGCCTGAAGGTTATGCTTCCGGTTCCCTCGGCCCAACCACCGCAGGGCGTATGGATTCCTACGTGGATCTGCTGCAATCCCACGGCGCGAGCATGATCATGCTGGCGAAAGGCAACCGCAGCCAGCAAGTGACCGATGCCTGTGCCAAACACGGCGGTTTCTATCTGGGAAGTATTGGCGGCCCGGCTGCAGTACTGGCGCAGCAGAGCATTAAGAGCCTCGAATGCGTGGCTTACCCGGAACTGGGTATGGAAGCGATCTGGAAGATTGAAGTGGAGAACTTCCCGGCGTTTATTCTGGTGGATGACAAAGGTAACGACTTCTTCCAGCAGATCCAGAACAAACAGTGCGCAGGCTGTAGCCAGCGTTAAGATGTGAAAACACCCGGCCGGGAAACCCGCCGGGTGTTTTTTTAGGAGATCGGCCCAGGGCTTTGCTCCGCATATCAAAAATCGGTGAATATCTCCCGCTCGCGAGATCTGATTTACATCCAGACATGAAAAACCAGCATATAAGCCAGTTTTTTATAAAAATAAGATAGTATAAATAAAAAGAGATATATCAACGCCAGAAACTTAAAGATAATACGTTGTAATTCATCATCAATCCCGGCCATTCTGCTTTTATGGATGGATATAACCTTGATGATGATTATTTGTCTGAAATGGTTAACGCACTATTTTAACGTCCGAAACTTCCCGATTCAAAAATGTACTCCAGTCTTTCCTGATGTTCTCAGCAAGTTTCTTTAAATATTCGACATCCTCTTTATGAGTAACTTCATCATCTGTTAATAAAAAATCTTTACTAACATCAAAATGCGAATCTGGATAATAATTAGGTATTAATACTGAAAGTATCCATTTGTCGGCCGACCTGAGCAACTCAAAACCACCTCGTTGTGAACAGACAACATATACTTTCATCTTAAACTTCCTTATTACGCCAGAAAACAATGACAGGTATCAGTTGTAAATATCGCATGGTCATTTAACCAGACGCGAAAAACCATCAGACAAGATCGTCAGATTCTTTTTTACTTAATTCTCTTGATTGAAAAGAATTATAATTTGCGCGAATATTTTCAGAAATACTTTTAACGTAATCAACATCTAACGGTTTAACTATCTCATCAAACGAAAACAAAAAAAATCTCGCCCCATCAACTTTATAGTCACCTTCGGTAAACATTACCTTTAAAATAAATTCGTCATCTTTTTTTTGATAAAGTGTAAAATCCCACGGGTTTACTGATATTTTTTTAGGTTAGTCATAATATTTCTCCTGTAACTATATCTTTAACTATAAAATCCCTACCGTTAATCATGCCTTCTGTATTAACAACAGCCTCTAAATCTCCCTTAGGTAGTTTTCCACCAGGTAACCACTCGCTATTCGCTCCCCACTCTTTTCCTGATGGCACTCGAGGAGAATATAGTTCCGTTGGTTTAAACTCAACCATTACCAGACTATCATTGCTTAATTGTTCCTCTGGTATACCTAGTTTAGAAGCAATAAGTTTTGGATCTCCATTAGCATCTCCGATGATTTTCGTTGCATTATCCTTAGTCAACACAATTTCCCTACGTTTACAGTCAATATAGTATTAATAGCAGAGTTGTCTGTGGTTGACTGTGAGTCAATAACCATTTCAGGAGCCCTCCTGGTAGATGCTGTTCAGGACCTTTAAAGTATTTATTACCTCTTGATGGGCTTCCTGGATTTAGCTCGCGAGGCCTGACGGATCGATCCCGGTAAGCGCATCCGGCGCCTTACTGATGCAGGTTTATCCCGCCCGCCAGCCCTATCGGGTCCTGCTGGGCAAAGCGTCCACAGTCCGGGTCGTAGTAGCGGAAAAGATTGTAGTGCAAGCCGGTTTCGCGATCCAGGTACTGCCCCTGCATGCGCAGGTTCTGGGCATATTCCGGTGTCTGGAGCGGCGTCTCACGCAACAGTTTGCCCCACGCGCTGTTTTGCGCTTCCCAGCGCAACTCCCCTTCGGCATCCGTCAGTCGCTCCGGCAAACCGTTTGGCTGATTGCGGAACTAGTAGATTTCCGGGTCGCTGATGCCATCGATTCGCGCCAGCGGATCGTAACTATCCTGATCGCTGTAGACATACGTCAGCGGTACATCGTCGTGAATTTCCTGCAGCAGACGCAAGCCATCCCAGACAATAGCCATCTTCCAGCAATGACATCACTGCCCGACATGTTTAAAAAGTTACTTCATAGTGATTCATTCGGTTATTTTCAGCCCTAACTTTTCAAAAAGACATACCGGACAAACTACAGCAAGATGATTTGATATTTTTCTAATAATCATTCTGTCATTCATTTTTTTATTTACTCTATCTCTATCATATAAAATAAAACCATCCTCAGTATGATTAATGCCCATTCCCGTTAATAATGCACTATCTATAATAATATGCTGCCTACGCATATTTTCATCGGGATGTACAATAATCAATTCTACGACATCTTTTACGGGCAAATTCTTTTCCAATGCCTCACTTATAGTCTTTGAAACGGTCACATCACGAGCGACTGAATGTATTGGGCAAAGTGAAAACATAACCACCTCTTACTTAAGTAATTTTAAAATATACTTCATTTGCGCCCCAGGCTCAGTAGGGATATCCACGCCCCCACTTCTTAAAACATCGCATACATGTGTAACACAGCTTTGTGTTTTAAGATCATAAAGTGGCCCTTCTTTCTCAAGTTTCCCTCCTAAATATCTAATTGCTTCATCAGCTTTAGGCAATTGCACTTCTTTCAATTTTGCAGCAGGAGGTAGATGTTCAAAACCACGAGAAGTGACCATTGTGATTTCGCCTGGTGCGCCAGTCTGATGGGTATGTAAACTCATTCCATTAATTTTCACTTCAACAGAATAATGTCCAAAAGTATTGGTAGGGGATCGATTATCGTGCCAATGAATTACAGCCGTACCTGGTTGGTTTGATATTTTCGGAGAGCCGTGTCCTTGCTTAGAACTAGTATTTGAGCATTTCCTCTGACTCAACCCCCACGGATCCACCCACCCCAGCGCATTCGGTGCATACTGGTACAGGTTTATCCCGCCCGCCAGACCTATTGGGTCCTGCTGGGTAAAGCGCCCGCAGTCCGGGTCGTAGTAGCGGAAAAGATTGTAGTGCAAGCCGGTTTCCCGATCCAGGTACTGCCCCTGCATGCGCAGGTTCTGGGCATATTCCGGTGCCTGGAGCGGCGTCTCACGCAACAATTTGCCCCAGGCGCTATTTTGCGCTTCCCAGCGCAACTCCCCTTCGGCATCCGTCAGTCGCTCCGGCAAACCGTTTGGCTGATTGTGGAACCAGTAGATTTCCGGATCGCTGATGCCATCGATTCGCGCCAGCGGATCGTAACTATCCTGATCGCTGTAGACATACGTCAGCGGTATATCGTCGTGGATTTCCTGCAATAAGCGCAAGCCATCCCAGACAAAACGCGTGGTAACGGTACGTCCACTGGGTTCGCCTGCGCGCAACTGGCGGCGCGTTTTACTGATGCGTCGTCCCAGCGGATCGTAGCGGAAACTGACCTGAACCTGCGGTTTATTGCGATCCCGCGGCTGGCTAATGACCTCCGTTAAACGATGTTCGCCATCGTAACGGTAATGCCAGCGCGTCTGCCCATTGTCTTTTTCCACGGTGCGGCCGTGGATGTCGTACTGCCAGCGGATACCGTTCAGTTGCGTTACACGGTTGTGGCGCACTGACTGCTGCAACGAATTATCCGTCGGATTCCCTGCCGCATCCCAGCGCCACTGCTCCTGGCCGGGCAACGTCCCGTCCTGCGTCATCAGGCGGCCTGCATCATCATATTTCCAGCGATACCAGTCGAAGGGATTGTCGTTGCGCTCTTCACGGATCAGGTTATTACGGTAGTCATAATCCCAGCGGCGCGACCAGCGGCGAGGCGCCGGACGTTGCGCATTGCCGGTAAAGACATCCCGGCGATGTAAACGCCCGAGCCGATCGTACTCACTGCGGCTGGTGAGCAGCCCCTGAGTGCGGCTCACTTCCCGGTGCAAGGTATCACGGGTGAAATCACTGATCGGCAGATTGTCGAGCGCGATGCTCAACAGATGTCCGCTACCGTAGTAAAGCTGTTTCAGTTCTCGGCCATCGGGCAGTTGCGTGGCTGTGCGGTTACCCAGCGCGTCGTAGCGCCAGCCAAGCGTGCCGTTTTCCCCCTGCTCTCCGGTCACTCTGCCCAGCGCGTCGAAGGTAAAGCAAAGCTCCTGCTCGGCCTCCGTACTCCAGCTATTTTCATCAAGCGGCGGATGCACGCTAATGCGTTCCGGGAAACCTGCCCTTGACCAGTGCCAGCGCGTCTGCCCTTCCGGTGTGATGCGCGCCAGTAGTTGCCCGGTGGTGCTCCAGCTAAAACGGTGGGTGATCGCTTCGGGATGCCCGGCGGCAAAAGTCCGCGATAGCGTACGCCCGCACGCATCGTAGGTGTAACGGCTGACCACACCGTCCAGCCCCTGCTCCTCCAGTAACAGTGAATCAGCGCCCCAGCGGAACTGATAAGCTTCACCGTTTTCATTGTGCAGAGCAATCAGTCGCCCACGGCTGTCCCAGCTTCGGCGTAGCGTTTCGCCCATGCTGTTGCGCGTGGTGACCAGCCGCCCGCTGTTGTCGTAATGGAACTCGCTGCAGCTACCGTCTGACGCTTCATGTTGTGCAGGCAAGCCCCGTTCGTTCCAGACCAGCGTTTCCTGCCAGCCTTCCGCCCGCTCAAGCTGGAGAGGTCGCCCGGCCGCATCGTAGTGATAACGTGTTTCTTCGCCATCCGCCGCCTGCACGGCCAGCAGCCAACCGAGCGGATGATAGTGATAACGCGTTATCTGCCCGGAACAGTCCGTCTCGCGGATCACCTGCCCGGCCTCGTTATACTCCTGACGACGGCTGTTCCCGGCAGCATCCACCTCTTCGATGATCTGACCGAACTCATCGCGTCGCCACAGTGTCGTATTGCCCAGCGCATCAACGGTACGCGCCAGACCAAAGTGTTCGTCGTAATAAAAGCGCGTCGCACTACCGCCAGACTCGGTGATTACCGCAGGCAATGCGCGGTTTTCCAGCCATTGCGTGGCGCGGGAATTGCCTTCGGCGTCGATCTCCTCTACGCGATTGCCCATGTCGTCATAGACAAAGGTCACCGCGTTGCCGAGCGGATCGATGCGGCGGATAAGCTGTTCGTCGTCATTCCATTCATAGCGCCAGTTTTCGCCGCGCTCATCGACGAAGCGGACAATCAGCCCCTGCACATTCCAGTAGTGCTGGCGAGTTTGCCCGTCATAGGTGGTTACGGTGGTCAGCCCGGCCGCAAGATCGTAGCTGAAGAGGCTGCCATCGCCGGTGTTGGTGCGGTTTTCCACAACCCGCCAGTGATCAAACATCGCCCAGCGGTATTCGCTTTCCAGCCCGCTGGCCGCACGGTGCCAGACCATCAGCCCATCGTCGTTGTAACGAAATTCACGCCGCACAAGATCGGTGGCATCGGCAACGCTGGCAAGCTGTCCATGCGCATCGTAAGCCCAGCGAGCCAGCGGCCAGTGACGTTCACCATCGAAATGGCTGGCCGACGTGGCGCGCTGCGGGAACCGGGCATCATCGTACGCCAGCGTCACATCGATGGCGCACGGCGCATCATGAATACGCACCAGTCTTCCCTGCTCATCCCAGCCGGTTTCCAGCGCATTACCATACTCATCACTGAGCGACGCAAGCCGCAATAGGGAAGGGTTAGTGCGAGTTGGCTTAAACAGCCGCCAGACCGCTCCATCATCGTCCGCAATAGCAACATCACCTTCCTCGTTGCGGCGGATAATCACCCCTTCGCTGATGCAGTACAGCGCGTGATCGACCGACGGCAAAGTGAAGCGCAGTTCGCGCCCGGTTTCATCAAACCAGGTGACCTCGTCGCTTTCCAGCGTCAGATAGCTGTCAAAAATCGTGGCCCAGCCGGGGCCGAACAACCCGGCCCGGGTGGTCAGGCTATTGTAACTACGCTGCAATTGCAGGGGAAAACGCCCCGGCAAAGCGAAATCCAGCTCGTTTTCATCGTTGAGCACCTTCACGCCGGTAGCCGCATGCACCGGGTGCGATGACCCGAATACGGCGTTCACCGCCATATCCGCCAGCATCCCGCCACCGGCTGCCGCCAGCGCACAGGGCATATTTTTGAGGATCTTTCCAGGTCGGCCACGGATCAGCGACAGGGCGATCATTGCCACTGCCAGCCCCGGCAACTTGCCGCTTTTAATATCGCGGACGGTCAGCGTCTCGCCGCCAATAATCACGTTTGGCGAAACATCGTCCGAGACAGTACCTTCGCAGGTGGTTTTGTCTTTTGCCCGCACCGCAGGCTGGTTATTAATAAAAACGCTTTTCGAACCCTGAGCGAGATACTGTGGCCCTGAATGTTTATCGCAGAGTACTTTGTCCTCTTCCAGTGGCGAAGTTCCGGCGTCAGCCGAGCCGACGGTTGGTTGCCACATCTCGCTGCCAATGTGTTTTGCTCCGGCGAGCAACATGCCCGCATAGTCGGCAAAACTGCCTGGTGATTGCGGTTCTGCTGGCGGGGTATCGCCTGTGGCAATGGTGCCCGCGGCCCTTGCTGCCAGCTTGTCATTGGTCAGCACATTAACCGAACCGGTAACGATCACCCCGGCCGGTGACGGTGGGAAAATCGCATCGCCAAGAGTGTTGGCAGCATTGCTGATGTCGTCGGTAATACCGGCCACATTAGCGAGGATACCGCCGATAATACCGCTCAACAGGCAACTGGAGCCAACGGCCGCGACGCCAGCCGCCGCAGCTCCCACTCCCAGTAGCGGCGCGGCGGCGGTGGCAGCGAAAGCCACCGCCGAACCGATGGCGGCATAAGCAACGCCTTCCGCCACAATGCTGGTAATATCCGCGAAAATGCTGGAATGGATAATTTTGTCGCCCTCACGGGCCGCGTGTTTATCGCTCATGCCACCGGTTCCGTTATGCGTGCAGCGTCAGACTTTGCTTGATGGCGTTCCAGCGTTCTGCGTCTTCATCGTTGAATGCGCGTAAAGCAGAGAGGGTAAAAATCATCACCACCGCCCCGCCCGGGGCCGCTACGGCAAACTGCTTTTGCCATATTTGCTGACCATTGCGCGTAAAAACGGTTTCCACTTCTACCGCCCGGGTTTTCTGTTCTGTGCCGATAAGGATGCGGGAAAACTCACTCTGCGCGATGTCGCCCATTTGCGTGCGCAGCACATCCCACTGACGATAAAACTCTTGTTCGAAGTCGCTGCCGTCCGGGATCGCGCCACGACTGACAATCAGCGAAAGCCCGCTCTCTTCGTCACGTAACATGGTCATGCTGGTATCCTGCCAGTTGGCAGGAAAAAGAGAAAAAGAACCTTCCGGGAGGGTGTATTGCATAATAAAACCCCGATGCCGAGATATAAGAATAAATAGAAATAAAAGAGGAAATAATTAAAGAGTACCTACCGCCAGAAAAATAAACTGGCGGTAAGTACGCGGTGAAAAGATTAAGCGTCGTAGTGGGTCATGGTGATTGTTCTAAGGCATTCCCTGTTCAATGCAGGAAAACCGAATCCCCAGGCAAGCTTTTTTTCATCGAGCGTCGTCAGGTAACCAAACGTTGTTCCCGGCAATTTTGCCCGCGGCACAAAACGCAACGTGATATCAGGAAAATGTTGTTTAACTTCATCAAACGTGATGCATTCTTCGCCAACGGAAAAAGAGATTAATGCGACAGTTCCATCACCATTCGATTTGAGACGAACATCAAGTTCACTGATCGTAACTCCGTCACTCAGCGTAAAAGGCGCGGACGTGAAACGATCTTTCGCGGTAGATGTAAAAGGAACCAGTGGCTGGTCTAAAAAGGTACTGACAGCATCGACTTTTTTGCCCCACACCGTCTTTAATGCTTTTGTCATCTGCCACAGAGAGTCATGGTTCATATTTTTTTGTTCCGCATGCGTAGTGAATGTAAAAAAAGAAGAGAGTAAAAGTACCGACAGACTTTTCGTTATCCTATTGGTCATAATAGCTCCCGTAATAATCGTTATAGTTTTGATTGGTTCCAGAAGCGGTTTCATATTTGCCGATGACCTTACCAATGGATTGCGCGGCACTATTCCTGGAAATTTCGCCATTAATCATTTTGTCATACGTTTGATTATAGACGGCCTCCGTTGCATCACTCCCTGCGGCGATACCAATATCATTACCGCCATTGCCGAGGATTTCTCGCTGAATCTTAATATTATTCAGCGTGGCACCACCTTCATCCATCAACTGGCTATTAATATAATTCTTACGGCTGGAAAGATCTGGCGTAACCGGATACATCGCATGGCCAGCTTCGTGTGCCAACGTTTGTACCGTTTCATTGGCATCAGCCATATGCTCAGGATCAATGACGATAAGTTTATTCTCCCCGCTGGCGTAACTGCCTCCTCCTGCAGAACCCGGTTGGATCGCCCAGTCCTTCTGTTTTAACTCTTTCAGCTGCGCCTGAAGCGTTGGGGATTTATTGATTTGGTTAAGCGTGTTTTCATCGAAAGGCATTATTTGGGATGACGTTGGATCATTTTTATAAACATAATCCCCTTTCAATGGCGGCGGGGCTTGATATTTTGCGGTCGATTTTTGGGTGTATGCCGGTGCTGCCGCCACGGGTGCGGCACGTTTAACGCCGCCTTGTGGAGAAAATTTCGCCTGTACCGCAGCATCAATATCGCCTTTATGACCAGAACCTGGCGCAGTCGTCGGCGCTTTCGTGCCAGCCGCATTGAGATGCAGCTTACCGCCAGTGGTGATATGCCCATCTTCTTCCACGAAGAAATTGAAGGACTTACCGATCAGGTTGATTTTGCCATTGGCATTAAGCTCAATAGCGCTTTCGCCCGAGACCAGCCGCAACTGCGTGCCGGAAGCGAGGATATACTGCTCAACCACCGCATCCAGCTTGCCTTTTCCGGTCAGGATCTCCATTCCTCCTTTCACCGCCTGCGTCTGATTCGCTTCAACGCGATACAGTTCATTTTTGCGCACATAATGGCTGTGATTGCTACCAATCGAGCGCGAGGCATCATTTTTTACCTGCACATCCATATTACGTTCGGCCTGGATCCACACCTGCTCCTCCCCCGCTTTATCCTCAAAGCGCAGGGCGTTGGCATTATCAACTGAGCCATCTTTCGAGCGGCTGAGGAAGCCCATTTGCGTGGCGGCGGCGGGCAACGCCCACGGCGGCATGCTGGCCTCGTTGTAGACGCGACCGGTGATGATTGGCCGGTCCGGGTCGCCGTTGATGAAGTCGATCACCACTTCGTCGCCGACGCGCGGGATTTGTACCCCGCCAAAACCCTGGCCCGCCCAGGCGCTGGAGACGCGCACCCAGCAGGAGCTGGTGTCATCCCCTTTTGCCAGACGGTCCCAGTGGAACTTCACCTTCACCCGGCCATATTTGTCCGTCCAGATGCTCTCCCCCTGCGGGCCGACCACTTTCGCCGTCTGCGGGCCGTAGGTGCGCGGCCACGCCGTCACCGCCGCCGGCCGGTACACCACCGACGACGGAATGACCGTAAAGTCGGTGCGGTGCTCCGTTTCCCCGTCGCTGCCGCTGGCGTAGCGGTTCTCTTCAAAAAAGTAGGTCGCGGCGGTGGTCAGGTAGTCGCCGTTATCGCTGAAAAACGGCGCGTTATACAGCGTGAAGGTGCTGCCCGGTGCCACGCCCACTGCCGTGGCCGTGCCCCGTATCTGCTGGTGCGCCACCTGCCAGCACTCCTGGCGGATACGCGCGTAAAACTCGCCGTGGCCGTGCTCGACAAAACGCCCCGGCCAGTCATACACGTCAATGCTCCCCGGCTGCGGCGATGAAGGGTTCTGCCGCGCCTGGAACAGCCACGCATTCGGCTTGCGGAAATCATAGTCGTCGAGGCTGTAGATGCCCGGCGTGACGCTGTCTTCCAGCGCCCACTGGCTGATGCCCTCTTCATCCGTACTGCCGCCGGACGGCGTCTGGTGATACGGAATGGTTTCGTAGCCGGGGAAGGGTTTGAATCCGGAGGCGTCGTCGGTCAGCACCAGCGTGTGTCTGTCGGCCTCATGCCTGAAGTGGTAGGCAATCCCCTCCAGCTCCATCAGCCGGCTGATGAAGTCGAAGCTGCTCTCCTGGTACTGCACGCAGTAATCCCAGACGCGGTAACTGCCGGTCAGCCGGTCTTCCAGACTGACCTGGTATTCACCGAGCAGCGTTTTCACAATCTGCGGCACCGTCTGCCCCTGGAAGATGCGCAGGTTGCGGTCGCGTTTCATCGGCCACACATCCGGCTCGACGGTAAGCTGGTACACCGCATAGCGCGTGCCCGACAGCTCCGTCGCGCTCACCGCCACACGGGTCACTTTCCCGTTGAAGTAACGCGTGCCTGTCTGCGTCGGGACCGTCACCGTCACCGGCTGGCCCAGCAATTTGCTGCGGTCGATACGCGCATCCGTCCCCAGGACCGTCAGCGCCAGCGTAAACGGCTCCGACAGCGCCTCGCGCCCGGAGAGTTTCCAGAAAAGCAGCCCCTCCACGGGCAGCCTGACCGATATTCTGTTCACCATAAACAATGAGTCCGTAAAAAGGCTGATACCTTAAATCGCACTTGCTGTGCGTTCGTTTTTTAAGTTGGAAATAGTGCGTGTCGTGCGATGTGCGTTACGGAGCCAACATCAGCACTTTGAACTGGCTGGGAACAATGCGCATACCAATGGCATTGGTCGAGTTTTGCAGACTCACGCTGGTTAAGCGTGTCGCTGGCGTGCCTTTAAGCAGCACGGTGAATGCGCCGGTCAGATGGCGCGATGGCCCCATTACCGTGCCGGACGCAACGCCGGTTGCCACACCGGGATTATCGCCATTCGTCAGCGGCGTTACCGTCGCCATATTGTGCGCGGGCATTCCCATAAACAGAATGTTAAGGGCGTTCGGAATAGCGGTCGGCCCCAGCGCAATATCCGGATAAGGAATCGGTGTGGGCGCAGGCATCGGGGTCAGGCAAACATCCGGGAACGCAAGATCGACCCCCATCAACTGGCAATTGGCAAACATATTCCCTCCTTACCCCATATGGATCTGTTCAGAATCGACTTTGGTGATCGCTTTCGAGGTGATCACGGTATTTTGCGCATGCAGGCGCAGATAATCTTCCGCTTTCATATCGAGTTGCCCGGCGCGGACATGCTCGGTCTGGCGCGTGTGGCGAAAAAGCTGCTGGCTGAGCTGCGTGACGGTCTGCCAGATCGACTCCGCGCGTTTCCCCACAATGCGCGACAGCGATACCCAGGCCGAGATTTTTTCGCCGCTGTAGTTCATCTCGCTGATATGGCAATCGCTTTGTAGCGCATTGATATTCAAGGCTTCGCTGCTCAGACTTAACGCGCCCTGGCTTGTGATATGCAAATCGCCCGGCACGCTAAGTTCAGCACTATTCGGGTTGAGCCGCTCCAGTACAGCAAGCAACCACATCTGGTTTTCGACCGCGCTAATCAGTACGGTATCGCCCGCCTGCGGCGCAATGACGCAGCTAACTGCCCGACGGCAGTGCCAGCCGCGCCCTTCACTTTCGACCATCAGGCTGCCGTCATCGAAGCAGTGGGTCACAAGCGCTGCGAATTGCCCGGCCGGGATCGCCGCCGTAAGCAGTTGATGGTTGATATTGTTCATAGGAGATCTCCGTAGATTTTGCTGTGGCGTTCGGCGCTCCAGGCTTCCGCCGCCAGTAACTCTTCGTCGTATTCGAGGATGCCTTTGCGATCGGCAAAGCGCGCATTGTCCTGCCGGGAGCGATGGAAGCGCGTGCGGGAGAACGCGGCGCCGCGAAAATCGGCTTCACGCACATCGGCAAAAGAAAAATCAGCGTAGGTAAAATCGCACAAGGTAAATTCCGTTCGCCGTGCTGCAATCTGTTGCAGGATGCTCTGGAAAAAGCGGCTCTGTTTAAAACTTGCCTGATTGAGTGACGCACCGACAAAAATAGCCTGATCAAACACGCTGCTTTGGGCGTTCGCACCGCTCAGGTCAGCTTCCATAAACAGCGCCTGAGTCGCGTTGACACTGCACAGTTGCGCCTGCTTTAGCGATGCGCCTTTAAAGTTACATTGCGTAAGCTGCGCGCCGGTAAAATCCACGCCATCCAGTTGGTTATCGGTAAACTGGCAGCCGATAAACTGCTGCTGCACATAGCGTTTCCCGCGCTGGTCGCAGTTAAAAAAGACCGACCGCTCAAACTGGCTCCCCTGCATATCTGTCTCACGCAGATCGATAGAAAACCAGGTCGTCATCAGATTGCGGCAATTGGCCAGAGCTGCGCCATCAAGCGGGCTTTCATAAAAAGTGGAGCGTTCCAGCGCCGAGTCGGTGAACAGGCTGTTGATCAGGGAACAGCGCATAAATTGACTGGCGTCACTGGTCGAGCTGGAAAAATCGCTGTTAACAAGATTGCACTCATTAAACACACAGTGCGTTAAGGTCGTACCGCTGGCGTTAATACCCGGCATTGCACACTGGTTAAAGATGGTTTCATCCAGTTTTGCCCCGGCTATGTTCGCACCGCGAAATTCACATTCGGTAAAGATGCTCTCCTTCAGGTTCGCGCCTTGCAGATTCGCACCCTGTAGCGAAACCTCCTGAAAGATACCGCCAGAGAGATCGCATCCCCGCAGGTCTATACCATTGAGGCTAAGTTCGATAATGGCTTCGCCGCCCTTCACTTTCTGCTGTAATTGCGCCGCAGTTAATGTGCTCATATCACCTCTCCATCACGCTTCGGCAGCGTTTTTACCCGTTTGGTATAAGCGCCGTGAAAGTGTGTTGCTTTACTGGTAATGGATTGCGATAAATCAGCACGAAACAGATTCGCATAGCTGAGATCGGCACCTTCAAGGCGGCTCTTTTGCAACATGGCCCCCATCAGATTGGCCTCGTTAAAGCGCGCCTGGCGAAAATCGGTGCGCATAAACAGGCTGCCAGTGAGCGTCGCACCGCTGAAGTCGGCATTTTCGCACTGTGCTTCGCTGAAATCGCTGTTATCCAGCGTTGCCCGCCGAAAATGCGCCCGCATCAGCAGCGCCTGACGGAAGTTACTCTGTTTCAGATGCGCGCCACTGAAATCCGCCCCCGCCAGCGAGCCGCCCGATGCGACGGCGCAGGTAATCAGCGAGGCATGGGCAAAGTGAGCGTGTTCAAGCTGGCTCTCCACCCAGGAGCAGCTATCAAGCTGGGCATGAGCGAATGTCGCGCTGAGAAGTTCGCATTTGATAAAGCTGGTTTTTGTCATCGCCGCGTGGCTAAAGTCAGGTTGCGGCAGCACCAGTTCCATAAAGACACAGTTATCCAGCATTGCATGCTGAAACAGGCACTGGCTGAATCCCGTCTCTCGCAGCAGCACATTGCTGATGCGGGCATGGCTGAAATCACAGGCCTCGAACAGGGCGCCGCTCATTTCCGTCTCCGTAAATTGCGCCCCGTGAAAATCCGTCTGCTTGCACTGCGCCAGCGCGAGGCAGGCATGATCCAGTTGGCATCCGCGCAGCGATGCGTTTTGCAAATCAGCACGCGCCAGCATCGCCTGAGTCAGGTTCGCGCCCTCAAGCTGGCAACCGCTGAGATTGGCGCACTCGAGCAACGCCTTATGAAAGTTTGCGCCACGGAGATCCATTCCGGAAAAATCCGCCCCGGTCAGATCGAGTCCGCTGAAATCGCCACCCTGCGCCATGGTGCGTTCCGCACGCTGGCGGATAATCATCGCAATGTCGCCCGTCAGTTTGATGGCTGGCGGTTGCTGGGCTGCGGACATCAGATACATCTGGTGCAGCGCTTCCCGGCTTTCGGCCAGCTTCTTCTCACTCAGTTGGGAGGCGTTACGCGCCAGCAACTCCTGCATTCGGTGCATTGATTCCGGCCCGCGAACGGCGTTATTGCCGCCTGCGGCATCCGCGTAGCGTGCTTCCATCTCAGCTTTACGCGCTTCGGCCTGCTGCTGCATGTTGGCAGCTTTACGCTCCATCTCTTCAATAAACTCAGGCAGTTCATCAAGCTTTGGCAGCGCAGGCTCGTCACTCTCTTTCAGGATGTCACTGACATCACTGCCCTGCGCTTCCATCCTCGCACGGTGCTGCTCGCGCAACTGCAGCGCACGAGCATTCTGGTTTTCACGCATCGGGCTGTGATTTTCCTGCACGTCGTTATCGATCCAGGCACAGATGACCTCTTCTGGCAGCAGATCTTTCTCGCGAAAGGCAAACAGCGCACCTTTTTCTTTGTCGAGGCGCTGATTGAGCACTTTGCGGTAGTGGTTAACAGAGCGTGTTGCGCCGTTTTTCTCCAGCGCGGGCATCAGATGCAGCACGTCAGCGGCATCGTCTTCATTTATTCGCTGATTGCCCTGCCAGATGAGCACCATCTGCTCCAGATGCGGGAAAAACCATACGGTGGTAGCGCGCAGGGCAATCTCTTCAAACAGGATCTCATCACCCCGCTGACGCTGGATAAAGCAGCGCGCCTGCCAGGGCGGTAATGTGCCTTCCTGCACAGGTTTTTGCGGATGCATATTCCAGATGCGCCAGGTGGCCTGCGGCGGCAGCGAATCGCGATCTTCCCACCACTGATCGGGGCTGGCGGCGTTAAATACGCGCCAGTCGATATCGGGAGCAAAACCGGGGAAATCATGCTGCAGCCAGCGAGCATCATAGTTTTTACCCATCCGGCGAAAACGGCGCGGCCACAGCAAATCCAGCGGGCCAAAGCTTGCTGGTTCAGGCTTTTCACGGGGTGAAACCATGCGCTGATGCAACGCTTCAATGTTGGGCAGGCGGCGATACTGCGTGCCGTTGTGCGTCTCCGTCACGGCCCCAACGCCGTGCGGATTTTCGTCATACCCTGCGCCGCCAAAAGCCCGGCTCCAGTCGAGGCGCATCTGTTCAAACGGCTGTGGCTCTGTCGGCCGCGAACCCGCCCAGTAGCGATCGCCGGTAACAGCCAGTGTTTTAACCAGTTTATCGACTTCGATGCGTACCGCGCAGGTCGTTTTGTCCTGATGATGCTGCGTGTAGGCGTATCCCGTGGCGAGGAATTCCGCACGTGCTTTCGGAATGGCCATATCCACTACTCCGCCGCTGGTTTGTAACTCGCTGGCGGCCAGTTGCCACAGTTCAACTTCGGGCCGCACTTGCGGCGAGGCACTCATATCGGCGAGCGCCATAACAGAAACACCCAGGTGATTTTGTCCCTGCAAACGAAATGGCCGATTTAATACGCTCAGTCGTAGCGGTTTAATAATCTTCATAAAACATCCTTTGGAAGATTAAGTATGGTGTTGGAGTGGTAAATTTTTTTATTTAGTACGTCTGGAAGATTGTGTCTGAATGGGGGCTTGCAGTGTTGCCTGTCTCTTAATTAATGTGCGTCGGCGGCGGCTCATGCAAACTGCTGGCGGTGCTATACAGTAAAAATGCCAGAGTGAATTGAGTCACTATTAACCGGCTCTCAATCCATACTGGCATCTTCGTTTATTGACCAAGTACTAGCGGCTTGTCGTAAATAGCGATTTTCTTCGGATCCTTCGGGTCATATTTTATTGTTGTGCCATTGCCTTCTTTAAACTGCTCAATTTCTTTAAAGGTCAAGGCCTTCATTGTTGTCGCTTCAACCACCTGGTGTTCTGCCGTCTTAAATCTGAGTGTTAATTTATACACCGGTTTATTACCGTCCCAACTGCTTGTTTGCTCGGTATAAATAATATCAGCGTTAACGGCGATCCCATTTTTTAATACGGCATCCTGCGAAAAACCGTCTTTGAGATAAGGATAAAGCGTGGTGTAAAGAAATCTCGCAATGGGAAAGACACCAAAGACAAGGGCAATAACGACCATTGATATGATAAAAGCATTACTCATTTTTTTTCCTGATCTCATAAAAACAGAGTCAACAGTTTAGAAGACATCGATAAACCGCCCGATTTCACGACTGCTTTTATCTGTCTGATCTCCATAGCTTTATTACTATATCCGAAAGTATTGTGTGAAATTGAGACGTTGCTATGTGAGAGCGACGCGCCCGTTCGAGATGCGGAGACCCCCGTAATACTCTCAGACGCGCCAGTCATGCTGAAGTTATTACCTACAAAACTTTCTTTGTGAGAGGAAGCCCGGGATACCATAAAAGGAACATCAATACTCACTTTACTGTCGCTCTTGATGGTTATTACATCCGGGCTAAAAACTGTGATTGTCCCGGCATTCACATTTTGTGTCCAGTTACCGCTATTTACGTCAATCGTCACACCACCATCAATGGTCTCTTTCCTTCCCCCCGCAGCAATGGTTGTCTCCTGACCGCTATCATATTTTTCTGTTAGCTTGTCGGTGACATGGTGCAACTCAGTTCCTTCAATATTGGTCGTGCGTCCACCTTTTATTGTTACGGTATCACCACCGCTGGTGATATCCAGCGTGCGGCCATTCTTGATGGTTTCTGTCTGGCCATTATTGAACGTTGTGGTTTCTGCATCGTCCACCGTGGTGGTGCGTTTTGCGCGGTAGTAGAACGTGCCGTCACCGGTGACATCATCTTTCTGCTCTTTCAGGATCGTAGTGGTGCGGTTGCCATCGACATTCACCGTCTTATCATTCTCGACTGACACTTTCATGTCTTTTTCAGAATGGAGTTCAACGGATTCGCTGCCTGGACGATCCTCAAAGAACAAGTAGCTGGCGTTATCTTTATTGCCATCTTTACTGCGGGTCATAAATCCCATGCGGGTCGAGTCATCCGGCAGCGCCCACGGCGGCATGCTGGCCTCGTTGTAGACGCGACCGGTGATGATTGGCCGGTCCGGATCGCCGTTGATGAAGTCGATCACCACTTCGTCGCCGACGCGCGGGATTTGTACCCCGCCAAAGCCCTGGCCCGCCCAGGCGCTGGAGACCCGCACCCAGCAGGAGCTGGTGTCATCCCCCTTCGCCAGACGGTCCCAGTGGAACTTCACCTTCACCCGGCCATATTTGTCCGTCCAGATGCTCTCCCCCTGCGGGCCGACCACTTTCGCCGTCTGCGGGCCGTAGGTGCGCGGCCACGCCGTCACCGCCGCCGGCCGGTACACCACCGACGACGGAATGACCGTAAAGTCGGTGCGGTGCTCCGTTTCCCCGTCGCTGCCGCTGGCGTAGCGGTTCTCTTCAAAAAAGTAGGTCGCGGCGGTGGTCAGGTAGTCGCCGTTATCGCTGAAAAACGGCGCGTTATACAGCGTGAAGGTGCTGCCCGGTGCCACGCCCACTGCCGTGGCCGTGCCCCGTATCTGCTGGTGCTCCACCTGCCAGCACTCCTGGCGGATACGCGCGTAAAACTCGCCGTGGCCGTGCTCGACAAAACGCCCCGGCCAGTCATACACGTCAATGCTCCCCGGCTGCGGCGATGAAGGGTTCTGCCGCGCCTGGAACAGCCACGCATTCGGCTTGCGGAAATCATAGTCGTCGAGGCTGTAGATGCCCGGCGTGACGCTGTCTTCCAGCGCCCACTGGCTGATGCCCTCTTCATCCGTACTGCCGCCGGACGGCGTCTGGTGATACGGAATGGTTTCGTAGCCGGGGAAGGGTTTGAATCCGGAGGCGTCGTCGGTCAGCACCAGCGTGTGTCTGTCGGCCTCATGCCTGAAGTGGTAGGCAATCCCCTCCAGCTCCATCAGCCGGCTGATGAAGTCGAAGCTGCTCTCCTGGTACTGCACGCAGTAATCCCAGACGCGGTAACTGCCGGTCAGCCGGTCTTCCAGACTGACCTGGTATTCACCGAGCAGCGTTTTCACAATCTGCGGCACCGTCTGCCCCTGGAAGATGCGCAGGTTGCGGTCGCGTTTCATCGGCCACACATCCGGCTCGACGGTAAGCTGGTACACCGCATAGCGCGTGCCCGACAGCTCCGTCGCGCTCACCGCCACACGGGTCACTTTCCCGTTGAAGTAACGCGTGCCTGTCTGCGTCGGGACCGTCACCGTCACCGGCTGGCCCAGCAATTTGCTGCGGTCGATACGCGCATCCGTCCCCAGGACCGTCAGCGCCAGCGTAAACGGCTCCGACAGCGCCTCGCGCCCGGAGAGTTTCCAGAAAAGCAGCCCCTCCACGGGCAGCCTGACCGATATTCTGTTCACCATAACGTTGCATCCGTAATTAAGTTTATCTCAGCGATAATAACTGCATCACTGATATGTTTTATTTTGCGCGATGAAATTTAATGCTCTGGATAATTTCCTGGTATTGTTTTTGATGATATTCACTGAATTCACCTGGACAGGTGCCTACATAGCTGACCATCTTTTTCCCGGAAACCGCATCATCCAGCAAAATTAGCGTCTGACGCTGATAAATAACGCGGTTATCATTTTTGAATTGATAAAAAAGTTCGACGGCGGGATAACCGTCCACTTCCAGCATTTGTGAAGATTCAAGATGAAAATCTGTGAGGGTTATTTCCAGCTCACGTGTTTTTTTTGCGGCGACGGTATGAACTTTATCATCGGGTTGAGCACTGGATCGAGACACGACAAACGTAAATTCACTGTCACCGTTGTTGCTGTGTGTTAATAAATTCATGGCTCTGTCTTTTTTAATATGTCGGGCAATACAACCGTAACGATCGAAACAGGACGACATCACATTATTTGTAATGCGAGAGAGATGTGGGGGAGATAATTCTCCCCGCGTTTTGCCGGGCACAATATTACCCGGCGAAATAGTGTTGGTTAAGGTTGTGGATTAATTAACCAGGTACCCGGTTTAGCAATAGTAATGGTCTGACTGCGGCTCTGACCATTCCCCTGCAGGAGCACTTCGTAACGACCGGGTTGCAGTTTCAGTGAGGCAAAACCATTGGTCGCCGGAGAAACCGACTGCGCTTCGCCATTAAGGCTCAGTTTTTCGCCCTCTTTCATGCGCACAAAAAGTTGCGCGACAGGCGTCTGGCTGACCACCGACTCGGCGCTTTGCGCTGCGGTCTGCGCTGGCGGCGTCTGCACAGCAGGTGCTTCCCGCGCAGGCTGCTGTACCGGCTGTGCGGGTTGTTCTTCCGGCGTCACGCTGGCGGTCTGCGCCGCGTCTTCCGGCGCTGAACTGCCGCCAAACAACATTGCCCCGGCGATTATCCCGACAATCACACCTGCCGCCACCAGGCCTGGCAATTTGTAGCGTTGCCAGCCCGGTGCCGCCGGTTTTTCGTCTGCCTCTTCAACCGGTACCAGCATGGTGCCCGGCTGTTTAACGCTCATCACATCGCCAAGCCCGGCAACCGGCATCTCAATCAGCGCAGCGAATTCATCCACAGTCTGCGGACGATCTTCCATCTTCAACGCCAGCGCGCGATCCACCGCCTGCAACAGCGAAGGGGTGTACCCCGGCAGGTTGCGCTGTACCAGCGGCATATAGGTGTCCTGAATGCTGCGCACCACGCTGACCGGCGGCGGCGAGCCGATAATCAGCGTATGCAGCACCGCACCAAGGGCGTAAATATCAGTCCACGGCCCCTGCTCGCTTTCGTTGTCGTCGGTGTATTGTTCGATCGGCGCGTAGCCCGGACGCAGCATGGTTTCCGTTTCGTCCGAAACAGAACCAATACTGCGGCGCGCGGAGCCGAAATCGAGCAGCACCGGCAAGCCGTTATCCTGGATCTGAATGTTATCCAGCGAGATATCGCGATGCAGATACCCTTCGTCATGGATGGTTTTGATGGCGCCCAGCAGCATCGGCAGCATGCGGCGGATCCAGGCTTCGTTAATCAGCGTTGGGTTTTTCTCGCGCAGGCGGGAAAGCGTGGTGCCGCTGTAGAACACCGTGCCCATATAAGCGGTATCGTTCTGCACCCAAAAACGCAGCACGTGCAGCAGGTTCGGGTGGTTAAAACGTGCCAGCAGACGTGCTTCCTGGATAAAACTGTTAAGCCCGGCGGTAAAAGCTTTGCTAAAACGCTCGCTGCGCAGCACCAGCGTCATGTCGTCGTTGCGTACAGCCAGTGAAGAGGGCATAAACTCTTTAATCGCGATGGTACGTTCAAGCTGATGATCCCAGGCGCGATAGACGATGCCAAAACCACCACCGCCAATCACTTCTTTAATTTCGAACTCGTTGAAGCGATATCCTGGCGGCAGTGCATTCGGTACACTCCGGTTGTTATCGTGATCCGTCATAGTGGAAAACTCTCTTGATAATGGCTTTACGCCGCAAACTGACAGTGAAACTCACCCTGCTCGAGCGTGACACGTAAGCGCTTATATTGCTCGTCCCGCGCACTGGCGTCGAGTAATAGCTGGCTCATCATTGGCAGCAGAGTGTTCGTAAGGATGGCGTCCACCATACGGCCGCCTGATTCAACTTCGGTACAGCGTGCCACAATCTGCCCGACCACGCTGTCATCGATTTCCGAGGCAATACCGTGGTTCTCCTCCAGACGGCGCTGAATACGCTTAAGCTGCAAACGCACAATCTGCGCCAGCATCTCGTCGCTGAGCGGGAAATAAGGCACCACCAGCAAACGCCCAAGCAACGCGGGCGGGAAAACCTGCAGCAGCGGCGGACGCAGTGCATCACGCAGCGCGTCCGGTTCCGGCATCAGTTCCGGATCGGCGCACATGCCGGTAATCAACTCGGTGCCAACATTCGAGGTCAGAATGATGATGGTATTGCGAAAATCGATATGGCGGCCTTCGCCATCTTCCATCCAGCCTTTATCAAACACCTGGAAGAAGATTTCATGCACGTCCGGATGCGCTTTTTCGATCTCATCCAGCAGCACCACGCTGTAAGGGCGACGGCGCACGGCTTCGGTTAACACGCCGCCTTCGCCATAACCGACGTAGCCCGGAGGTGCGCCTTTCAGCGTCGAGACGGTATGCGCTTCCTGGAACTCACTCATATTGATGGTGATAACGTTCTGCTCGCCGCCATACAGCGATTCCGCCAGCGCCAGCGCAGTTTCGGTTTTGCCCACGCCGGAAGGACCGCAGAGCATAAACACGCCGACCGGTTTGTTCGGATCGTCGAGGCGGGCGCGCGAGGTGCGCACGCGTTTGGCGATCAACTCCAAACCGTGGCGCTGGCCGATCACGCGTTCATTCAGCGTATCCGCCAGTTTCAGCACCGCATCGATTTCATTTTTCACCATCCGTCCCAGCGGAATGCCGGTCCAGTCGGAGACCACCGCAGCTACCACGTTGGCATCAACCGAAGTGAACAGCAGCGGCGCGTCGCCCTGCAATGTTTTAAGCGCCTGTTGCTGCTGCGCCAGCGAATCACGTAAAGCGGCCAGCTCTTCTTCCGCTGCGGTATGCAACTGTGCGCGCAGCGCGATGATGGCATCAACCAGCGCCTGCTCCTGCTGCCAACGCTGCGTCAGCTCATTGCGCAGTTGTTCCTGCTGTTGACGCGCGGCGGTTAATTTCTCTACCCGCCCGCTGTCGCCAGCCGCCATTTTCGCTTCGCGGTTGGCAATCTCAATCTCCACCTCCAGCGCAGCAATGCGGTGCAGGCAATCCTCCAGCTGCGGCGGCGGCGCGCTCTGGCTGACGGCGACGCGGGCGCAGGCCGTATCGAGCAGCGCCACGGCTTTATCCGGCAACTGACGCGCCGGAATGTAGCGGTGAGAGAGCTTCACGGCGGCGACAACCGCTTCATCAAGCAGCAACACGCGATGGTGTTTCTCCAGCGCGGAAACCGTGCTGCGCAGCATTAATACCGCTTTCTCTTCATCCGGCTCGGCAACCTGCACGGTCTGGAAGCGACGGGTTAATGCCGGATCTTTCTCAATGTATTTCTTATATTCCGCCCAGGTGGTCGCGCCGATGGTGCGCAACTGTCCGCGCGCCAGCGCCGGTTTCAGCAGGTTGGCGGCATCGCCAGTGCCCTGCTGGCCGCCAGCGCCAATCAGGGTGTGAATTTCGTCGATAAACAGAATGATCGGCGTCGGGCTGGATTGCACTTCGTTGATCAGCGCTTGCAGCCGCGCTTCGAACTCGCCTTTCATGCCCGCGCCCGCCTGCAACATGCCGATATCCAGTAGCCACAGTTGCACGTTCGCCAGCGGTTCCGGCACATCGCCTGCAGCAATGCGCAGCGCTAACCCTTCCACTACCGCCGTTTTTCCGACCCCGGCTTCGCCGGTTAACAGTGGGTTGTTCTGGCGGCGACGCATCAAAATATCGACCATCTGGCGGATCTCTTCGTCGCGGCCCACCACCGGATCGATTTTGCCGTCGCGCGCTCTGGCCGTCAGATCCTGTCCGTATTGCGCCAGCGTGCCCTGCTGTTGCGGCGCGGCGGCGGTATCGCCAACGGCGGTTGCCGTCTGCTGCGTCTCTTTACTGTTGGCGAAAATCGCCTCGAAGTTGTCGAGCAGCGCATCGGCACTCACCCGCTCAAACTGTGACGAAATGCCTTTCAGCACGGTCGCCAGGCTCCAGGTTTTCAGGATCCCCGCCAGCAGATGGCCGCCGCGAATGCGCGTGACGCCAAATTTCAGCGAACCGTAAACCCACGCCCGCTCAACGGCGGTATCGATATGTTCCGAGAGATCGGAGACTGAACTTGCACCGCGCGGCAGTTTATCGAGCGCGGCGACGATATCCCGCGTCAGCGCCTCTTCATTCAGCGAAAAGTGGCGGATCACCTGTTGCAGGTCGCCCTCTGACTGTTGCATCAGTTGGTGCAGCCAGTGAACCAGCTCGACGTAGGGGTTGCCACGCAGTTTGCAAAACGCAGTGGCGCTTTCCAGCGAGGTAAATAACAGCGTATCGAGTTTGCCGAACAGGACGGCGCGGCTAATTTCCGACATTGTAAATTCCATTAGTTGTCACGTCAGATGAATAAGACGAAAGGTTATCCTTCCGGGCTGAATACCAAATCTCCGCGCGGCTGCGGCTGCGGCTGAGCGCCAAGCCAGGCGCTGTAACCAAGACGACCCGTGCCGCCAAGCGTGGCGCCAGCGACATCTTCATGGCGCAGGATCACGCGCAGCGTCCACTCATATTCGATGCCAAGATACTGGCGCACCCAGTCGCGCATCTCGGTCACGGCTTTTTCGCCGGGCAAGAAACACCGGTAACTATCGGCGGACAGCGGGCCAATTTCGATGCGAAACTTATGGCTCACATCGCGCACGGCTTTACCCAAAAAGGCCGACTGCCCAAGGCGTGGCGCATGGCGACCGCCCTGCAAACGCGCACGTTCACGTTCGCTTAGTGGCATCCACTGCGGCACGTTTTCGACAATGGACACCGGCACATTGAAATAGCAGCGCAGGATCTTCTCCAGCCCTTCTGGATCGCGTCCATTGCGCGTCAGATGCCCGGCCAGCGCAAAACGCGCATGCGGGCTGAGGCTGCCTTTTTCCAGTTGCCCCGGTAGGCCCATGCCGATTAGCGAGGCGATGTACTGTTCAAAGCGTTTGTTGTCGCCCCGGTCGAGCGATACCGTCGGCTGCGCATCGGCCCATGCGCGATAAAACAGTAGCGACAGCCGGTGGTGAAACAGATCGGCAAAGGCGCTGAGGCTATCGTCCTGGTGGTGATCGATGCGTTCGCGGGCATATTCCGTCAGATGGATCGGCAGCGGACCGTTCGGGCCGAACAACCCGAAGCTGAGAATGGAGATATCGTACAGCGGCGAACCGTCGCGCTTACGCACGTCGGCAAGGGTCGACGGCGCAAAGCCCAGCGACGGTTTTTGCCCGATGCGCACCGATTCAAAACGCGGCAGCGGCGCGCGCCCGAGCGGGTAACGTTCCCCGCCACGGGCGTCAATACGCCGCAGCAGGCTGAACAGATCGTAGCGCCACGGCGTGGCCATCACGTTCTGCCAGAATGTCTCCGGCAGCGAACTGGCACGGACAATCTGCGGCGCGCTGGTCAGGGCTTCGCTCATATCAGCGCCCTCTTGCCCATGCGCGGCGGCCAGTAGCCGATTTCACCGCGCTGCTGGCTTTTCAGGGTGAACTCGGTAAAGCTGTTCATACCCACCAGCCGGGCGAAAACGCGCTCCAGCACGCTGCCGAACAGCCACGGGCTGAAGCCGGAAAACGCCTGCTCATCGACCGTCAGCGTAATGCCAATACCGCGAGCAAACACAATCGGCCCCGGCTCCGGCACGCGGCGATGCACCGGCTCCAGCACGCAGTGGCGCACGCCGTCGATCTGGCGCGCTACCGGCGCTTCCGCCAGTCGCGTGTACAGGCCCAGAAGCTGGCGCAACGCGGCCGCGCCTTCACCATCATCACCGTCCATCAGGCTGAGATAGTTCATCTGCAACTGGCTGATCAACCGCCAGGTACTTAGCCCCTCCGCCAGCGCCGGGCGCGGCGGCGTCGGGCCTTTACGCAGGTGCAGGGATTTCACCGGCAGCGAATCCGGCATCACGAACTGCCCCATATCCTGCTGCAACATCAGCGGTAAGTCGCGGCTGGTACACAGCACTTCAGCGGTGATATAGCGTAAATCTTCGCGCCACGGCGCATGCTGCTCATCGACCAGCGAGGCAAACACTTCGGAACCGATATAACCGGTACGGGTACCGTAGCGCTGCGCATGTTCCGATAACGCACGCTGCTCGCGGCGCACGGAGAAGTAAGCGCCGTAGTTGCCTTCGTCCTGGCTCCAGCTACTCCAGAACGGGCGAAACGTCTGCTCATCGCGCTGACCATCGACGCTGGCGTGGATTTTGCGCACCGCGTAGATTTCGTAATCGAGCGGGCGAATGTTATCCACCACCAGGTGGTATTCGTGCTGGTTTTCGCTCAACTTTTGCCTTTCGGCCACTTTCGGGAACAGGTTAATCACCGGCGTGCAGTGCAGCGCAAGGTGGTTTTTATCCACTACCCGCTCCAGTTGCCCATCGGCTTTATCCAGCAGAATGATGATATCGAACGAGGTGGCATCGCCGCTTTGCGCCACCATTGAACGCAGCCCCTGAAGGCTGATAAACAGGAAGCGTTGCGGGAAGGCGAAATACTCCTGCAACAGACGGTAACCATCGAAGTTGCGCAGATCGTCCGGCAGCAACGACTGGCTGGCAGCAAAGCCTTCCTGCTGCAATGCGTCATCGGCCAGCACCTGCAACGGCGCACCGGCGCTGTTGGACTGGCAAACAATGCCCACCTGGTGGCCCATCAGCAGTTCCAGCAGTTTCAGCGCCTGCATATCCGGGCCGCTGAGGAACAGTTCCAGGCGATCGAAATCGAGATGGCCGAGGTTGACCGGGCCATCGCAGCTCACACGAATACGCAGCGCGCTTTGCGCCCCGCGCTGGCTCAGGCCAACTTTCGCCAGCGGCAGATCGGCAGGTACGCCGCCCAGTTCCACCTGGCTGATTTTCAGCGGTAACAGCGTGACATCATGCGCGGTGGTATAGCTACAGGTAACGCCATTCTTCTTCATCACCTGGCTGTCCATCATGGTACCGCGCGGCACCACAAAGCCATTGCTCAGATCCCCTTTCGCGCTGTCCGGCGTCAGCTCCGCAATCGCCATCGACGGCGTCGGCGCGAGATAGTTGGGTGCCACCATCTCCAGCAGACGCTGGGAGAAGCGGGGAAATTCGGCGTCCATTTTCAGTTGTACGCGGGAGGTCAGGAAGGCAAAGCCCTCCATCAGGCGTTCGACATACGGATCGGCAACGTCCATGCCGCGCATACCGAGGCGTCCGGCCACTTTCGGATAGCGCCCGGCAAACTCCTGGCCCATTTCGCGCAGCCAGGCCAGTTCGCGGTTGTAGTACTCCAGTAATTTGCTGTCCATGATTACCCCGCGTCTTTCAGCTCGAAATGCCCGTTTTCCAGATCCACATCCGTGCGGAACAGAAACTCCAGCGGATACGGCACACACCACAAACGCCCTTTGATCTCAATCGACAACACGTTGTGCAGATCCAGCGACTGGGTATCGGAAATGCAGCGAACCTGTAAGCCCTGCGGCAAAATGCGCGGTTCAAAATGCAAAATCGCGTTGGTCAGCTTGCGCTGGATATCCTGCCATTCGATGTCCGACATCCGCTTGCCCGCCAGCGGCGACACGCCAAAATTGACGACCGAGCGGCGCACTTCGTCAAAGCCGCTCAGATCCTGCTGCGCTTCGTTGTTGATGGTGTTGAACAACCACTGCAAATCACGCAGTACGTGGCGTCGCAGCGTGGCATGGGAGACCAGATTACTGTTCAGCGGCTCCTGAACTTTGTCCGGCGCGTCATCGGTAAGGCGATCGAGTAGCGACGGCTGCATTTTGTCGCGTGCGCCGACGGTCTCTTTGCCGCGTCGCGAGCGCCAGCCGCTGCGCAGCAGATCGCTCTCTTCATCGTGGGCGGAATTACTCATCTGCAACGGCCGTATCGAAACTCAGCGTGACCAGATCGAGCAGCGAGAACTCGGCGCTGTCGTTGAGCCAGACTTTTTGCCCGTGGCCCAGGAAGTGTGGCGCATCGCCCGGTAACGCCTGCCACTCGGTGACGCGGGCAAGTTTAAAGCGGTCTTCGGCTTCGCTATCCAGCGGATAACGCGCCGGGATCTGGCACACCTGTTCGCTGCCATCCTGCAAACGCACCAGCGTATGGCGCCACACCAGGTCGGTGACGCTGGCCGGCGGCTGAAACTGCATAGAGGCAATCGCGCTGAACGGCAGCCAGAAATAGCGGCCATTGACGATCGCTTCGCAGACCGGACCAAAGCGGCAATCACCGTCCATCAGCCAGTCGAAAGTGTGCGTTTCGCCATCCTGAGTTGTCAGCTGGCCGGGGTTCGCCTCGGCGTTCTCCAGTGCGGCTTCACGGTGCGCGGCAGGTTCGGTGGATTCCGGGTCCAGCGCGCTGACCATCGCTGCCAGCCACGGCCACTGCCGATCTGGCGCTACCGGACGGGCGCGACCAGCCATCACGTCGGCACGCTGGCGTTCACCGTTGATCGCCTGCTCCAGCAGCGTCACCGTCGGTTGCGCCTGCGGTTTCAGCGCCTGCCAGCTTTTCAGTTGCGCCAGCGCGCGCGGCCAGTTACCGTCAAGGCAGAGAAGCTGGGCAAAAGCCGCACGCAGATCGGCATCGCCTGGCTGGGTACGGATGCGGCTTTCCAGCCGGGCAAGGCTCTCCTGCAGGGATTCGCCTGCCAGTTGTTGCAACAAGGTGTTCATCGCCGCTCCTTAGTTCAGGGTCTTGTAAGTCCCGACCGCCGGATCGCGCAGCTGCGGGTGCAACGAATCGATCAGCAGAATATTAAGGTGCGTACCCGGTTCAAACCACGGCGTCCAGGCTTTGCGCACTTCATCAAGGCGCGCCTGCAAACGAGTGGCATCGCTGGCGACATCGCGGGAGATTTCCACCGCCACTGTGCCGTTCGCCTGCCAGCCGTTGAGGCTGTTGACGTAGGGCAGGATCATCCAGCTCTGCGCCAGGCTGCCTTCGCTGACGACCATACGCTCGTTGTTAACGGTGGTGATCAGCAGACGATCGGCGTCAACGCTGTCGCTCAGGCCGCTCACCGGGAAACCGTGGACAAAGGTCATGGTGATCTTTTTCTCGCTGCCGTTGCTGATCTGCGTCACTTCGCTGCGCCCGTTCAGCCAACCGCCCTTCTCACATTTGCCATCCTCTTTCGCCGGAATAAACAGCGCTGGCGCGCTGGCATCGCCCTGCCAGAAGGTGCGCAGATGGCAGCCGTCCTGCAGGGTAAATTCCTGCCACGGCGTACGGTTAGCGGCCGGGGAGAGATCTTCAGCACGCTCGGTTGGCGGCGTCAGGGCGGCGGATGTGGACGTTGAAGCGGCCGCGGTTGCGCCCGTTGAGGTGACGACCGGCGCCCACTCTTTCGCTTTATCGGCCGTCCCTTCAGCCAGAGTCGCGCCCTGCGGGTCAGTCAATTTCCAGTGCACCTGCGTCAGCGTACCGCACTGGTTTTCCAGCAGCGCGCCAAGGCGCGGTAAGAAGTTGTTCAGAACGGCAGGTTTTTTATCGCCGCTGGCAACAATACGCAGCGGCAACGTTTTGCTGCACCAGCTTTTCGGCGTGTTATCCGCAATGTTATCGATCCAGACATCCAGTTTTTGCGAAGGCGACTGCACGATGCGGTAGTTTTCTGCCTGTACGCTGCCACACACCGCCAGCAGAGCCAAACCCGGTAGCCAAAGTTTCATAAAAGTCCTTGTAAGCTGTATCAATCACGAAGAGGGAAAAACTGGGCGGCTTCAGAGAGCGTATGCAGTAGCGTCGTCTCCTGAGGTGTGCCCATCCACACCGCTACGGCGCTATAGTTGTCCTGCTGGGTTTGCGCCCCGACACTGTTTTTCAGCAGGATTTGATTCATCAGCGTCAGCCACTCATCCGGCGTATTCACCATATGCAGCGACTGTTGCATCTGCTCTTCACTGACACCGTGCCAGAAGCCATCGGTACAGAGCAAAAAGGCATCGCCATCTTCGATCGGCACCACATCGCTGTAGCTTGGCTCGCGTTCATCTTCGCCAAGACCCAGCGCGAAGTAGAGCAAGTTGCCGTTGATGCCTTCGGTCTGATGCCCGGCATCTTTCATCTGCTGCACCAGGCTGTGATCGGTGGTGACATGATAGAGCCAGCCGCGACGAAAGAGATACAGGCGGCTGTCGCCCGCGTGTGCCCAGTAGGCAAGCTGATAATCCCGGTCGATAAACAGGCTTACCATGGTCGTGCCCATACGGTGATAATCCTGCACCGCTTTCTGCTCCTCGCGGATAGCGCGGTTAGCATCGTTGACGTACTGACGAATGTACTGGGCATTCAGGTGCTCATCGCCATCAAACCGGCTGATGATGGTATTACGCGCCAGTGCGGCCGCTACGTCGCCGCCGGGTAACCCGGCGATGCCGTCACATACCACAAAGCAGGCGGCACGCTCGCCGATGTTCTCCCCGGTCTGATCCTGATTACTGGCACGTTCGCCCTGTCGGGATATGGAGGCCGTGCTGATATTCATTCTTCCGATCCGCTTTGTGAGTCTTTGTACTGGTTAACCTCCATGTCATAAGCGTGGAGGAACGCTTCGCCAAACAGGGTATGGAAGTCATCGTCAATTTCACCCGCCGTTTGCGCGTAGGTGCGCACAAAGTAGTCCCACAGAGCGGCTTTACGGTTCGAGAGTACGCCGAGACGCGCGGTGGCGCCGTCGCGTTTAGCGTCATCTTCCAGTTGTTCCGGGTTAAACGACTGCAACATCGCGGCGATAATCGCGCGGATCCCGGAAATCATACCTAACTGGTGCGCCTGTAAGTCGATCAACGCATCGCGCACCGATTTTTTCGGCGGCATAAAGCCAGGCATCCGCGTACCAAACATCTGCATCAGCACGGTTTTGCCCGACGGCAGCAGCTTGAACGGGTTGTTGGCGTCATCCAGCACCATCGTCATATCGGCTTTAACGCCGCGTTTCAGAATCGAGCGCGAGGAGAGCAGCGCAACGGTGCCCTGGGAAAACATGCTCAGCATCTGGCCGAGCTGACGCATGTTCTCTTTATCGAACTGCGGCACCGGCTGCATATCGCCAAGCCCCATACCTTCCAGTAACGCGTCCAGCAGCTCGCCTTTCAGCACATCGCTGCTGTCGCCATTGCCAGCGGCTGGCGCGCTGCGCACTTCGTTGTTGCTCTGGAGCGGATCGATACGCAGACGCCCTTTCGGCGTTTGCGCCGCGCTGCGCTGTACCGCTTGCGGCGTCGGCAGCGTGATACCCGCATAATCCTGCGGCTCCGACACCGGTTCCGGCTCATCATCGACGAACAGCGGCGTGCCGCTGAGATCTTCCGCGCGCAGTTCGGTGATGATCGGCTGCGGCTGTTGCGGCGGCGTCACGCTGTGCGGATCGGTGATGATTGGCCCGGCGGGTTTCGCCGGAACAATCTCATCCGCATGCGCCAGCGGCACTGCGCCGCTTAACAGCCCAAGCGGATCGTCGCTGCGTGCCGCCGACGTGCTGCCGCCGCCAAACAGCGCCAGCGGATCCAGTTCATCCGCTTCCGGCGCAGGTTTTTGCGCAGCCCGATCAACCGGGGGCACCAGTGCGGATGGCGTGACGTCGTTAAAGATGCTGTCATTTTTAAAGAGCTGTTCATCGTTAAACAGCTGATCGGAAGCGAGCGTTTTCGGCGTCACCAGCGGCTCGTTGTTATTCAACAGCGAGAGCGGATCTTCCGGGTTACGTTCCGGCTCTTTCGGCGCGGCAAAAGGGTTCAGATTTTGCGCTTCCGGCGTTTTCGCCCGGTTGCTGGAGATGCTGTCGGAGATGGAGAACTCCTGCATCAGGCTGTCCCAGATTTCCGTTGGCACTGACGCCGGGGCGTTTTCCGCTACGCTTTTCGGTGTCGGCGCGGGCGCAGGTTTGGCCACTTGCGGCTGAACGTGCTTCGGATACATCTCCTCCGCCATACGGCTTACCGGCTGCGTATCCTGAATCAGCTCGGTAACTTCGATACGGTATTCATCAATGCCCAGAATATCGCCATCCTGCAATTCGACCTGACGGCCACGTTCCAGGGGAATATCATTCAGCACTACGCGGGTCACATTGCCGCGATTGGTAATGCGACACTCGCCATTACCAGCGATATGAACAATCGCCTGTAAGCGAGAGATGGAGCGGTCGTTATCCGGCAGCACCAGGTTGTTATCAGTGCCGCGGCCGATAGTGCCGCCAGGCGGATAAAAGTCGCAGCGGCTTTGCGGCGGCTGATGACCGGGTTTACTGGTAATAATCGTGAATCGCATAGCATATTCCTGCTGGAGTTATGTGCACTCAAACGGCGCCGTTTTCCATAAAGCGGCTGCGTTTGAATACCTGAATATGATTTCAGTGGCCCCGGAGCAGCCCACCGGAGCAAAACTTCGCTCGTTTATTCTTGTTTTTGCACCGTAAGCTCACCTTGCGCGGAGCGGGTCAACATAAAACGGGTTGCATAACGCGTTGCGTTATTGCCATCACTCACTTTAAACACCACATCGTAAATACCTGCCTGCCAGTTGATGTCAGGCCAGACGGTGCAATGGCTGGCAGAAATAACGCGTGTTGGTTGCCAGTTTGCGGGTGATGTCATCGTCTGCCATTCGCTGCCATTCAGTTTATTAATGGTGGGCGCTGTGGCAACAGGCGCCGTGGAGGACGAGGGTGTCATACTGAAGCACGGCTGGTTATCTTTTATTTCCACCCCCGCAGAAGCATATTGCGGCGGATGGCTTTGACAACCGCTCAGCGTGATTAACACCAGGCTCGTCAACGCTATTTTATTCATAACCAGGCTTTCCTGCCCCGGTAACGCTTAAGAATTAACTCAAGCACGATAATATATTTCTGTTTACCATCAGGCTCAATAATGTCTTTTTGCGGATACAGGCACAGAGCCGCTGCTCTGTGCCTGCCGTAATGCGCGTCAAAAAGAGAGCAGCATTACGCTTCTTTGTTTTCCTTGATGTTCCAGCCAGCGCTGGTTTCAGCACCTTTACCGCCGGAAGAAGACTGCTCCCAGTACTGCTGTTTCACTTTCGCAGCCTGGAATGCATAGGTCACACCCACGGTGTCGCCGTTATCCGCACCGGTGTACTGAACAGACGTCACCAGCACATCTTCCAGCGTGATACGTGCGTATTCAACCTGCTGACCACCGGCTTTGCAGACGGAAAGCTCAACCTTGGTCAGGTGCTTACCGCTGGCGCAGTGTTTCAGGATAGCCGTCGTGGATTTATCAATGAGTGCATTTACGTGAAGGTCGTTGAAATTGACTTTACCGGCACCGCCGCCACCGCCAACACTCATATTCCCTGGCTGTGAAGCACCCCAGGAAAAAGATGTGATATCAGTCCAGCCGGTGTGGTTAGAGTCTTTAGATTCACCCGTAACTCCATCGACCTTCAGAAACATATCAATAGCCATAATATTTACTCTTCGTTAATGATAAATATTGCTTTCGAAAAAGCGCTTATATGGCAAACGGGTAAGCATGGGGCCGAATAAAACCGTCCATATTTTACCTCTGCCTCGTTGCTGTACAGCCGGGAGCCGTACAGTTTTTCACTTTCCCGCGTATTGCAGGAAATTGAAAACTCGTCACTGTTGTTGTCCGCATAGCACTAGACAATGCTGACAGCGCTACCTAAAATCCCCCTTTTGTCTTCTATTAACCTGGATAGTCATAAAATGAAAAAGGGTATTGCGCTATTATTGATCTGCCTTTTCGCGGTCGTCGGCATCTACACTTTTATTGATATTATTGAGTCAGTGTTTAATGTCGCCCGCTATGAAACTTTCACACTTGCTGCCACAGGAACCCTCTTCGGCAAGGCGGTATTTTTACTCGTCGTGATTGTTGCCTTTACCTTTTCTATTAAGTTTTACCGGAAAAATTAAATCTTCGATTTTATTTTTTCCGCGACGGCGTAAATCGCTATGGATGCGGCAATAATAGCAACTATTTTAATTCCCAAAACCAGATTTCCTGACAATACGGATAACAGTCCGAATTACAGAGAAAAGAGTTGCTGGTCAGCGGTTCCAGCATATCGATATGCCCCCCACCGTACCCCTCAATTTTATTAAAGAATACTACACCCCGGCGTTTTAACAGTGCTCGCCCGCCCTGGACTTTATCGGTGTAGATTTCCGCTTTACCAAAAACATCAGCCCGATTTAATTGGTCGGCCAGCAATTTGGCACCCATTTCAAATTTCTTGCCTTTATACGGGCCATTTTTTATTGTAAAACGCCCCGCAAATTCGATGTTACATTTCAGCAGAGCCAAACTCATTCTTACGGCACAGGTATTCTTATATTGCTCGCCTTGCCGTATTAAATCGTTATAGTCATAGCCAATTTCCGAAAATAAAACATCGGGAGCAACATATCCTGCGCGGGTATCATTTGATGAGTAATGCTGCTTTTTTAATTGCTCGTATAACGGTCTCATTTTTGGCTCCCTTTTTTGCAAGGCAGAAATTCCTTCATCGACTCAACAATAAAGTTGGCGGCAGGTTGTTTACGCTGTTCAGTACTCAGCTTTGCCAGACGCGAGAAAACGTGCTCATGGGCAGAACCCGGCAGTATCTTCTTATACCCACACCACGCTTTCCCTTCCGTTGCATCCAACACCCCGAGAAAATACATATCCGCTTTGATACGTTCTCGCTCGTTATCTTTATTGCTCCAGGCATTAAAAAAACGTTCGGCAGTCAAATTCACATCGTGCCCGGTTAACAGAGACGGATCGCGTGGAAATACAGAGGTATCATCTTCCGGTAATGATTGGGCCCGAGGGTATTGATAAGTTTGTGTTTCTGCTAAAACCAGGGTTGAGAAAACCAGCAGACTGCTAACAGCTATTCGATATAGATTCATCGCATATCCTTCTGTTATGAAATCCTTCATGCCGCAGGCACATCCTGCCTGCGGCACCTTCTGCTTACGCCTCTTTGGTTTTCAGTGACGGCAGTTTTGACACCAGACGCAGCGACACGGTCAGACCTTCCAGTTGGTAGTGCGGACGCAGGAAGAATTTCGCGGCGTAGTAGCCAGGGTTGTCCTCGATCTCCTGTACCTGCACTTCGGCCGCGGCCAGCGGTTTACGCGCTTTGGTTTCCTGCGAGGAGTTGGCCGGGTCGCCGTCGACGTAGTTCATCACCCAGTCGTTCAGCCAGCGCTCCATTTCGTCGCGCTCGCGGAAGGAGCCGATTTTGTCGCGCACAATGCACTTCAGGTAGTGCGCAAAACGGCAGCAGGCGAAGAGATACGGCAGACGGGAAGCCAGACGCGCGTTGGCGGTGGCATCGGCATCGTGGTACTCGGTCGGTTTTTGCAGCGACTGCGCGCCGATAAAGGCGGCAAAGTCAGAGTTTTTACGGTGGATCAGCGGCATAAAGCCGTTTTTCGCCAGTTCCGCTTCACGGCGATCGCTGATGGCAATCTCGGTCGGGCACTTCATGTCCACGCCGCCATCGTCGCTCGGGAAGGTGTGGCACGGCAGATTTTCCACCGCCCCGCCGGATTCAACGCCGCGAATCGAGGTGCACCAGCCGTACTCTTTAAAGGAGCGGTTGATGTTGGTCGCCATCGCGTAAGCGGCGTTTGCCCAGGTGTAGTTGTTGTGGTTCGCGCCGTCGGTCTCTTCTTCAAAATCGAAGCTATCCACCGGGTTCGTGCGAATGCCGTACGGCAGACGGGAGAGGAAGCGCGGCATTACGAGGCCTAAGTAACGAGCATCTTCCGATTCACGCAGAGAACGCCAGGCGGCGTATTCGGTGTTCTGGAAGATTTTCGTCAGATCGCGCGGGTTCGCCAGCTCCTGCCAGGACTCCATCTGCATCACGCTTGGTGCGGTGCCGGTGATAAACGGACAGTGCGCCGCCGCGCCGATACGCGCCATCTCGCCGAGCAGCTCAACATCCTGCGGGCTGTGGTCGAAGTAGTAATCGCCCACCAGGCAGCCAAACGGTTCGCCGCCGAACTGACCGTACTCTTCTTCGTAGATTTTTTTGAAGATCGGGCTCTGATCCCAGCCGACGCCTTTAAAACGCTTCAGGTTACGGCCCAGTTCCTGCTTGGAGATGCTCATAAAGCGAATTTTCAGCATCTCATCCGTTTCGGTGTTATTCACCAGATGGCTGAGGCCGCGCCAGGCACTCTCCAGTTTCTGAAACTCTTCGTGGTGGATAATCTGGTTAATCTGCTGCGACAGCTTCTCATCGATACCGGCAATCAGGTTCTGAATGGTGCGGTAGGTGTCGTTGGAGAAGGTTACGGTATTTTCCAGCGCCTGCTGCGCCAGCGTTTTCACCGCGCTTTCTACCGCCGAACGCGCCTGGTCGGTTTTCGGGCGGAACTCTTTGTTCAGCAGTGAGCTAAATTCATCCTGGCTGAAGGCCTGGGCGCCCTGCTGTTCATGTTGTTGCGAGGGATTGCTCATGGTTTACTCCTCTTTACCTTGCGCGTTCTCGTCGCTGTTCGGCAACTGGCTAAGGGATTTCAACAGCGTCGGATCCTGCAACACTTTGGCGATCAGCTCTTCCGCGCCGTTTTTTCCGTCCATATAAGTCAGCAGGTTGGAAAGCTGCGTGCGGGCTTCCAGCAGTTTGTTCAGCGGCTCGACTTTGCGGGCGATGGCATCCGGCAGGAAATCATCCATGCTGTCGAAGGTAAGATCGACGTTCAACCGGCCTTCGCCCGTCAGCGTGTTATCCACGTTGAAGGCGACGCGCGGTTTCAGCGCTTTCATACGCTCATCGAAGTTGTCGACATCGATCTCGAGGAATTTACGCTCCTCAATAGACGGTAAGTTCTCCACCGGTTTCCCGACCAGATCCGCCATAACGCCCATCACAAACGGAAGCTGGATTTTGCGCTCAGCGCCATAAACTTCCACGTCGTACTCAATCTGTACGCGCGGCGCGCGGTTGCGGGCGATAAATTTTTGACCACTGTTACTTATTGGCATGATGTTCTCCATCGAATATGCGCGGTGAAGGTTTGACGACTGGCGACGCGCCTGTCGTCATAACACGGTACGCGTCACTCCTGACGCCCAAAGATGTTTTGCAACTGGCTTACGCCGTCGGGCGCCAGATCGCGAATAATTTCCATAAAATCGAGTTCGATTAACCGCTGTACGCGATCGATCATCAGCGGTGCCGGGTGGCTCGGTTCATGCTGAGTAAAGTATTGCTTCACTTTCTCCAGCATCAACTGTGCGTCGGCGCGCGTCGTTACCTGCGCCGTGCGCCAGTCGGTATGCGCTGCGAGCGGTGCGGCAACCGGCTGTGGCGCAGGGGCTTTTTGCTCCTCCCCTGCGGACGGCGCAGGCGGCTCATCGCCACGGGAAGCGCGGCTCGCTCCGGCAATCATGCTGACCGTTTTCAGTAACTGTTCCATTTCCGGCACCCCGCTTTCGCCCAGTTGTTCCAGCAGCCATGTACGGATGGTTTGCAGGCGCCCTTCAATCTGCCCGATAGCTTCAATACCGGGTTGGCCGCCGCGTACCAGTTCATCTATCAAACGCACCCGACCGCCCGGGTAACCCGCGCATTCGGTTTTACTGCCATCCAGCAGCGCCTGTGCATCGCGCACATTCAGCTCATCTCCATTGCTGCGTAACAGTATCGACTGGCGCAGCGTGGTGGTGAGCGCGGATTTGTCGCTCAGCGCAGCCAGCGCATTAATACGGTAGAAGGGATCGAATTCACCGCCATCGGTAAGCGACGGCCAGAGATGATCCCAGTACAGCGCCAGCGCCTGGCCCAGCAGCAGTAAACCGTCGGCGTAACCTTCCAGCCCGCGGCGACGCGTCCATGCATGGGTTAGCGCCAGCATGACGCGAATATCTTTCGTGCGTTCCAGCAGCGAGGTGGCCAGTTTTTCCACGCGGTTCCAGTCGGCGGGTTCGGCAGGAATGATCGTGTTGCCGAACTGCTGCTCGGCTTTACCGAGGCTGGCCTGCTCCATCGCCTGGAAGTCGGCGTCATACTCCAGATTCTCGCCGCACGGTTGCTCCGGCGTGACCGGAGCCAGTAAAGAGTCAATCGTCATCCGCAACCTGCTTATTCAAACATCGGTGGGTAAAGACCGTGGCGACCGGGTCTAGCGCCCCCCGCCGGGTCAAACAGCAGCGTAAAGAGCTGCCCGGTAAAATTGCCGCTATGTACGTGTGTATAAAGCGGATAGCCGTCGCTGCGGTTGGTCCACCAGAAACTGATCTGGCGCAGCGGGTCGAAACATTCGGCGGCCTGATTCCAGCCAATGGTCGATTCGCCGTCGCCTTCGTAACCGATCACATCAAGAATTTCCGAGCGCGATTCCGGCGCAACCAACTGCACGGGCGGAATCGACAGCAGCGCCTGATCGAGCTGTTCCGGCGAGTAGCCATTGCGGATAGCGTGCAGCAGCGTGCGGCCCAGTTGCTGATACCAGTCGCCCGCCTGCGCCAGATGGCGCGGCGTCCACTCCAGCGGGTTAATCGCCATCAGCGCGCAAATCGGATACTGGCGCCCGACGCTGTCGCGCCCCGGCAGCAGACAGCCCATCTGCACTTGCTGTCCGCCAAGCATAGGCGGGACAACAAAATTCCATACCGGCGCATTGCCGAACTGGCGATCGCTGGCACGCTGTTCCTCTTTTTGCCAGTTCATCAACCCCACCTGGAACCAGTGGGACCACTGCCGTTGCAGCGCATCGGGAAAGCGGCGCTGTAAAAAATCACCGGCACTCGGCAGTTTTCCGTACCAGCTGATTGCTGAAGTCATCGTCATTGGCGTTCCTTTGCAGTTCAAGGACATGCGAAACGGGGAAGCTGGAACGGGTTGCGGATGCTGTTCGGCGCAAACTCCAGCGTCACCTGATGCCCGTCAATGGTGAATGTCGCCTGGCGGCTAAGGCTGCTACTGCCGGGGCTGACGCGGGCTTTATCGAAAAAGCGATTCAGTGCCCACGCGCCGTTGGTGACCAGCGTCGCGGTTGTGCCGCTGGCCAGACCGAGCTGCATCCGTACCTGGTTGGTTCCGCCCGATCCCGGCCAGTTAACGATTTGTACCGCCTGCGGCCCGTGGCTGTAACGCAGAATTTGCCCGTCCACATCCAGCGTCATGGTCAGGATGCTGTTATCCATACGAACCGTGCGCACGGTTGTGCGAAACGACGGCGTGGTGCTGCCATTGGCAAAGAAAGCATCGCGGATAGACTGCGCCTGCTGGAACGGCACCAGCAAACCTTCGCTGCCCGGCAGCGTTTTGCCGTCGATACCTGGCATAAAGCGCCAGGTGGACTGCGTGGTGTCGACTTTATTGGTCAGGTTATCGCGAAAGAAGGTATCCATCAGACCGGTGCCCGGCGCGAACATGCGCGCCAGATCGTCCGGCGTCACTTCGCTGCTGGCTGAGCGCACCAGCGGATAACGCCCGGCGATGGCCTGACGGCAGAAGCTGCCCACTTCAACGCTGATACGCTTGCGAACATTTTCCAGATCCCGGCGCTGTGTATCGCTGCTGGCTCCCACGGCCATGTTGCTGAACATGGTTTGCAGACCGCCGGGCAGACGTCCGGCGCTGGCCTGTAAACGGCTGATCGCTTCTCCCCCCGGCGGTGGCATCCCGCTGTTGGCAGCATCCTGAACGGCGGTCAGATAGCGGTACAGCTCATCAACCTGCTTGAGAAAATCATCAAAGACGATGGTTTTCCCGCCTTTTTCCAGCGGCTGCGCCAGTTCGATAATCGGCGCGAAGTGTTCGGTTACACGCTGTTCCGGCGTCTGGCTGGCCGCAGCATTGGTGGTTTGCTCTGCGCCGTCGTGGTTACTGAACAGGGTTTCCAGCATCTGCGTACCACGGTTAGTACTACCAGCATTTTTCGCTTTTTCAGCGTCTTCCGGCTCATCCCGCGTCAGTTTCAGTTGCTGGCTCAGGTTGAGCACCAGCCGACGCAGCGGTGAGTTGTTGCCGGAGAGCAAGCGCGCCGTATTGATGCGCTGATTCAGATCGGCACTGTTATTAAGCTGAATGTCGCTTAAAAAGCTGTCCCACAGAGCGATAAAGTCGCGGGCGTAGAGCTGGCGCACCGCGTTATCCGTCTGTTGTTTATCTTCCGGCTGCGTGGTCGCGCCCAGTACCCAGCTATCATCTTCATGCAGGGAAGCGGTGACCGGTGCGATCTTTGCGTTGAAGGTATTCCAGTAGCCGTCCGGCGTGTACAGCCCCGGTAGACCTTCACTCACTGGTTTGCCGCTTTTGCGCGAAAAGACCAGCTCGCTTTGCGGTCCGCCCAGTGAAGCCAGTGAAACCGGCTTCAGGCTGTCATCATGTTCCAGCAGACGTTTCAGACGACCATAAACGCGCGTGGAGAGCGGCTGCTGGTTAATCATTGCCTGCTCGCGGCTGATTAACGCCTCATCTTTGGCGTACGGCGACGACTGAATTTGCGGCTCCAGCAACTGCGTCAGATGCCATTCAAGCTGGCGGATCTGCGCTTTGGTGACGTTCTGCGGCAGATTGCGCTCCAGATTGAGCATCACCCACGAGTGCAGGAATTTGCCATCGTAATGTTTCGGCTGATAGAGCATCTGGTAGGCTTTCAGCGCTTCGTAGCTGTATTCCACATCGCTGCCGTTATCGTTGCGCAGCCAGGTGGTAATGCGCATCGCCACTTCCGGTAACAGCATCTGTTGCAGCGCTTTCTGGTACAGCGTCTGCGAGGCGTCAGCCACATCGTTACCGCGATACAATCCCATACGGCGGGTGATCGGCGGATTGTTGATGTCGAAGGCGTCACTCTGCGGCAGCGCGGCAAGCCCGTTCAGCAGCGGCAGCATGGCAAACAGATCGCCCTGCTGGCGGTTACGCAGCGCTTTGATCTCCTGATCCAGCGCCGGCACTTTGGCCTGCACTTCATCAAGATAATCTTTGTTATTGCCGTAGCTGGTCAGCCACAAGGCGCTGATAACAATCAGCAGCGCCAGCAATGCCGCATAACCGGACCAGATCACCGCCCGGCTGCGTAGCTCCCACCAGCGGTTTTGCCCGGCAATACCCGCTTCCTGGAAGATGACGTTTTGCAGCACATGCTTGATAAAGAAGCTCTGCCCTTTCCCGCCCGGTACCGGCTCATCTTTACTCACCGAATCCCAGTTATCTCCGGCTTTACCCTGCGGTAGCGAGAGCGCCCGGCTGAGTTCACCCATCACGCGGTCGAAAGGCAAGCCTTCCTGCGTACCGCTGGCGAAGTAGATACCGCGCGGCGAGAATTCGGTTTCGAAATTAGAGCGGGCAAACAGCGTGTTCAGGTAGTCAGACAGCAGCGGGCGAAGTGCGGCGAACTCCTGCGGAAACAGGAAACATTCCGCGCGTGCCTGCGCATCGCTTTCCCGCAACAGCGTATCCGGCAGCGCCGCATCCAGCCGCTGCTGTAACAGGGCAAATTCCTGCAGAAAACTGCCCTGCAAGTCAAAATCCGCCAGTCTGGCTTTTTCCCACGGGAAGGTGAAACCCCAGATCTGGTCGCGCTGCGCTTTATCAAAACCGGCAAAATAGGCGCGAAAACCTTTCAGCAAGTCGGCTTTGGTTACCAGTACATAAACCGGGAAACGAATGCCCAACTGCTCATGCAACTCGGTCAGCCGCTGGCGCAAATTGAGCGCCTGTTCGCGGGAGGCTTCTGCGGATAGCGTCAGCAGATCGGCGATGCTGATCGTCACAATCACGCCGTTAATCGGCTGGCGACGGCGGTATTTTTGCAGCAGACCGAGGAATTTCGCCCATTCGCTGGCATCCTGAACCTGCTCGCTCTCCTGCGTGGTGTAACGACCGGCGGTATCCAGCAGCACCGCTTCGTTGGTGAACCACCAGTCGCAGTTACGCGTTCCGCCAATGCCGCGCAGCGCGGTTTTACCAAAGCGATCCGCCAGCGGAAATTGCAGGCCGGAGTTCACCAGCGCAGTGGTTTTCCCGGAACCCGGCGCACCAATGATCACATACCACGGTAACTGATACAGATACTGAGTGCTGAAGCGCTGAGTCCACTGTCCGCGCTGGCCCGGCTGGTTAAAGTGGGCTTTTTTCAGTACCTGTGCGGCCTCTTCAAAGCGCTCATTAAGCACCTGTTCTTCACTGTTCAGGCGTTTGCGCTCGACCGGATCTTTGGCTTCTTCGCTTTTCAGGTTGTCCATCAGCTTACGGTTGAGCCAGGCATTATAGAGGCGCGGCACAATGTGGCTGTGAACCCAAATCAGGTACATCACCGCAATGGTGATCATGCGGTTTTGCTCTGACTCAAGCGGGCGGGAGTCGACGACGGAGAGCAGCGGGCCGATCATCCAGATCACGGCAGCCAGCCCCGTCACGCCAAGGAAACCCCACAAAATGCGGTTGGTCAGCAATGAAAGCAACATATTCATCCTTTAGTTTCCTTGCGGCAGTCCGTTAAGCTCGGCGGCCGTATTTTCCGGCGACACCAGCAAAGTAATCTCTACGCGGCGGTTGCGGGCGCGGTTTTCCGGCGTGTTATTCGGCGCGATCGGGTTCATCTCCCCTCTCCCTTCCGCTTTCACGCGTTCCGGCTGCGACAGATGTTTTTGCAGCAGCGACTGTACCGAGCGCGCGCGCTCCAGAGAGAGCTCGTAGTTAGAGGCGAATCGCGCGCTGCGGATCGGCACGTTATCGCTAAAGCCGACCACCAGAATGCGGCCGCTGACGTTGTTCATCGCCTGGGCGACGCGGTCGATCACCGGTTCGTAGCTGTCACGCGCCACCGTTGAACCGGAAGCAAACAGCCCGTCGCCTTTTAAGGTCACCACGCTGCGATCGGCTTCATCGCGCACCGCCACCAGCCCTTGCTGAATTTCCGGGCGCAGGAAGGCGCGCAGATTAAGCACTGGCGGCGCACTCACTGCTGGCTGGGCAATAGCCGCTTCCGGCAGCTGTGTTTGATAGATTTTCGCCAGCACCGGGCTGGTGTTATCGCCAAGCCGCCAGTTAAGCACGATATAGAACAGACAGGCGAGGAAGCCCGCCAGCCCGACGCAGGCCCATAATGGGATCACCGGACGCCAGAGCTTGCGCATCACCGGTTGATCTTCCGGGTGCGGCGAAAGCGGCGGCGGATAGTTACCACGCACGCCACGGATCATCTGCCACAGGCGCTGTTTGATGGTTTCCAGTTGCGTACGGCCGTTGTCCATCACCCGGTAGCGGCCTTCAAAGCCAAGCAGCAGGCAGAAGTTGATCAGCTCCAGCAACGCGATGTGCTCGCGCGGGTTTTGCGACAGCCGCGCCAGCAGCTGGAAGAACTTCTCCCCGCCCCAGGTTTCGTTGTGGAATGTCACCAGCAGACCGCTGCCGGACCAGACGCCACGGCTGCCCCACGGCGTTAGCGCTGCGGCTTCATCCAGCGCGGTACAGAGGCAGTAGCGCGCGCCCACGATCACCTCGTAGGCCAGCCCGGATTGCTGACAGCGCACTTCAAAACGGCGGATTTCATCAATTAAATGCTGACGCAAACCGCTTTGATCGTCATGAGAGACCGAATAGCGGATTTGCGGTATCGCATTAAGTAGCGGGTTTGCCGCTGCGACCAAAGGATTGTTACCACTGGCTCCTGCCAGAGCGGCATCACTGCCGGCGGCGTTTTGTTCCTGCATATTGTGCGCTCGCTCTCTTATTCAGTCGGGCTACGGATGGCCCAAAACTCCATATCAAGACCCGGGAATTCGCCCGCCAGATGCAGTGCGAAAGCCCCCGATTTCTCCATTTCGTTCCAGAGTTCGCCGCCTTTTTCCAGCTCGAAATAGTTGTAACCGGCATGCCACGGAATTTGCGGCGGCGCGACCGGCATGGCGCGCAGCATCATGCCAGGCAACTGGAGCTGTACCAGATCGCGGATTTTGGTGACCGGGGCGACTTTCATCTGCGCCGGGAAATGGGTTTGCAGGATTTCGCCCGGCACGCTGGCCTTGACCGCCAGCACAAAGCCGAACTCGCGCGCCATGCTGGTATTCGGCAGCGTGGCGACATTCAGGCCGTGAGTGCGTTCGGTGAGCGGAAGCTGGATAGCGTGCTCTTCCATCACCAGCGACAGCCCCTGGCGCAGCATCAATTGCAGTTTGCTGAAGCAGCCCGCGAGATCGTCATGGTCATAAACCGGCAGCGCCTCTTCCGGCGAACGCGTAGCGGTCCAGGTCGTCAGCTCCGTGGCGAACGGCAGCCAGCTTCGCCACAGCTCTTCCGGGTGGATCATCGGCAGTGTTTTCAAATGCGCCACCTCGCCAAGATGGTGATTGATCAGCGCCAGCAGCGTAAATTCCACCATTTCCGAGGTATTAAAACGCCCCGGCTGACGCAAACGCTGACCTATTTGCTGGCTACGCTGCACCAGCAAGCTTTGCAGATCTTTGAGCGCACCATACAGCAGCGGATTATTGATAGCATTGAGTACCGGCGGGATATAACGCGTATCGAGGCGAACGTGATTATCGTTACGCTTCTCCAGCACGTGCACCACGCCGATGGACGTCCATTCGGCGCTCAGATCTTTTTCCAGCATCAGTTTTAGCCGCAAGCGACCAAACTGCACGGCAGCCGGTCCGACGGACATGGCGTTGTCATCATCCACTTCGCTTTCCCAGGTGACGTAACGCGCCAGCGAATCTTTCTCTTCGCTGAAAATGACTTCATCCCGTCCGCCGCGCCGCACCGGTAACGCCAGCACCACGCGCTCATTGTTGGTGTTGTCCGGGATAGCCAACGGCGCTGGCGCCTGGCGTGCATCGTGGAAAGAGAAAAAAGTGCCGTCCGGCAGTAAACCACTGGCAGAGCTCAGGGCGATACAGCCCTGACGCAACATCGCGTCATCCAGTTCAAGATCCAGGTAGCCCCAAAGGTACGGGCGTTGCAGTGTCCCCCACTCACGAATGTGATGTTGCAGGTAACTTTCCGCACGCTGAAAATGATGAGGACGCAGAAACATACCTTCGGTCCATATGACCTTTTCTGCTTTATTCATACTGTTTTCCTGTTTAGGCTGGCGCTATTTGGAAATGACGCGAATTCCGTTGATGTCGAGGAAAAGATTCGCTTCCAGTTCGTCCGCAGAGGATTTCCAGAATTCGTAGAAGTGGCTCTCACCCTGCACCGGAAGCGGCAGGGAGATACGCCATTTCTTGCCATCCAGAGCCTGATATTCCGCGATCACGCCTATGTAACGCGCCTCCGGCGCGCTTTTGCCACTCAGCGTTTTCGACAACTGGCCGGGCATCAGGAAAAATTCATCACTGTTGAGCAGGTTGGCACCCAGCACGCTGTCAGCGTTATTTTGCAGCGACCAGAAATCGGCAGACATAAACGTGGCGTCCGATTTCAACAGCAAAACCCTGACTTTAAGAGGAGCGGACTCATTGATTTGCGGATGAGCCCTGAACTGAAGGTTATAGCTGGTAGGTACGCTGTGTGAAGAAGATCCACAACCGCTGGCCAGGGTGGCCAGCACAAAGAAAAACACCAGACAGAACTGGCGCACAACAGCATTATTATTCATATCTGGCACTCGTCACGGCTGGATTAATCGATGATCCAGGTTCCTGAGTTAGCGTTTTTGCAGGCTTTGCCGCTGCCGTCTACCGTCACGCAGGTCTGTTTTTTCGGCGCGACTCTGCGACGACGGTCTTCACGCAGCGTTTTGTCGTACAGCTCGCTTTTCACTACGGCACGCATCGGCACATAACCAATCAGTTCTTCCTTTCCTTCATCGGCCAGCGCCATCCAGAAGTGCTCTACCTGTCCCAGAACAACATAGGTTTTACCGGCTTCAAGTTGGCGGATCACTTTGCCGCCGAAATCCGGTTTGCTCATAACGGAAGCCGGATAAAGCGCGCGATAGTTTTGGTTAATGGCAGTAAATTCGGTTGGAGCAAGCACTGCATAACGGTGAGTTAAGGTAACGCCATTCACTTCACTGGTAACAATGGTGTCGTCGCCTGGAGCCGGTTTCGGTGGCGCTTTACACCCACTAACGCCAAAGACAAAAAGAAGAGCCAAGACCATTCGCATGTTCATAGAGTTTTTTCCATTGCAAATATATTACTGTGTTGACCTGGAGCGTTTCGGAAAGTAGCAGTTAAATCGCTCTAAATAACTTCATCCTTCTCCAACAAAACGCCGTGATAATGAATAAAAGGCATAGCTACCGCACGAGCCTGCACAAAGCAAGGCCGCAATATTATTACTTTTCATTGACTATCATGACACGATTTTACAGATAGGATTATTCAATTCAATATGATCTCCGACCTGTTGAAATAGGATTATTTAATTTTTTTGCAAATTAGGACAATTCTCAAGAAAAAATTTCACTTGAGGAGAGAATTATTAAAGATAGCTGTCCATAACGCCAGTTTATTAAAATGCAAATCCATAACCCACTGAAATTAAATAGATAATACCTATTATTCTTTTCTTAGCATATACTGAAAATAATGTGATAAGAGTAATCCTAAAAGCATAAATACACGAATAAATACTACAATATCTGGTAGCCTCAATTCCAGATTAAATGCAGGGTTTAAGAGCTTTCACGCCCTATTTCGGATTCTTTTGTCAGTATTGGCGAAATATATTGAGCAAAAAGCATCTATTTACCGGGCATATATAGTCACGTACAAAACTATTTCATAGCGGTACCGCGGATTGTTTCGCGCGAGAACATTCTTTGTATGAAATTATTTAGCGGTGCTTAACCGCTTCTGAACCCACATTAAATGAAACCTTTCAGCCATGTCGATTTGCCGCAATATTGTCTATTTTTTGCTCTCTGCATATTTGATCGCTAAAAATAACCCAGCTGTATTGATCAACCTTCGTCACACTTCTGCGGAAAAAAACCGCATTTTCGTCGTAACCAGACGGGGAAATAGTCTGGAATCGTACAAAATGCCAAACGGAGCACGCGATTTATCTGATATTCGACTAAGGTTTGGACAAGATTGATGTCAGCGGTGCCGTGATGCGCCAGCTCAAGGAGAATGATTGATGATAAAACCTGTTATGCGCCAGCCGCGCTCGCTGTTGCTGGCAATGCACGTCGTTTTAGGTGGAGCATTACTTGCTGTTGTTCCTCAGGCGCTGTCCGCAGACGCCCCGAATGCGCAGCAATCACCAGATATCCTGCTCGGCCCGCTGTTTAATGATGTGCAAAGCGCCAAACTCTTTCCCGATCAAAAAACCTTTGCAGATGCTGTACCCAAAGGCGATCCGCTGATGATCCTCGCGGATTATCGTATGCAGCGTAACCAGACCAGTTTCGATTTGCGCCACTTCGTTGATGTTAACTTTACCTTACCGAAAGAAGGCGAAGCCTATGTTCCGCCTGAAGGCCAAAGCCTGCGCGAGCATATCGACGGCCTGTGGCCCGTGCTGACACGCACAACCGATAGCGCCGGTAAATGGGATTCCCTGCTGCCGCTGCCAAAACCTTATGTTGTGCCTGGCGGTCGTTTCCGCGAAGTCTATTACTGGGACAGCTACTTTACGATGCTGGGCCTCGCTGAAAGCGGACACTGGGACAAGATCAACGATATGGTGACCAACTTCGCGCACGAAATTGATACCTGGGGACATATTCCCAACGGTAACCGCACCTACTATCTGAGCCGCTCCCAGCCGCCGTTTTTCGCCTTAATGGTCGAACTGCTGGCTACCCATGATGGCGATGAGGCGCTGAAAACCTGGCTGCCGCAGATGGAAAAAGAACATCGCTACTGGATGGAAGGCGTCGATAGCCTGCAACCGGGTCAGGCCAGCCAGCGCGTGGTAAAGCTGAATGACGGAACCGTGTTAAACCGTTACTGGGACGACCGCGATACGCCGCGTCCGGAATCGTGGCTTGATGATGTCACTACGGCGAAAAATAACCCTAACCGCCCCGCCACGGAGATCTATCGCGATTTGCGTTCCGCTGCCGCCTCGGGCTGGGATTTCAGCTCGCGCTGGATGGATAACCCGCAGCAGCTCGGTACCATTCGAACCACCAGCATTGTGCCCGTGGATCTGAACGCGTTGATGTTCAAAATGGAAAAAATGCTTGCCCGCGGCTATCAGGTTTCCGGTGATGCCGCAAAGGCCAGTCACTATGAAGCCCTTGCCACCGCTCGGCAGAAAGGTATTGAAGCCAATCTGTGGAATGAAAAAGAGGGCTGGTACGCCGATTACGATCTGAAAACCCATAAAGTCAGAAACCAGCTTACGGCAGCGGCGCTCTTCCCGCTGTTTGTCAACGCGGCGGCGAAGGATCGTGCGGATAAAGTCGCTGCCGCCACGCAAGCGCGACTGCTGAAACCCGGCGGCATCACCACAACTACCGTGAATAGCGGGCAACAATGGGATGCGCCTAACGGCTGGGCACCACTGCAATGGGTTGCCGCCGAGGGGCTGCAAAATTACCAGCAGCAGAAACTTTCGCAGGAAGTGAGCTGGCGCTTCCTGACCAATGTTCAGCACACCTACGACCGTGAGAAAAAACTGGTGGAAAAATATGATGTCAGCACCACCGGTACAGGCGGCGGCGGTGGAGAGTATCCGCTGCAGGACGGCTTTGGCTGGACTAACGGCGTCACGCTGAAAATGCTGGATCTGGTGTGCCCGAAAGAGAAACCCTGCGACAACGTGCCGCAAACGCAACCTGCATCCGCCTCACAACAACCTGCGCCTGCCGAACAAAAAGCCGCGCAGTAAACATGAAAAAGGCCGCAGCAATTGCGGCCTTTTTACTGAAGCGTAAGTTTTAATCTCTGCGCAACAGCCTGAACACTGCCAGCACGACAATAGCGCCGACGACCGCGACAAGGAAGCTGTGCAGATTAAAGCCGGTAATATCGCCGCCAAAACCAAACGTTGTAGCCAGCCAGCCCCCAACCACCGCCCCCACAATCCCCAGAATACAAGTCAGAATAAATCCGCCGCCATCCCGTCCGGGCATGATTAATTTAGCAATAATGCCAGCAATCAAACCAAAAAGAATCCACGCGAGAATGCCCATTTTACTCTCTCCTTCTGCTTGTTTCGTTTACATGCACGCACCACAATGGCGGCGCGTTAGCTACAGTATAGTTGTCGGCGACAAAACTTTTTCATCTCACAGACTTAATCCCACTCTTCAGGGAAAATTTTTCGCAATATTTGTATTAAGTTCTGTCTGAAATTGCCGATAACCCAACGACGGTGTGTCAGTCATCAAGGAGCCATTCGGCGTGAGCAATTACAGTGAGCAGTTCCTGAAACAGAATCCTCTGGCCGTACTGGGTGTTTTGCGCGATCTGCAAAAAAACCAGGTGCCTGTCTGCATTACCTGGGGCAGCGGTCAGTTCATCAGTAAGATACTGGAAGTCAATCCGGAAGAGCTGGTGATGGATTTTGGTAGCCAGGAGTATGAGAACAACGCAGTGCAGCGTGCAGGGAAAGTGACCATTACCGCTGAAACACAAGGCGCCAAGGTTGAATTTACACTGCCCGGGCTCGCAGCCGGTGATTTCCAGGCGCTGCCGGCATTTATTACCTCGCTGCCGGATTCGCTGTGGTTTATTCAGCGCCGTGAATATTTCCGCATCAGCGCCCCGCTCCATCCGGCTTATTTTTGTAAAGCGTTGATGCCGGACAAAAGCGAGATCCGCTTTCGCCTGTTCGATCTCTCATTGGGAGGAATGGGCGCCCTGCTGGATGGCGAATTACCCGCAGCACTGCAACCGGGCATGCGCTTTTCGCAGGTGGAACTGGACATGGCGTCCTGGGGGCAATTTTATTTTGACGCACAGCTGATTGCGGTCGGCGAGCGCAAAGTGGTGGACGGGAAAAACAGCACCATCGTTACGCCACGCCTGAGCTTCCGCTTTCTGAATGTCAGCCCCGGCGTTGAGCGCGAGCTCCAGCGCATTATCTTCGCCCTGGAGCGCGAGGCGCGCGAACGCGCCAACCGGGTGCGCTGATTACATCGCATCCATCGCTTTTTGAACTTTCCAGATATAGCGCGGCGCTTGCGGCGCGGGGTGTTTTTCCGCCACGTGTTTCAGAAAAGCGTCAGCGCTCAAATCATTGATCTCATCAATCGCTTCGTCGCGATCCGACGAGAACGTCCGCAGTAATGCCCCGGCGCCGTTAACGTAGGAGACCACCAGCGCGTACTGCATCACCTGCTGGTTGCGGATCCCCGCCAGCGGCCCGTGTTCGAGAATGCTTAAATAGGCCGCGCCCATGGAAATATTGCGTTCGGGATTTTTCAGTTCACTGCTGGAGGGTTGACCGCTCCATCCCATATAGCGGTAGACTTCACGTCCGGCGGTTGACGCTTTCAGTTGCATCAGCCCCACCGCATTGGATTTACTCACCAGGTTCGGGTTTCCCCCGGATTCCACGGCAATCATCGCCGTCAACAGCCGTGGGCTGACACCCCACGCCGCGCCCGCCTTTTCGGTGATCGGCATCCATTGCATCGCCCGTTTCACCGGCACTTCCGGATTCCAGTCCGGCTGGCGGTAATCTTGTCTTGAACTACATCCGGCCAAAAGTACCACTAAAAAAGCAAACCATCTTAATTTCACGCCAACAAATCCTTCTTCGAGGGGCTCATCACTGCGGATGACAACGATACAGGTTAGCGGCATGATAACTGTTTCCCTATAGATGTCAGCAAGGAAATGCCATGTCCACCATCCATTTGATTGCCCCTTCCGGTTATTGCATTAATCAGCACGCGGCGGCACTTGCCGTCGAACGTCTGACGCAGCAGGGGCATCACATTGCCAATCCATCCGTCATCACCCGGCGCAGCGAGCGGTTTGCCGGCAGCGATGAAGAGCGTCTGGCCGATATCAACGCACTGGCAACCCTGGCGGGCAATAATACGATTGTGATGGCGGTGCGCGGCGGCTATGGCGCCAGCCGTTTGCTGGCTGATATCGACTGGCAGGGCATCGCAGCGCGTCAGCAACAACAACCGCTGCTGATATGCGGCCACAGTGATTTTACGGCTATCCAGCTTGGTCTGCTGGCAACCGGCAAGGTGATTACCTTTAGCGGGCCGATGCTGGCGGGTAATTTCGGCGCAGACACGCTGGATGCCTTCACGCAGGAGCACTTCTGGCGCGCGTTGACCAACCCGACCTTCAGCATCGAGTGGAACGGCGTTGGCCCACGATGCCATGTTGAAGGCACGCTGTGGGGCGGGAATCTGGCGATGCTGACTTCACTTATCGGCACGCCGTGGTTGCCGTCAATGCCGGGCGGCATTCTGGTGGTGGAAGATATTAATGAGCATCCTTACCGCGTTGAGCGAATGCTTTTGCAACTGCTGCACGCCGGAATTCTGGCGCAGCAGCAGGCGCTCATTCTCGGTAGTTTCTCCCACGCGCAACCTAACGATTATGATGCGGGCTACAATCTTACAAAGATGGTGGATTACCTGCGTTCACAGCTGACTATCCCGGTCATTAGCGGGCTGGCCTTCGGCCATGAGCCGCAAACGGTAACCCTGCCGTTAGGCGCGTTTGCTCAGCTGCAACATACTGATAAAACACGCCTGACGCTGACCGGTCATCCTGTGATCTCCGGGTAAAAAAAGTGCTTAATGTTCTTATTAAAACACTGTTTCTGCCGTTATTATGAAGTGAAGTTACCAACCACGGGTTTCCGGCCCGGGGGATTCCCACTGGCGAGGATTAAGGAGAAGCACCACATTGGACGCTGAGGCGATAATTAGTCTGTTTATTCTGGGTTCTGTTCTTGTAACCTGTAGCATCTTATTGAGTTCTTTCTCTTCCCGCCTTGGTATTCCTATCCTGGTCATTTTTCTGGTCATCGGTATGTTAGCCGGCATTGACGGTATCGGCGGGATCCCGTTCGATAACTACCCGCTGGCTTATATGGTCAGTAACCTCGCGCTGGCGATCATTTTGCTGGATGGCGGCATGCGAACCCGCGCCAGTTCCTTTCGTGTTGCGCTCGGCCCTGCGCTTTCGCTCGCTACTGTTGGTGTGCTGGTCACCTCCAGCCTTACCGGTATGATGGCTGCGTGGTTGTTCAAGCTCAACCTGATGGAAGGCCTGCTGATTGGCGCGATTGTCGGCTCCACCGATGCGGCGGCGGTGTTCTCGCTGCTGGGGGGCAAAGGGCTGAACGAACGCGTTGGCTCCACGCTGGAGATCGAGTCGGGCAGTAACGATCCGATGGCTGTTTTCCTGACCATCACGCTGATTGAGATGATCCAGAAGCACAAAGCCGATCTCGATGTGATGTTCCTGGTGCATATCGTGCAGGAGTTTGGTCTCGGCATTCTGCTGGGCGGTGCGGGCGGCTACCTGCTGCAACAGATGATCAACCGTATCGCCCTGCCGCCAGGTCTCTACCCGCTACTGGCGCTCAGCGGTGGTATTCTGGTTTTTTCCCTGACGACGGCCCTGCACGGTAGCGGCATTCTGGCCGTTTATTTATGTGGTTTTGTGCTGGGCAACCGGCCGATCCGCAATCGTTACGGGATTCTGCAAAACTTCGATGGTCTGGCCTGGCTGGCGCAAATCGCTATGTTCCTCGTGCTGGGCCTGCTGGTCACGCCGTCCGATCTGCTGCCGATTGCCGTCTCTGCCCTGATCCTCTCCGCATGGATGATTTTTATCGCCCGTCCGCTGTCGGTGTTCGCCAGCCTGCTGCCGTTCCGCGGTTTCAATCTGCGTGAGCGCGTGTTTATCAGTTGGGTGGGGCTGCGCGGCGCCGTGCCGATTATTCTCGCTACCTTCCCGATGATGGCCGGGCTGGATAATGCGCGGCTGTTCTTTAACGTTGCCTTCTTCGTGGTGCTGATCTCGTTGCTGTTCCAGGGGACCTCGCTCACCTGGGCAGCGAAAAAAGCCAAGGTGGTGGTGCCGCCGGTCGGCTGGCCTGTTTCTCGCGTGGGGCTGGATATTCATCCGGATAATCCCTTCGAGCAGTTCGTCTACCAGCTCAGCGCCGATAAATGGTGCGTGGGCGCGGCGTTGCGTGATTTGCACATGCCGGAAGAGACGCGTATTGCGGCGCTGTTTCGCGGTAACAGTCTGTTGCATCCGACCGGCAGCACGCGGTTGCGGGAAGGCGATGTACTGTGTGTCATTGGGCGCGAGCGGGATCTCCCTGCGCTCGGCAAGCTGTTTAGCCAGTCGCCGCCGGTCGCGCTGGATCAGCGTTTCTTTGGCGATTTTATCCTTGAAGCCGATGCCAAATTCGCCGACGTGGCACTTATTTACGGCCTGGAGGAAGGGCTTGAGCACCGCGATAATCAGCAAACGCTGGGCGATATCGTACAGCAACTGTTGGGCGCAGCACCGGTGGTAGGCGACCAGGTTGAGTTTGCCGGAATGATCTGGACTGTGGCCGAAAAAGCCGACAACGCGGTGTTAAAAGTGGGCGTCAGAGTAGCAGAAGACGAGGCGGAATAACCGCCCCGCAGTAAGTTACACCGTCACAACAGGCACGCGCGGCGCCAGTGCGCACATCAGTTCGTACCCAACCGTGCCTGCCGCCGCAGCGACTTCATCGATTTTTATCTCCTTGCCCCACAGTTCAACCGGCGTACCGATACCGGCCTGCGGGCAAGGCGTTAAATCGACCGTAAGCATATCCATCGAAATCGCGCCGACCGTGCCGGTGCGAATTCCATCGACCAGTACCGGCGTGCCGGAAGGCGCAATGCGCGGATAACCATCGGCATAGCCGCAGGCGACCACACCGATACGCTGCTCCTCGCTCGCGCGATAGCGGCAACCATAACCGACCGTTTCGCCCGCTTTTAACGTTTGCACCGCGATAATTTCGCTGCTGAGCGTCATCACCGGCCGAATACCGCTGTTGGCGACATCCTGCCATTGACCGGAAGGCGATGCGCCATACAGCACAATACCCGGACGCACCCAGTCGAAATGCGCTTCAGGATGCCATAGCGTCGCCGCAGAGTTGGACAACGATCGCGGCGCATCCAGCCCTTCCGCCGCCTGCGCAATACGCGCCATCGGCCCGGCGATGCCGTCCGGGCGTTCAGCTTCGGCAAAGTGCGACATCAGGGTAATGCTGCTTACGTTGTTAATCGCCCGCAGTTGCTGCCACACGGTATGCACGCGATCCGGCATAAAGCCAAGGCGATTCATGCCGCTGTTAATCTTCAGATAGATATCCAGCGGCGCTTGCAGTTGCGCATTTTGTAGCGCCTTAATCTGCCAGTTGCTGTGCAGGCTGGTGGTCAGCCGGTATTTATCGAATAGCGGTAATTCATCGGCGTGAAAAAAACCTTCCAGCATCAGAATCGGCCCTTTCCAGCCGCGTTCACGCAGCAAAATGGCCTCTTCGAGATTCAGCATCGCAAAACCATCCGTGCTGGCAAGCGAACGCCAGACACGATCGATACCGTGACCATATGCATTCGCCTTGACCACTGACCAGACCTTAGCTGTTGGCGCAGCCCGACGCACGACCTGTAAGTTATTGCCCAACGCCTGCAAGTCCAGCGAGGCCATAATCGGACGAGACATCATTTTTCCTTATATTTATCAGTTATGAACGCCATGCAGATGCTGTGCGCGTGCCGGGGTAAAGCCGGGTAAATAGCGGGCAACGGAGAGATCGTCAGCCGCAATAGCAGGCGTTTTGCCGGACATTAAATCACTGAGCAACTGGCCGGAACCACAGGCCATCGTCCAGCCCAGCGTACCGTGACCAGTGTTGAGCCACAGATTTTTATACGGCGTACGGCCAACAACCGGCGTACCGTCCGGCGTCATCGGACGCAGGCCGGTCCAGAATGTCGCATCTTCAACGCGACCACCGCGCGGGAAGAGATCGCGTACCACCATTTCCAGCGTTTCGCGACGCGGTTGCAGCAGCTCGGTGTTGAAACCGACAATTTCCGCCATGCCGCCGACACGAATACGCTTATCAAAGCGCGTAATGGCGATTTTGTAGGTTTCATCGAGGATAGTGGAAACCGGCGCGCCGTCTTCCTGCGCGACAGGGATCGTCAGTGAGTAGCCTTTCAGCGGGTATACCGGAATATCAACGATGCCTTTCAGCAGCCCGGTTGACCAGGAGCCGAAGGCCATCACATACGCATCGGCTTTTACCACTTCTTCGCCGCACTTCACGCCATAGATGTTTTCGCCTTCATACAGCAGACGATCCACCGGAGTATTGAAACGAAAGACCACCCCGGCCTGCTCTGCCATGCTGGCAAGTTGCTGAGTAAAAAGCTGGCAGTCGCCGGTTTCATCATTTGGCAAACGCAGGCCGCCGGTTAATTTGTGCGCCACTTCCGCCAGCGCAGGCTCTACCTCAGCCAGACGTGCGGATTCCAGCAACTGGTAAGGAACGCCTGCATCCTGCAACACGGCAATGTCGCGGGTGGCGTTTTCATACTGTGCAGCGGTGCGGAAGAGCTGCAAGGTACCGCCCTGCCGCCCTTCATACTGAATACCGGTTGTCTCACGTAGCAACTTCAGGCAGTCGCGGCTGTACTCTGCCAGCCGCACCATACGCCCTTTGTTCTCTGCATAGTGCCGGGCGTCGCAGTTACGCAGCATCTGCCACATCCATTTCAGCTGCGATGAGGTGCCGTCAAGGCTGATAGCAAGCGGTGCATGGCGCTGGAACATCCATTTGATGGCCTTCAGCGGCACACCCGGCGCGGCCCAGGGCGCGGCATAACCGGGGGAAATCTGCCCGGCATTACCGGCGCTGGTTTCCTGTGCCGGACCAGGCTGGCGGTCAATGACCGTGACATCATGACCCGCCTGACGCAAATACCAGGCACTGGCGACGCCCACAACGCCGCTTCCCAATACAACAACTCGCATATCCCTCTCCTGTGAGTAAAGCACAATCGTCTAATTACAAATTGATAACCCAGATGAAAATATTATTCAACATATGGCTTTTTTATGGTGACATTCCTCACAGCCTCGCCGTATCACAAGGCCTGCGATTATTTAGCATCTCCTGCTGCGCGACATTTCGCCGCAGTATAAAATTTTGCAAAAGCAGCGATTAAGGCCGGTGACAGGATCAAAAATCGCGAACAAAAAAAGTGCCATGACGTACAGAATTGATTGCGTGTTCTATGCTTGAAATGAGACGCTCCATACAGAGAGTGTTCTAACAATGAGGGCGCGCTAATGGCTACGATTGACTCAATGAATAAGGACTCTATTCGTCTGAGTGATGGACCCGACTGGACTTTTGATCTACTGGATGTCTATCTGGCCGAAATCGACCGGGTGGCAAAACTTTATCGCCTGGATACTTATCCGCATCAAATTGAAGTCATTACTTCAGAACAGATGATGGATGCCTACTCCAGCGTCGGTATGCCAATCAACTACCCTCACTGGTCGTTTGGTAAGAAATTCATTGAAACCGAACGGCTCTATAAACACGGGCAACAGGGGCTGGCTTACGAGATTGTCATTAACTCCAACCCGTGTATCGCTTATCTGATGGAAGAAAATACCATCACCATGCAAGCGCTGGTGATGGCGCATGCCTGCTACGGGCACAACTCTTTCTTTAAGAATAACTACCTGTTCCGTAGCTGGACCGACGCCAGTTCGATTGTCGATTACCTTATTTTCGCGCGGAAATACATTACCGACTGCGAAGAGCGGTACGGCGTCGATGAAGTCGAAAAGCTGCTCGATTCGTGCCATGCGTTGATGAACTACGGAGTGGATCGCTATAAACGTCCGCAAAAAATCTCGTTGCAGGAGGAGAAAGCCCGGCAGAAAAGCCGCGAGGAGTATCTGCAAAGCCAGGTGAATATGCTGTGGCGTACGCTGCCGAAACGCGAAGAGGAGCCAACCATCGCCGAAGCGCGCCGTTATCCGTCTGAACCGCAGGAAAACCTGCTCTATTTTATGGAGAAGAACGCGCCGTTGCTGGAGTCATGGCAGCGTGAGATCCTGCGCATCGTGCGTAAAGTCAGCCAGTATTTCTACCCGCAAAAACAGACGCAGGTAATGAATGAAGGCTGGGCGACTTTCTGGCATTACACCATCCTTAATCATCTCTATGACGAAGGGAAAGTGACCGACCGCTTTATGCTGGAATTCCTGCACAGCCACACTAACGTTGTGTTCCAGCCCCCCTATAACAGCCCGTGGTACAGCGGGATTAACCCGTATGCACTTGGCTTTGCCATGTTCCAGGATATTAAGCGTATTTGCCAGTCGCCGACGGACGAAGATCGCTACTGGTTCCCGGATATTGCCGGTTCCGACTGGCTGGACACGCTGCATTTCGCCATGCGCGATTTTAAAGATGAAAGCTTCATTAGCCAGTTTATGTCGCCGAAAATCATGCGTGATTTCCGCTTCTTTACCGTGCTGGATGACGATCGCAATAACTACCTGGAGATCGCGGCAATCCATAATGAAGAGGGATACCGGGAAATTCGCTCGCGCCTGTCGTCGCAGTACAACCTCAGCAACCTGGAACCCAACATTCAGGTCTGGAATGTCGATCTGCGCGGCGATCGCTCATTAACGCTGCGTTATATTCCGCATAACCGCGCGCCGCTGGATAAAGGCCGTCGCGAAGTTCTGAAACACGTGCATCGCCTGTGGGGGTTTGATGTGCTGCTGGAGCAGCAAAATGAAGATGGCAGCGTGGAACTGCTGGAAAGATGCCCGCCCCGCCAGAGCAGCCTGTAACGAAAAAACCCTCTGTACGCAGAGGGTTTTTTTGCTTAACGGACCTGCAACGCTAAATCGCCAGGCATCGTTTTTTGCATACGGTGCCAGATTTCACCGCTTTCATGGCCGTAACGACGCACCAGCTCATAGACTTTTTCGTACTGCGCCTGTTCACACACTTCGGCAAGCTGGTGATAAAAACCCAGCGCCAGGCTGCGGGCTTCCGGGCTGGAGAAGTAATGACGCCCGATGCGTGTGTACAGCCCTTTCATGCCGTTGAGGATCAGCCCATAGATCGGGTTGCCGGAGGCAAACGCCAGCCCACGGAAAACGTTGTAATCGAGATCGGCGAACGCATCGGCGTGATCTTCCACCTCGCGCGCTTTGGCCAATACCTGCAACGCTTGATCCGGATGCAGGCGGAATGCCGTACGAATAAAAATCGTTGAGATATTGGTACGCACCGACAGCAGATTATCGATCAACTGAGGAACGCTTTCGTGATCCAGACGCGCCAGTGTTTCGAGAATATTCAGCCCCGATGTTTCCCAGAAATTATTCACTTTCGTGGGTTTGCCGTGCTGAATCGTCAACCAGCCATCACGTGCCAGACGCTGCAACACTTCGCGCAACGTGGTACGAGTGACGCCGATCAGTTCAGAGAGTTCGCGTTCAGCCGGAAGAATCGATCCTGGCGGAAAGCGACTATTCCAGATACTTTCGATAATGTATTCTTCCGCGAAACCCGCCGGGCTCTGCGCCTTAATGACCATAGACAAATTTCCATTACACAGCTAAGCAAAGGACACTCATCATACCAGACCCCGTCCGGGGCAGGTAGCGTACGGCAAGAAGAAAAAAAGGGATCGCATCTCCATTTTCGTGATTTTACAAGGCTTAACCCTGTTTTAAGCAGGCCTTTCATTTGAAACAAACCAGAATCTATCAATATTTTGTTTCGCGCAAAATAGCAGCAAGTTTATTCCCAATTTGACATTCCGCATGATAAACATTCGATTACGTATTATTTTGATGCCTGCTAGTGGCCTCTACAATGATTTCGTTTACACTGCGTTGTCTACGCATCTCCAGGGAAAAGATTATGTTGCGATATTTAAATGAGTGCTCGCGTGGGCGCAGTGCCTGGATTCTTATGGCACTCACTGCGTTTGCACTTGAAATGGTCGCGCTGTGGTTCCAGCATGTGATGCTGCTGAAACCCTGCGTGCTTTGTATTTATGAACGTTGTGCGCTATTTGGCGTGATGGGCGCAGGTATTGTGGGAGCCATTGCACCTAAAACGCCGCTCCGCTATGTCGCTCTGGTTATCTGGATTTACAGCGCTTTTCGCGGTATCCAGCTCGCCTGGGAGCATACGATGATTCAGTTGCACCCTTCGCCGTTTATGACCTGCGATTTCGCCGCGCGTTTTCCTGAGTGGCTACCTCTCAATAAATGGCTACCGCAAGTGTTTGTTGCTACAGGTGATTGTGCAGAACGTCAGTGGGAGTTTCTGACGCTGGACATGCCGCAATGGCTGCTGGGTATTTTTGTTGCTTATCTGATTGTCGCTCTGCTGGTGCTGATCGCCCAGCCGTTCAAACCGAAAAAACGCGATCTGTTCGGTCGCTAAAAAAACGCTCCTTCGGGAGCGTTTTTTTATGCCTCACCTACCGGGCGCAAAACCGTGGCAGTTATCAGCGTCAGTCGTTGAAAAAACAACGGCGAACTGTTTGCGATTTAGTATAAAAAAGAGCCGTGGAGGCGGGCAGTCAATGTATCCATTCTGCTTTCAGGCGCGGCAATGACTCACTGCATTACCAGCCTCAACAGCTAAAGATCGTCTGACGCTTCGCTTCAGATTTAATTGACTGCGTACACCATTAATTTCACTGAAAATCTCAGGTGATATTTCGACGATATATAAAACGTGAAGGTGAAGAGCAATTAATTGCTGCTTAATAAATTAACGCTTTATTTTCGTGACAGAGGCTTCGGCAGATCAATCCGCCCATTCAGGTTTATTGAGGATATGGTCCTGCCAGTCCTGGACTTCCGACTCTTTCACTGCAATATGCCGTACCGAGATACGCTCCGCATGCATTGCCGCTTTCGAACCTGTACGCAGTGGGTGCCACAGCGGCAGCGATTTCCCTTCAGCCAGCAGGCGGTAAGCGCAACTCGGCGGCAGCCATTCGAAGGTGGGCAGATTTTCGCGCGTCAGCTTAATGCAGTCCGGTTCGTATTCGAAGCGCCGCTCGTAGTTGCGACACTGGCAGGTTTTGATATTCAACTGACGGCAAGCAACGTTGGTGAAGTAGATCTCGTCGGTGTCTTCATCCATCAGTTTATGCAGGCAGCACTGACCGCAGCCGTCGCACAGCGATTCCCACTCCGCGTCCGTCATTTGTTCGAGAGTTTTGCTTTGCCAGAAAGGAGTGTCGCTCATGATGAAATCCGCCATTGAAATCCAGGGTGCACCTTATAACCAGTCTGGCATGCGGATGCAAGTTTTGCCGCCGGATTAAGGCGGCAAATTGCCTTACAGAACGCGGGTCGACAGGGAAAAACCGTTGAAACTGACTTCCAGCTCGTCGCCGCTGTGCAGCGGACCAACGCCGTCCGGCGTACCGGTCAGGATCACATCTCCCGCTTTCAGCGTAAAGAAGCGGCTCATATAAGCGATCAGCGGTACGATTTTGTGGATCATATCCGCCGTGGTGCCCTGCTGGCGCACTTCACCGTTGATTTTCAGCCCGAGCGGCGTATTTTGCGGATCGCTGGTAAATTCCGCCGCCGGAATGAAACCGGAGATCGGGCAGGAGTTGTCAAAGCCTTTGGCTTTTTCCCACGGTTGCCCCGCTTTCTTCATTTTGCCTTGCAGATCGCGCAGCGTAAGATCGAGCGCAACGCCGTAGCCGGCAATCGCTTTTTTGACGTGCTCTTCCGTTGCCTGGCGCAATGTCGCGCCAATCAGCACGGCCAGCTCTACTTCGTGATGCACAGAGCCAAAATCCTGCGGCAGAGCCAGCGGCTGGCGAATATCGCACAGCGCGGTTTCTGGTTTGATAAACAGCACCGGCTCTTCAGGGGTGGCGCTCCCCATCTCCTGAATATGTTTCGCATAGTTGCTGCCAACGCAAACCACTTTACTCACCGGGTAATCCAGCAGTGCGCCCTGCCAGTTATGATGTTGATACATGTTTTTCCCCTAAGTAACACATTGAACATGAGCGAAAAATGACTATCCGCGCCGTCTGACAGTTTGTCAAATCTCAATATGTTACGGCTTTTGCCGCAAGGAAAATAAGCAGCGGCAGAAAATTCTGCCGCTGTGGGGGGAGATTATTGTTTGTCGTTATCAGCAAGATGCTGTTTGAGTAAATTTTCCGGCGGTGGCGGTAATTGCAAATAATAGCCCTGAGTGGTCAGCGCCTCTTTTACTTTTTCCAAATCGGCACCGGCCAGTTTTTTACGCCCGTCGAGGGGTAAAATCATTGCCAGCTGCGGTTGACCAAAACTTTGCATTAAAGTTTCCGGCACGCGGGAAAAATCGTCTCTTTTTTCGACATACAGATAAGTCTGATCGCGTCGGGTACTTCGGTAGATCACACAAAACATACTTTATACTCGGAATTAGCGGGTGGTTACTTGCCTGAATATAATAGTGACTATAACATGCCTGATAGTCTTCGGAATATTGCTCCGTATGCGAGCGATAATAGCAAAATGAGTAAGGTCAGGATGTCAAACACGCCCATCGAGCTAAAAGGCAGTAGTTTTACCTTATCAGTGGTTCACTTGCATGATGCAAAACCCGAGGTTATTCGTCAGGCGTTAGAAGACAAAATCGCTCAGGCTCCTGCTTTTCTACAACATGCCCCCGTGGTTGTTAATGTCTCTGCGCTGGAAGGCCCCGTTAACTGGCCCCAGTTACAAAAGACTATTGCCGCAACCGGGCTACGCGTTGTCGGCATCAGCGGTTGTAAAGATACCGAACTGAAAGCAGAAATCGAACGTGCCGGGCTTCCCTTACTGACAGAAGGCAAAGAGAAAGCGCCGCGTCAGGTCAGCGCCCCGGAACCCGTACCGGTTGTTACTCCGGTCACAAAAACACGCTTGATTGATATGCCCGTTCGTTCCGGTCAGCGCATTTATGCACCACACTGTGATCTGATTGTCACCAGCCACGTTAGCGCAGGCGCTGAGTTAATTGCCGACGGCAATATCCACGTCTACGGCATGATGCGCGGACGCGCACTGGCGGGTGCCAGCGGTGATAAAGACGCACAAATATTTTGCACACATCTCACGCCGGAGCTGGTCTCCATCGCGGGAGAATACTGGCTGAGCGATAAAATCCCGGCCGAATTTTATGGCAAAGCAGCGCGTTTGCAGTTAATTAACGACGCTTTGACAATTCAACCCTTAAATTAAGCCCTTTTAACAAGGAACTCCTATGGCACGCATTATTGTTGTTACTTCGGGTAAAGGGGGCGTTGGCAAGACCACCTCCAGCGCGGCCATCGCTACTGGTTTAGCCCAGAAGGGCAAAAAGACCGTGGTTATCGATTTCGATATTGGGCTGCGTAACCTTGACCTGATCATGGGTTGCGAGCGCCGCGTCGTGTACGATTTCGTGAACGTCATTCAGGGCGATGCCACGCTGAACCAGGCGCTGATTAAAGATAAGCGCACTGAGAATCTCTATATTCTCCCGGCGTCGCAGACTCGCGACAAAGACGCCCTCACCCGCGATGGGGTAGATAAGGTGCTCGAAGATCTGAAGAAAATGGACTTCGATTTTATCGTCTGCGACTCCCCGGCGGGCATCGAAACCGGTGCGCTGATGGCGCTCTATTTCGCCGATGAAGCAATTATTACTACCAACCCGGAAGTCTCGTCTGTACGCGACTCTGACCGTATCCTCGGCATTCTGGCTTCCAAGTCGCGCCGCGCGGAAAATGGTGAAGAGCCGATTAAAGAGCATCTGCTGCTGACCCGCTATAACCCCGGTCGTGTGAACCGTGGCGACATGCTGAGCATGGAAGATGTGCTGGAAATTCTGCGTATCAAACTGGTTGGCGTGATCCCGGAAGATCAATCCGTGCTGCGCGCGTCGAACCAGGGTGAGCCTGTGATTCTGGATACCAACGCTGACGCCGGTAAAGCATATGCCGATGCCGTCGACCGTCTGCTGGGAGAAGAACGCCCTTTCCGCTTCATCGAAGAAGAGAAGAAAGGTTTCCTCAAACGCCTGTTCGGAGGATAAGTTATGGCATTACTCGACTTTTTTCTCTCCAGAAAAAAGAATACCGCCAGCATTGCGAAAGAGCGTCTGCAGATTATTGTTGCGGAACGTCGTCGTAGTGACGCGGAACCCCATTATTTACCGCAGCTCAAGCGGGATATTCTGGAAGTGATCTGCAAGTACGTGCAAATCGATCCGGAAATGGTAACCGTGCAGCTGGAACAAAAAGGGGACGATATTTCCATTCTGGAACTTAACGTTACCCTGCCGGAAACGGAAGAAACGAAATAACACTCCCGTTTTCCAGGCATTAAAAAAGGCAGAAGAAATTCTGCCTTTTTGTTTATTTCAGCGAAACACTGTAATTATTTACAGCTATTAATTCGGGTATTCCACTAATAATGATTTCAGTTGATCGGCCATCAATTCCCCGCGCCAGCCGCTGATTAATTCCGGCAAAGTATTCTGCGGTTTTAACTTCCAGTGCCAGTTCAGTAACTGATTAATCTGCCGACGGGAAGCCATCAGCTCAACGCTGATATTGTGGCTTTCGCTGATGGTCTGCACCAGCGCTTTGATCGCTTTGAATGCTTTACGATAACCTGGCATATCCATCAGATTGAGCAGCGGCTCCGGCAATTCCTCTTCCGGCAGAGCCTGCGCCTGCGCGACCAGCGCCAGCAGCGTTTTCCCGTGGTAACGGATCTCACTGCCGGAAAGGCCGATACTGTCCAGTTCGCCCATGCTGGAAGGCATATAGCGCGCCACCGCCCACAGGTTCTCTTCGCGCACCACAAAATTAACCGCCAGATCACGCTCACGGGCTTTACGCAGACGCCAGTCTGCCAGCAGGCGCAGGCAGGCCAGCTGACGCGTACGCAACTGCCAGGCGTTGCCAATCTCGCGCCACGCCTCTTCCGGGGCCAGCACTTCCTGGCGGCGCTGCATCATCAGGCGACACTCATCCAGCGCCGCTTCCAGCCGCCCGGCCGCGCGGGTTTCCGCCATCAACTTGTCGGCTATCGGCAGCAGATACCAGACGTCAGCGGCAGCATAATCACACTGGCGCTCCGTCAGCGGCCGCGCTAGCCAGTCGGTGCGGGATTCGCTTTTATCAATCGTCAGGCCGGTAAACTCTTCCACCATCGCGGCAAATCCCCATGACAGCGGACGACCGCAAAATGCGGCGAGGATCTGGGTATCAATCATCGGCTGCGGATGTACGCCGAATGCGTTGAGGAACACTTCCAGATCTTCACTGCCGGCATGCAGGTATTTGATTACCTGGGTGTTGATCAGCAGATCGCGAAACGGCGCCCACTCGGTAATGGTCAGCGGATCGATCAGTGCCGTATGTTCGCCATCAAAAAGCTGGATCAGACCGAGTTGCGGATAGTAGGTACGGGTACGGACAAATTCGGTATCCAGGGCAATGGCCGGGAACGCGCTGGCGGCTTCACACAGCGTAGCCAGCCCGTCATTCGTCGTTATCATCTGGTAATTCAAATCATCATCTCTTTAGTTTGCGCCCATAAAAAACGCCGGCTTAACCGGCGTTCAGGCGACTAACGCATAGCTCAGGCTTTATTGTCCACTTTGGCGCGCGCTTCGTCACGCAATTCTCGCCGCAGGATCTTGCCAACGTTCGATTTTGGCAGTTCATTGCGAAATTCGACCAGCTTCGGCACTTTATATCCGGTGAGCTGGCGACGGCAGAAGGCGATTAGTGCATCTTCGCTCAGCGACGCATCTTTTTTCACCACGAAGATCTTCACCGCTTCGCCGCTGTTTTCGGACGGAACCCCTACGGCGGCCACTTCCAGTACCCCGGCATGCTGCATGACAACATCTTCGATTTCATTCGGATAGACGTTAAAGCCGGAGACGAGGATCATATCTTTCTTGCGATCGACAATGCGCAGGAATCCCTCTTCGTCCATCACCGCAATATCACCGGTATGCAGCCAGCCGTCGCGGATAATTTCATCCGTGGCATCCGGGCGCTGCCAGTAACCCAGCATCACCTGCGGCCCTTTTACGCACAGCTCACCAGGCTCGCCCGGCGGCACTTCGTTGTTGTTGTCATCTACCAGTTTGGCTTCAGTCGACGGCACCGGCAGGCCAATGCTGCCGCTGTGATAATCGATATCGTGCGGGTTGACGCTCACCAGCGGCGCGCATTCCGTCAGGCCGTAGCCTTCAAGCAGATACTGACCGGTCAGTTTCACCCAGCGATCGGCAACGGCCTGTTGCACCGGCATACCGCCGCCAGCGGAAAGATGCAGCGAGGAGAAATCCAGCGAGCGGAACTCTTCATTGTTCAGCAGCGCGTTAAATAATGTGTTCACACCGGTCATTGCAGTGAACGGATATTTGCTCAGCTCTTTGACCAGCCCCGAAATGTCGCGCGGGTTGGTGATCAGCAAGTTCTGCCCGCCGAGTTCAATAAACAGCAGGCAGTTCATGGTCAGCGCGAAAATGTGATATAGCGGTAGCGCTGTGACAACCAGCTCTTTGCCGCGGTGCAACAGCGGCCCGTAAGTTGCGTTAACCTGCTCCAGGTTCGCCAGCATGTTGCGATGAGTGAGCATCGCCCCTTTTGCGACACCGGTTGTACCACCGGTATATTGCAGAAACGCCAAATCCCCGGCGACAACTTCCGGCTTGACGTACTGCATGCGATAGCCGGTTTGCAGCGCGCGACGAAAAGAGATGGCATCCGGCAGGTGATACTTCGGTACCAGGCGTTTCACGTATTTGACGACAAAGTTCACCAGCGTGCCTTTCGCCGGAGAGAGTTGATCGCCCATGCGGGTCAGAATGACGTGACGTACCTGCGTCTTCTCAACGATCTTTTCCAGGGTATGCGCAAAGTTGGAGACAATCACAATCGCGGAAGAGCCGCTGTCATTCAGTTGATGCTCAAGTTCACGCGGGGTGTAAAGCGGATTCACGTTCACCACAATCATGCCCGCGCGCAAAATGCCGAACAACGCGACCGGATATTGCAGCAGGTTTGGCATCATCAACGCAACGCGATCGCCCTTTTTCAGCCCCAGTCCTTGCTGTAAATAAGCGGCAAATGCCCGGCTACGCTCTTCCAGCTTGCGGAAGGTCATCACCTCGCCCATGTTGATGAAGGCGGGTTGATCGGCGTAACGCGCGACGGAGTGTTCAAAAAGTTCTACCAGGGATTGATAACGGTCGGGGTTGATCTCCGCCGGAACATCGGCGGGGTAACGGTTAAGCCAAACCTTCTTCAATGAATCACCTCTGAAATGAGTATTTTTGGTCATCACAACCCCATTTAATAAACAAGCCGTTAACATAATATTAACTCAGCGTACCAGTTTATTAATTAAGCGAATTGAAGGTTGCGAAGCCCGTCACTAATTATTTTTGTTATACACAGCCACAGACAGAAACAGCGGCTTAGCCGCTGTCTCATTTATTCAATAAAACAAGAGATTACTCTGTCACGATGGTCTCTACACGGGCGGGTTCTGGCGGGTACCAGCCCCAGCCAGGATAACCTGTTCGCCATCCGTGTCGGCCAGGCGGCCCCCAAAACCACGGGTCTATCGGCTGAGGCGGCATCATCACTTGTTGGGTCAGATGCCAGCGTTTATAGCCGGTCGCCTGCATCACCATAAATTTGTAAGGGGCGTCACCGATTTTACCATCCGCAGTGCCGGTGATCGGTCCAACCACTGTGACCAGCTGATTACGGAAATCAACCGGATCGAGGAAGCCGTTAACTTCCGCATAAATTCGCCCGACCGACGGCTCGCCCAGTACCGGACGGGCGCCGCTGTCGAGCGGTACGGAGGCGATCTCCAGACGGGTTTTCCCCTGCTGATTCTGGATATCAACGACTTTGCCGCCGAAGCGGGCTTCCTGGCCGACGTACAGCGACGGCGCACTCATCACCCGGACTAAATCGTCCTGCGGCGTGGGACTGGTTCCTTTAATCGCGTCAGGCACAGAAACACAACCACTCAACACCGCCGTTGCCAATCCTGTCAGCAACCAGCGCATAACTCTTTTTTGACCCGCCATGATGCGACTCCTTCACTCAGTTGTTATTACTGAGATTCATTCCCGGCCAGGAAGTTTCTTCCATGCCACTTCGTTACGTAAATAAACCGGTTCAGCGTGCTCGACGGCAACGGTTTTCTTTGCTGCGAACAGTTGTTGCGCAAGCGGCAGCATATCTTCTGCAGTCGGGAGCAGAATTTCACCGTCTGTCAGCGTCAGCGCATTACCGTTACCCATCTCCGGCCATGCCGGCCAGCCGGTACCGACCGTTGCCCATTGACCTTCAAGTTGCTGAAGACGAGCGCTCACTGCTTCCGGTTTGAGCACCGCTTCTGTCTCTTCGCCGTGCCAGACGCCCTGCTCGTCACGCTGGTATTCCGCCCAGTAGACTTCCCCCATACGTGCATCAATCGCGGCAAGTACGCGAGTTGCGCCAGTTTTACGCCATGCGCCCTGCGCCATTGTTGCCAGCGTTGAAACGCCAATCATCGGCAGTTCGGCGCCCAGCGCAAGGCCCTGCGCAATACCAATACCAATGCGCACGCCAGTAAAACTCCCCGGCCCGCGGCCAAAAGCCAGCGCATCAAGTTGTGTCAATTTAAGATCGGCGTCACCCAGCACATCCCTGACCAGTGGCAGGATGCGTTGGGTATGTTCACGTGGGCAAAGTTCGAAATGAGCGAAGGTAGTACCATCGTTCCACAGGGCGACAGAACAGGCTTCTGTGGCGGTATCAATAGCCAGAATTCGCATGGGTATAGCGGTCCATGAAAAACAAAATGGCGCGCATCTTACCACAGTCCCCGGCAAATTACTGCGCCGGGCGCGCAGCAAGAAATTCAACGGCGCGGCGAATATCCCGTGTGCGAGGCGCGGGCGGCAGGCTGGCGAGGAACACCGCGCCATAGGGCCGCATCACCAGGCGGTTATCGCAAATCACCAGCACGCCGCGGTCGTCGATGTCGCGGATCAAACGCCCGACGCCCTGTTTCAGCGTAATGACCGCATCCGGGAGTTGCACCTCATCGAACGGATCGCCGCCGCGCAGACGGCAATCTTCCATGCGCGCTTTTAACAGCGGATCTTCCGGCGAAGTAAACGGCAGTTTATCGATGATCACCAGCGACAGCGTATCGCCGCGCACATCCACGCCTTCCCAGAAACTGCTGGTTGCCACCAGCAGCGCGTTACCGGCGCTGACGAACTGTTGCAGCAGTTGGCCTTTACTGGTTTCGCCCTGCAACAGCACCGGCAGGCTCATCGTGGCGCGGAACTGCTCTGCCAGTTCGCGCATCATGGCATGCGAAGTACAGAGCATAAAACAGCGGCCATTGTTGGCTTCAATCATTGGGCGCAGCATAGCCGCCAGCTGCCGGGCTGAACCGGGCTGGTTGGTCTGCGGCAGATTGCGCGGCACGCACAGCAGCGCCTGATGCTGATAATCGAAAGGACTCGGCAGCAGCAGCGATTCCGCCTCGTCGATCCCGAGACGCGCCGTAAAGTGATGCAGATCGTCATTCACGGAAAGCGTCGCCGAAGTGAAAATCCAGCTCCCCTTTTTCTGCGCCATCACCTCTTTGAACTTATCCGCCACCGTCAGCGGCGTCAGCGCAAGGGTGAAGTTGCGCGAGGTGCATTCATACCAGTAGCTGTAACCAGGTTGATTAATCTCTTTCAGACGCTTGAGCCGCGCGCGGTAAGTGGTCGCCCGCTCAAAAGCGGCATCAAGTAGCGCCGAGCGTCCAAGAGAGAGTTTCGCCACGTCGTAGCACAATTCCAGCGCATCATCGAGCAGCAGCAGCGCGCGCTGGATATTGGCATCGGCCAGCAATTCACGCAGGTTACCGCGATAACCGGGTTCACCAAGTTGCAGACGGAAATCCTGCGTGCTTTGCGCCAGGCGGTCGGCGCATTTTTGCAGCTGCGCGGTATCTTTTAATTCGGTGCGATAAGCAATGGTGAAATCTTTCGCCAGATCCAGTAACTGGCGGCTGGAGAGCGACTGGCCAAAATACTGGCTGGCGATGTCCGGAAGCTGGTGCGCCTCGTCGAAAATCATCACGTCAGCCTCCGGGATAAGCTCACCGAAGCCGCTCTCTTTCACCACCATATCGGCGAGAAACAGATGATGGTTCACCACCACCACGTCAGCATCCATCGCCTTTTTCCGCGCTTTGACCACAAAGCAATCTTTGTACATCGGGCAATCGCTGCCCAGGCAGTTGTCGTTGGTGCTGGTGACCAGCGGCCAGGCCTGCGAATCCTCGGCTACGCTGACGCAGGTGCTGATATCGCCATCGGTAGTCTGGTTTGACCAGGAGCGCAGAAGAATCACATCACTCAGGGTTTGTACCGGCAGATCGCCGCCAGCCAGCGCCTGCTGTTCCAGTCGTTCAATACAGAGGTAGTTAGAGCGGCCTTTCAGCAGTGCAGTACGCCCGGTGAATTCCAGCGCGTTGGCTACCGTGGGCAGATCGCGGCTGTAGAGCTGATCCTGCAATGCTTTTGAACCGGTGGAGATAATCACTTTTTTACCGGCGCGTAAGGCGGGAGCGAGATAGGCGTAAGTTTTCCCGGTGCCGGTACCGGCTTCCACCACCAGCGGCTGAGTGTTGTCGATGGCCTGCATCACGGCGTGCGCCATCTGGCGCTGCGGTTCACGCGGTTTGAATCCCGGTATCGCTTTGGCCAGTTGGCCGTCTGTTGCAAAATCGTCCGTCACACTACCCCCTGGTTAAATCGACAGTGATTATGTCAGGGTGGGCGGATTTACGCCAGCCGGGTTTTTGTGGCACTCTTGCCCGCGACTGTATGGAAAATAAGAAGGTGTATTATGACAATTGTGCGTATTGACGCGGCGGAGCGCTGGTCTGATGTGGTGATCCACAACCAGACCCTTTATTACACCGGGGTGCCGGAAAACCTGGACGCCGATGCGTTTGAGCAGACAGCAAATACGCTGGCGCAAATCGATGCTGTGCTGGCAAAGCAAGGCAGTGACAAATCACGCATCCTCGATGCCACTATTTTTCTGCCCGATAGCAACGACTTCGCCGCGATGAATAAAGCGTGGGACGCGTGGGTTGTTGCGGGCCATGCGCCTGTGCGCTGCACCGTGCAGGCAAAGCTGATGAATCCGCACTATAAAGTGGAAATCAAAATCATCGCCGCGCTGTAATTACTCGTCCTCTTCGTCTTCAAAGCGCGCCACGATCCGTTCGCCCGTGTGGCTGGCGCGCAACTCTTCAGCAACCTGCGTAATCGCCTGGCCGCTGCTCATGCCGCCGGCCATTAACTCCTGGATACGCTCCACGGCTTTTTGCTGCTGCTCGTGGCTGAGGGAAGGTAAACCTGCAAACATCGTGAACTCCTGCTAAATTATGGGCGCTAATTATTTCATGCGTCCGCACAATTCACCAGCTGAAGACGCAGATGAGGATCAATGAAGACGTTATCCCCCGCCGTTATTACGTTACCGTGGCGCCGCGATGCAGCCGAATACTACTTTGCGCCACTTAGCCAGCAGCCCTGGGCGATGTTGCTGCACTCTGGTCTCGCCGAGCACCCGCATAACCGTTTCGATATCCTGGTTGCCGATCCGCTAACCACGATCACGACCCGCGGCGAAATAACCTCGCTTAACGATAGGCGTGAAAGCCAAAGCGATCCATTGCAACTGCTGCAACAACAGCTGGATGCGCACAATCTGCATCCGGCACACAACCCGGATTTGCCCTTTCAGGGCGGCGCACTCGGTCTGTTTGGCTACGACTTAGGCCGCCGCTTCGAAAAACTGCCGCAACGGGCACAGGCGGATATTACCTTACCTGATATGGCCGTTGGCATTTATGACTGGGCGCTGGTCGTTGACCACCGATTGCAGCGGGTTACGCTGCTGAGCCATGCCGATGTCGATGCCCGGCTGGCCTGGCTGCAGGCACAACGCGCGCCGCAGCAGGACGATTTCCGGCTGACGTCGCCGTGGCAGGCAAATATGAGCCGCGCCGAATACGGTGAAAAATTCCGCCAGGTGCAGGAGTGGCTGCACAGCGGCGACTGTTACCAGGTTAACCTCGCTCAGCGTTTTCAGGCACACTATGCGGGCGATGAGTGGCAGGCATTTACCCGCCTTAACCGCGAAAACCGCGCGCCATTCAGTGCGTTTTTACGCCTGCCGCAGGGCGCCATATTAAGCCTTTCTCCGGAACGTTTTATTCGTCTTGATGGCTCGCACATCGAGACGCGGCCGATCAAAGGTACGCTGCCAAGGCTGGCCGATCCACAAGCGGATGCGCAGCAGGCGCAGAAACTCGCCGCCTCGCCGAAAGATCGCGCCGAGAATCTGATGATTGTCGATTTGATGCGTAATGATATTGGCCGCGTGGCGACGCCGGGTTCGGTACGCGTGCCGGAACTGTTTGTCGTCGAACCCTTCCCCGCCGTCCATCACCTTGTCAGTACCGTCACGGCAGAACTGCCGGAGGGTCGCCACGCCAGCGATCTGCTGCGGGCCGCGTTCCCTGGCGGCTCGATTACCGGCGCACCCAAAGTTCGCGCCATGGAAATTATTGATACTCTGGAACCACAGCGACGCAATGCCTGGTGCGGCAGCATCGGTTATCTGAGCTTTTGCGGCAATATGGACACCAGCATTACCATCCGTACGTTAACCGCCTGTGACGGGCAAATATACTGCTCTGCGGGCGGTGGGATTGTCGCTGACAGCCTGGAAGAAGCGGAGTATCAGGAAACTTTTGATAAAGTTAATCGTATCCTGCGACAACTGGAGAAATGATTCGTGGAGCAAGCGGCTTTAACTCTGGATGATTTTTTGTCACGTTTTCAACTGTTACGCCCCCAGCTCAACCCGGCGGTGATGAATACACGCCAGGCCGCCGTGCTGGTACCTGTAGTGCGGCGCCTGCAGCCGGGTCTGCTACTGACGCAGCGCTCTCCACTGCTGCGTAAACATGCCGGTCAGGTTGCTTTTCCCGGTGGCGCGGTCGACAGTACCGATACATCGCTGATTGCCGCCGCGCTGCGGGAAGCGCAGGAAGAGGTGGCGATCCCTCCCGAGGCGGTGGAAGTCATCGGCGTTCTGCCGCCGGTCGATAGTGTCACCGGCTTTCAGGTCACGCCGGTGGTGGGCATTATTCCGCCGGATCTTCACTACCATGCCAGCGAAGATGAAGTGGCGGCGGTTTTCGAAATGCCGCTGGCCGAAGCGCTGCGGCTTGGGCGCTACCATCCGCTCGACATCCATCGCCACGGTAACGCGCATCGCGTGTGGCTCTCCTGGTATCAGCATTATTTTGTCTGGGGCATGACGGCCGGAATTATTCGTTCGCTGGCGCTGCAAATTGGCCGCAAGCCTTGACTATACTTTACACATAACATTTTTGTGACAGCGTGCGCGCTATTAGTAATATCAGGGTTAGCCATTAGTTTAATTCATGTGAATAGTTAAGCTGACGGCTGGCATCCCTCTTACACTATGCGCAGTTATTACATCGTTACTGGAACGCCGGTAACCCTGTCAGGAGCGTTAATGTGATTAGTATATTCGACATGTTTAAGGTGGGGATTGGCCCCTCATCTTCCCACACTGTTGGCCCAATGAAGGCCGGGAAGCAGTTCGTCGATGATCTGGTCGAAAAAGGATTGCTGGAAAGCGTTACTCGCGTTGCGGTGGACGTTTACGGCTCACTTTCCCTCACAGGGAAAGGTCACCATACCGATATCGCCATCATTATGGGTCTCGCAGGTAATGAGCCTGCCACCGTCGATATCGACGCTATCCCCACGTTTATCCGCGACGTAGAGACTCGTGGTCGTCTGCTGCTGGCGCAGGGCCGCCACGAAGTGGATTTCCCGCAGGATGACGGAATGCGTTTTCACAGTGATAACCTCTCGCTGCATGAAAACGGTATGCGCATCTCAGCGTGGAATGGCGATAATGTGGTGTACAGCAAAACCTACTATTCCATTGGCGGCGGTTTTATCGTCGATGAAGAGCATTTCGGTCAGGAGACGGTCAGCGCCGTCAATGTGCCCTGGCCCTTCAAATCCGCCACTCAGATGCTGGAGTATTGCAAAGAGACGGGCTTGTCCCTCTCCGGCATGGTGATGCAGAACGAACTGGCGCTGCACTCGAAAAAAGAGATCGAAGACTATTTCGGTAACGTCTGGGCAACCATGCGCGCCTGTATCGATCGCGGCATGAACACCGAAGGCGTGCTGCCTGGGCCGCTGCGCGTACCGCGCCGGGCTTCCGCGCTGCGCCGTCTGCTGGTCGCCAGCGATAAACTCTCCCACGATCCGATGAACGTGGTCGACTGGGTGAACATGTTCGCGCTGGCGGTGAACGAAGAGAACGCTGCCGGGGGCCGCGTGGTGACTGCGCCAACAAATGGCGCCTGCGGTATCGTGCCCGCCGTGCTGGCCTATTACGATCACTTTATTGAATCCGTCAGCCCGGATATCTACATTCGTTACTTCCTGGCTGCCGGCGCCATCGGCACGCTCTATAAAATGAACGCCTCCATTTCCGGGGCGGAAGTCGGTTGCCAGGGCGAAGTTGGCGTAGCCTGTTCCATGGCAGCGGCGGGTCTGGCTGAACTACTTGGCGCAAGCCCGGAGCAGGTTTGCGTGGCGGCGGAAATCGGTATGGAGCATAACCTTGGTCTGACCTGCGATCCGGTAGCCGGGCAAGTACAGGTTCCCTGTATTGAGCGAAACGCGATTGCCTCGGTGAAAGCGATCAACGCCTCCAGGATGGCGATGCGCCGCACCAGCGCGCCGCGCGTCTCCCTCGATAAGGTGATAGAAACGATGTACGAGACCGGCAAGGATATGAACGCCAAATACCGTGAGACATCACGCGGCGGTCTGGCCATCAAAGTACAGTGTGATTAAATAAATCCGCGCCGTTCAACTGAACGGCGTTTTTTTTGCGCTATTGCGCCAGCGGAATGATATTTCTCCGATTTGTCGTCGCTGCGTTAATTCCCCACTACACTTTCAGTGTCCTGGCAAGGATTTCACGTCGGGGAGTTCACAGGCGACAATGGCATGCAAACGGCTCAACGGATCATTAAACGATATCGACGGCGGCGCGCTATTGTCTCCGTGTCGGTTGCTATTGTCGCGCTAATTTTTACCCTGGCTTTCCGTTTTATTTCGGAGCGGAATTTAAATCACCAACGTATAACCGCGTTTACCCAACATGCTGTAAATACGTTTGATCAATTATTGCTGCCGCTGGCGGCGGGCAGCCATACGTTGATTCCATTGGTTGGTCAACCCTGCGCCAGCGTGCATTTGCAATTACGTAAACAGGCGGCCAGCCTGCAAACCGTGCGTGCTGTTGCGTTAATCCAAGACGGTATTCTTTATTGTTCCAGTATTTTTGGCTACCGCGATGTGCCAATAAAACATGTGCAACCGTTCCTTCCCACCCGGGAACCCCTGTTGATGCTCTCGACAGACCAGACATTGCTGAAGGGTCGCCCGGTATTGATTATGTGGTACCCCACCTCTGAAGACGGACAGGATGGCGTCATTGAAGCGGTCAATATCGATCTGCTGAGTGATTTAGTTCTGGAACCGCAGGCGCCGCTGATCACGCACGCTGTGCTGAGCGTAAGCGGCAAACATCTGGTGCATGGCAAAGGCATCATGACCACCTTACCACCGCTGGGAGATGAAAGAGCGTACCAGCGCGTATCAACGCATTTCCCTTTCAGCGTCAGCGTGAGCGGTCCGGGCGCGGCGAAACTCGCATTATTGCATCTGCCGTCGCAACTGCCACTGGCGCTGATGATGAGTCTGCTGACCGGCTTTATCGCCTGGTTTGCGACCGCCAGCCGCATGAGTTTTTCCCGCGAGATCAACCTGGGGATTGCCGGACGCGAATTTGAGCTGTTCTGTCAGCCGTTGCTGAAAGCGCGCACATTAGAGTGTGATGGCGTAGAGATCTTGCTGCGCTGGCATAACCCGCGCCAGGGTTGGATCTCGCCGGAAGTGTTTATTTCGATAGCGGAAGAACATAACCTGATCGCGCCGCTGACACGCTACGTACTGATAGAGATTCAACAGCAACTGCATTTTTTCCCCGACGATGTCCATTTCCATATTGGTATTAACGCGGCACCGAGCCATTTACGCAACGGCGAATTGCTGCGGGACTTAAATCAGCTCTGGTTTAATCACCATCCGATGCAGCAATTAATTATCGAACTAACGGAACGCGATGTTTTGTTCGAAATGGATTCCCGAATGGTGCAGGATCTTCGGCGCCGGGGGGTAAAAATTGCGATAGATGATTTTGGCACTGGCAACAGCTCGTTGGCCTGGCTGGAACAGTTGCATCCCGACGTGCTGAAAATTGATAAATCCTTCACCAAAACCATCGGTACCGATGCCATTAATTCGACGGTCACCGATATGATCATCGCGTTAGGGCAGAGACTGAATATTGAACTGGTGGCCGAAGGGGTTGAAACCCCGCTACAGGCGCAGCATCTGCGGCAGCGGGGGGTAAATACCTTGCAGGGTTTTCTCTACGCCGAGCCAATGCCCATCAAGGCATTCCCGGCTTGGCTGGCGGGGCACAGGGAGACCCCATCAACGCGGCAAAACGGTCATGCTTTGCCTTTCACGCCGGGCTGAGGATCACTCCTCTTCGTCGTGTTCTGGCTGCTCTTTAACAATGCGTACCAGATCCACACGATAGTCGTTGGCTTCGACGACGGTAATGTGTAACGGCGCGATTTCCATCACTTCGCCCGCCGGTGGGATTTGCCCTTTGGCGGAGATAACCAGACCGGCCACTGTCGCAACATCCTCGTCGTCATTGACCAGGTTATCAATGCCGAGCGTATGCTGTAACGCATGCAAATCGGTGGTGCCTTTCACCAACCAACCGTCGCCATCAGCCACGATTTCCGGCGTTTCATCCGCATCAGGGAACTCACCGGCAATCGCTTCCAGCACGTCCAGCGGCGTGACCAGCCCCTGCACCATACCAAACTCGTTCGTTACAATCACAAAGCTGCCGCGCGCCCGGCGCAACACCGCCAGCAGTTTGATAGGATCCAACGTTTCCGGCACCACAATTGCCGGGCTGGCCGCAGCGATAGCGGCGACATCAGCCCCCTCTTCCAACGCCACCAGCATCTCTTTCGCGCGAACAATACCGATGACTTCATCCAGCTCGCCACGACATACCGGGAACAGGCTGTGCGGTGACGAGAGCAGTTGTTGACGGATCTGATCAACACTCAGGTTGGCATCCACCCAACTGATATCACCACGCGGCGTCATGATACTGCGCAGCGAACGGGACGCCAGCGTCAACACGCCGTTTATCATATAACGTTCTTCTTCAGCAAATGCGCCTTCCGGCACCGGCACCGTGGCCTGGCTATCGGTTTCGATTTGCGGGCTTGCCTGGCGACGACCGCCCATCAGACGCAAAATGGCATCGGCTGTACGCGCACGCAGCGGTAAATTCGACTGATGGCGAATAAAGTTACGTCGGGCAACCTGGTTGAAAAACTCAATGATGATGGAGAAACCAATCGCGGCGTACAAATAGCCTTTCGGAATATGGAAACCAAAGCCTTCGGCCACCAGACTCAGGCCGATCATCAGCAAGAAGCTCAGACAGAGCACGACGACCGTCGGATGTTGGTTAACAAAACGCGTTAGCGGTTTCGATGCCAGCAGCATCACCGCCATCGCGATAATAACCGCCGCCATCATAACCGGCAAATGGTTCACCATACCAACAGCGGTGATAACAGCATCCAGCGAGAAAACGGCATCAAGAATAACAATTTGCAGGACCACCACCCAGAAACTGGCATAGCCTTTTCCGTGCCCGCCATCATGTTCGCGGTTTTCCAGCCGTTCATGCAGCTCCGTTGTAGCTTTGAACAGCAGGAACACACCACCAAAAAGCATGATCAAATCGCGGCCGGAGAAGTTGAAACTGCCCACCGAGAAAAGCGGTTGGGTCAGGGTCACCATCCATGAGATCAGCGACAACAGGCCAAGGCGCATTACCAGCGCGAGCGACAAACCGAGCAGGCGTGCTTTATCACGCTGTTTGGGCGGTAGTTTGTCGGCAAGGATGGCAATAAACACCAGGTTATCAATACCCAGTACGATTTCCAGAACAACCAGCGTTAACAATCCCGCCCATATCGAGGGATCCATTAAGAATTCCATGACAGGCTCCTGCAACAAACGCGACTCAATGATGTGCGAGTATGCACAGGCATGATGGCATTGAACATATTAGGAAAGTGGCGGAAAACGCCGGAATGCGCGGCACTGAAAGGCCTTAAGGTGAACTGACGTCGGTGACGGTCCATACGGTGGGCTACGGCCCTTTACTCCTGACTAATTAAACGAACGGTAAACATAACAGAGAGCATTTATTGTTGGCAAAGATTTACCAGACTTTGCAAATTATGTGGATATTTTGCGCTCCGAAATTTCATCAACACGAAACCTAAATTACGGATCTTCATCACATAAATTATTTTTTCACTATCTAAAATAATTCACGACGGAAATTAGTCTTTTGCTTTAACCCTTATATCTGAATCGATTCGGTTTACCGGGACAGATTCCACAATACACCTATTAACGGTGTGTTAACGACAAGAAGAAGGAGGTAGCAAGTGACCATTGCTATTGTTATAGGCACACATGGTTGGGCCGCGGAACAACTGCTGAAAACCGCCGAAATGCTGCTGGGCGAGCAGGATAACGTCGGTTGGATTGATTTCGTTCCCGGTGAAAATGCGGAAACGTTAATCGAAAAGTACAACGCGCAACTGGAGAAACTGGAAACCAGCAAAGGCGTGCTATTTCTCGTCGATACATGGGGCGGTAGTCCGTTTAACGCTGCCAGCCGTATTGTCGTCGATAAAGAGCATTACGAAGTCATTGCCGGCGTAAACGTTCCGATGCTGGTGGAAACACTGATGGCCAGGGACGATAACCCGACCTTCGACGAACTGGTGGCGTTAGCCGTCGAAACAGGACGTGAGGGGGTGAAAGCCCTGAAAGCGCAACCTGTTGAAAAACCGACTCCTGCTTCTGCTCCTGCGGCGGCAAAAGCAGCAGCGCCTGCGAAGCCAATGGGTCCGAATGATTACATGGTTATCGGCCTTGCGCGCATCGATGACCGTCTGATCCACGGCCAAGTGGCAACTCGCTGGACCAAAGAGACCAACGTCACGCGCATTATCGTCGTCAGTGATGAAGTGGCAGCGGATACCGTACGTAAGACCCTGTTAACCCAGGTTGCCCCTCCCGGCGTAACTGCGCATGTCGTGGATGTCGCAAAAATGCTGCGCGTCTACAACAACCCAAAATATGCGGGTCAACGCGTCATGTTGTTATTCACTAACCCGACCGATGTGGAACGCGTTGTTGAAGGCGGTGTGAAAATCACCAGCGTCAATATTGGCGGTATGGCGTATCGCCAGGGCAAAACCCAGGTGAACAACGCTGTTTCGGTCGATGAGAAAGATATCGCAGCATTTAAAAAACTGAACGAACGCGGCATCGAACTGGAAGTCCGTAAAGTTTCAAACGATCCGAAACTGAAAATGATGGATTTGATCAGCAAAGTGGCGAACTAACCGCGGCGGCCTGATTAACTCAGTTTTCACACTTACGTCTGATTTAGCTATAGGAGAAGTACAATGGAGATTACCACTCTTCAGATTGTGCTGGTGTTCGTGGTTGCATGTATCGCCGGTATGGAGTCGATACTGGACGAATTCCAGTTCCACCGTCCGTTGGTGGCATGTACGCTGGTGGGTATCGTCCTGGGTGATATGAAAACGGGTATCATCATCGGTGGTACCCTGGAAATGATCGCGCTGGGCTGGATGAACATCGGTGCCGCGGTTGCCCCCGATGCCGCGCTGGCGTCCATCATTTCAACCATTCTGGTCATTGGCGGGCATCAGAGCATCGGGGCCGGTATCGCGCTGGCCATCCCGCTGGCCGCTGCGGGCCAGGTGTTGACCATTATCGTTCGTACCATCACCGTAGGCTTCCAGCATGCGGCGGATAAGGCGGCTGAAAGCGGCAACCTGACCGCGCTCTCGTGGATCCACGTCTCTTCCCTGTTCCTGCAAGCCATGCGTATCGCCATTCCGGCGGTAATTGTCGCCATCTCTGTCGGCACCAGTGAAGTACAAAGCATGCTGAACGCCATTCCTGAAGTAGTGACCAGCGGTCTGAATATCGCCGGCGGCATGATTGTGGTTGTAGGTTATGCAATGGTCATCAACATGATGCGTGCAGGCTACCTGATGCCGTTCTTCTACCTCGGCTTTGTAACCGCCGCCTTTACCAACTTCAACCTGGTAGCGCTGGGTGTTATCGGTGCGGTAATGGCGATTCTCTACATTCAGCTCAGCCCGAAATATAACCGCTCCGCAGGTGGCCCTGCTCCGGCGGCGGGTAATAACGATCTTGATAACGAACTGGATTAACAGGTGAACGACATGGTTGATATGACTAAAACTCCGACTGAGAAAAAACTCACCCAGAGTGACATTCGTGGTGTGTTCATTCGTTCTAACCTGTTCCAGGGTTCATGGAACTTCGAACGTATGCAGGCGCTGGGCTTCTGTTTCTCAATGGTACCGGCTATTAAACGCCTTTACCCTGAAAATAACGAAGCGCGCCGCCAGGCAATTAAGCGTCACCTCGAATTCTTCAACACCCATCCGTACGTGGCCGCGCCGGTACTCGGCGTTACGCTGGCAATGGAAGAGCAGCGTGCTAACGGCGCGGAGATCGACGATGGTGCGATCAACGGTATTAAAGTGGGTCTGATGGGGCCGCTGGCCGGTGTGGGCGACCCGATCTTCTGGGGAACCGTACGTCCGGTATTTGCGGCACTGGGCGCGGGTATTGCCATGAGCGGCAGCCTGCTCGGGCCATTGCTGTTTTTTGTCCTCTTTAATATTGTCCGCCTGGCGACACGCTATTACGGCGTGGCGTACGGTTACCGTAAAGGTATCGACATCGTTAAAGATATGGGTGGCGGCTTCCTGCAGAAACTGACCGAGGGGGCGTCAATCCTCGGCCTGTTTGTCATGGGCGCCCTGGTGAACAAGTGGACACACGTTAACATTCCAATGGTTGTATCGCAGATCACCGACCAGACCGGTAAAACGACGGTGACTACTGTACAGACCATTCTCGACCAGTTGATGCCGGGTCTGGTGCCTCTGCTGTTAACCTTCGCCTGTATGTGGCTGCTGCGTAAGAAAGTAAACCCGCTGTGGATTATCGTCGGGTTCTTTATCATCGGGATTGTAGGTTACGCGATTGGCCTGTTGGGCCTGTAACCGGGTATGTGTTAACCGGGGGCTTACCGCCCCCGGTTTTTATTTAAGGAGGAACAATGACCGTTACGGATAGCGTTCTGCTGGCGTTTGTCGCCGCCCTGTTTGCTTTCGCCATCTATGACGAATTCGTTATGCCACGTCGTCAGGGCACATCGCTACTGACCGTTCCCCTGCTACGCAGAAGCCGCACTGATGGCGCTATTTTCGTCGGCTTGCTGGCGATCCTGATCTATAACAACACGATTAATGGCGGTTCCTCTTTAACGTTGTGGTTATTATCTGCGCTGGCATTGCTCGGTATTTATCTTTTTTGGATCCGCTCACCGAAAATCATCTTTAAAGAGTGCGGCTTTTTCTTTGCCAATGCCTGGATCGAATATAACCGTATTAAAGAGATGAATTTATCGGAAGATGGTGTGTTGGTCATGCAATTAGAACAGCGACGCTTGCTTATCCGCGTGCGAAATATCGACGACCTTGAGAAAATCTATAAGGTTATCGTTAATACTCAATAAGTTAAGATATAGCAAAATCTATATTTACCCGCATAAAAAATAAGCTAATTTATAGCCATTGCTATATTCAGGTGAAAATGTACTTATATTTATTAACGTTATTTTCACCTATAAATCTAAATGCAAATCGTTATCAACTAGTTACCGGGATTATATTTTTCGGTTGTTGTTTTATATTCTCAAAATATGTTAAGGTTCGTCCGTCGTTGGGGAGTAGCCGATTTCTGCTTATCCGGAAATGTACGTGTCAACATACTCGTTGCAAAACGTGGCGCGTACGGACTGAGTCTGTTTCAGTCAGGCGAGACCATTGGCACATTAACTGCTGTTTACTGGGGGCAGTGATGTGTTTATGGAATTCCCGGTCAGGACGTCACGATGAATCTCTCCGCCACTCTTCTTCTCGCTTTTGGCATGTCCATGGATGCTTTTGCTGCTTCCATCGGCAAAGGCGCGACGCTGCATAAACCTAAATTCTCTGAAGCTCTGCGCACGGGTCTTATTTTCGGCGCCATTGAAACGCTGACGCCGCTCATCGGCTGGGGCCTCGGTATGCTGGCAACCCAGTTTGTGCTGGAGTGGAATCACTGGGTCGCGTTTGTGCTGCTGGTGTTTCTTGGCGGGCGCATGATTATTGAAGGCGTGCGCGGCGATGACGGTTGCGAAGTGGAAACGCCGCATCGTCATGGTTTCTGGCTGCTGGTCACGACAGCCATTGCCACCAGTCTGGACGCAATGGCTGTGGGCGTCGGTCTGGCTTTCCTGCAGGTTAATATTATCGCCACCGCGCTGGCGATTGGTTGTGCAACGCTGATTATGTCGACGCTCGGGATGATGGTTGGTCGTTTTATCGGCCCACTGCTGGGCAAACGGGCCGAAATTCTTGGCGGTATTGTGCTGATTGGCATTGGCACACAGATCCTGTGGAGCCACTTCGCCGGTTAATCTTCCCGCTGTAAGCAGTGAATACTGAAATCCGTCTGGCAGCGGAAGCATTCCGTTGCCGCTAATTTTTCCCATACTTCCGGCTTCGCCCGCCATGCAAATGGCGTCATCTGTAGCAAAGCCACCGCTTCCTGACCGGTAAGGCTCATCTCATAAGCCAGCGCGCGAGTTTCTACTACTTTAAACCCTTCCATTGCTCCCGCGTTTTCAGCATGTAGTTTTACTTCGTCGTAGATTAACCCTTTCAGTTCCAGCAAATGACGAGGCCCAGGAGCAGCAGTAATAACAACACCACCGGGCTTGATTACACGCACCAGTTCTTCCGCTTTACAGGGAGCATAGATGCGAACCAGAGCGTCTATGCTCTTATCTTCAAACGGCAGACGATGGCTGGAAGCCACACAAAACATAACCTGCGGATAGCGTTTTGCCGCCGCGCGGATCGCGGCCCTGGAGACATCCAGCCCAAATGTTTTTGCGCCGTGGTGTCTGGCTATCGCAGCAAAGGCCTGAGTGTAATACCCTTCCCCGCAGCCAATATCCAGTATCGCGTCGGCCTGCTCTGGCAATCTGGCCTGTAACAGAACGCCGATGGCATCCCGCAGCGGCTGATAGTGCCCCTCATCCAGGAATGCACGACGCGCCTGCATCATCTCTGCGCTATCGCCGGGATCGCGGGAACGTTTATGCTGTACCGGCAACAGATTCACATAACCTTCTTTCGCCAGATCGAACTGATGACGCTGCGGACAAACGAAGGCACTCTCGCGACGCTGTAAAGGCGAGTGACAGAGCGGGCAACTGAAAGGCATAAAAACTCCGGAGGGTATTTCTCAAAGGGCGAAAGTGTACCGCCATTTGTCGCACGAGGAAATTAAAAAGCCCCGCACAAGTGCGAGGCTTTATGGCTGACTTTAACGCGCGAAGCGCGTACAAGCTCAGAGGTGTCGAAATCAGATAGCAGTTACGTTAACTGCAGCCGGGCCTTTCTGACCGTCCTGAATTTCAAACTCAACGTTCTGGCCTTCAGCCAGAGTTTTGAAGCCGTTACCCTGGATTGCAGAGAAGTGTACGAATACATCTTTGCTGCCGTCTGCCGGAGTAATGAAACCAAAACCTTTAGACTCGTTGAACCACTTAACTTGACCTTTAATCTTTGCCATTTGCAAAATTCCTTAATGTATATACTTCGCCCGCAGGCATTGACTGAGAAAACTGAGACATTACTGCTTGAGGCACTAATATAAGGTTCGGCAGAGAAGCTGTATTCAACGAAACGTGTTTACTCAGGACTTCTTTACTGAAAATGCCACACATAAACAGAACTGTACCTCGATTGACCCAAAACGTGTTATCACACAATATGTAAATTATGGCAAGCCATTTTTAAACATGTCTGGATCCGCCGCACAAATTCTAAGGTTATCAAAGCTTCTTCTGCACTTTTATGCATTACGATGAACGCTATAGCAGTCACCAGGCCCTTATCCTCATGCATCGACAATAGCTGATTTTTCACCATTGCTCAATAGGTTCCATGTGCTCAAACGAGCCACAATATGTCTATGCATATAGCGTATATCATAAGAACTTTTTACGCATAGTTATGCTTTTTTTATCGTCCAGGACGATTCTTAAACTATTAAGACAACAGAGGAAACTATTTACCTGGTTTACTCTGGATAGTTGTTGTGCAAATAAGCTTTGCCCTGCACCAAAATAATGAATTTATGATGACATTGCCTCATAAAAAGGCAATAAAAACGTTTCGATAAAAATAAAACAATGTCATTTAAAAAACACAATACTTTTGGAACGAAGCGGGTGTATTAACCGAGGGATAAATACTGACCGATTTTCAGGATTCTAAAGTTATCATTATCCGTTGCCGCTTCGCTTAATGACAGCTGCAATTCCTTTACCGGTTGATCCAGGGATTCATCAGCCAGTTCAAACACGCCCCAATGGACTGGAAATGCCAGCGGACTGCCCAATTGTTGCCATAGCGCGACAGCACTTTGCGGATCCATATGGTTAATCGACATAAACCAGCGCGGCGCATAAGCGCCTACCGGTAATGCGACGACATCCAGCGCACCTAAACGCTGTGGAATAGTGAGCAACTCCGGAGTGTATCCCGTATCACCTGCAAACCAGAACCGCCCTTTTGCTGATTCAACCACCCAACCGCACCATAATGAACGGTTGCGGTCCCATAGTGTTCGCATGCTCCAATGTTGTGCAGGCACTGCCGTATAGACCATTCCCTGAAATGTCACACTTTGCCACCAGTCCAGTTCCGTTACGTGTCTTGCGCCCAGGCGGCGGATCAGCACTGCCAACCCAAGCGGGACGAAGAACTGCACGTCAGGGAAACGGCGCAAAAGCGCGCGCAGCGTCCACGTATCCAGATGATCATAATGATTATGGGAAATCAGGATCGCATCCAGTTGTGGAACATCTTCAATGGCAAGCGCAAGCGGCGTACGTCGCTGCGGGCCGGCAAAACGGACAGGAGAAGCACGGTGGGAGAAGACAGGATCGGTCAGAAGGTATTGCCCCTGAAGGCGTAACAAAATACTGGCATGACCCAGCCACCACAAACCGTCGCTGTCGCCAGTGATTTCCACTTTTTGCCACCACTGCTCGATAAAACGGGCATAGCCATCAGCGGGAGGACGGGGAAGCCCGGCAGCTTTGCGCTCATTGCGCCAGCGCTTAACGTCACCGGGTTGATGTTCGACGGGCGTCGTATTGATGAACCCATCAGGGGAGTGATGAGAAAGTGCAGGATTATACCAGGGGTTTTTCCAGACCATCTCATCCTCCTGCGTCGTTAGCGTTCAGCCACCAGACGGATGAAATCCTCATCCTCTTCTTTTTCCTGCTCTTTGGCAGGCGCAGTTTGCGGTTCTTTTTCGGGCTCGTTAGATTCACACAAACGGCGCAACAATGCATTTTGCCGTTTTTGCTGATCCAGCAGCGCTTCAAGCAGCTCAATCTGCTCATTTGTACGCGAGCTGGCGCGATTGATAAAGAACCAAAGAACCAGCCCGACCAGCAGAACCACCAAAGAAACAACAATAGACGCAATATTAAGCGCGCCCGAATTTATGACTTCGTTCATTTCACCACCTCATGTTGACGCGACATTTTACCACTGGCGTCAAGGAAGGAAATCATTCACTGAGAAATTACCATTCATTACCAGGGGATGAATTTATTGACGATGCAGATGCCGCTGAAAAATTGTACATCCTGATCGCACATCACGTTAAGCATTTGAGTCCAGAGCAGCAGGCAGCCTACCAGCACGACAATCAGGATCAGCCACTTATATTTTCTCACTCCACTCTCCAGTACATTGTCAGGTGTAACCAGGTTAGCATGGCAACATTAAACCGCGACTAACTGTATCTCTATTCGCGATTTTTCGGAATGCATGACTTGTTTCAGTCAGTAAATCAGGTAGCTTTAAGATATGATTTAGTGTGAAGCAAGGAGCTGATATGCGAACACTTATTCGCGCCGTTATCGTTGTTGCGCTGCTGTGGATTGGGCTTCTGCTGAGCGGTTATGGTGTGCTGATTAGCAGTCACGAAAATGCTGGTGGGCTGGGATTACAATGTAAATATGTAACAGCGCGTGGCACCAGTACCGCACAATATGTACATTCAGACAATGGTTTTTTCGGGCTGGCAAATTGCCCTCTGATACGTAAAAGCGACACCGTTATCGACAACGGCTAGCATCGGGACAAAAAAACCGCCATGTCGGCGGTTTTTTTCTTTCGTTTGTCAGAACGGATACTGGTTATAACCCATCTGTTCTGAAATTTTGCGTGCAGCCTGATGAAGCATGGCCACATATTCATGCAGGCGCTCTTCAGAGAAACGCAGCGTCGGGAAAGAGATACTCAGACCGGCAATAACCACGCCAAAACGGTCGAAAACCGGTACACCAATGCAGCGCAGGCCTTCTTCCTGTTCCTCATTATCTTCGCCGTAGCCTTGTTCACGCACAACATCCAGCATCGGCAGGAGATCTTCGGTGCTGGTAATCGTACGATCGGTGCTGCGCTTATATTCAACCCCTTCAAGGATCTGCTTAACCTCTTCACGATCGCGCCATGCCAGCAGCACTTTACCGATAGCGGTACTGTACAGCGGGTTGCGGCGACCAATGCGAGAGTACATGCGCAAGTTATACATCGAATCAATTTTATGGATGTAAACAATGCTGTCCTCATCAAGTGCGCCGAGGTGGATGGTCTCTTTCGTCAGACGAGAGAGCTCACGCATCTGGATATCCGCACTGCGGATCAGATCCACGTTTTGCAAAGCTCGTGCGCCAAGCTCGAACAGCTTAAGCGTCAGGGAATATTTTTCAGATTCCCCTTCCTGCGCAACATAGCCCAATGATTTCATTGTTTGCAAAAAGCGATAGACGGTGCTTTTCGACATCATGACACGCTGCGACAGCTCGGTGATGCCGATTTCACGCTCTTCGCCGAGCGCCTGCAGAATGCCAAATACCTTCAATACTGAAGAGACAGAATCTGGCTGCTTGTCCAAATCTGCGATAGCCATTAATCACCTCATCGCGTGTGTTTTATAAAATTCAGAATCGGTTTTTATTATAAATTCGTCGCTCAGTCGCCGCAATGCACGTTTGTCAACTTCGTTACAATTCTGCGACATAAAGCCCGTTACAAATCTGCGACATAAAGCCGGAATGCAGATGATAGAATCATTATACAAATAACTGTGTGACATTAACCCTGAAATTTTTATGGATAAATCACCTCTGGACGGGCTCCCCGTTCCACTGCGCTACGGCGCAGTGTTGACCATTGTTATTGGTATTGCTATGGCAGTGCTTGATGGGGCTATTGCTAACGTCGCGTTGCCAACCATTGCACGCGATCTCAACGCTTCACCCGCAAGTTCTATCTGGATTGTTAACGCTTACCAGATTGCGATCGTGGTCTCCCTGCTCACACTCTCTTTTCTCGGCGACATGTTTGGTTACCGTCGGGTTTATCAGTGTGGCCTGGTACTGTTCACTCTCACTTCCCTGCTCTGCGCACTCTCTGACTCATTACTGACATTAACACTGGCGCGTGTGGCGCAAGGGTTTGGCGGTGCGGCGCTGATGAGCGTGAATACTGCGCTCATTCGTCTCATCTACCCGCACCGTAGCCTCGGGCGCGGTATGGGGATCAACTCTTTTGTGGTGGCGGTTTCATCGGCGGCGGGGCCGACAATCGCCGCCGCCATTCTCTCCGTGGCTTCCTGGCAGTGGTTATTCCTGATTAACGTACCGCTCGGCATTATTGCTTTACTGCTGGCAATTAAATTTTTACCACCGAATGCAGCTCGCACTTCAAAGCCCAAATTCGATCTGCCAAGCGCTGTAATGAATGCATTAACATTTGGCTTATTGATTACCGCGCTGAGCAGTTTTGCTCAGGGGCAATCAACCACACTCGTGGCGGCCGAGATTGTAGCATTGCTGATCATCGGCGGGTTCTTTGTACGCCGACAACTGCGGCTGCCAGTGCCACTTCTGCCAGTCGACTTACTGCGCATTCCACTTTTTTCGCTCTCTATCGGCACGTCAGTCTGCTCGTTCTGCGCGCAAATGCTGGCGCTGGTGTCCCTGCCCTTCTTTTTGCAAACCGTACTTGGGCGTAGTGAAGTAGAAACAGGCCTGTTGCTGACGCCATGGCCGCTGGCAACGATGGTTATGGCGCCGCTGGCCGGTTACCTGATTGAGCGCGTGCATGCCGGGTTACTGGGTGCTTTAGGGCTGGTGATGATGGCATGCGGGCTTTTCGCACTTGCGCTTCTCCCGGGATCACCGGCAGATATCGATATCATCTGGCGTATGGCGCTGTGTGGTGCCGGTTTTGGTTTGTTCCAGTCGCCAAACAACCACACAATTATCACCGCTGCGCCGCGTCAGCGCAGCGGTGGCGCTAGTGGGATGCTCGGTACGGCACGGTTGCTGGGACAAAGCTCCGGTGCCGCGCTGGTGGCATTAATGTTCAACATGTTTAACACCCACGGCACGCATGTTTCATTGTTGCTGGCAGGGACGCTGGCTACCGTAGCGGCCATCATCAGCGGACTGCGGATCTCACAGCCGAAAGCAGAGTAATCAATCATCATCTCCCCAGGGGTTGAGGGATGATAAAAAAAGCGCGCCAGTTGGCGCGCTTTGTAGTTCCTGCCGCTGCGTTATTTCAGATACTCACCAGAACGCAGCGCTTCAATACGTTTGTCCAGCGGTGGGTGCGTCATGAACAGCTCGCTCAGCGATTTAGATTTACCGTTGATGCAAAACGCCATCATGCTGCTCGCCTCCTGCGGCTCATAACTGGTTTTCAGACGCTGCAACGCAGCAATCATTTTCTCGCGGCCAACCAGTTTTGCAGAACCGGCATCGGCATGGAACTCGCGATAGCGAGAGAACCACATGGTAATAATGCTGGCCAGAATACCGAACACCAGCTCCAGTACGGTTGCGACCACGAAGTAGATCATCGGATTGCCGTTGCTCTCTTCGCCATCATCACGATTGCCGCTGAGAAACCCGGCTGCGACCTGGGCGATAATACGCGAAATGAAGATCACGAAGGTGTTCACGATCCCCTGAATCAGTGTCATTGTCACCATATCACCGTTGGCAATATGGCTAATTTCGTGGGCAATCACCGCTTCAGCTTCGTCGCGGCTCATGTTCTGCAACAACCCGGTGCTGACTGCCACCAGTGAAGCATCACGGCGCGCGCCGGTCGCAAAGGCGTTAATATCCGGTGCGTGATAAATGGCGACCTGAGGCATGGCGATGCCCGCCTGGCGAGCCTGTTGCGCCACGGTATCCATCAACCAGCGTTCCATGTCGTTACGCGGCTGTTCGATCACTTCACCACCTACAGATTTCAGCGCCATCCATTTCGACATCAACAGCGAAATGAACGAGCCACCAAAACCAAACAGCAGCGCCATAATCATCAAGCCCTGAACGCTGCTCGACTGAATGCCCGTCAGGCTAAGCACCAGGCCGAACACCAACATCACGGCCAGGTTAGTCAACAGGAAGAGCGCGATTCGCATCATAATTTTCTTTTAACCTCAACTTAACAAAACGCACAATGCGGTTACCCACATCGTATGGGTATACGCGCCATTTTCAAGCATCAGGGTGTTGTAAGTCACCAGAAAGACACAACTTTACATTTTGTAGCATAATGCTTACGCCAGTAAGGATGTGTTAAAAAAACAGGCACAATTTCTTGTGCCTGTATGGAGATTACTTCGCGGGGGCTGGGTCTTCCGCTGGCCGATCTTTTTCCTCATGAGCCAGGTCAAGAGCAATATGTACCGTCTCGTCGAGGTACGGATCCGGCTCCTGGTAATCCTTCGGCAGATCATCCAGTTTTTTCAGCAACGGCTTACCTTCTCGCTTGAAGCGGTCATTGAGGCGCGAAAGACGAATTGCATCATCTTCGGCGTTCTCTTTCTCACGCTGCGCCAGATTGAGCGATACGATATTACGTTTATCTTTCAGGGCATTGAAACGCGCAATGTCCTTCATGATGTACTGGAACTCAGGATCTTTCGCAATACGCTCTTCATGTTCCTTCAGCAACGTCGGTCCGAACGGTTTCAAATCACCGGACTTCACAAAGGTGGCAGCATTGATGCTGTCCCACGGCAGTGCATTGTCTTCGAATTTTTCCCCGGTCTCCGTCACCTGCGTGCCGGTCGGCATAATAATATCCGGCGTCACGCCTTTGCGCTGCGTACTGCCACCGTTAACGCGATAGAATTTCTGGATGGTATATTGCACCGAACCCAACGCAGGCCACTCAGGACGCAGCATCTGATCGTAAATACGGTTAAGCGAGCGGTACTGCTGAACGGTGCCTTTACCGAAAGTCGGTTCGCCAACAATCAACGCGCGACCATAATCCTGCATCGCCGCCGCAAAGATTTCCGATGCCGAGGCGCTAAAGCGGTCAACCAGCACCACCAGCGGGCCTTTATAATAGACCACGCCGTCCGTATCGCTGTCTTCGCGCACTTTGCCGTTATTATCGCGCACCTGCACAATCGGGCCGGACGGAATAAACAGGCCGGAAAGCGACACCGCTTCCGTCAGCGCACCGCCGCCATTACTGCGCAAATCGATAACCACGCTGCTGACGTTCTGTTTTTCCAGTTTTTGCAGTTGCGCTTTAACATCATCAGTTAGCCCAACATAGAAGCCCGGAATATCCAGTACGCCCACTTTCTCTTTGCCGACCGTCTTCACGGACATTTTCACCGCCCGGTCTTCCAGACGAATGCGTTCGCGCGTCAACGTCACAATGCGCGTCTTCGTCCCCTTACCTGCTGGCAAGATTTCGAGGCGCACTTTGCTGCCTTTTGGCCCTTTAATCAGCGCCACCACATCGTCAAGACGCCAGCCAATGACATCGACCATGTTCTGCCCTGTCTGGCCGACACCAACAATGCGATCGCCAACGGTAATCGCTTTGCTTTTCGCCGCCGGACCACCCGCCACCATCGAGTTGATGACGGTGTAATCATCGTCGCCCTGCAACACTGCGCCAATACCTTCAAGCGAGAGGCTCATTTCAGTATTGAATTGCTCAGTATTACGCGGTGAGAGGTAATTGGTATGCGGATCGATCTCACGGGCGAATGAGGTCATTGCCAGCGAGAACACATCTTCGCTATTGGTCTGCGCCAGGCGTCGAATCGCAAATTTATAGCGACGAGTCAGCGTCTCACGGATCTCTTTATCATCTTTCCCGGTGAGTTTCAGGCTCAGCTCATCATACTTAACTTTGCTGTCCCACAGCGCGTTCAGCTCCGCCTCATCTTTCGGCCACGGCGCTTTGCTGCGATCTAAGTTGAAGGTGTCGTTGCCGCTGAAATCCATCGGACGTTCCAGTACTTTCAACGCGTACTGATAACGTTCAAATCGACGCTTTTGCGCCAGATTGTACAGGTCGTAGAAGACGTCCAGTTTTCCGCTGCGCAGCTCATCGCCGAGCACGCCTTTCTTTTGCGAAAACTGCTCAACATCGCTGGCCAGCAGCACATTGTGGCTGTAGTCGAGCAGGTTGAGGTAACGGGTAAAGATCTTCGCGGAGAAAGCTTGATCCAAATCGAACTGGCGGTAGTGGGAACGGGTAAAACGTGAGGTAACCCGTTCACTCACCGTCGCGTGCTGAGTCTCTTCCTTCAAAATCGGAATTTGATCGGCACGGGTGATATCTTCCACAGCCAGTGCATGGCCTGTTACGAATAACAGACCCGCTAACGCTGTGCGCTTAAACAAAGTGTTCATGCCAGGCCAGGCCTCCGTTTCAGAACAATAAATGTTCTGCGCGTACGATCATCGACATACCCGAGCTAAGCTGTACGCGAACGCCATCTTTGGTGATTTCCAGCACCGTAGCATCCATCGCATTGTTCCCCGCTTTCACCTTCAGGTTCTGGCCCACGCTCAGTACAGATAAATCCGAAACAGGAGTATGGCGCTCTTCCTGCTGCTGCACCCGCGGCGTTTTCGCGACAGGTTTATCAGCGCGAGGTTTGCGCTCGGCACCCTCTTTACGACGCGGAGCCGGACGGGCTTTGCGTTCGCGACGCGGTGCGTCTTCCTGACCCGCAGCAGCGGCAGCTTCTCGTTTTTTAGCTTGCTGTTCAGCGCGTTGCGCCTGAACACGCGCTTTGGCTTCTTCAAGCTGCTTGCGAGCGTGCTCTACGTGTTGCTCATCCAGCACGCCGCAGGCGTTGCCGTCGAGATCGACGCGAGCCGCGCCGGCTTTGATACCGTACAGGTAACGCCAGCTTGAAGTATAAAGACGTAAAGCAGAACGAAGTTGGGTTTTGCTGAGATTCATCTCACCCTCAACGCGCTCAACCAGATCCTGAAAAATACCAATTTTCAGGGGACGTGCTTCACCTTCAGCACTGAAACAGTGAGGAAAGCGTTCGGCCAAAAAAGCGATAACTTCTTTACTGCTATTCAACTTAGGTTGATTTTCCATGAAATTTCCTGATTACAACGGACGTTGCCAACAAGCGCAGGCATGAACAGGCGTCATTATAATGACGCATTCAGTAAATGCTACGTTATCCGCTGATTATCCTGCGACGGTGGCAAAGATTTTTTGATAATCGGTCGCCGCGAGGACATTTTCCAGATGTGAAACCAGCTCGCTCAGCCCTTGTTCATCCTCAGCCGTGAAGCGAGAGAAGACGACGCTATCGATATCCAGTACACCAATAATCTGATTATTCACCGTGACAGGCAGTACGATTTCGGCGTTGCTGGCGGCATCACAAGCAATGTGTCCGTCAAATTGATGAACATCTTCCACGCGCTGCACACGCGCTTGCGCCACAGCCGTTCCGCAAACACCCCGACCGACCGGGATACGAACGCAGGCGATTTTGCCCTGGAACGGCCCTAACACCAGCGTGTCGCCTTCCAGCAGGTAAAAACCGGCCCAGTTCACGCCTTCAAGACGTTCAAACAACAGCGCACTGGTATTCGCCAGCGTAGCTAAAAAACTGGTTTCACCTGCCATTAACGCCTGAAAATCGCGATTAAGATCCGCGTAAAATTCTGTTTTGTTCATTACCTGACCATTTTGCTGTCTAACTTTGAGAAACTGCTTAGCCTATTAAAATAAGCATTAAATGCGTTGATGCTCAAGATGTTCCATTCATGAGTTAAGATAGTTTTATTCAAACCTTTTCTGAAGCATGCAATGGCTCTCAAGATACAACGCATCACACCTGCCAAAAAAATTGCCGTTCATCAGGTCGGTGAAGCTCTGCCCCGCGCACATTATCAGCGCTGCCCGCAATGCGATACGCTTTTTGCGTTACCGGTTATGAAATCGCACCAAAGTGCATTTTGCCCCTGCTGTGATGCGAAAGTCCGCGACGGTCGCGACTGGTCATTAACCCGCCTCGGCGCCATGGCCATCACGATGATTTTACTGATGCCCTTCGCCTGGGGCGAACCGCTACTGCATCTCTACTTACTCGGTGTGCGTATCGATGCCAACCTGCTGCAGGGGATCTGGCAAATGACTATGCAGGGCTCGCCGCTCACCGCTGCCATGGTGCTTTTTTGCAGCGTTGGCGCGCCGCTGGTACTGGTGACAGCTATCGCCTATTTATGGCTTGGCAACATTCTGGGAATGAACCTGCGCCCGGTGCTATTAATGCTGGAGAAGCTCAAAGAGTGGGTCATGCTGGATATCTATCTGGTCGGCGTCGGTGTCGCCTCCATCAAAGTGCAGGATTACGCCTTCCTGCAGCCAGGGATTGGGCTGTTTGCTTTTGGCTCTCTGGTCGTTCTCAGCATCATGACGTTAATCCATCTCAATGTGGAGCAACTCTGGGAGCGGTTCTATCCTCAACGGCCCGCAAAACGGCCGGATCCGAAGCTGGAAGTGTGTCTGGGCTGCCATTTCACCGGTTTCCCTGATATTCGGGGGCGCTGCCCACGTTGCCACATTCCGCTTACCCATCGACGCAAGCAGAGCCTGCAAAAATGCTGGGCGTCGCTGATTGCCTCTCTTATTTTGCTGTTCCCGGCGAACCTGCTGCCGATTTCAATAATTTACGTGAATGGTTCTCGTCAGGAGGATACCATTCTCTCCGGCATTATTTCGCTCGCACACAGCAATGTCGCGGTGGCTGGCGTGGTATTTATCGCCAGTATTCTGGTGCCGTTTACCAAGGTGATTGTGCTGTTTACACTGCTTGTCAGCATCCATTTTAAATTTGAACAGGGGTTACGCACTCGCATTCTGTTACTGCGTTTCGTGACGTGGATTGGGCGCTGGTCGATGCTCGATCTGTTTGTCATTTCACTGATGATGTCACTGATTAATCGCGACCAGCTACTCGCTTTTACCATGGGACCAGCCGCGTTTTATTTCGGCGCGGCGGTAATTTTGACTATTCTTGCTGTGGAATGGCTGGACAGCCGCTTACTTTGGGATGCACATGAGTCAGGAAACCCCCGCTTCGCCGACTGAAGCGCGAATTAAAACGAAACGGCGTGTTTCGCCGTTCTGGCTGTTACCGGTTATCGCCCTGTTGATTGCAGGCTGGCTTATCTGGAGCAGCTACGAAGATCGCGGCAATACCATTACCATCGATTTTATGTCGGCTGACGGCATTGTCGCCGGGCGCACGCCGGTGCGCTATCAGGGCGTCGAGGTCGGGACTGTCCAGGACATTCGTCTCAGCGACGATCTGAAAAAAATCGAAGTGCGCGCCAGTATCAAATCGAATATGAAGGATGCGCTGCGCAACGAAACGCAGTTCTGGCTGGTCACGCCCAAAGCCTCGCTGGCGGGAATTTCCGGCCTTGATGCGCTGGTCGGGGGCAACTATATCGGCATGATGCCAGGCAAGGGCGATCCGCAGGATCACTTCACCGCGCTGGATACCCAGCCGAAATACCGGCTGAACAACGGCGAATTGATGATTCATCTGCACGCGCCGGATCTCGGGGCGCTGAACAGCGGTTCGCTGGTCTATTTCCGCAAAATCCCGGTCGGCCGCGTTTACGACTATTCGATCAACACCAATAAACAGGGCGTCACCATCGACGTGCTGATCGAGCGTCGCTTCACCAATCTGGTGAAAAAAGGCAGCCGCTTCTGGAATGTCTCCGGCGTGAAAGCCGACGTCAGCCTGAGCGGCGCGAAAGTGCAGCTTGAAAGCCTGGCGGCGCTGGTCAACGGCGCGATCGCTTTTGACTCTCCGGATGAATCACAGCCAGCGGTTCAGGATGATGAGTACGGCTTATACGAAGATTTAGCGCACAGCCAACGCGGCGTGCTGGTGAAGCTCGACCTGCCAGGCGGCCAGGGGCTGAAGGCCGGATCGACACCGCTGATGTATCAGGGGCTGGAAGTGGGTCAGTTGACTAAAATCGACCTCAATCCGGGAGGGACGGTCAGCGGTGAAATGACCGTCGATCCGAGCGTGGTCAATTTGCTGCGCGACAATACCCGTATCGAAATGCGTAACCCCAAAATTTCGCTCAGCGATACCAATCTCAGCTCGCTGCTGACCGGCAGTACGCTGGAGCTGATACCAGGCGAAGGCCAGCCGCGCAATCAATTTGTCGTGTTGCCAGCGGATAAAAACCTGTTGCAGGAGCCGGGGGTGATTACCCTGACACTTACCGCGCCGGAAAGCTATGGCATCGATGCCGGGCAACCGCTGGTGCTGCATGGTGTCAAAATCGGCCAGGTGCTGGAGCGTAAACTGACGAATCAGGGCGTAACCTTTGCCATCGCTATCGATCCGCAATATGGCGACCTGGTCCACGGCGACAGTAAATTCGTGGTGAACAGCCGCATCGATGTCAAAGTCGGGCTGGATGGCGTTGAGTTTCTCGCTGCCAGCGCCAACGAGTGGATAAACGGAGGCATCCGCATTTTGCCCGGCGTGAAAGGCGAAATGAAAAAGAGCTATCCGCTGTTTGCTAACCTCGATAAAGCACTGGAAAACAGCCTCAGCGATCTGCCCACCACGACGTTGACGCTGACAGCGGACACCCTGCCGGACGTACAGGCCGGTTCGGTCGTTCTCTATCGCAAGTTTGAAGTCGGTGAAGTGATTACCGTACGCCCGCGCGCCAATGCCTTTGATATCGATCTGCATATCAAACCGGAATATCGCGATTTGCTGACCAGCAACAGCGTCTTCTGGGCAGAGGGCGGTGCGAAAGTGCAGCTTAATGGCAGCGGGCTGACGGTTCAGGCTTCTCCCCTTTCCCGAGCCATCAAAGGCGCCATCAGCTTTGACAACCTGAGCGGCGCGAACCGGGAACTGAAAAAGGGCGAGAAGCGTCAGCTTTATGCCTCAGAAACCGCGGCTCGCGCTGTCGGCGGGCAAATCACGCTGCATGCATATGATGCCGGGAAACTCGCGGCGGGCATGCCGATCCGTTATCTGGGCATCGATATCGGCCAGGTCCAGGATCTGCGCCTGATCACCGATAAAAATGAAGTGCAGGCCAGCGCGGTACTCTATCCGGAATATGTACGCAACTTTGCGCGCAACGGTTCGCGTTTCTCGGTGATCACTCCACAAATATCGGCGGCGGGCGTCGAGCATCTGGATACGTTGTTGCAGCCTTATATCAACGTCGAACCGGGCCGGGGCGATATGCGCCGCGACTTTGAAATTTCAGAAGCGACGATCACCGACTCCCGCTATCTCGATGGGCTGAACATTATCGTTGAAGCGCCGGAAGTGGGCTCAATGAATATCGGCACGCCGGTGCTGTTCCGCGGAATCGAGGTAGGTACAGTGACCGGAATGACGCTGGGCACCTTGTCGGATCGCGTTATGGTGGCCATGCGCATCAGCAAAAACTATCAGCATCTGGTGCGTAACAACACGGTATTCTGGCTGGCTTCCGGTTATACGCTGGATTTCGGTCTGGTCGGCGGCGTCGTCAAAACCGGCACATTCAATCAGTTCATTCGCGGTGGTATTGCTTTCGCCACGCCGCCGGAAACGCCGCTGGCACCGAAAGCGCAGCCGGGTAAACACTTCCTGCTGCTGGAAAGCGAGCCAAAAGAGTGGCGCGAATGGGGCACTGCCCTTCCCCGCTAACCCTGCCTGCTCCGGCGTGTTTGCGCCGGAGCCTTTATGCTACACTGCGCGCCTGTTTTTCTCCTTGTGGTGCGCCCCGTGGCTCAAAACGCTGTCTACCTCCCTGAGGAATTCCTCGCGCAAATGCGCCTGGCAATGCCGGAACATCTCTCTTTCGATGAGTTTATCGCTGCCTGCCAGCGCCCGCTGCGCCGCAGTATTCGCGTTAACACGCTGAAAATCTCTGTCGCCGATTTTCTCACCCTTGTCGCCCCTTATGGCTGGCAACTGACGCCGGTACCGTGGTGCGAGGAAGGGTTCTGGATCGAGCGCGATGATGAAGAAGCGCTGCCGCTGGGCAGTACTGCTGAGCACCTGAGCGGGATGTTTTATATTCAGGAAGCGAGTTCAATGTTGCCCGTTGCCGCGTTGTTTGCCGATGGCGAAATGCCGCAGCGCGTGATGGACGTAGCCGCCGCACCGGGCTCCAAAACCACGCAGATCGCCGCGCGGATGAATAATTCCGGCGCCATTCTTGCCAACGAATTTTCCGCCAGCCGCGTCAAAGTGTTGCACGCGAATATCAGCCGCAATGGCATCCGCAATGTGGCCATGACACATTTTGATGGCCGCGTATTCGGCCCTGCGCTGCCCGAGATGTTCGACGCTATTCTGCTTGATGCGCCCTGCTCCGGCGAAGGTGTAGTGCGTAAAGATGCGGATGCGCTGAAAAACTGGTCCGTCGCCAGCAATCTGGAAATTGCGGCCACGCAGCGTGAACTGATTGATAGCGCTTTTCACGCGCTGCGTCCCGGTGGCACGCTGGTCTATTCCACCTGCACGCTCAACCGCGACGAAAATGAAGCCATCTGCCACTGGTTGCGGGAACAGTACCCGGATGCCGTCGAATTTCTGCCGCTGGATGGGCTGTTTGCCGATGCCGCTCGCGCTATAACAGCGGAAGGTTTCCTGCACGTATTCCCGCAAATTTACGACTGCGAAGGTTTTTTTGTCGCCCGTCTGCGTAAAACGGCGGCGGTCGAGCCTTTGCCTGCACCGACGTACAAAGTGGGCAATTTCCCTTTCACGCCGCTCAAAGCAAAAGAGGCGTCCCAGGTCGCAACGGCTGCTACTGCCGTAGGCTTACGCTGGGACGACAGCCTGCGCCTGTGGCAGCGCGATAAAGAGCTGTGGCTGTTTCCGACCGAAATCGAGCCGTTAATCGGCAAAGTCCGCTTCTCGCGCATTGGCCTGCGTCTGGCGGAAACGCACAACAAAGGGTATCGCTGGCAGCACGAAGCGGTGATTGCGCTGGCGGGCCAGGATAACCCGCTGGCGTTTTCCCTGGCGCTCGCCGAGGCGGAAGAGTGGTATCGCGGACGCGATATTTACCCGCAAACACTGCCCGCGCGTGACGATGTGATTGTCACTTTCCAGGGGCAACCGCTGGGTCTGGCGAAAAAAGTGGGATCGCGGCTGAAGAACAGTTATCCGCGTGAACTGGTGCGTGATGGCCGATTGTTTGCCAGTAATGCGTGATGCCGCACAAAAAAAGCGCACATTCTGACTGGCATCTTTCTCCATGTTGTACCAGGCTGAAATTTGGACGGCTACACTGGTCGTACCACATTTCAACGTTCAACGGAGAGCATTATGACGAAAACCAGCGTGCGCATTGGCGCATTCGAAATCGATGATGCCGAGTTGCAGGGAGAGAACCAGGGGGAGCGAACGTTACATATCCCCTGTAGTTCCGATCCAGATTTATGCATGCAACTTGATGCCTGGGACGCGGACACCAGCATTCCCGCGCTCCTTAACGGCGAACATTCGGTCCTTTATCGCGAGCATTACGATCAACAATCTGATACCTGGGTTATGCGCCTTGCCTGATCCAATGGAAACCCGTCCGTAAGACGGGTTATTTACCCGCCTGATTTCCCCTGCCTGAATTCATCCCCTACACTTATCGTTACGTTGTACGGAACTGAGGGATGGAATGTTCGCGCTGGTCTTATTCGTTTGCTACCTGGACGGTGGATGTGACGACATCGTAGTCGATGTGTTTAATACGGAGCAGCAGTGCCTTGTTGCCATGGACAATCAACGCATACGCTATGGCGGCTGTTTTCCCGTCGAAGAGTTTATTGATGGTTTCTGGCACCCGGCCAATGAATTCAGCGATTTTTAGCTACTGTAACTGCACCAGCGTTAATTCACCGCCGAAGACAGCTCCGGTGTCGATGTAGTGCTGGTTTTGTCTGTCAATGCGCGCTTTCAGCGGCGTATGACCAAACCAGAAATGATCGGCGCCCGCAATACGCTGCCCTTTTCCTGCCAGCCACTGGTTGAGCCTGTCGCGGCGCCACAGCACCGATTCACCGTCCACGGCTTGTTCCCACTGGTACTCTTCAGCCGGGTAATCCGCATGCGCGATGACGTTCACCGCGCCGCCGCAGCGTATCTCCAGAATATAAGGCAATTCAGCGCAGGTGCGCAGCGCGGCCAGCGCCTCTTGCTGTTCCGCCTCGCTGAGGGCACTAAACCAGCTACCACCATTGAGTTGCCACATCGCCATATCGCCAAAACGCAGGGCGTCAATCGCCATCTGCTCATGATTACCGCGCACGGTCTTAAACCAGCGTTTTTTGAGCAGCGCCAGGCAGCGCAGGCTATCCGGCCCGCGATCGATTAAATCCCCCACGCACACCAGCAGATCCTGGTACGGATCAAACTGGCGTGCGCGTAGCGCCTGCATTAAACGCTGGTGGCAACCGTGCAGATCGCCAACCAGCCAGATATGCCGCCAGCGCTCTCCATCAAGACGTTGATACATAATTTCCCTCCCTTTTTTGAGTATAGGAAAATCCTTGACAGATGGAGTAATAATTGCGCTCAGCCTGTTAATTAAATAAAGGTTAAATGAAAGCGAAATAAAACAAAGGCGCCTATTAATTTGTATTTTCCAGACCTCTAAAATATCAATATATTAATTAGAGGCCATTCACCGTGTCGAATATTAGTCAATCAACAGAACTTAAACAAAATAATAATTCACACATTATTGGTGATCTGGTGAGTGGTCGCCTCGTGCCTGGCCCCATCTGGAAAAAGCGCGAGTATCGCCTTAAGTTTCTGCTGCGTTCGCTGCTGTTCTGGTCTGCCACCAACCGCATGCTTAATGCCCTTTCCCGCCGCCCGGATTTCGACCGGCTGCTGGCGACCCAAATCACACTGCCGAGTAAATCGCACCGTCAGTATCTGACGCGCGGTTTACATGCCTCACAGCGTGCCGATGCCATTATCAACCACTACCACTGGCTTGATAACAACGTATCACCGCGACTGGCCGCGGCCCTCAGCGCGACAGAACCCACACAGATTATTGATTTTATGGGGAAAGATGATACGCATTTCACGGTGTATGCTTCTAACGCCAGCAAAGCGGAACGCGAAGGGGAAAGCACACTCTGGTTGTGCGATGGCGACAATACGTTACTGGCCAGCGCAACGTTCAGCGTGATCAGCGAAAAGGGGCAGCAAATTCTGGTCATTGGTGGTCTGCAAGGCCCGCGCAAAGAGGTCAGCCATGAGGTCATTAAACTGGCGACCCGCGCCTGCCACGGCATTTTCCCGAAAAAAATCGCCCTTGAAGTACTGAGCCAGCTCGCCACACTGACCGGTATTTCGGCAATCTATGGCGTAAGTGATAACGGGCATGTGTTCCGTGCGTTGCGTTATCGCCTGAGCAAAGGACGACATTTCCATGCCAGCTATGATGAATTTTGGGCGTCGATTGAAGGGGCAAAAGATAATACCTGGCGCTGGCGTTTGCCGCTAATTTTTTCACGTAAGTCGCTGGAAAGTATCGCCAGTAAAAAACGCGCAGAATATCGCCGTCGTTTTCAGTTACTGGATGATGTTGCAGAAAAAATGCATGCGTTGGTGCTGAAATAAATATAAACGGGCGGTGATTTACCCTGCCCGTTTATATTTTTTACAACAAAAACATCATTGCCGAATAATAATTCCGCAAGACGCGATCACCTGATTGTCTTATTTTCCATGGTGATAATTATCTTGCCTGACGGCCCACGCTCCAGATGTGCCAGCGCCGCTGGCAGCGCTTCCAGCGGATAAAGCTGGTCTATCACCGGAGCGAATCCCTGTTGGTCGACAGCAACGCAGAGATCTTCAAGCGCCCGTCGGTGTCCGGTGCCAATGCCATAAATATGCAGATCTTTAAACAGCAACGGTTCCAGCGGCGAAGAAACCTCGAAACCCGCCAACGCGCCAATCAGATAAATTTTTCCACCCACCGCCGCCATTGCGGCGGACTGACCCAGATGGCTGCCACCGACAAGCTCCAGCACGTGATCCACCCCACGATCGGCGGTTAATGCCAGAACCGTCGCCACAACATCCTGCTGGCGATCGATCACCTCATCCGCGCCCCACTGTTTCGCCTGTTCACATTTGCTGCTTCGGGTCACCAGCAAGGTGCGCGACCCTTTCATGCAGGCAAGCTGCAGTGCGGCGAGCGCCACGCCGCCAGTTCCTTCTATCAGCACCGTTTCTCCGGGCTGGATATTGCCGCGTTCGACCAGTGCGAACCAGGCCGTGAGCGTAGCGCAAGGTAAAGTGCTGGCTTGCACATGATCCAGAGAAACCGGTTTGCGTACCAGCCAGTTCTCTTTCATTACGACATACTCCGCCAGCACGCCCGGATAGAATCCGCCCAGCGTCCGGTAAGACATTTCACGCGCATTACCCGGCCGTGGCCCGTCCTGCCACTCCGGCGTAAAGACAGAAATCACCTTATCGCCTGGCACAAAGCGGGTCACATTCGCGCCGGTAGCCACCACACAACCTGAAAGATCGGAGCCAGGTGTAAAAGGAAAACGCAGGGGTAAACCGCGCCCATTTTCGATGACCATCAGGTCCCGATGATTGAGGGCAACTGCCATCACTTTTACCAGCACTTCATCCGCTGCGGGCTGTGGCCGGGCAACATGATTCAGCGCTAACGCGTCACGCCCTGTCTGGTTCATTTCCCAGCGTTTCATGGTCTGCATCGCTTCTTTTCCTCGGTTATTGATCTGTTTTGCATTCTGACAGCGCCGGGATTGCGAATTAATACCTTATAATCCGCATGAACTGGTGAATGAGGGGCAACAATGTGAAAGGAACCGAATACACGGAACTGGTCGCTTTTCTGGCGGTCGCCGAGGAGAAAAACTTCCGCCGCGCCGCGGGGAGACTGGGGTTATCCCCGTCAGCGGTGAGTCATACCATTCGCACGCTTGAAACCCGATTGCAGGTTCGCCTGTTCAATCGCACCACGCGCAGCGTTTCACCGACGCAAGCCGGGCTGGATTTTATTGCCCGACTCTCTGCGCCGATGCAGGCGCTGGAGAGCGCAGTTGAGTCCGTCAGCGAAACGGGGCCGGCGCTGCGGGGCAAGCTGCGCATCAATCTGTCACGTCTGGCCGCGCAGCGCGCCATTCTGCCGAAGCTGCAACGCTTCATGTCGCTTTATCCCGGCATCCAGCTTGATTTGGTCATTGATGATCATCTTGAAGATGTGGTGGCCGCCGGGTTTGATGCCGGGATCCGCACCGGAGACCGCGTGCCAAAAGACATGATTGCAGCGCGCATGACAGACGATCTGCAAATGGTGATTGTCGCAGCGCCCTCCTGTTTCCGCGAGCAGCCTCTGCCCACGCGGCCTGAAGCCCTCAGCCAGTATCGCTTGATTAATTATCGCTGGAGCGAGAATGGCGCGCAGTATCGCTGGAAACTGCAACGCGGTAATGAAAAAGTCGAGGTTGCCGTCGATGCGGCATTAACCGTCAATGATATCAATGTGCAACTGGCTGCCGCTGAATCGGGCGTCGGGCTGGCGTTATTGGAAAAACAGCAAGTCCACGCCGCCATCGAAGCGGGAACGCTGATTCACGTCCTGCCGCAGTGGCATAGACATGAAGAGGGATTCTTTCTTTACTATCCGCGCAACGCTTTTATGGCGCCAGCAATGCGCTTACTGATCGATTTTTTTCGCCTGCAGTCAGGCTCACGGCCGCGCGGCTGAACGGGGGCGGCAAAGCCCCCGCCAGCCTGCGGGTAAAATAAAGAGAGCAATTCTCTGTTTTCACCCGGCCCACTCCGCTTCCGGCATATGCCGGTTTTCAGCTAGCGGCCAGATGTTCCCTGATAGCCTGAATGGGCTAATGGCGGTTTTCCGTCCCGCCCGCGGTTTTATGCCAACTCAGCAGCAGGCTGAAGGCAGCGGGTAACACGGTCAGCGTGACCAGCGTGGCCACAATCAACCCGCCAATAATCGCGTAGGCCATCGGCCCCCAGAATACCTGATGCGAGATAGGGATCATCCCGAGAATCGCGGCACAGGCGGTCAACATAATAGGCCGCGCCCGGTGCTCCGTCGCCGCCACAATGGCTTCGTTTGCGGCCATCCCCTGCGCCAGATTGTTGTCCACTTCGCTAATCAAAATGACCGCGTTGCGAATAATCATCCCCGCCAGCGCAATCACCCCCAGCAATGCCACAAAGCCCATCGGCGTTCCCGTCGGCAACATTGCCATGACAATCCCCGGCAGACCGAAAGGGGCCATCAGCAGCGCAAGCAGCATGCGGGAAAAACGCTGCAACTGAAGCATTAACAACGTCAGCATGACAATGAGCGTCACGGGTAACACAGCGTACACCGAGCGGTTTCCTTTATCGGATTCAGCCGCCGTCCCGCCTTCTTCGATTCGGTATCCGGCAGGCAGTTGCGCGCGCAGTTTATCCACTGCTGGACGCAGGCCAGCCGACACGCTTTCAGCGCGCACGCCGGGCGCCAGATCGGTCTGAACCGTGATAAAAGGCAGTCGCTGGCGACGCCAGATAACCGGATCGTCCACGCCCCAGGCCAGCGTGGCGACTTCGCTCAGCGGAATTTTTGTGCCCTTTGCCGTCGGTAACATCAACGTCGACAGCGTGCCAAAATCCAGCCGTTCGCGATCGTTGCCGCGCAACACCACCCCGACCAGACGATCGTTATCCCGTACCGTGGTCACCGTGCTGCCGGACCAGACGGTATTCAGCATTTGCGCGATGCTCTCTGATGAAACCCCTGCCGCCCGCGCTGCCGTCTGGTTGACCTGAAGCGAGATCGTTCTCTCTGGCTCGCCAGCGGTCAGGTTCACTTCGCGAGTCAGTGATGACGTGCCTATTTCTGCCGCCAGGCGATGCGCAAGCCGTTGCACCTGCGCATAATCCGGCCCGCTCACCCGGTATTTCACCGGCCAGCCCACGGGCGGCCCTAACTCCAGCGGTGAAACACGGGTTGTCAGATCGGTGAACTGGCTGGCCAGCAGCGTCGTCAGTTGCTGGCGCAGGCGATCCCTCGCCGCCAGATTTTTCGCCACCACCACCAGCTGTGCAGTGTTTTCATTATCCAGCAACACATCCATCGGCAGATAAAAACGGACCGCGCCGGAACCGACATACGTGGTGTAGTGATCGATATCCGTATTCCCCTTGAGCGCCCTTTCCAGGCGTTCCGCCTGCCGCTCTGTTTCAGGCTGAGAGGCATTCGCTGGCAGAGCCAGGCTGACCAGCAGCTCCGGGCGATCCGAGGCCGGGAAAAACTCGCCCTGCATCCAGCGCGTACCGATCGCCGCCAGCGCCAGTGCAGTAACGGCAATCGCCAGGGTCGATAAACGGTGGCGCAGCACGCACGCCAGCAAAGCCCGATATGCACGCGCCAGCCGTCCTGCGCCGCGTTGGTGCCCGTTGATGTGGGCTGGCAGCAACCATGCGCCCGTCAGGGGAGAAAAGAGTATGGCGACCACCCACGAGCAGAGTAAGGCCATCAACACCACGGCAAACAGGGAGAAACAGTATTCTCCGGCGCTGCTGGCGGCAAAGCCAACGGGGATGAAACCGGCGATCATCACCAGCGTTCCGGTGAGCATAGGAAATGCCGTGGTTTTGAATGCATAGGTGGCGGCACTTTTGCGTGACTCGCCAGCTTCCAGCCGGGCTACCATGGTTTCGACAGTGATCATCGCGTCATCCACCAGCAGCCCCAGCGCAATGATCAGCGCGCCCAGAGAAATGCGCTGCAACCCAATGCCAGCCAGCATCATCCCGGCAAAGGTCATCGCCAGTACCAGCGGTATCGCGGCGGCAACCACCAGCCCCGCCCGCATTCCCAGCGAAACAAAAGAGACGGCAAGCACAATCAGCACAGCCTCAACCAGCACCCGGACAAAACCGCTGACCGCGTCGCTCACCACCGCCGACTGATCTGCCACCTTCACCATCTCAATACCATGCGGCAACTGCGCCGCAACTTCAGCCATTCTTGCATTCAATGCCTGGCCGAAACGCAGCATATTACCGGTGGCAGCCATCGAAATGGCTAACCCGATCGCAGGCTGGCCGTTGACGCGAAATACCGGCGCAGGCGGCTCGGCAATCTGGCGGCTTACCGTGGCAATATCGGTCAGCGGAATATAGCGGTCGTTGATATGCAGGGTGACCGCCCGCAGGCTCTCCTCGCTGGTCAGCCCGCCGCTGACGCGCAGCGCGACATTATCTTTGCCGGTACGAAGTGTCCCGGCTGGTTCGACGGCATTTTGCGCGGCCAACGCATCGCTCACCTGCTGGATATCCAGCCCCATCCCCGCCAGTTGTCGGGGCGAAAAGGCGATCACTATCTGCTCCTGCTGTTCACCCAGCAGGGTCATTTTGCCCATGTCCGGCAGCGACATCAGGCCACGGCGGATCTCCTCTACGCGATCGCGCAGTTCACGCGCGCTATAGCCCTCCGTCGTGAAGCCATAAATTGTGCCAAAGGTGTCATCAAACTCATCATTCACCGCCGGGCCTTGCGCGCCCTGAGGCAGCGAAGGGGCAATGTCCTGCATCTTTTTGCGGATCTGATACCAGATGTCCGGCACCTGCCGCGGCGGCGTATCGTCGCGCAGATTGACATAGATAACGGCGCTGCCAGCCCGGGTTTCGCTTTCGATATAATCCAGCCACGGGATCTCCTGGAGTTTCTTCTCCAGCACATCGGTAACAAGCCGCGTGGTATCCGCAACCGTAGCGCCAGGCCACTGGGCAGAGACCACCGCCGTCTTGATGGTGAAGGCTGGATCTTCATTACGCGGCAGATTTTCGTAACACAGCACGCCGGTCGCGATAATAAGCAGCATAAAAAAGCTTACCAGTTGCTGATGTGCCAGCGCCCAGGCAGAAAGATTAAAGCGTGGTTCAACAGGCTTCATGGCTGCGGCTCCCCGACAATTACCGGTTCACCGGCGCGCAGTTTGCTTACGCCTGCGGTGATGACTTTGTCGCCGACGCCCACGCCTGAAGCAATCACGGCGGATGTTGCAGAGTAACCGGCAAGCGCGACCGCGCGTAATTGCGCTTGTCCATGCCCGTCGATAATAAACACCGCCGGTTGATCGCCGATGCGGCTGAGTGCTGACGCCGGTACGGTATAGCCGCCAGGCATTGTTGACGGTATCTCAACGGTCGCGCTGGCTCCCAGCGCCATCGCCAAAGGCGGGGCCTCTAAAGTCACCCTGACCTGCCAAGTGCGGGTCTGCGGATCGGCCTGCGGGCTGATGTCGCGCAATTTTCCGCTGGCGCGGATAGCCGGGTTTGCCAGCAAAGCCACCGGAAACCGTAGTGTGTTTGACGATGATGCAGGCAAAAGCTGTGGATCGGCGATATCAAAAACCACATCTCGCGCATCGCTGGTCGCCAGCGTGAAGATCGTCTGCCCTGCGCTGACCACTTGCCCCGCCGAGGCGCTGACGCGAGTGATGATCCCATCGGCAGGCGCTGTCAGTTGGGTCCAGCCCAGATTCTCCTGCGCAGTATGCAATGCGGCGATACTGCTTTGCAGGCGGGATGCGGCCGCCTGCCAGTCGGCGCGAGCGCTATCAAGCTGAGTGCGGGCGATGGCCCCGGAAGGCATGAGCTTCTGCATTCGGCTCAGGTTAAGCGCCGCAACGCGTTCGGCGGCGCGGGCGCTTTCCACATCTGCGGTGGCACTGGTCAGTTGGTTTTTCCCGGTCTCACTTTCAATTGCAGCAAGTACCTGTCCGGCATGCACCCGTTCGCCAATATCGACCAGGCGGCTGACCATTCGCCCGTCGAGGCGGAAAGCCAGCGCCGTTTCATCATGGGCGCGGATCTCCCCGGTGCGCACTGTCACCGGATGCGCGGATGCCGCCCCGATAACCTGATAACGAACGGGTCTTGGCGGTGCGGGTTTTTCTGTCGGTTTATCTCCGCACCCCGTCAACAATGGCAGTACCCCCGCGAGAAGCAGCAGCGGAAGCAGAGAAAAGAGGGAAACCGTGCGTGCAACAGTAAAAAGATGATGCAGGCCCTGACGCAGATAATCACTAAACTGTTCTGACATAACGCCACTCCGAATCGGTAATGGCGCCATTAAATCCGGCTTGCGTCGAGATTCGTTCCAGTTTTCGTCAAGAATCCATCAAGAGCGTGTGAATTACCCCGTCGCGTCTGTAGGAAGCGAGATGCTGACTTTCAGGCCGCCTTTTTCCGGTAATGAAGCGTTGATGCTGCCGCCATGCGCGTGGCAGATGGCGCGAGCAATGGAGAGTCCAAGACCGCTGCCTCCGGAATGTCGCGCCCGCGACGTTTCTGCGCGGGTGAAGCGCTCAAATATAAGCGGCAGAAAATCCGCCGTCACGCCCGGCCCGTCATCCTCAAAATCAATCCGGTAGAGATTATGCTGTTGCTGAAGAACGATGGATAAATGGCCGTCCCGCCGACCATAGCGCAGCGCATTTTCCATCAAGACAGTAAAAACCTGCCCCAGGCGGAACGCGTCGCCGATGAACATCGAAGGTGCGCTTGCGGTAACGGTAATCGCCAGACCGGCGCTATCCGCCAGTGGTTTCAGCCATGCCGCACGCTCATTTAACAGTTCCGCCAGAGACACCGGCTGGAGCGTAAGCGTAAGCTGTCCCGCATCAGCCAGCGATAACAGGTGGAGTTCATCCGTCAGCCGGCTGAGATACTGCAACTGCTTCATCACCATTCCCAGCTGCGCTTCGCTGGGTTCAAACACCCCATCCAACATACCCTGCAAACGACCAATGGCGGCCGTCAGCGGCGAGCGCAGTTCATGTGCCATCGCCACATGCGAAGCCCGAAGCTCGCGTTCATATCTCGCCAGTTGGCGCGTCATGCTGTTGAAGTCGCTGGCGAATCGCACCATTTCCTCAGGCGCTTCTTTTACCAGCTCCGCCTGGCTACCAAACTGACCGTGCGAGACTTCGTCGGCCGCATCCCGCAGACGGCTGAATTGCAGCGCCAGCGGCCGCACATAGCGAAGCCCCATAATGACAATGAAGGGGATCATCACCAGCACCAGCACTGCGACCATTATCCAGTCCGCAGAGGCAATTGAGGGCGTGGAATAGCTCAGCCCCCACCATGTGTCGACAATATCGTGGAAGCGCGACGGATTGAGTTGCGGGTTCTCTTTCAGGGCAAGAAACTCGCCGCGCACCGGGGCGGGCATATGATGCAGCACCCAGAAATTCTGCACGGCGTAACGCAACCACATACATAACGCGATGATGATGACAGAGCCGATCGCCAGCGCGAGGATACGCCCGCAAATCCAGCGCCAGAGCGACTGATAAACCGATTTTTTCATGGCTGCCGGAACCTGTAGCCGACCCCGCGCACATTGGCTAAAACGCCCGTTACGCCCGCACTTTCAAGTTTTTTGCGTAAATTATAAACGTGGGTATCGACGACCCTTTCCAGCGCCTCGCTTTCCGGCAGGCACTGCTCAAGCAGGAACTGGCGTGAGAAAGGTCGCGTCGGATGGCGCAGCAAAGTGGTTAAAATCGAAAACTCGGCTGGCGTCAGTTCGAGAAAACGCTCGCTGTTATCCGGCTGGATGACCGCCGCCGTAATGGCGGTAGTGTTCACTTCCAGATGATGCCAGCGCAGGATCTCTTCACGCGTTTCTGTGCGGCCAGCGCGTCGCAGCACCGCCTGAACGCGTGCCACTACTTCGCCGGGATGGTAGGGCTTCACGACGTAATCATCCGCGCCGTAACGTAACGCTCCGATACGATCGGGCGCATCTCCCATCGCCGTCACCATAATCACTGGCACATCGCTTTTGCGACGCAGAGCCGCCAGCACTTCTGTACCATTCATTCCCGGCAACATCACATCCAGCAGGATAAGATCGGGCTTCCAGCGTTGCGCCAGCTCAAGCCCGCTAAGGCCATCGACGGTCAACGATACATCGTAATTTTCACGACGCAGGTAGGCTTCCAGCACGTTTGCCGCATCGACATCGTCTTCGATCACAAGAATTTTCCGGGACAGCATTTGCTCACCTTGACCGTTTCTTAACACTTTCCTGACCGTTTATTGATATGAGCCGGATATATTCCGCGCTCAGAAGATGGTAAAACCCTGCCGCAACAGCATGTTCCCCAATAAGCGAGATGTGATGATGATATCGATAAAAACCGCCTTGTACAGGAGCAGCCCATTACTGGCCGCCTTCGCATTTTCAGCCCATGCTGATGACGATACTGCCGCGCAAAATGCGTTCACCCTGGGCATCGGGGGGCAATATGCCCCTCGCTACAGTGGCTCAGACAAACAACGCCTGCAAATGGTTCCGGTGATACAGGCACGCTGGAATGCGCTTTTTTTTGATTCGCAAAAGGGGCTGGGTTACGACTTACAGGCCGATAACGGTCTCTATTTCGAACATACGCTCGGTTATGGTCTGGGTCGTGCTGATAGCAACTCCGGCTGGCGCGATGGCGCAAACAATTTAAAAGGGATGGGTAATATTGATGCCACCCTCAATACGGCCATGGCTGTCGGCTGGAGCATTACCCCGTGGCTTAACATTGAAGGCAAAGCCACCCTTCCCCTGACCGACGGCCAGGGCGTGCAATACCAGACATCGCTGGCGTTAATCCCGCTGCAAACCACCAGCGATACGTTGGCTTTTCAGTCTGCCGCGCTGTTTGGCGATAGCCGATATATGAACACTTTTTATGGCGTCAGCAGAGAGCAAAGTCTGCGTAGTGGATACGCTCGCTATGCGGCGGCGGCGGGGTTCTATGGGGTGAACAGTGACCTGACGTGGAATCATCAATTTGATGAACACTGGGGAGCAATGATCAGTGTCGGTTATAGTTGGTTAAGCGACCATGCCGCAGACAGCCCGCTGGTGCAGCGCCGTAATGAAGGTACTGGCGTGTTGGCCATTCTTTATACCTTCTAGAGGGTTCAGAAAGGCAAACCTGCCCGCTTTGCTCTGATGCCGCAGCCATTATGGACATAAGCCGCTCTCCGGCTTTTCTGCAACCTCCGGAGAGCGGGTTCCCCGCACTAGTCGCTTTGCACAACCCAATGGAGTTTATTGACCTGGAAACCCAGACGCTGCGCAACCGCGAGATAATGTTGCTTCACGGCATCCGGAATGGTCGGCGTGCGTGAGAGGATCCACAGGTAATCGCGGTTTGGCCCACTCACCAGCGCGTAGTGATAGTCGTCATCGAGAGCAATAACGTTATAGCCGCCATAGAACGGGCCAAAGAACGAGACCTTCAGCGCGGCGGTCGTCGGCGACCCGGTAAACAAGGCTTTGCCTTCACTCTCACGCCACTTTTGCTTTTGCGGATCGTAACCCCGGTTCAGCACGCTGATTGCCCCGTCGCGACGCTGGCCATAGGTCGCGGTAACCTGCTCCAGGCCGCGTTCAAAGCGGTTTTCCAGCCGTGCGATTTCATACCATTTGCCAAGATAGCGGCTGGCATCAAAGCCGGTGACGGGCTGTACGCCTTTCGGCGGAGTGGGCGACTTGCAAGCCACCAGCGTCAGTGCAACCGCTACGCCGGTCAAAACAGGCCAGAATTTCATGTGCGCTCCTTTTCTCTGCAGCATCAAGTGTGCGTGGATACCGGGCTTCTGTTTTATCTATTCTCGCTGATAAATCGCTTAAGGAAGCGACCTATAACCAATTGAAATAAAATAGTAATCAAAATAATTTTTGTCAAAATTTGGACAGAATTTATCGATTGTATAGATTTTAACTATACTCCGGGACGCTGTTGTCCATCGTAAAGGTACGCATATGCAATCCGTCATTGATCGGTTGTACATACACCGTAGCAATAGCCACGTGGAGCCAAACGAGAGAATCTTTATAAATTTTTTTTTACATGTTAGCATTAAAACTCTATTAAAAATTCATAATTGATAAAAAATGGAATCAACAGTTAACGATTTTGTTGCGGAACAGAAGAAAGAAATTGTGAGAGACAAAAGTTTAGATGTTGCCAAGGGGTTATTAATGGCCTCTGTAGTCGCAGGGCATATCGCATATTTCCCTTTTGCTGAAATGTTTTACTACTACCATGTAGCGGGTTTTTTTCTATTATCTGGTTTTTTCTTCAATTACGATAAATACGCCAATAGTTTTATATCATTTATTTTTAGCAGAAAGAAAATATTAACCCAATATTTTAGCTACTCTTTATTGTTTATTTTATTGCATAATCACTTTGTTAGTTTGAACATACTGCCGGAAAACGCGGTAGAGTATACCACCAGCGATATGATGTTGGCATTTATCAATTCAATAACTATCCCGTCAGAACCTCTTTTGGGTGCGATGTGGTTTATACCTGTTTTGGTAATAATGCAGATTATTTTTTACACCATCAACAAGGCAAGCAAAACTTTCACGAACAGCAACCTGTTACCAACTATCCTGATAGTGTTTTTATTTTTCTTTGGCTGGTGGTTGGTAAAAAGCAAGTATATATCAGACAATATTAACCTATACAGAAACATACCGAATGCACAATTCTTTGTGTATCTTCCTTTTTTTTACATTGGTTATTTATTTAAGGATTATGGACTCTCACTCCTGAAATCTAAAAACATTCTGGTGCCATGTCTTACGATAATGTTACTGACCTATATTTATTTAAGACCAGCACTTTATTTATATGGAGAAACTGATCCTTTCTTGTTTATATTTTTATCGCTTATAAGCATTGCCGTTGTCATTGGTGCATCACATTATATTAAAACAAGCATTGTGGTAAATTTCCTGAAGTACATCGGCGAAAATACTGTTCATATATTAGCACTGCATTTCCTGTTCTTTAAGGTCGGTTCATTTATCCTGATAAGAAACAATATCCTGAATGAAAATTCCCTGCATACACTTGGAACTGCCCCAGGTGTTGGACTTCTCGCAAAGATGTTGTATCTATTTTGCGGTATTTTGGGTCCTCTATTAGTGCTGTTTTATAGTACAAAAATGAAAAGATTAGTATTTAAAACAGCCTAAAAGCAAAAAAGCACCAGTGCGATTGCTGTTTTAAATACAGCAATCGCTCAGCGATAGCGTTACGCGTGCCTGGCCGATGCTCAGTCATAAAAACATCGCCATGACAAAAAAATCCCTGGACGTGCGCGGTGCAGAGTATGTTATCGCTTGGCTGTATGCATGGACTTGGTGAATGTTTCAGAATGAACGGGTAGATTCCATGGAGGACATGCAGATAAAAAAAGACCGAATACGATTCCTGTTTATGGTGCATGTCGATAAATATTTTTATATTAATAAGTTAAGTCGCTAAAGTCAGTAAAAAGCACTTATCAACACTTACCATTGCGTTTATTTATCATCAAATACTTGCTGAGTTTTTCGGGCTCCATTCGGGAAAATTTCGGTATCGTATTGAACTGAAATTCACACCACCCCGCTATCATCATACAAGCTGTTGATCGTATGCGTCAGCACGCCGAACACCGTAACACCATCCAGCGCCTCTCCCTTTATCGCCTCTCCGTCATCCGTTATCAGAGATTTCCCCATCACTTTAGCGAACCGGCTGCGGCCATCATATATAGCCAGCACCAGATCACTGTTTGCTGGCCTGAGTGAGCGATCAATAACCGCATAACCGGTGTTTGTCTCGATCACATGGCAATTGGCGTCGATGCGACACAGAATTTCAGGCGTGAGCGTGCGCTCTATGTAATCAGACGCAGGAGAAGGAAAGCCCATTAGTGAATCCTCCCCATAGCCCGGAGCATCCAGAGCCGGTTCCCGCTGAAGTCTGGCGTCCTGTCGACAAAGTCAGGCTGATAGCGCTCTATCCATTCATTGGCATCTGCCTGGCTGAAGTGCCAGTTAAGCTTACCCAACTCCCTGATGAAGTCGTCTGTGCGCAGGCACTGGTACCCCTTCGGGTTTTTCTGTATCGCAAGTGTGAATGCGAAACGGACATCTGATTTTCTTGGCATTATATCGGCCCCCAACTACACTGTATGTATATACAGTTCGTGTAATTATCAGGTCGATCAAGTCACTGACTGGTGCTAAACTTTGCCCCTTTCAGAATTTACTGATTTTTATAATGTTAAAGCTATTTAGTCGATACGTTTCAATTGGCGTAATCAATACTGCTCTACACTGGGTATGCTTCGGGATGTTTCTGCATTTCGGCGCAAGCCAGGCTGTTTCAAATCTGGCCGCCTTCTGTATAGCTGTCACGTTTAGTTTTTTTGCTAACGCTAAATGGACATTCCGTTCCAGGGCGACATCTGGCCGCTATATTGCGTTCGTTGTTTTTATGGGCGCTATGGCTGCTCTGATGGGTTATATATCAGATGCCATGAAATTTCCGCCAGTATTAACCCTGACCACATTTTCCGGTTTTAGCCTGATAGCAGGCTTTATTTACTCAAAACTCATTGTATTTAGAGATGCGAAATGAAAATTTCTCTGGTCGTTCCAGTCTTCAACGAAGAAGATACAATACCCATTTTTTATAAAACCGTGAGGGAGTTTGATGAGCTAAAAGATCACGAAGTTGAAATCGTGTTCATCAATGATGGCAGCAAAGATGCCACAGAGTCGATTATTAAAGCCCTTGCTGTTAGCGATCCTCTTGTAGTCCCGCTCTCCTTTACGCGTAATTTTGGGAAAGAACCGGCGCTTTTTGCAGGACTTGACCATGCAAAAGGTGACGCAGTAATCCCGATTGACGTTGACCTACAGGACCCTATTCAGGTTATTCCTCAACTTATAGAAAAATGGCAAGCCGGTGCTGATATGGTACTGGCAAAACGAACTGATCGCTCTACTGATGGGCGCCTTAAACGTAAAACTGCCGAATGGTTTTATAAGCTGCATAACAAAATCAGCGACCCCAAGATCGAAGAAAATGTTGGTGACTTCCGCCTGATGTCTCGCGAGGTAGTCGAAAACATCAAGCTGATGCCTGAGCGTAACCTGTTCATGAAGGGCGTCCTGAGTTGGGTTGGTGGATGCACTGATGTGGTGGAATATATACGCGCTGAACGCGTGGCAGGCAGCACCAAGTTCAACGGATGGAAGTTATGGAATCTGGCGATTGAAGGCATAACCAGCTTTTCCACTTTCCCTTTGCGGATGTGGACGTATATCGGTCTTGTTGTCGCAGGGATGGCTTTTATTTATGGCGCGTGGATGGTTTTAGATACGCTGGCTTTTGGAAACCCGGTACGAGGTTATCCGTCACTGCTTGTTTCAATACTTTTCCTTGGAGGTGTTCAATTGATAGGAATCGGTGTGCTTGGAGAATACATTGGCAGAATTTACATTGAAACTAAAAGACGCCCTAAATATTTGCTTAAGGATTTTAAAAAATGACTAAAAAGGGAATTTCAACATTATTAGTTTTTTTAATATTTTCTTATATTTTTAGTGCATTAAGCTATAAGTTCACCCCAAGCTCTGACAGCATGAGCGGCATTCTGGAGGCCGCTGATATTGCTAAAGGTAACTTTGCGCTGAAAGGATGGTATTTATCAACAGTCACTTTTTATTTTACTGACTTAGTCTGGTTTGCGCTTGCCATAAAGCTTTTTGGTTATTCTGAGTGGATAACATACGTCATACCTGGATTAATGGCGGGTGGCCTTATCGCCTCATGCTACGCTCTTGGAACAAGTTCCGGCTACAAAAAAGCATGGCCTTTACTACTGTTCCTTTTTTTCCCGGGTACAGCAGTTAGTTACATGCTTTCTGTTGCGATAATACATGTTCCTACATATGCTTATATTCTTCTTTCATATATATTAATTGAGTTTTATTGCAAAAGACAAAACAAGCTCTATTTATTATTAGCATCAATAATTGCATCTTTAACAATATTTAGCGATGACATAACAACATATTTATTTTTCTTGCCAGTTGCAATCGGTTGTTTTATATCGAATGCAAATACAAAAGATAAATCTGTTGTATTTTTGTTTTTGGTTTTCTCATATATTTTATTCAAGGTGATCTTATATTTTACTAACTCACCTGAATTCTTTTATTTACCCGGAGTTGGATCGCCTACATTTGTTAGTTATGACAAGTTATCATTCAACATCTCGCTTCTTTTTAAAGGTCTTTTAATATTATTCAACGCTGATTTTTTTGGCAAAGTAATTAGCTCCCCTGACGGGGTGTTTTCTTCATTAAAGTTTGCATCATTAGTTATGTTTTTTGTTCTTTTGATTCCTTCGCTTATAAAAATAAGAAAGCTTGGACTGGTTGATGCCGCGCTATTGATAGCGTCTCTTATCATGATCCCTGCGTATGCATTAAGCGATAAGCCAGTTGATACAGGTACAACAAGATATTTGATCCCTGTTATTATTTTTGGCTCAATATTTTTGTGCCGAAACATTAATATAACAAAGAAATCAAATATCATTTTATGGGTCTTTGCCATTCTTATTTCCGCGTATTCTTTGACGTATATTAACCAACCTGATTTTTCATTTAGTAGGGATAGATCAACATCAAAATACAGACTAATATCTGATTTTTTGACTAAGCATAACCTAACTAACGGTTATGCTACATTCTGGAATGCAGCAGCAACAAGCGTAGAAAAAGAATTCAGTATAGGACCTATTAACATAGACGTTGCAAATAAAAAAGTGACGCCTTCTTTTTGGTTAACAAAAACGTCTTATTTTAACAATGGAAATAATTTTTTTATTGTTGACAATGAGCAGCAACGGCAGGTTATAGAGGAGCTGTATGGAAAGCCAGAATTGACGTATATGGTGTGGAATTCGCCTATTATGGTTTATAGTCACCCTGTCAATATCGATGAAGGCGATGTGCAAGGAAGTGCAGATACAGTGAAAAGCGATTTCAAGGCTGGGGATAAGAATCAGATATGTAATGCGGGTGCAAAGGGAATGCTTGCATATGGGCCATATAAAACCCTTGGTCGGGGCTGGTACTCTCTAAAGATAAATGCACATGGAGATCAATATGAAGCGTCTATTTTCTCCTATGTAACAGGTGTAAAAATTAAGATGTCTCAGGAAAAATACAAGAATGGTTCATATGTTTTCGAAATAAAGAAAGATATGCCATCTGCAGAAATACAGCTTTTTGTTCAAAAAGGCTCAGATGTCTGTTTTGAATCGTACTCGCTTCAGCGTGTAAAATAATAACAAGATGAAAAGCGCCAGTAATAGAACACTGGCGCTTCGTCATTTAAGTAATTATTCTATGCCATCAGGTATGATCCGTTGAGCCTCACCGCCTGCGATGCGCCTAATGATGCATAGCCGGTGATCTCAAGGTATCCTGTAGCACGAATGTATGCTTCGACGGGAACCATGGTCCCTCCACTAGTGACTCCCCACGCGGATATCGGGGTATCGACTGCCGGGCGAAGGTTAGTTGCAATAAGCCAAGCGTTAGCTACTGTTCCTTTGGTAAGAGAGCCGCTGATAAATACACGGTGGCCGTTTGGCACGGCTTTAAAATCTGTCTGTGTTGTCCATCCATTTAAAACAGAGCCACTCAGCACACTTGGCAGTGCACTGAAATTACCTAATGAGTTACCGTAACCAATCACATTTGACGGGTCAAAACCCATACCCTGTGTATATTCAACGCCATAGGTGCCGTTAGCACTAGCAATTAGACGCCCATGCGAGTTTGTATTCCCGCCAAATTTATAACCAGCAACAGAAGACCCGGTAACAACGCCATTTCCCATATGAACGTAAGCAGCGTTGTAGTGGACTTCAATGCCGCCAGATACGTTTTGGCAAAGGTGTTTCCCAATTACTGCATTAACACATTTGGCATTAAAAAAAGTGAGAAATAATTACCGTATGTCCCAATACAAGTATAATTACCAATAAAAATGTTTGTAATGTAACCAGTTCCTGTTGAAGTAGGAACAAGACCCCATGTAGCATTCTGAATAAAAAGATTTCCGATAATTATTCTGTCTACGCCAACATCATCAGCGGGGTCTATAAGGCCACCACAAGAACTGTAGCTATATTCTGCTGCATTTATATGTCCACACGTTAACGAGTTAATACGAATACCAGCGCAGACCGAACCCGTTCCATCTGATTTGAAAATATAACCGTCCCCATACTGACCATGCGCCTTAACGCGATCAGCGCTAAGATTCTGGCATTTCACGGTGAAACTGTGGAAACCACCAATACACTCAATAAGGCCGTTACACAATACATCCGGCAATGCATCACTCCCGGCATGATGGCTATGCATCAAGGGCGCACTTATCGCGTCTCAGCAGTCATTCAGGAGCGTAAATGGGTGTACCTGCACACCGATGCAGAGATCATCCGCCTCAGTGACTGCGTTATCGACATCCTCATGGACGGACACGGCAGCCCTATCCAGCACTAATCCACTATTCAATGAATCTGCCTGGCACTACACGGGCCGGATTTGCACAGCCTTTTCGAGGTGACCAATGGACGTATTACCCCGTTTAACCCCTGAAAAACTCGCCTCTCTTCCTCCCGGTACCCGCATCAAGTTCGGCGGTCAAATCGTTAAACTTGTCGGGAGAGGAACGCTTGTTAATGCCGCCGGGCGCACTGAAACCATCATTGAATACACCGACTCACGCGGCGTGAATGGCAGTTTTGAAGAGAAAATCTTCCTGCAAACCACGACGCAATATCTCAATTCGGTGCGCTGCGATATGTGCGGACAGCTACGCGATAAGCGCGACTGCGAAGTGAAGGTTACCGGCCAAGAAGTTTCCCTTAGGCGTATTTCACGGCGCGATGCAGTGGCATAGGCCATCGAGGCAAACAACTACATCGACCAAAACTACCTGCCGTCATCACTCCTTGAGCGCATTAAAAGACGCGCCTACGTTCACGGTAGCTGCATGGCTGGAGCGGTATGAAGTGATTCTTGAGCGACGCGAGCTAAAGCCCAATACAATGAAGGTCAGGCGAAACCAGATCTCTACCATTAAGGACGAGTTCGGAAAGCTACCACTTGCCTCAGTCACCACAAAGGATATCGCCTCGTTTCTGGAGTTATATATTCAATGTGATAAAAAGAGCATGGCTTCCGGTCTTCGATCAGTAATGATGGATATTTTCAGGGAGGTAATGGTGGAGGGACATATCGACAGGAACCCGGCAGAGCCAACAAGAACGCCTACCCCGAAAGTGAAACGAGAGCGGCTTTTGCTTGAACACTTTACGGTGATTCGTCAGGCAGCTTTATCTCATCCAGAGTGGGCGGCAAATGCATGTGACCTTGCCCTTGCCACTGGTCAGCAACGGGAGGATGTTTCTCTGTTCAGGTTTAGTGATATCAGAGATGGCAGGCTCTTTGTGACGCAGGAAAAAACGGGTCACAAGCTGGCAATCTCCCTCAATTTGAGACTGGGTGCTGCAAGCTTGTTATTGCAGGATGTGATTGAACGTTGCAGGGTGAATAACCCGTCTGATTTTATGCTTTATTCATCGGTGCGTCGCGGCGGCAGAAAGCCGGGGCCATTAACCCCTGACGGGCTAACTCAGGCATTTTCCGATCTTCGTGATTCCTGCGGCTTAAGGTTCGGCCCAAACCCTCCTTCTTTTCACGAGATAAGAAGTCTGGCTGGGAGACTTTATGAAGTGGAGTATGGAGAGGAATTTGCGCAACGTTTGCTTGGTCATAAAAACATCGCAATGACAAAAAAATACCTGGACGCGCGCGGTGCAGAGTATGTTATGGTTTGAGCCGGATATAGGGTTTTCGGAATTTTTTCGGGAAATTTCGGGACGAAATACAAAAACTCTTTACATTCCATACAGATAAAAAAAGACCGAATACGATTCCTGTATTCGGTCCAGGGAAATGGCTCTTGGGAGAGAGCCGTGCGCTAAAAGTTGGCATTAATGCAGGCTAAGTCGCCTGGCACTTTAAGAATAGATGACGGCGTCAGCTTTTCCAGTCCGCGACAAAAGTGGTCAGAAAAATTAGCTAATCGTCACGCTAAAAAATGCAAAAACCGCAAGACTTGCTCAGACAGGCTTGCGGTTTTTTATTAAATATCAGGCTTCTAATGTAGCCAGTTAACAAAGTTTCTCAGCCCGGGCGATAAACGGTTCAAGGCTCATCTTTTCGCCGGGTTTTGCGGGATCATTAACCTGAATAATGCTGATCGGCTGCCCACTGGCTTTACCGCTGGCGACCTGCTTTTCCGCCACATCATTCAGTGGGTATTGCACCAGCGTGCTGGGATTGATGGCATAAAGCGCGTGTCCGGGACGGCAGGTCAGCATGATCTCTTCGCGATCAAATGCCCATTTGTCTTTGCCAATTTCAAAGCGGCTGACGGTGATCACCTGCGGTGCAGCCAGTGCCACACCTGAACATGTCAGCATTAACAATCCTAATAAGTTCTTTTTCATTCTTTCCGCCAGGTTCAGTCAAAAAGGTTCCCATGTCGCAAAAAGGCTCACTGCGGCAAGCACCAGCGCGCCCAACCCCAGTTCGGCCCAGGTCAGGACGATAAATCGCTGCCGCGCGGCATCATTATGCCGATTCAGACGCGGCACCAGAACATACCGATTCACAAGGGCAATTACCACCATCAGCGCCACAAGCGCACATTTCAGCAACAGCATCCGCCCCCAGTCATTTTGCCAGGGGCGCGCTACGCCTTCGATCAACAGTGTATTAACCACACCGGTGGCCAGCACGCCCGCGACCGCAAAATGGCCATAGCGGGAAAAACGCAGCATGGCCGAGATGGCCGCCGGGCGTGACTGCCCATGGGCCAGGCGCATGCAAAACAGTACCGGCAGCAATCCGCCGATCCACATCGCTGCGCAAAGCAGATGCAGCGCATGATTGCCACGCTGAAGAACACCCATCGCCCCTTCGCGCATTGCAGCGTGTCCGACTCCCGCCGCCAGCAGAAACTGGATCGCCAGCAGCACGAAGATGCGCCGCTGTTGTTGAGGCTGAAGGAACAGGCTTATCAGCGTCAGGAGGGAAAAAATAATTTGCCATGCCCAGATTGTGCCAAAACCGGTCGCCGCTACCGCCAGCCAGGTCGAGGGTTGCCAGACATCTCCCCATCCCTCCCCCATTAGCCCCCCCTGGAAAGCAAACATCAGGATCGCGCTAAGGGCGCTCAGCCATAAACATCCACGCAGAAGAGGAAGAAAGTGGCGGGTCATCAGATGCTCCAGGCTGCGCGGAGCCAGCCACGCGCTGAACAGCGCGCAGCCAAACGAAAGCATCAGGGCAGCGAAATGCACAAATCGCAACCCAACAAAAGCGGTCTCCAGCATTTGTTACTTCACAGAAAAGTGATACTGGCCGCTGGTTTTGTGCCCATCAACGGAAACCACATGCCAGTTAACGGTATAATCGCCCGGCGTCAACGGTTGCTCCAGCGGAACGATCATCTGCTTTTTGTCATTCTCATTGCGCTTTACTGTGCCGGTCCTGATAATTTGTTGCTGCGCACCGGTTACCGAGATGCCGCTGAATTTCGGTTCGATACCTTCCGAGAAATTCAGCGTTAGCGCCTGCGGCGCAGCGGTTACCGCCGCATCGGCGGCCGGATATTGCCCCTTGAGATGCGCATGTGCCAGCACTGCAGGTGCCGTAAAAAGGCTGGCGATGAGCACCGCTGTTCGCCAGTGTGCGTAAGAAGAGATGGACATAGAGTTCATTCCTTTTTGTTATACATTTAGGGGAAAGAATAACCCTGTACAATATTCGCGTCGAGTATCATTGCCGGTGTACTTGTCTTTCTGCGACAGGCTTAGTAACTTTTGCCGCGTGAACCCAGGAGAAAATCATGATTACCAATCTTGCGCAGCTTGAACAGGATGAGATGGACAAGGTCAATGTCGATCTTGCTGCCGCGGGCGTTGCCTTTAAAGAACGCTACAACATGCCGGTGATTGCGGAAGCCGTGGAGCGTGAACAACCGGAGCACCTGCGTAACTGGTTTCGCGAGCGTTTAATCGCTCATCGTCTGGCTTCCGTTTCGCTTTCACGTCTGCCTTATGAGCCTAAAGCTAAATAACGGAGCCGGTTATGTTACGTGTTATCGATACCGAAACCTGCGACCTGCAAGGCGGGGTGGTGGAAATTGCCTCCGTTGACGTGGTTGACGGAAAGATAGTCAATCCGATGAGCCATCTGGTCCGGCCCGATCGCCCTATCAGCCCGCAGGCGATGGCCATCCATCACATAACAGAATCGATGGTGGCTAATCAGCCGTGGATTGAAGAGATTGTGCCGCACTACTATGGCAGTAACTGGTACGTGGCGCATAACGCCAGTTTTGACCGCCGCGTGCTGCCAGAAATGCCGGGCGAATGGATCTGCACCATGAAGCTGGCGCGCCGTCTCTGGCCGGGAATCAAATACAGCAACATGGCGCTGTATAAATCCCGCAAACTGAGCGTACAGACGCCGCCGGGGCTGCATCATCACCGGGCGTTATACGACTGCTATATCACCGCCGCGTTGTTGATCGACATTATGCAGGTTTCCGGCTGGACGCCGGATCAGATGGCGACTGTGACCGGCCGCCCGGCGCTGGTCGCCACCTTCACATTTGGCAAATACCGCGGCAAAGCGGTGTCTGAGATTGCCGACCGCGATCCGGGTTACCTGCGCTGGCTGTTCAATAACCTGGAGCGCATGAGCCCGGAACTGCGACTGACGTTAAAGCACTATCTCGGCGACGATTAATGTACCTCGTGTCCGGGTAAGGTGCCCTGCGTCAGGGCAATCAGAAAAGCATACTCCAGCGCCACGCCTTCATAGGATTTAAAACGCCCGGATTTTCCTCCGTGCCCGGAATCCATATCGGTACAGAGCAGCAGCAAATTATTGTCCGTTTTATACTCACGCAGTTTTGCCACCCACTTCGCCGGTTCCCAGTACTGCACCTGCGAATCATGCAGCCCGGTCGTTACCAGCATGTGCGGGTAATCGTGAGCCTCGACGTTGTCATAAGGGCTGTAGCCTTTGATGTAGTGATAGTACGTTTCATCCTGCGGATTCCCCCACTCTTCAAACTCACCGGTGGTCAGCGGAATAGATTCATCCAGCATGGTGGTCACAACATCAACAAAGGGCACCTGGGCAATAACGCCATGAAATAGCGCGGGACGCTGATTGATGACTGCGCCGATCAGCATACCGCCAGCGCTTCCCCCCATGCCGTAGCAGAAGAGCGGCGAACCATATCCCTGCGCCAGCAGCGAATCGGTGACATCGATAAAATCATTGAAGGTATTTTTCTTGTTGAGGAATTTTCCCTCTTCATACCACGATTGCCCCAGCTCACCGCCGCCGCGTACGTGGGCAATGGCAAACACAAAGCCACGATCGAGCAGGCTCAGGCGGCTGCTGCTAAAGTCTGCATCCATACTGGCGCCATAGGATCCATACCCGTAGACCAGCAGCGGATTTTCACCTTTGCGGAATAAGGTGTGGTTGTAGACCAGCGAAACCGGTACTTCGACGCCATCTCTGGCGTGGATCCACAGGTGTTCACTGCGATAGTGGCTGGCATCGAAACCAGCGACTTCAACCTGCTTCAGCACGCGCCGCTCGCCGGTATCCATATCCAGTTCAAAAAGCGTATCCGGCGTGGTCATCGACGAGTAGCCGTAGCGTAAACGCGAGGTTTCAGGTTCCGGGTTATATGCCAGCCAGGTGACATAGGCCGGATCGTCAAACGCAATGCCTACCACTTCCCGAGTCTTACGGTTGATCTGCCGCAGGCTGGTTAAACCACGTTGCCGCTCCTCAACCACCAGCCAGTCGCTGAAGAGCGTAAACCCTTCCAGCATCACCTGTTCGCGCGCCGGAATCAGCACTTCCCAGCGTCTTTCGTCGCGCACTTTGGTGCGATACAGGCCAAAGTTTTTGCCTTCGCGGTTAGAACGCAGGTAAAAAGTGTGCTGGAAATGGTCAAGGTTATACTCATGCTCTTTGCGTCTTGGCAAAAAACAGAGCGGCTGCGCATCAGGTAGCTCTGCGTCGAGAAGCAGCACTTCGCTGGTGGTAGCGCTGGAAAGGTGGATTGTGATGTAGTGCTGCGAGGTCGTTTTGCCCAAACCGACATAGAAGGTCTCATCCTGCTCTTCGTACACCAGTTCATCCTGCTGCGCCGGTTCTCCGACGGTGTGGCGCCACACCTGATAAGGTAACAGCGTGGTTGCATGCTTGCGCACATAGTAGAGCGTTTCGGAGTCATTAACCCAGACAAAATCCGGTGAGACGTTATCCAGCACTTCCGGGTACCAGTTGCCGGTTTCAAGGTTACGAAAACGCAAACCATACTGGCGGCGCGATAAAAAGTCTTCGGCTATCGCCATGATGGCATTGTCTGGCGAGACTTCCAGGCCGCCGAGCGTATAGAATTCGCTGTGTGATGCGCGCTGGTTGGCATCCAGCAGCACCGTCCACTCATCCCACTCGGCGCTCAGTACCGACTGACGCTGGTAGATTGCATACTCATTACCCGGTTCGTAAATGTGCCGATAGCGATAACCATTTCTGACATAGGGCGCGGAAACTTCACGTTGCGGTATGCGTGAAATGATCTCCTGCAGCACCTCATCCTGTAACGCCTGTTGTGACGACATCATTTTGCGGCCGTAATCATTTTCCTGACGCAGATAGTCAAGCACCTCTGGCTGCGAGCGGGTATCGTCCCGCAGCCAGTAATAGTTATCAACGCGCGTATCGCCATGCGTGGTGATTGCGTGTGGGATCAGTTTTGCTTTCGGCGGCATAGTATTGTTCTTTTTTGTTTAACACACTTGTAAGGTTGGCAAAACCCGCGCGTGATGCAAGCGAAACCACACTGTAATCAGAATCAAGCGGTAAGTTTTTGCTGCTTTATATCCTCTTCTATCTCCTCACGAACTGCCTGCGGGATCTGTAACGCATCACCCAATGCATTCAGATAGCTGCGTTCCATAAAGTGATCGATATCGATAACGGCACAGCTGAGATACCAGAGTTCCAGCGCCTCTTCTTCATTCTGTACGCCCTGCGCCAGGCGTGCGGGATCCAGCGGTTGTTCAATTGCCTGCGCAACCAACTGCCGCCCCTGCTCTTCCACCCCGGCTTCACGAAGTTGCTGCTCGATAGCAGCTCGTTCTTTGTCGTCGATATGACCATCGCTTTTCGCCGCAAAAACCAGGGCCAGGATCAGCCGCTCCGTGCGCACATCCAGCGGAGATTGCTGCTGACCGTATTGCGGCTCTCCCCGATGCGCGTTACGGATACGGTCTTTGTATTTATTCCACAGCACCGTACCGGCGACCGCGCCGCCGCCAACCAGCAGTGCGCTGGTACCGTATTTAGCAAGAAACTTACGTGAGGATTTACTGGCAACGAGCAGCCCGGCAAGGCCACCCAGAGCGCCCGGCGCCAGTAGGTTATGTAACCTCTGCTCGCCTGAAGATGAGGGATCCGCATTATCTTTCGAACCCAGCAACGACTGTATTTGATTCAACCAGCTCATAATGCCCTCGCTTATCTATGTGTGGTTGCCCAGAGTAAGCGAGGGGGATGTCAGGAAGTGTCTGTAGCGGCAAAAGATGAGAAAATTATTGCGTTACGGCTGTGGCTGGTACTCTGCCGTACCCGCTTTGCAATCGACGGCCACGCGGTAGTGAATATCCATATTTTTACCGCGAACCGTGAGCGGTACCGTCCATTTATCACGCTTGCCAACGATCTCTTTCGGATTCACCCAGGCAACCGGATCGGCCTGCCCCAGTTTTTTCTGATCTTCAGCCCAGCGCACAATGCGATTTTGCAGATAGTCACGCTTAACGCTGGCCGCGATCCCATCAGCATCAAGACCTTCACAAGAAGGAAACTTTACCGATTTATCCGTTGTAGCGTGCGCCATGGTACTGTCTGCCAGCAAAAGCAGACCTGTAAAAACTCCTGCTATTTTCATGCTTATCTCCTGGTACTTACTTGTCCAGTCAAAAGCATGGTACAAATTGCTGGCAGCGCAAGATCAGGCGACTTTCGCGCGCTTCTGCGCGCTTTTAATATCCACTGCGTCTGTCGGTTCAGCATCATCAGAAGTAGCCGCTGCAGCAGGTTCTTCCGATTCAGCGCCTGGCAATTTGCCGGATTTCAGAATACCGCTCAGCGCATCTTTCTGTTCGGCAAGCCACAGCGCCATTTGATCGCGCATCTCATCTTCCAGCGCTACCGGGCCGGTACCTAACCAGTCGCCCAGCACTTCCGCCAGATCGAGCATTTTATCGTAAGCATCAGCTTCCTTTTTGCTGGCAAAAGACATTTTTTCCTCACCTTCACGAATGACTACGTATTTAACTTCTACCGCCATGATGCAGCCTCATTCAACTGTGTATTTATACAGTATAGTAGCGCGATGAAAAAAGCATCGCAAGGGATAAAAGACAGACGCAAACGTTTTCGTTTATACTGCGCCCAGTTTTTTTCCCCAACGGTAAGATGCTATGACTCTTTTAGGTACTGCGCTGCGCCCTGCAGCTACTCGCGTGATGTTACTCGGCTCTGGCGAACTGGGTAAGGAAGTGGCCATTGAATGTCAACGACTGGGCATTGAAGTGATCGCGGTTGATCGCTACGCCGATGCGCCCGCCATGCATGTGGCGCACCGTTCACATGTGATCAATATGCTTGATGGTGATGCGCTGAAGGCGCTGGTCGCGCAAGAAAAACCGCATTTTATCGTGCCAGAAATCGAAGCTATCGCCACCGACACGCTACTGGAACTGGAAGCGCAAGGCCAGCATGTGGTGCCCTGCGCCCGTGCCACAAAGTTGACCATGAACCGTGAAGGCATTCGTCGCCTGGCGGCGGAAGAGTTGCAGTTACCGACATCCAGCTACCGCTTTGCCGACAGTGAAGCGGCTTTTCGCGATGCCGTCGCTGAGATAGGTTTGCCCTGTATCGTAAAACCGGTGATGAGCTCCTCCGGTAAAGGCCAGAGCTTTATTAAAAGCGCAGAGCAACTGACGAAAGCCTGGGAATACGCCCAACAGGGCGGCCGTGCGGGTGCCGGGCGGGTGATTGTCGAAGGCGTGGTCAACTTTGATTTTGAAATCACGCTTCTGACCATCAGCGCCGCTGATGGCGTCCATTTTTGCGCGCCGGTCGGCCACCGCCAGGAAGAGGGTGATTATCGCGAATCCTGGCAGCCGCAGCAGATGTCGCCGCTGGCGCTGGAACGCGCGCAGGCGATTGCCAGCAAAGTCGTACTGGCGCTGGGCGGCTATGGGCTGTTTGGCGTTGAGCTGTTCGTTTGCGGCGATGAAGTGATTTTCAGCGAGGTCTCTCCTCGCCCGCATGATACCGGGATGGTAACGCTGATTTCACAGGATCTCTCGGAGTTCGCGCTGCATGTCCGTGCTTTCCTCGGTTTACCGATTGGCGACATCCGCCAGTACGGCCCGGCTGCTTCGGCAGTGATCCTGCCGCGCCTGCGCAGCCAGAATGTGACCTTCGATAACGTGCAAAATGCGCTCGCCGCCGGTGTGCAACTGCGTCTTTTTGGAAAACCTGAAATCGACGGCTCCCGCCGCATGGGCGTTGCGCTGGCTGTGGCAGAAAATGTCGAAATGGCCGTAGAGCGCGCAGTTGCCGCCGCCGCGGCAGTTCAGGTTAAAGGCTAAAAAAAGCCCGGAGGCGCTCATCGCTTTCCGGGCTTTTCTGCACAAGGCGGGTAAACACCCGCCCGCGAGATTACTGTTTCGCGCCTTCTACCGCTTCGCGCGCCAGTTTGGTGATGCGATCGTAATCACCCGCTTCCAGCGCATCTGCCGGCACCAGCCAGGAACCGCCGATGCACAGTACGCTTTTCAGCGCCAGGTAATCACGGTAGTTAGCCGGGGAGATCCCGCCAGTCGGGCAGAAACGAACCTGAGAGAACGGACCCGCAATCGCCTGCAACGCTTTAGTGCCGCCGTTTGCTTCCGCCGGGAAGAATTTGAACTCTTTCAGACCGTAGTCCATGCCCAGCATCAACTCAGAAACGGTGCTGATGCCCGGGATCAGCGGGATAGTACCTTCGGTCGCGGCTTTCAGCAGCGGCTCGGTCAGACCCGGGCTGATAGCGAACTGCGCGCCAGCAGCGGTGACTTCCGCCAGCTGCTGCGGGTTCAGTACCGTACCGGCACCGATAATTGCGTCGGGCACTTCTTTTGCGATAGCGCGGATAGCATCAATTGCACAAGCCGTACGCAGGGTGACTTCCAGTACGCGAACGCCACCAGCAACCAGCGCTTTTGCCATCGGCACAGCGTGTTCCAGTTTGTTCACTACAATCACCGGCACTACCGGACCTGTTTTCAGAATTGCTTCTGCACTCGTTTTCCAGTTTTTCATCAGAGTTTTTCTCTCGCCAGAACTAAATCTTATCGTCTTAAAAAGTGATACAGGTTGCGCCCTGCTCCGCACCGGAGAGTTTCTCCCGCAGCGCGCCGAACAATTCGCGGCCTGTGCCCACGCGCATCGCGCTCAGGTCAGGAATATGCGGCTGACGTGCGGCAAGTTCGTTGTCATCAACCAGCAGCGTTAACTCGCCTGTCTGCCCGTTTACCCGGATAATATCGCCATCACGCACTTTCGCCAGCAATCCGCCATCGTATGCTTCTGGTGTAACGTGGATCGCCGACGGCACTTTACCTGATGCGCCTGACAGCCGTCCATCGGTAACTAATGCAATTTTGAAACGGCGGTCCAATAATACACCAAGTGGCGGCATGAGTTTATGTAATTCTGGCATGCCGTTCGCTTTTGGCCCTTGGTGACGAACAACCACCACGCAATCACGGTCCAGAAGGCCTGCTTCGAAGGCCGGTAAAACATCATGCTGGCTTTCAAAAATCACCGCTGGCGCTTCAATAACCTGATTTTCAACCGGTACTGCCGAGGTTTTCATCACTGCGCGCCCCAGATTGCCGCTCAGCACTTTGGTGCCGCCATGTTTCGAGAATGGCTGTTCGATGGTCGCAATGACGTCGGCATCCAGCGATGCAGCCGCGCCGTCACGCCAGTCCAGTTCGCCATTATTGAGCCACGGCTCCTGGGTGTAGCGCGTCAGGCCAAAGCCCGCCACGGTGTGAACATCTTCATGCAACAGACCGCCTTTCAGCAGTTCACGCATCAGCACCGGCACACCGCCGGCCGCCTGGAAGTGGTTAATGTCCGCCGGGCCATTCGGGTAGAGACGCGCCAGCAGCGGAACCACATCAGAAAGATCGGAGAAGTCATCCCAGTTGATGATGATCCCTGCTGCGCGCGCCATCGCCACCAGATGCATAGTGTGGTTGGTGGAGCCGCCTGTCGCCAGCAGCGAGACGATACCGTTCACCACAACTTTTTCATCAATCATTTTACCGAGCGGCATCCACTCGTTGCCATTGCCGGTCAGGCGGGTCACCTGACGGGCTGCCGCTTCAGTCAGTACACGGCGCAGAGGTGCATCCGGATGGACGAACGATGAGCCAGGCAGTTGCATACCCATAAACTCGATCACCATCTGGTTAGTGTTTGCGGTGCCGTAAAACGTACAGGTGCCTGGCGCATGATATGACGCGGCTTCTGATTCGAGCAGCGCCATACGATCGACTTTGCCTTCTGCATAAAGCTGGCGAATGCGTACTTTCTCTTTATTCGCCAGACCGCTCGCCATCGGACCAGACGGGATAAACACCGCCGGTAAATGACCAAATGACAGCGCCGCCATGGCCAGCCCCGGGACGATTTTGTCGCACACGCCAAGGTACAGCGCGCCATCAAACATATTGTGAGAAAGCCCTACCGCTGCCGACATCGCAATCACTTCGCGGCTCAGCAGGGAAAGTTCCATACCGTCCTGCCCCTGGGTTACGCCGTCGCACATTGCCGGAACGCCCCCCGCTACCTGACCTACCGCGTTCACCGAATGCAACGCTTTACGGATAATCTCCGGATAGACTTCGTAGGGCTGGTGAGCAGAAAGCATGTCGTTGTAGGAGGTGATAATGGCAATATTGTTGCGCAACATGCTTTTGAGGGAGGCTTTGTCGTCAGGCTGGCAGGCTGCAAATCCGTGTGCCAGGTTACCGCAGGCCAGTGTGGAACGGCGCACGGTGTTCGTTTTCGCCTGTTCGATGCGTGCGAGATAGGCTGAGCGGGTTTCGCGCGAACGTTCAATAATGCGATTTGTTACGCGTAACATTGTTGAGTTCATAAAGGCTCCTGAAATTTATCTGTCCGGGGGACCGCGTCAACAATGCCATAAGCCATAGTTATCAGACTGTAAACACCAAAACGCCGCGCCCCAAAGGCAAAATCGCTTCAGCCAGTGTAATAAAAAAAGCCCCGCTGGTGAATCCAGTCGGGGCCTGAAAGGTGAAAAATTATTCTGATATCTGTGCTAGATCATGTTACCGGTAAAATGAAATAACATTTGCCGCCAGAGAATCACTCAAACTCGTTCCACGAACGGCCGTCGCGGGTGATCATTGCCACCGAGGCAACCGGTCCCCAGGTACCTGCCTGATACGGTTTCGGCGCATCGTTGTCGGCTGCCCACGCTTCGGTGATGGAATCGACCCATTTCCAGGCTTCTTCTACTTCGTCACGACGCACGAACAGGGCCTGAATACCACGCATGGTTTCCAGCAGAAGGCGCTCGTAAGCATCAGCAAGATGCGTTTGATTAAAGGTTTCGGAGTAGCTGAGGTCGAGTTTGGTAATTTGCAGGTTGTGCTTATGATCCAGACCAGGAACCTTGTTAAGTACCTGAATATCCACACCTTCGTCCGGCTGCAAGCGAATGGTCAGTTTGTTCTGCGGCAGATCCTGCCAGGACTCTTTAAACAGGTTCAGCTCAGGCGTTTTAAAGTAGACTACAACTTCTGAACATTTGGTCGGCAGACGTTTACCGGTGCGCAGATAGAACGGCACGCCAGCCCAGCGCCAGTTATCGATATCGACACGAATAGCGACGAATGTTTCGGTATTACTGGATTTGTTCGCCCCCTCTTCTTCCAGGTAACCCGGCACTTTTTTGCCTTGCGCAAACCCGGCTGTGTACTGACCACGCACGGTTTTTTCGCGCACGTTGGTGCGATCGATACGGCGCAACGATTTCAGCACTTTCACTTTTTCATCACGAATACTGTCCGCAGTCAGATCGGACGGCGGCGACATGGCAATCATGCAGAGGATCTGCAACAGGTGGTTCTGGATCATGTCGCGCATCTGCCCGGCCTGGTCAAAATAGCCCCAGCGGCCTTCGATACCGACCTCTTCCGCCACGGTGATTTCCACGTGATCGATGGTACGGTTGTCCCAGTTGTTAACAAACAGGGAGTTGGCAAAGCGCAGCGCCAGCAGGTTAAGTACCGTCTCTTTACCCAGATAATGGTCGATGCGATATACCTGGCACTCTTCGAAGAACTCGCCCACCTGGTCGTTAATTTCCCGTGATGTCGCAAGCGATGTCCCCAGCGGCTTTTCCATCACGACACGCGCCGGTTTCGCATTCAGTTTTGCTTCACCCAGCCCCTTACAGATGGCGCCAAAGGTGCTCGGCGGCATGGCAAAGTAGTTGATAGTGGTGCGATTCTTCTGGTCCAGCATCGCACCGAGACGTTTGAATGCGGAGGTTTCGTTAACATCCAGATTGCAAAAATCCAGACGGCCACTCAGCTTATCCCACAGACTTTCGTCAATTTTTTCCTTCATAAAGGTTTCAAGCGCTTCACGAACAACCTTGGTATAGGCTTCCTTATCCCACTCGGCGCGACCGACCCCCAGGATACGTGTATCCGGATGGATCTGCCCCGCTTTTTCCAGTTGGTACAGTGAAGGCAGCAACTTCCGGCGTGCGAGGTCACCTTTCGCGCCGAAAATGACCAGGTCACACGCCTGGGCTGTTTGTACTACCGCCATGTCAATCTCCTCAGTTGGCTGTCCTGGAGCGTTAGCCAGGCCTTAGTTGTAATTTTATTACAGTACACTGTACTGCGTTTACGTAATTCCCGAAACTGTTACGCATTGTCAGGACGTGCGTTATTTTGTTGTGACAAAAAATCTGTTTTTTCGCCCTGAAAAAGCCGGTTATTTGCCCTGGAAACAGACGATAAAATCTGACTCTGATCATGTAATGAAAAAAAACAACATCATTTCTCATCATCACTTACCTTTCTGCTTCCCGCGGGGGTAATATCTGTTTAAAACGCATCACGATTCCATCTATCAGTGTAATCGTTTCACCATGAGCGCTTTATCACCCATGAATATGCTGGAAAAAATCCAGTCACGGCTGGAACACCTTAGCAAATCCGAACGGAAGGTCGCGGAAGTCATCCTCGCCGCTCCGGACCAGGCCATCCACTCCAGCATCGCTGCGCTGGCACAGGAAGCAGATGTCAGTGAACCGACGGTGAACCGTTTTTGCCGCAGCCTTGATACTCGTGGTTTCCCGGACTTCAAGTTGCATCTCGCGCAAAGTCTCGCCAACGGCACGCCCTATGTTAATCGAAATGTTGACGAAGATGACAGCGTAGAAGCCTATACCGGAAAAATCTTTGAGTCGGCAATGGCCAGCCTCGATCACGTCCGCCAGTCGCTGGATATGGCCGCCGTCAATCGCGCCGTCGATCTGTTGACCCAGGCGAAAAAAATCTCATTTTTCGGTCTCGGCTCGTCTGCCGCCGTTGCGCACGACGCCATGAACAAATTTTTCCGCTTCAACGTACCGGTGATTTACTCCGACGACATCGTGCTGCAACGCATGAGTTGTATGAATTGTAGCGATGATGACGTAGTTGTGCTGATTTCCCATACCGGAAGAACAAAAAACCTCGTTGAACTTGCGCAACTGGCGCGTGAAAACGACGCCATGGTCATTGCCCTGACGTCAGCGGGTACGCCGCTTGCGCGCGAGGCTACGCTTGCTATCACGCTTGATGTACCGGAAGATACTGACATTTATATGCCCATGGTTTCCCGACTTGCGCAACTGACCGTCATTGACGTGCTGGCCACCGGTTTTACCTTGCGCCGAGGCGCAAAATTCAGGGATAACTTGAAGCGAGTCAAAGAAGCCCTGAAAGAATCGCGCTTTGATAAGGAGCTACTTATCAAAAGTGATAACCACTAATAGTTAATAACAAAGCAGTAACCTCTTACGCTGTTCGGTCAGGCGCATTGCCCTTCACAGCGGGGCGCTAAATGGCCGAATTCATGTTCACGCAACACCAAGTTGTTTCAGTCAACGGAGTATTACATGTCCAGAAGGCTTCGCAGGACCAAAATCGTAACCACTTTAGGCCCGGCCACTGACCGCGATAACAACCTTGAGAAGGTTATCGCTGCTGGCGCTAACGTGGTGCGTATGAACTTCTCACACGGAACACCTGAAGATCATAAATTACGTGCGGATAAGGTGCGTGAGATTGCGGCAAAACTGGGACGTCATGTTGCTATCCTTGGCGATTTGCAGGGCCCCAAAATTCGCGTTTCCACCTTCAAGGAAGGCAAAGTTTTCCTGAACGTTGGCGATAAATTCCTGCTTGACGCTAACCTGGGTAAAGGCGAAGGCGACAAAGAAAAAGTCGGCATCGACTATAAAGGCCTGCCAGCCGATGTGGTGACGGGTGATATCCTGCTGCTCGACGATGGTCGCGTACAGTTGAAAGTGCTCGAAGTTCAGGGCATGAAAGTGTTCACCGAAGTGACTGTCGGCGGGCCGCTCTCTAACAACAAAGGCATCAACAAACTGGGCGGCGGTCTCTCCGCTGAAGCCCTGACAGAGAAAGACAAAGCGGATATCGTTACTGCGGCGCTGATCGGCGTTGATTATCTGGCTGTCTCTTTCCCGCGCTGCGGCGAAGACCTGAACTACGCCCGCCGCCTGGCACGCGATGCAGGTTGCGACGCGAAGATCGTAGCGAAAGTCGAGCGTGCGGAAGCCGTTTGCGATCAGGACGCGATGGACGATGTGATCCTTGCTTCTGATGTCGTGATGGTGGCCCGTGGCGATCTCGGCGTTGAAATCGGCGATCCGGAACTGGTCGGTATTCAGAAAGCGTTGATCCGCCGTGCCCGTCAGCTGAACCGTGCGGTGATCACCGCCACGCAGATGATGGAGTCGATGATCACCAACCCGATGCCAACCCGCGCGGAAGTGATGGACGTCGCTAACGCCGTGCTCGACGGTACCGATGCCGTGATGCTCTCTGCGGAAACCGCCGCCGGTCAGTATCCATCTGAAACCGTAGCGGCAATGGCGCGCGTTTGTCTGGGTGCGGAAAAGATCCCAAGTATCAACGTTTCTAAACACCGCCTGGATATTCAGTTCGACAACGTAGAAGAAGCGATCGCGATGTCGGCGATGTACGCGGCCAATCACCTGAAAGGTGTAACCGCTATCATCTCCATGACTGAATCCGGCCGCACCGCCCTGATGACCTCACGTATCAGTTCCGGCCTGCCGATTTTCGCCCTCTCCCGCCATGAGCGCACCCTTAACCTGACAGCGCTCTATCGTGGCGTAACGCCGGTCTATTTCGACAGCGTTAACGAAGGTGTTGCCGCCGCTAACGATGCCGTTAATCTGCTGCGTGACAAAGGCTACCTGCTTTCCGGCGATCTGGTGATCGTGACTCAGGGTGATGTGATGAGCACCGTGGGCACCACCAATACCACGCGTATTCTGACCGTCGAATAACCGGCAACCAGAAAAGCAAAAGGCCTCTCGCTGGAGAGGCCTTTTTTTATTTCTTCGGGAACAGTTCTTTGCGCTTATAAGGCTCTGTTTCACCAGGTTTGCGCGTTTTCAGCAACTTCAGGATCCAGGTGTACTGCTCCGGACGAGGCGTGACAAATACCTCCACCTCTTCATTCATACGCCTGGCGATCGTGTTGTCGTCCGCTGTCAGCAGATCATCCATCGGCGGCCGCACCTGGATAATCAGACGATGCGTTCTGGCGTCATAGACCGGGAACAACGGTACAACACGTGCACGGCAGACTTTCATCAGGCGGCCAATGGCCGGAAGCGTTGCTTTGTAGGTGGCAAAGAAATCGACAAACTCGCTGTGCTCCGCGCCGTGATCCTGGTCCGGCAGATAGTAACCCCAGTAGCCCTGACGCACCGACTGGATAAAAGGCTTAATGCCATCGTTGCGCGCATGCAAACGCCCGCCAAAGCGGCGACGCACGGTATTCCAGACATAATCAAAGACCTTGTTACCTTGATTATGGAACATGGCCGCCATCTGCTGCCCCTGCGAAGCCATCAGCATCGCCGGAATATCCACGCCCCAGCCGTGCGGCACGAGGAAAATCACTTTCTCGTTGTTACGCTGCAATTCATCGATAATATCTTTGCCCTGCCAGTCGACGCGCGGCAATACCTTTTCCGGCCCACGAATCGCCAGCTCCGCCATCATGACCATTGCCTGTGGCGCAGTAGCGAACATCTCATCAATGATGGCTTCCCTTTCGGCTTCGCTTTTTTCAGGAAAGCAATAGAGCAAATTGATCTGTGCGCGACGACGCGCGCTTTTGCCAAATTTTCCGGCCAGACGACCAAGATTCCCCAGCAGGGGATCGCGTACCGACGGAGGAACCAGCGCTACGCCGGCAAATGCCAGTACGCCCAGCCACGCGCCCCAGTTGCGCGGGTGACGGAATTCACTTTCGAACTCCGGAATATATTCACTGTTATTTTTTTTCGTTTCCATGCATCGTCCGCAGGCCAGAAATCAAGTCACTCAGGATAAGGAGATAGTGTAGCGAGGCGTTATCTTTCACACAAAAGAAAAAGCCGGCGCGCAGCAGGCACCGGCTTCGAACGCATATTTGTTAAGCGAATCAGTCAAAACGCAATTGCGGAATAACCTCTTTCACCTGCGACAGATAATCCGTACGATCCGAACCTGTCAGCCCTTCGGTGCGCGGCAGTTTTGCCGTTAACGGGTTGACAGCCTGTTGGTTGATCCACATTTCATAATGCAAATGCGGCCCGGTGGAACGGCCAGTGTTACCCGACAAGGCGATGCGATCGCCGCGCTTCACTTTCTGACCCGGTTTTACCAGCAGCTTACGCAGATGCATATAACGGGTTGTGTAAGTACGACCGTGGCGGATAGCAATGTAGTTCCCCGCCGCGCCACTGCGTTTCGCCACCACAACTTCACCATCGCCGACAGCAAGCACCGGCGTGCCCTGCGGCAGCGCAAAATCGACGCCTTTGTGCGGCGCAACGCGTCCGGTAACCGGATTCAGACGGCGCGGATCAAAGTTTGACGAGACGCGGAACTGTTTCGCAGTCGGGAAGCGCATAAAACCTTTTGCCAGCCCGCTACCATTGCGATCGTAAAATTTACCGTCTTCGGCACGAATGGCGTAGTAATCTTTGCCGTCAGAACGCAGTCGAACGCCGACTAACTGGCTCTGTTCCTGCTTACCTTCCAGCATTTCGCGAGACATCAGCACGGAAAACTCATCGCCTTTTTTCAGCTTACGGAAATCCATCTGCCACTGCATTGCTTTGATCACCGCGCTAACTTCAGCACTGGTTAAACCGGCTTCACGGGCGCTGGCGACGAAGCTGGCGCCAACCGTGCCTTTCATCACCGAATTCACCCAGTCGCCCTGCTGCATCTCGCTGCTCATTTTAAAACCGCCATCGACGCGGTCATACGTGCGGGTTTCGCGACGGGACATCTCCCACGTCAGGCGTTGCAGATCGCCATCGGCGGTGAGCGTCCATGAAAGTTGTTGACCGATCTTCAGGTTACGCAGTTCCTTGTCGGCGGCGGCTAGCTGGCTGATATCTCCCATATCAATGCCGTACTGATTGAGAATACTGCTGAGCGTATCGCCGGTAGAAACCACATATTCGTGAACGCCAACTTCATTGGCGGTTTTATCATCCAGTTCATCTTGCGGGATATCATCCACATCATCAGAAGTGGTTTGATCGATAGGTTCGCTGGCTTCCGGCAGCAACGAGCGGATTTCATTTTTCGGCAGCTCAATCGCTTTCACGATCGGGGCTGTGGCTTCAGGATGATAAACGTAAGGCCGCCAGACGGCGACCGTGAGTGTAAGAACTGTAAGCGACCCCAGCATGACACGGTGGGGTCGGGGCAGACTGTTAAATGCCAGAGCGACAGAGCGGGCTATCTGTTGCACGTATTCACTTCCTCGTTATTCTCCTTTCAGGCAGCTCGCATACTGATGAGTCAGTTGGGCAAGGAACTGCGGGTAGCTCTCTTTGCCTAACTTGATACTGATTCCAAGTGGATCCAACGTTCCCATTCGAACGGATGTCCCTCTGGCAACAGCTTCAACGACCGCTGGCCTGAACTGTGGCTCAGCAAAAACGCACATGGCTTTTTGCTCAACCAACTGTGTTCTGATTTCATGTAAACGCTGCGCACCAGGCTGAATTTCGGGATTGACGGTAAAGTGCCCCAATGGGGTCAGCCCGTAGTGTCTTTCGAAGTAGCCGTAGGCGTCATGAAAAACGAAATACCCCTTCCCTTTCAGCGGTGCCAGCTCGTTACCAGCTTGCTTATCCGCCTGAGTTAATGATGCCTCAAAGGCCTGCAAGTTGGCGTCAAGCCTGGCTCGACTTTGCGGCATAACTTCCACTAATTTATCGTGGATTGCAACCGCCGACAGCCGCGCAATCTCTGGGGAAAGCCACAGATGCATGTTGTAATCGCCGTGATGGTGATGTTCGTCACTTTTTTCGCCGTCGTGGTGGTCATCACCATGCTCATGCTCATCTTCATCGCCCCCTTTCATCAGCAGCGGTTTTACACCGGCAAGCCCGGCCATTGTCACCCGTTTCTGCTCAGGGATTTGTTGTACGGAACGCGCCATAAAGGCTTCCATTTCCGGGCCGACCCAAAAAACTAAGTCCGCGTTTTGTAAGCGTTTTACATCTGAAGGACGCAGTGAATAATCATGCTCGGATGCGCCATCTGGCAGCAGCACTTCGGTAGTCGTCACCCCGTCGGCGATGGCAGAAGCGATAAACCCTAATGGTTTGAGGGAAGCCACCACAGCAGCATTAGCGGTTTGTGCTGTACCGGCGAGAAGAGCAGCAGATAGCGCTGCGCAAAGAAGCGTATTTTTATGTAACATAATGCGACTGTTCATCGTAATGAGTATGTGGGGTGTGATATTATAACATCCGACAACTTGTGCAACCTGTTAAATGCTATGACGAATCTTGTAACGCTCGAAAATGTCACCGTTGCTTTTGGCCAACGGCGCGTCCTGTCTGACATTTCGCTCAACTTACGCGCAGGAAAAATTTTAACATTGCTCGGCCCCAATGGCGCGGGTAAATCCACACTGGTGCGCGCAGTGCTGGGCCTGGTAGCACCGGATGCAGGGATGATCAAGCGTGAAAAGAACCTGCGTATCGGCTATGTGCCGCAAAAATTGCATCTTGACGCCACCTTGCCGCTGACAGTAGGCCGCTTTATGCGTTTACGCCCCGGCACCCGCAAAGACGGCATTATTCCGGCGCTGAAACGCGTACAGGCCGCACATCTGGTTGATGCTCCGATGCAAAAACTTTCCGGAGGCGAAACGCAGCGTGTTTTACTGGCGCGCGCCCTGCTTAACAGCCCGCAGCTTTTGGTGCTGGATGAACCCACCCAGGGTGTCGACGTTAATGGCCAGGTCGCGCTCTACAACCTGATAGATCAACTGCGTAAAGAGCTCAACTGTGCAGTTCTGATGGTTTCCCACGATCTGCATCTGGTAATGGCGAAAACGGATGAAGTCCTGTGCCTTAATCACCATATTTGCTGTTCTGGTACGCCAGAAGTGGTTTCCATGCATCCGGAATTTATCTCTATGTTTGGGCATCGCGGTGCGGAACAGCTTGGCATTTATCGTCATAACCATAACCACCGCCACGATCTGCAGGGCCGCATTGTTCTGCGCCAGGGTAATGGACACTCATGATTGAATTATTACTGCCCGGCTGGCTGGCCGGGGTTATGCTCGCCTGCGCTGCCGGGCCGCTGGGCTCATTTGTCGTCTGGCGACGGATGTCCTATTTTGGCGATACTCTGGCGCACGCTTCTTTACTTGGCGTTGCATTTGGTCTCCTGCTGGATGTGAATCCATTCTACGCTGTTATTGCCGTGACGTTGCTGCTGGCTGCGGGTCTGGTGTGGCTGGAGAAACGTCCACAACTGGCGATCGATACTCTGCTCGGCATTATGGCGCACAGTGCGCTCTCTCTCGGTCTGGTCGTGGTCAGCCTGATGTCAAACATTCGCGTCGATTTGATGGCTTATCTGTTTGGCGATCTGCTGGCGGTGACGCCGGACGATCTGATGATCATTGCTCTTGGCGTGGTGCTGGTACTGGCGATCCTGCTCTGGCAGTGGCGCAACTTACTGTCGATGACCATCAGCCCGGAGCTGGCATTTGTTGACGGTGTGAAACTGCAACGCGTCAAGCTGTTGCTGATGCTGGTTACCGCCCTGACTATTGGCGTCGCCATGAAATTTGTTGGCGCGCTGATCATCACTTCGCTGTTGATTATTCCGGCCGCGACAGCACGTCGATTCGCGCGAACGCCAGAGCAAATGGCGGCGGTTGCCGTCGGCGTCGGGATGATTGCGGTGACCGGCGGTCTGACCTTCTCCGCCTTCTACGATACGCCAGCAGGCCCGTCAGTCGTGCTGTGTGCGGCGCTGCTGTTTGTCTTCAGCATGACAAAGAAACCCGTTAGCTAACTATATCGGGCACAGCCGGATGAGACCATCCGCAACCGCCACTGACATAAAGGCCGGAAGCAGACGCTTACCGGCCTTTTTGTTTATGGCATTTCCGGGGGCGTGATGCCGAAGTGGTTCCAGGCCCGCACCGTCGCCATGCGTCCGCGCGGAGTCCTCTGTAAAAAACCTTGCTGAATCAAATACGGTTCCAGCACATCCTCAATGGTTTCCCGCTCCTCGCCGATTGCCGCCGCGAGGTTATCCAGCCCGACGGGACCACCGAAGAATTTATCAATCACTGCCAGCAGAAGTTTACGATCCATATAGTCGAACCCTTCCGCATCAACATTCAGCATATCCAGCGCTTTCGCCGCGATTTCAGCCGTGATGTCGCCATCATGTTTCACTTCGGCAAAATCGCGCACGCGCCGCAGCAGGCGGTTGGCGATACGCGGCGTACCGCGAGAACGACGCGCCACTTCCAGCGCGCCCTCTTCGCTCATCTCCAGCCCCATATAGCGGGCACTGCGACCGACAATATGTTGCAAATCGGCCACCTGGTAAAACTCCAGTCGCTGCACAATGCCAAAACGGTCACGCAGTGGCGAAGTCAGCGACCCCGCTCGCGTTGTCGCGCCAATCAGCGTAAATGGTGGAAGATCGATCTTGATGGAACGCGCCGCCGGACCTTCACCGATCATAATATCGAGCTGGTAATCTTCCATCGCCGGATAGAGCACTTCTTCCACCACCGGCGAAAGACGGTGAATTTCATCGATGAACAGTACGTCGTGCGGTTCGAGGTTGGTGAGCATCGCCGCCAAATCTCCCGCCTTTTCCAGCACCGGGCCGGAAGTGGTGCGTAAATTAACGCCCAATTCGTTGGCGACAATATTCGCCAGCGTGGTTTTTCCAAGGCCGGGAGGACCAAAAATCAGCAGATGATCGAGCGCGTCGCCGCGCAGTTTTGCCGCCTGGATAAAAATCTCCATCTGCGAACGAACCTGCGGCTGGCCGATATACTCATTGAGCATTTTCGGGCGAATAGCGCGATCCACAACCTCTTCCACATCAGTACTGGCAGGGGCCACCAGACGGTCTGCTTCAATCATCCTCTACCTCACAACGCCGCGCGCAGCGCTTCACGGATCAGGGTTTCACTGTTGGCATCCGGGCGGGCAATCTTACTGACCATCCGGCTGGCTTCCTGAGGTTTATATCCCAGCGACACCAGCGCAGCAACCGCTTCCTGCTCTGCGTCATCTGTCGCCGGGCTGGCCGGAGAGGTGAGAACCAGATCGGCCGCCGGGGTGAAGAGATCGCCATGCAGACCTTTAAAGCGGTCTTTCATTTCAACAATCAGGCGTTCGGCGGTCTTTTTACCGATACCTGGCAGTTTGATCAGCGCAGCCGGATCCTCTCGTTCAACGGCGCTAACAAATTGCTGTGCCGACATACCGGACAAAATCGCCAGCGCCAGCTTCGGCCCGACGCCATTCGTTTTAATCAGCTCACGAAACAGCGTGCGTTCCTGCTTATTGTTAAAACCGTACAGTAGCTGCGCATCTTCACGCACCACAAACTGGGTGAAAACCGTCGCCTCTTTACCGGCATCCGGCAATTCATAAAAACAGGTCATCGGCATGTGCACTTCATAACCCACACCTCCCACTTCCAGCAGAACCAACGGGGGTTGTTTTTCTACAATAATGCCTCTGAGTCTGCCTATCACGTGACGCTCCTGCGCTATGGGCTAAGGTGTAATGCTGTATCATAAAAAAAGGCTGGATAGATATCCAGCCGAATATAGAAAGAAAAGCGCGAGGGCGGTTCAGGAATTGGCGTAATACGCCTCATCGCTCAGATCGGCTAACAGCGTACGCTGCGTTGGCTGCCAGCCCAGCACCTGGCGGGTCTGCTCGCTTGATGCTGACATCTCCCCGGCCGAAAAATTAGCGAACCAGCCGAAATGTGCGGCTTCACGCGGTTCAGCTGGTAAACCAAGCATTTTGCCGATGGCAATGGCGATATCGCGCATGGCAATCGCCTCCTCCGCGACCGCATGGTAAACCGACTGTGTCGCGCCGCATTCCAGCGCCAGCCGGTAGACTTTCGCTGCATCAATGCGGTGTACCGCCGCCCAGTGATTGTTCGCCTCTGCAGGCCAGGCGGCAACGCCGGTTTGTTTTGCCAGTGCGATCAGAATGGGTACAAAGCCGTGATCGCCGACGCCATGCACGGTGGGTGCCAGGCGAATACTCGCCGTGCGTACGCCTTTTTCAGCCAGCGCCTGTGCCGCCTGTTCGGAACGACGAAGATAGTCCGGCCCTTCGGCTGGTTTGTCTGATTCCGTTGCCGGGCGTCCCTGCACCAGCCTTGCCAGCCCTGACGTCACCAATAGTGGACGATCGGAGCCAAGTAATGCCTCTCCCAGTACTTCAATTGCGCGTTGATCCTGCGCGCAATTCTGTGCAAAGCGCGAGAAGTCATGATTAAACGCGGTATGGATCACGGCATCAGCTTTTGCCGCTGCCGCAAAAAGAACGTCGTGATCATCCAGCGTCCCGTGAACCACTTGCCCGCCGGCGGCAAGCAGTGCCTGCGCCTTGTCTGCATTTCGCGCCAGACCACTTACCTGGTGTCCGGCGGCCAGTAACTCTGCCGCCACTGTTGCGCCGACCCATCCGGTCGCGCCAGTCAGAAAAACATGCATGCGTGTGCCTCCTGATGTTGACTCGCGCCGTTATCCTTATAAATATCCGTGATAGAGAAAAGTAGTGACTTTATCGTGGTATAAGGACTAACAGGATGCAGAGCGTTACTCAGCCAAAAGATCTGGGCAGTTACCTGAAATCCCGCCGCGCGCAGTTGGATCCCAACGCGCTGGGATTTCACACCGCACGCCGACGCACGCCGGGGCTGCGGAGGGAAGAAGTCGCGCATCTGGCCTGTATTAGCGCCACCTGGTATACCTGGCTCGAACAAGGGCGCGGCGGCACACCCTCGGCAGAAGTGCTGGACAGAATTTGCCAGGCGCTGCGCCTTTCCGAACGAGAACGGGAGCATGTTTTTCATCTGGCTCTCGGGCGCGCACCGGGCATACATTACGCAGCAACCGGCACAGTGACCGAACGGCTGCAAAAGGTGCTGGACTGTATGCCCATCAGCCCGGCGGTGATCCGTAACGCCACCTGGGATGTGCTGGCATGGAACAAAGCCGCCACCGTGGTTCTATCCGATTACCCCACATTACCCGCACAGGAGCGCAATATTCTGCGCCGCATTTTCCTTAATCCGCAGGCTCGCGCAGCCCAAAGCGACTGGTACGCGTTAGCGCGCTATCTGGTGGCGGCGTTCCGTGCCGATGCGACCCGTGCTGGTGCGTCGGCGGAGATCCGCCCTCTGGTCGAAGAGCTGAGTTCGGCCTCTCCTGAATTCGCCGAGTTATGGCAAAGCAATGATATTGGCGGAATGGGAGAAGGCACCAAAATTCTGCTGCACGGGAATGTCGGCAAGTTGTCGCTGGAATATTCGAGTTTTTCTGTTGAAGGACAACCCGATTTGACGATGGTGGTTTATAACCCATCGGAGGAAGAGGATGCGCAGAAAATCCGCTCGTTATTATAAAAAAAGCGCCATTAACTGGCGCTTGTTAGCGTAATCTCCCGCGAGCAAGATTAAGCCGCGTACTACTCACCTGTAAGGCATTCTGACTGACATGGCAATGCGTAATGGCAATCGCCAGCGCATCCGCGGCATCCGCCTGCGGATTGGCCGGAAGCTTCAGCAAGGTTCGCACCATGTGCTGCACCTGGCTTTTTTCCGCGCTGCCAATACCGACAACCGTCTGTTTAACCTGACGGGCAGCATACTCAAAAACGGGGAGATCCTGATTGACGGCGGCAACGATCGCCACGCCGCGAGCCTGTCCAAGTTTTAGCGCTGAATCGGCATTTTTCGCCATAAACACCTGTTCGATGGCGAAAAAATCCGGCTGAAACTGGGTGATGATTTCCGTCACGCCTGCGTAAATGAGCTTGAGGCGCGACGGTAAATCCTCGACCTTCGTGCGGATGCAGCCGCTACCGAGGTAGGTCAATTGCCTTCCTGTCTGGCGGATCACACCGTAACCGGTGACGCGCGAACCCGGGTCAATACCGAGAATAATCGCCATTATGCGCCTCCGGCCAGGGGTGATTTAGTCAGCGACATTACAGCGTCGCCGCAACCTCATCGGAGATCTCACCGTTATGGTAGACTTCCTGCACGTCGTCGCAATCTTCCAGCATATCGATCAGACGCAGCAGTTTCGGCGCAGTTTCTGCATCCATATCTGCTTTGGTAGACGGAATCATCGACACTTCAGCGTTGTCCGCTTTCAGGCCAGCCGCTTCCAGCGCATCGCGCACGGCCCCCATCTCTTCCCACGCGGTATAGACGTCGATAGCGCCGTCATCAAAGGTCACCACGTCTTCAGCACCGGCTTCCAGCGCCGCTTCCATGATGGTGTCTTCGTCGCCAGCTTCAAAGGAGATCACCCCTTTTTTGCTGAACAGATAAGCTACGGAACCGTCAGTCCCCAGGTTACCACCGCATTTGCTGAAAGCATGACGCACTTCGGCAACGGTACGGTTGCGGTTGTCACTCAGACATTCAACCATTACCGCGGTACCGCCAGGGCCGTAACCTTCATAAATGATGGTTTCCATATTCGCGTCGTCATCGCCGCCCACGCCGCGCGCGATAGCACGGTTTAAGGTGTCGCGGGTCATGTTGTTGGACAACGCTTTATCCACCGCCGCGCGCAGACGCGGGTTGGAACCGATATCGCCGCCGCCCAGACGGGCAGCCGTAACCAGCTCGCGAATGATTTTGGTAAAGATCTTACCGCGCTTGGCATCCTGTGCTGCTTTGCGGTGTTTGGTGTTGGCCCATTTACTGTGACCTGCCATAAAAAACTCTCCAATAAAGCCATTTCCCTTCGCCTTTCAGCCCTCAGGTGCGTTGGCAGCCCATCCGCACCAGTCACTCACCGAAGTAAGCTTCTGGCGACGTCCGGGTTTGCCGCCTTCCTGAGAACCAAAATTCCGGGGAAATTTAGTCGGCGTTAATAACAAATTCTTCAATCGCCTGCCGGTTGCTCCATGATTTGGTTAATGCCGCCGCTGCGGGGGCATCAAGCCAGCGGTACGTCAGATGTTCGGTAAAAACAATCGGACGTTCATGGGGCAGCGCAAGACAAAACCAGGATTCGGTATTGTGCGTTACGCCCGGCGCATAGCGATGACGTAAATGACTAAAGATTTCATACTCCACCGTGCGCTGACAGTCGACTAAGGTCAGTTGCTCACAGACAACATCGATTTCGACCTCTTCCTTTACTTCACGCAGAGCGGCTTGCGTTGCGCTCTCCCCCGCCTCCAGGCTGCCGGTTACCGACTGCCAGAAATCGGGGTCGTCGCGTCGCTGTAACATCAGCACCCGTTTCGTGTCCTGCGCGTAAATCACCACCAGCACGGAAACGGGATGCTTGAATGGCATCTTATTCGTTCCCCAGAACCTTTGCTTCACCAGCGCCAGGCTTTTTGACCACCGCAATGCCCAATTCCGCCAGCGCGGCCGGGTTAGCGAAACTCGGCGCTTCGGTCAGCAGACAGGCTGCCGCCGTGGTTTTCGGGAAGGCAATAACGTCACGGATGTTATCAGTGCCGGTCAGCAGCATGGTCAGACGATCCAGACCGAATGCCAGGCCCGCATGCGGCGGCGTACCATATTTCAACGCATCCAGCAGGAAGCCGAACTTCTCGCGCTGTTCCTGCTCGTTAATCCCCAGAATGCTGAACACGGTCTGCTGCATTTCACCGCTGTGGATACGGACAGAACCACCGCCCACTTCGTAACCGTTGATCACCATGTCATAGGCGTTAGCCACCGCATCTTCCGGTGCCGCTTTCAGCTCAGCAGCGGTCATGTCCTTCGGCGAGGTGAACGGATGGTGCATCGCTGTCAGACCACCTTCGCCGTCATCTTCAAACATCGGGAAGTCGATAACCCACAGCGGCGCCCACTTCGCTTCGTCGGTCAGATTCAGATCTTTGCCGAGCTTCAGACGCAGCGCGCCCAGTGCATCGGCAACTACTTTCTTGTGGTCCGCGCCGAAGAAGATCATGTCGCCGTCCTGCGCGCCCGTGCGCTCAAGGATCGCGCTGACAATATCAGCATTCAGGAACTTGGCCACCGGGCTGGTGATGCCTTCCAGGCCTTTCGCCGCTTCATTGACCTTGATGTACGCCAGGCCTTTCGCGCCGTAGATTTCAATAAATTTGCCGTAGTCGTCAATTTGTTTACGGCTAAGTTGTGCGCCACCTGGCACACGTAGCGCGGCAACACGACCTTTTGCATCATTTGCCGGGCCGGAGAAGACTTTAAATTCGACTGCTTTCAGCAGGTCTGCCACGTCCACCAGTTCCATCGGGTTACGCAGATCCGGTTTATCAGAACCATAGCGGCGCTCTGCTTCAGCAAAGGTCATGATCGGGAAATCACCCAGATCAACACCTTTGATTTCCAGCCACAGCTGACGCACTAACGCTTCCATCACTTCACGCACCTGCGGCGCAGTCATGAAAGAGGTTTCGACATCAATCTGGGTAAATTCCGGCTGACGGTCAGCGCGCAGGTCTTCGTCACGGAAGCATTTGACGATTTGATAATAACGGTCAAAACCGGACATCATCAGCAGTTGTTTGAACAACTGAGGAGACTGCGGCAACGCGTAGAATTTGCCTTTATGCACGCGCGAAGGTACGAGGTAGTCGCGTGCGCCTTCCGGCGTGGCTTTCGTCAGCATCGGCGTTTCGATATCGAGGAAACCATGATCGTCCATAAAGCGACGCACGAAGCTGGTGATTTTCGCACGGGTTTTCAGGCGCTGCGCCATTTCCGGACGACGCAGATCGAGATAGCGATATTTCAGACGCGCTTCTTCGGTGTTGACGTGGTTGGAATCCAGCGGCAGCACGTCGGAACGGTTGATGATGTTCAGCTTAGTGGCGAACACTTCAACTTCGCCGGTAGCCATATCTTTGTTGACGTTTTTCGCGTCACGGGCACGAACGGTACCGGTAATCTGAATACAGAACTCATTACGCAGTTCAGAGGCGAGCTGGAACGCATCCTGACGGTCCGGGTCGAAAAACACCTGCACGATGCCTTCACGATCGCGCATATCAATAAAGATAAGGCTACCGAGGTCACGACGACGATTGACCCACCCACAAAGCGTTACTTGCTGTCCCACATGGGACTGATTGAGCTGCCCGCAATATACTGTACGCATGAGATATCCCTTAAATTAGCTGCGCGCGACCTGGCACCTGCGCGGCAGGCATTCTGGTGGCAGCTATTTTCGTATGTCACTACTGGATGAAAAAAGGGGGCTATTATACTGGAAATTCTGACCAACGATAAGCCCGCTACTGACTGTACGCACGTTTGCTGCGCGCTTATTGCGCATTCTCACAAAATTTAACAAAATTTCCACACCGCGCTGGCGTACATAACGCGTAAGGTATCCACCGACGTCATTCATTTTTCAGGAGTTATGATGCTGAAGCTCAATGCTGAGAAAACCGCTCTGGTAGTGATCGATTTACAGGAAGGGATCCTGCCTTTCGCCGGTGGTCCTCACACGGCACAGGACGTGGTAAAACGCGCTGCTGCCCTGGCGGAAAAATTTCGTGCCAACGGTGCGCCTGTTGTACTGGTGCGCGTAGGCTGGTCAGCTGATTTCGCCGAAGCGCTGAAACAACCGGTTGATGCCGCGACAGGCGGGCATGCGTTGCCGGATAACTGGTGGACTTACCCGCAGGCGTTAGGGAAAAAAGAGAGCGACATCGAAGTAACCAAACGTCAATGGGGTGCCTTTTACGGCACCGATCTGGAACTGCAACTGCGCCGTCGCGGGATTGACACCATTGTGCTGTGCGGCATTTCCACCAATATCGGGGTGGAATCCACCGCCCGTAATGCCTGGGAACTGGGCTTCTCGCTGGTGCTTGCTGAAGATGCGTGCAGCGCGGCGAATGCCGAACAGCATCAGGGCAGCATGAAAAATATCTTCCCGCGGATCAGCCGCGTGCGCAGCACGGACGAGATCCTCAGCGCGTTATGATATATGTCGGCCTGCCGCAATGGGCGCACCCGAAATGGGTGCGCCTTGGCATTGACAGTCTTGAGGCGTATGCCCGCCACTTCAACTGTGTCGAAGGCAACACCACGCTGTATGCCCTTCCCAAAGCGGAGGTCGTCGCGCGCTGGTACGCGCAGACCAACGATGATTTTCGCTTCTGTTTTAAATTTCCGGCCACCATTTCGCACCAGGCGGCGCTGCGAAATTGCGACGATCTGACAGCAGAGTTTTTCAGCCGCATGTCGCCGTTAGCAGGGAGAATAGGCCAGTACTGGTTACAGCTTCCGGCCGTTTTCTCACCGCGCGATTTGCCTGCGCTGTGGGCATTTCTTGATGCGCTTCCCGGGGAATTTACCTACGGTGTTGAAGTGCGCCACCCGCTCTTTTTCGCCAAAGGCGAAGAAGAAAAAGCCCTTAATCAGGGTTTGCATGCCCGCGGCGTCAACCGCGTGATCCTTGACAGCCGTCCGGTGCACAGCGCAATTGCGCACAGTGAAGCTGTGATTGAAGCCCAGCGCAAAAAACCGAAAGTGCCGGTACATGCGCTGGTCACCGCCCGTCATCCCATGGTGCGCTTCATTGGTAGCGACAATATGGCGCAGAATCGGCAGCTTTTCGCCGCCTGGCTGGAAAAGCTGCCGCTATGGGAGCAAACCACCACACCGTATCTTTTCCTGCATACCCCGGATATCGCCCAGGCGCCCGAACTGGTTGAAACGCTGTGGCAGGATCTTTACGCCGCCATCCCCGCTATTGGCGCGGCACCTTCCCTGCCGCTGCAATCTTCTCTTTTTTGAGTGAAGCACCTATCATTGAGAAGCCATCGCCATCATCGTAAAGGGAGTTAGTATGGTTAGCGCGCTCTACGCCGTGCTGGGTGCATTATTACTGCTGAAGTTTTCCTTTGATGTTATCCGCCTGCGTTCACAGTATCGCGTCAGTTATGGCGACGGCGGGTTCAGTGAACTGCAAAGCGCGATACGCATCCATGGTAATGCCGTGGAATATATTCCTGTCGCGCTGCTGCTATTGCTGTTCATGGAGATGGACGGCGCAGAAACCTGGATGGTGCATATCTGCGGGCTGATGTTGATTGTCGGCCGCCTGATGCATTATTACGGATACCACCACCGGCTGGTTCGCTGGCGTCGTTCTGGTATGGGCGCAACGTTTTGTTCGCTGTTGCTGATGGTGCTGGCCAATCTGTGGTATATGCCCTGGGAGTTGGTTTTCTCCCTGCATTAGCGCACAATACGCCCCTTTGTTTTCCCGGATATTTACACTATGTCTCACCGCGACACGCTTTTTTCTGCGCCTATCGCCAGCCTGGGCGACTGGACTTTCGATGAACGGGTAGCCGAAGTCTTCCCGGATATGATCCAGCGTTCCGTACCGGGTTACTCCAATATTATTTCGATGATCGGCATGCTGGCGGAGCGCTTTGTGCAGCCCGCCACGCAGGTTTACGATCTCGGTTGTTCACTCGGTGCCGCCACGCTGTCGGTACGCCGCAACATTCATCAGGATGGCTGCAAAATTATCGCCGTGGATAACTCGCCGGCGATGGTCGAACGCTGCCGTCGCCATATCGATGCCTACAAAGCGCCGACGCCCGTTGAGGTGATCGAAGGCGATATTCGCGATATTCAGATCGAAAATGCCTCGATGGTGGTGCTCAACTTTACGCTGCAATTTCTCGAGCCGGACGATCGCCTGAAGCTGCTGCAAAAGGTCTATCAGGGGCTGAATCCGGGCGGTGCGCTGGTGTTGTCGGAAAAATTCAGTTTTGAAGACAGCACTGTCGGCGAACTGCTGTTCAATATGCATCACGACTTTAAACGCGCCAACGGTTACAGCGAGCTGGAGATCAGCCAGAAACGCAGCATGCTGGAAAACGTCATGCTGACAGACTCCGTCGAGGCGCATAAAGCGCGCCTGCATACCGCCGGGTTTGAACACAGTGAATTGTGGTTCCAGTGCTTTAACTTCGGTTCGCTGGTCGCACTGAAAGCGGAGAAGGCATGATCGAGTTTGGCCGTTTTTATCAGCAAATTGCCGTTGGCCCATTAGCTCACTGGCTCGACACGCTGCCGCCGCAGATTTCCGCCTGGCAGCGCGAGGCTCTGCACGGGCAGTTTAAACAGTGGAACAATGCGGTCGAATTTCTGCCGCAGCTTACGCCAGCAAAGCTGGACCTGCTCAATGGCGTGACGGCGCAAAGTGATGAGCCGCTGAGCGCCGGTCAGCTCAAGGGCATGGAAACGCTGCTGCGTAACCTGATGCCGTGGCGCAAAGGGCCGTTTTCTCTGTATGGCATTGATATTGATACTGAATGGCGCTCCGACTGGAAGTGGGATCGCGTGCTGCCGCACCTGTCGGACTTACGCGGACGTACCATCCTCGATGTCGGCTGCGGCAGCGGTTATCACCTGTGGCGCATGATTGGCGCCGGAGCGTCGCTGGCAGTCGGGATCGATCCGACGCAACTCTTTTTGTGCCAGTTCGAAGCGGTACGTAAGCTGCTGGGCGACGATCGCCGCGCACACCTGTTGCCGCTGGGGATTGAGCAACTTCCGGCGCTGAACGCGTTCGACACGGTATTCTCGATGGGCGTACTTTATCACCGCCGTTCGCCGCTGGAGCATCTGTGGCAACTGAAAGATCAACTGGTGAAAGAGGGTGAGCTGGTTCTGGAAACACTGGTGGTTGAAGGTGATGAACACACGGTTCTGGTTCCGGGCGATCGCTATGCGCAAATGCGCAACGTCTACTTTATTCCTTCAGCGCTGGCGCTGAAAAACTGGCTTGAGAAGTGTGGTTTTGTCGATGTGCGTATCGCCGATATGTGCGTTACCAGCACCGAGGAGCAGCGTCGGACGCCGTGGATGGTGACCGAATCGCTGGCAGATTTCCTCGATCCACATGACAGCACGAAAACCGTCGAAGGCTATCCGGCGCCGCTGCGCGCCGTACTGATTGCCCGTAAACCATAAGATAAAAAAAGGCCCCTGTTAATGGCAGGGGCCTGGTACGAGCAAGCATCATATTGGGCGACATGATGCGCGGTAAAAACTGTTACGGGCGGTGAAGCGCAATAATCTGCTTCATCTCCGCCACTGCCGGGCCGTCAACACCGTAGCGGGCATATTCATCCGCCTGGGCATCCGACGACATCGATAATCCACTATTGCGATAACGCATCGGCGACGCGAACCAGCGTCCTGCTGAGCTGTGCACCTCTTTGACTCCCGCCGCCAGGAATATTTCCAGGTTTTGCGGACGCACACCAGCACCGGCCATAATGATTGGAGCGCCAGAGCGGGCATTAAGTTCCCTAATTAATGAAAGTCCTTTTTCCGCTGACGCCTGCTGGCCGGAAGTGAGAATACGAACAACGCCTAATTCTGCCAGCGCATCGCAGGCCTGCTGCGGGTTGGCGCACATATCGAAGGCGCGATGAAAGGTCACCGCCATCCCCTGCGCCGCCGACATAATTTCCCGCATGCGCGGCATATCGACCTGACCGTCTTCGTTTAGTACACCCGTTACCAGACCGGGGAAACCGAGTTCGCGCAGCAGCCGGATATCTTCCAGCATGGCGGCAAATTCATCGGCGCGGTAGCAAAAATCGCCGCCGCGTGGGCGAACAATCGGATGCACCGGAATCGTCACTCGCTGACGGACGCTTTTCAGCGCACCGGTGGAAGGCGTTAACCCGCCCTCTTTCGGTGCCGCACAAAACTCGATGCGATCTGCCCCCTGCTGCTGAGCGATCACCGCGTCATCAACGCCGTAACAACAGATTTCCAGTAAGGCCATAGCTCCTCCCTTTGTTCATCATGGCACGCTTATATAATTGCGAATCTGCGCGCCCTCACACCTGCAAGCGTCACTGCTCGCTGGCAACAATCTCTTCAATGGTCCACGGATGAAATTTCACCGTCACTTTGCCGTCGGTTACCGCAAGCGTTGGATTTGGCAAACGCTCGCGTTCTCCTTTTGGCGAGCTGGTTTTCACGGCGATGCCCGGCTGGCTTAACCCTTCATCAGCCAGTAGCGCCAGCGCGCGGGCATTCAGGGTTTCCGGCGCGCCTGGCAGGACAATTTCGATATGCTCCCAGCCTTCGTGCGGATAGCGTTTCTCGCCCGGCCACGGCAGTTCAATCACCGTAAATGCCCAGTGCTCCACATGCAGTGGCTGATGCAATTTAAACAAACAGATCGGGCGCCCGTTAATGATATTTTCCGACAGCAATTCACCGCACTGTTCAAATCCGCGTCGCCAGCGATCCGCCGTGGCGTTCTGGTGGCAGCGCAGGGAAATATGGTCGGCATGAAGTGGCGCAATCGCCAGCCCTAATCGCGTGATTAGCGACTGCAAATCGTCGCGAAAACGCGGCAGATCCGCGACAATATCCTGCAACTCTTCAATTTCTTGCCAGTTGTTCATAAGCCGTACCCGTATGTCGTCGCAAAGCGCATAATCTACCTTGTTATGCGACGCTCACCAACTCCCAGGCTTTCTGCGCGCCGGTGGATGATTTTCTGCACAGACCACGCGCGACGCGGTGCTGACGCCAACGGGCAATTGCAGTATACTCCCGCCTTTAATGAACACCCGGACGCGCCCGCATGTGTCGCGTCCTAAACGTAAGGTATCCCGGTGAATATTCAGGCTCTTCTCTCAGAAAAAGTCAGTCAGGCTATGATCGCGGCAGGCGCGCCCGCCGATTGCGAACCTCAGGTTCGTCAGTCAGCAAAAGTCCAGTTTGGCGACTATCAGGCTAACGGTGTAATGGCAGTGGCTAAAAAACTGGGCATGGCGCCGCGACAACTGGCTGAGCAGGTTCTGTCTCATCTCTCACTCGACGGGATTGCCAACAAAGTTGAAATCGCCGGGCCGGGTTTTATCAATATCTTCCTCGCGCCGGAATTTCTCGCCGCGGAAGTTAACCAGGCACTGAAATCTGAACGCCTGGGCGTAACGCAGCCGCAGCCGCAGACCATTGTGATTGACTACTCTGCGCCAAACGTGGCGAAAGAGATGCACGTTGGCCATCTGCGCTCAACCATTATTGGCGATGCCTCCGTACGTACGCTGGAATTCCTCGGCCACAACGTTATTCGCGCGAACCACGTTGGTGACTGGGGCACGCAGTTCGGCATGCTGATTGCGTATCTTGAGCTAAAGCAGCAGGAAAATGCCGGAGAAATGGCGCTGGCTGATCTGGAAGGTTTCTACCGCGAAGCGAAAAAACATTACGACGAAGATGCCGCCTTCGCTGAGCGTGCGCGCGGCTATGTCGTAAAACTGCAGGGCGGCGATGAATACTGCCGTGAAATGTGGCGCAAGCTGGTTGACATCACCATGAGTCAGAACCAGCAAACCTATGAGCGCTTAAACGTTACCCTGACGCGCAAAGATGTGATGGGCGAAAGCCTCTACAACCCGATGCTGCCTGGCATCGTTGCCGACCTGAAAGCTAAAGGCCTGGCGGTAGAAAGTGAAGGCGCTACCGTGGTGTTCCTTGATGAGTACAAAAACAAGGAAGGCGAACCGATGGGCGTCATCATCCAGAAGAAGGATGGCGGCTACCTCTACACCACCACCGATATCGCCTGCGCCAAATACCGTTATGAAACGCTGCATGCCGATCGCGTGCTCTACTACATTGATTCCCGTCAGCACCAGCATCTGATGCAGGCGTGGACTATCGTGCGCAAAGCCGGTTATGTGCCGGATTCCGTGCCGCTGGAACACCATATGTTCGGCATGATGCTGGGCAAAGATGGCAAACCATTTAAAACACGTGCTGGCGGTACGGTGAAACTCGCCGATCTGCTGGACGAAGCGCTGGAGCGTGCCCGTCGTCTGGTTGCCGAGAAAAACCCGGAAATGCCGGCAGACGAGCTGGAAAAACTGGCCAACGCGGTAGGCATCGGCGCGGTGAAATACGCGGATCTGTCAAAGAACCGTACCACCGACTACGTTTTCGACTGGGATAACATGCTGGCATTTGAAGGCAATACCGCACCGTATATGCAGTATGCCTACACGCGCGTACTCTCCGTGTTCCGCAAAGCGGGTCTTGAAGAGAGCGTGCTGGAGAATGCACCGGTTACCATCGGCGAAGAGCGCGAATCACAACTGGCAGCCCGCCTGCTGCAATTTGAAGAGACGCTGAATGTTGTGGCTCGTGAAGGGACACCGCACGTGATGTGCGCCTACCTGTACGATCTGGCCGGTCTGTTTTCCGGTTTCTATGAGCACTGCCCGATTCTCTCCGCCGGGGATGAAGAGGTGCGCAACAGCCGTCTGAAACTGGCGCTGCTGACGGCGAAAACGCTGAAGCTGGGGCTGGATACGCTGGGTATTGAAACCGTCGACAGAATGTAAAAAAAATCGTCCGCCTCAACGGAGGCGGACTGTTTGTTACAATCTGGCTAAGATTGAACAGACGCGCATATACAATAAATGACAGAGTTAACAATAACAGGATGTTTATTTCAAAGAGCAATCACTATCATGACGATAATATGGTTCAGATCTCACTAATCGAGTGGATAGCTAATTCATTGTCAAATGACTCATATATAACGACCTTGACCAGGGAAACCTCTACTGACTGGGAATGAATAAAAGTGCGTTGAGCAATATAAGCGTACAAATGGCCAGCAACCAGTTGACTGCCAATATACATTAGCGGCAAATATTTCGCTCCGACGATCCCTTCAAACGCCGTTATAAACCGGGATACCTGATCTTTCGTCATTCCCTTTTCATTGATGTTCACCGCAGGGTCAATAATATAGCCACCCACTATTTCACCCATTTCCACCTCCTTGTTTTACGTATTAGATAAATCTCAAACACAAATTAAAAGTAGACGATACAGAATCCATACAGTGTGTGCTTAATCACATTTTTATTAATAACGAATAAATAATGTCATTATTCACACGGTGAATGTTTTTATTAATTGCATTCAGATTAATTATTCGCAATATGAAAAAATGATCGGATTATTCCAGATAGAAAACCGCTCACCATAAGCAGGAGCGGTTTTTATTTTACGCATAACGAACTCAGAAATATTTACGCAAATATTCCGTCAGGCAGAGCATGGCCATCGCCTGACCATAGGGCATAGAGGTGAGCGGGATCTGGCGGTAGAACTCCAGATTACTGCCCATGCCGGTACCGAACGAAACCTGCAACAGCTCCCCTTCCGGCGAAATATTGCCAACGATCGCTTTGACCGCGTTTTCTGCCACCTCAGAATAATCAGCACTGACATAGCGTTTACGCAGCGCTTTCAGAATACCGTAGGCAAACCCTGCGGTAGCCGACGCCTCCAGATAGGAATCGGCATCGTCCAGCAGTGTATGCCACAACCCGCTCTCATGCTGACACTGCGCCAGTGCGGCGATTTGCGCATTCAGCACCTGCACCAGATAGCGGCGCACCGCGTTATTTTCCGGCAGATCCACCAGCTCAAGAAAATCCGGGATCACGATGGTCAGCCAGCTATTGCCGCGCGCCCAGCGCGCTTTGGCAAAGTTATGTAGCCCCTCGTAGTTCCAGCCGTGGAACCACAACCCGGTTTCCCGATCCATCAAATTTTGCACATGCAGCAGAAATTGATAGACCGCCTCTTCCACATAGTCCGGACGATTGAGCAGTTTACCGATCTTCGCCAATGGCAGTACCGTCATCATCAGGGTGTCGTCCCACATCTGCTGGTGATTCTCTTCCGCCAGCGTAATATGCTGCATACCGCCGTGATCGGTGCGTGGCATCTCGTTCATCGCCCACTCCGCCCAACTCTCCAGCCATGGCAAGTACGTTGGATTGCGCGTCTCTTCATAGCGGTACGCCAGTGTCAGGAACGGCGCCATGGTGTTGACGTTTTTGGTAGTTGCGCCTTCTGCAAAACGGTCGGCGAACCAGCTATCAATCACCTCGCGAACGCTCTCATCTCCGGTCTGGCGGTAATACTGATACATTCCGTACAGCCCGACGCCGTGCGTCCACTCCCAGCCAGCCCAGCCTTTGGTGTCAATCACGCGGCCATCATCCAGCCGGAGTAAAAATTCGCCACTGGTATCGTGAATGTTGACCAGATTGTGGGTAACCTTGCGAATCAACGCCTTCAGTTCATCACGGGCGATAAAACGCTCCGGCTGCCGCAGTAACGGGCTGTGTTTGACAGGCCAAACCTTCATATTCTTAACCTCAGTTGTAAGTCGATTTCAGTGACGCGTCTTTCAGGGAGGGCGCGGCAGGTTTATTACGATTCAGATAGCCGATATTGTTATTGCCCCACAGGGATTCGTATGGCATTCCCGCCAGCATCTCGACCGTTTCCCGCGCCTGCGGGGTAATGCATTCCGGCATCGCACGGCCGCTCTGGCGCATTTTTGCCGTCTCTTCACGCAGCACGCTGTGCGTTTTCAGATTCAGCCTGAAGTGCAAGGAAACGAGGAAACCGCAGCACAGCACGGCGATAGTGCCAAAGCACATGATCAGCAGAATGGTATGGCTCACTTCCGCCGCCTGGGTTTTCTGCCCGGAGACAAAGCCGGATGCCTGCATCACGATCCCCACCAGCATCACCGCACCGGCCTGCGAGGCTTTGCGCGTCAGCGTCATGATGCCAGCGAAAATCCCTTCACGACGCTGACCAGTGACCACTTCGTCAATGTCAGCGATATAGGTGTAGGTATTCCACGGCACATAGTTGATACCGCCGCGCCCCAGCCCTGCAACGGCAGAAACCAGCAGCAACAGCGAGTACACATCGCTCAAACCGGTGTAATAAAGCACGGCGTAAGACGCGGCACTCAGACCGAACAGCACCACCACCATGCGGTAAGACGGTGCAGGCCCAAAACGAATACACAGCGGGATCATGGCGATAACCGCAATGAACTGGAATATCGCCATGGTGCCCATCAGGCTGGATGCCACCGAGGCTTCCTGCATCAACACGAACACCACGTAGTAAGTGAATACGGCGTTGAACACATCCTGCGCGATATAGCCGCCGAGATACATGCCCAGGTGCTGGCGGAAGATTTTGATACGCAGCGTTGAGCTCAGTTCGACAAACAGGCGGCTCAGACTCTGGCCGAGAGTAAGATGTTTCTTCTCCGCTTCCGCGCGCAGCGCCGCTTCTGTCCACTCTTCACGCGGGCGCTCCCAGGTGAAGCACCAGACAAACGTCAGCATCATCGCGCACATTACCGAGAACACCAGGCTGGCATAGAAGAAAGAGATCGGGTTGTCCTTGCCGAAATGCGTCAACAGGATCCCCGGCAGGAATGACGCCAGAATCGCTGACATTTGCGCCATTGAGATGCGCGCGCCGGAGAATTTGGTTTTCTGTTTGAAGTCATCGGTCATTTCTGGCACCAGCGTTTCATAGGGCACCAGAATCATGGTGTAGACCACATCAAACAGCAGATAGGTCAGCAGGTAATACCAAAAACTCATGTCCCCTACCCACATGATTGAGTAGCTGAACACACAAGGAATACCCAGCAGGATAAAGAATTTGCGGCGACCAAAGCGCTTACCCAGCCAGGTCGTACCGAAGTTATCGGTCAAAAAGCCCATCAGCGGACTCACAACTGCATCCAGCACCCTTGCGGCTGCAAAGATAAATGTCGCTTCGATCGGTGTCAGACCACAAAAGGTTGTGTAGAAATAGAGTAACCATGCTGCGGTCAACGCGGTCGTGCCCGCTCCCAGAAAATCGCCAGAACCGTAGGCGAGGTAATTAACCAGTCCAATTTTACGTGTTTTCATTGCCGTCAACCCTGTTCATTATTGGGGACCTTTGACAATCCGGCTTAGCCAAAGGAATTTCTTACACGGCTAAAGTAAGAGGATGTGCAACAGGAAACCTTTCTGTTTCTGCCAGCAAAAAGGCGTAACTGGCAAAAATGCAAAGAGTGTCGATACGCGCATCACTGATTTATAAAACAGCGTTTCTAATGCTTCAAAAGGCGTGGTCAAAAATGAGTGGCAGATAGCAAAATCCCGCTCTGATGGCGGGATCGAAGGCTAAAAAAACAGCTAAGCGATTGAGTTTATTGCCAGCGAAGCGGCTAGCTTTTGGCAGGCTGACGGTAATTCACAATGACCTGGTTACTGCGGACGTTCAGCGGCGGCCACAAACGCCCGCCGCCCGGTACTTCCCAGACAAAACGCAATTGTTCAGCAGCGGGTACATCCGCCAAACCTCGCGTTGAACCACTCTGGCCATCGAGCGCCACGCAGCGCGTCTGCGAACAGAGACGCACCAGCAATCCCGCTGGCGTCGGGCCGTTCAGCTCATAGCGCCAGGAGACTTCCGTTATCAGACCATCGACCGGCTGCGTTGGCCCTAATGGCCGTGACGACGCCGCTACGCCCCGGTTATCCAGCCGGATGCCAATGCTGCTGGCTTGCCAGGCACCTTCACCCGCCGCGCAGGCGAACAACGGCAGCGCGACGATCAGCAGGATGAGATAACGCATTATTTACCCCCGATGGTTGCGGTCATGCGGATATGGCGATTGTCGGACATCTCCATATTCGACATCACCACCAGCTGCGGCAGGCTACGACGCAGGAAACGCGCCAGTAACGGACGCAGGGCATGGTTGACCAGCAGCACCGGAGGCGCGCCGAGCATCTCCTGACGCGCCAGCGCTTCCTGAGTCTGCTCCAGTAAACGGTCGGCCAGCCCCGGCTCCAGGCCACCACCGCCCTGCAGTGCTTGCAGCAGCAGACGTTCCAGCGGCGTATCAAGGCCAATCACCTGCACTTCATCATTACCCGGGAACCACTGCTGCGTAATCGCACGGCCGAGCGCTACGCGCACCACCGCGGTGAGTTCGTGCGGGTCGGTTTGCAGCGGCGCGTGCTCCGCCAGCGTTTCGAGAATGGTGCGCATATCGCGAATCGGCACTCTCTCCGCCAGCAGGTTTTGCAACACTTTGTGCAGCGTGGTCAGCGTCACCACGCCCGGCACTAAATCTTCGGTCAGCTTCGGCATCTCCTGGCTTACGCGATCAAGCAGTTGCTGCGCTTCCTGTCGGCCAAACAGTTCCGCCGAGAACTGACCAATCAGGTGGTTGAGGTGCGTGGCTACCACGGTACTCGCTTCCACCACGGTAAAGCCCTGGATTTGCGCCTGCTCTTTCAACGCACTTTCGATCCAGATTGCTGCCAGACCAAAAGCCGGATCGACAGTCTGCTCGCCCGGCAGCGAACCGGCTGCCGTACCTGGGTTAATCGCCAGCCAGCGGCCCGGATAGGCTTCGCCGCTGCCAATTTCCACCCCTTTCATCAGAATACGGTAACGCGCGGGCGGCAGATCCATGTTGTCGCGAATATGTACCACCGGCGGCAGGAAGCCCATGTCCTGAGCAAATTTCTTACGAATACTGCGGATACGTCCCAGCAACTCGCCGTCCTGCTGGAAATCCACCATCGGGATCAAGCGGTAACCCACTTCCATACCGAGGGAATCTTCCAGTTGCACATCATTCCAGGTCGCTTCTACGGCCTGCGTGTTTTCCGGGGCTTTCACTGGTACCGCGTCGACAGGTGCCTCCTGTTGACGTCCGCGCAACCACCAGGCAAGCCCGAGCAGCGCGGCGGTAAACAGCAGGAAGACAAAGTTCGGCATGCCAGGCACCATCCCCAACAGACCGAGGACACCGGCGCTCAGCAACATGACGCGCGGGTTCGAGAAGAGTTGCCCAACCATCTGCTGGCCGACATCTTCGTCGGTGCTGACACGCGTAACGATAACGCCCGCGGCGGTTGAAATAACCAACGCCGGGATCTGCGCGACAAGGCCATCACCGATAGTCAACAGCGTATAGCTCTCCGCTGCATCGCCCATCGACAGGCCATGTTGCAGCACACCCACCAGCAGACCACCGATGACGTTGATCACCATGATCAGAATACCGGCGATGGCATCACCACGAACGAACTTACTCGCACCGTCCATGGAACCGTAGAAATCGGCTTCCTGCGTCACTTCCGAACGACGGCGTTTCGCCTCATCTTCACCGATGATCCCGGCGTTAAGGTCGGCATCGATCGCCATCTGCTTACCGGGCATCCCGTCGAGCACGAAGCGCGCGCCCACTTCCGCGATACGTCCTGCACCTTTGGTGATAACCATAAAGTTGATGATCACGAGGATGACGAACACCACGATACCAATGGCAAAGTTACCGCCGACCAGGAAGTGGCCGAAGGCTTCAACCACGCGCCCTGCGGCGGCGGCACCGGTGTGCCCGTCCATCAAAATGATACGCGTGGAGGCGACGTTGAGTGCCAGGCGCAGCAAAGTGGTAAACAGCAGAATGGTCGGGAAAGCAGCGAATTCGAGCGTACGCTGGGTGAACATCGCCACCAGCAGCACCATGATCGACAGCGCGATATTAAAGGTAAACAGCAGGTCGAGGACAAACGCCGGCAGCGGCAGCACCATCATCGACAAAATAAGCAAAATGAGCACAGGCCCGGCAAGCACTTGCCATTGGGTCGATTTCAGATTGCTGGGCAGACGCAGCATTGCTACCAGATTAGCCATCAGTGTCCTTCTCGTTCATAAAATCCAGCGCTTCAGGCACCGGAAGATTCTCAGGTTTAACAGGTCGTTGTCCGCCTGACAGTCGCCAGCGTTTCAACTGCCATACCCACGCCAGCACTTCGGCTACCGCCGCATAAAGCTGACCTGGGATCTGCTGTCCAATTTCCGCATGACGGAAAAGCGCACGCGCCAGTGGCGGTGCTTCCAGAATCGGTACGCGATTTTCCGTACCCAACTCGCGAATACGCAGCGCCACCAGACCGGAGCCTTTTGCCACCACTTTCGGCGCGCTCATTTTATTTTCGTCATATTGCAGCGCGACGGCATAGTGCGTCGGGTTGGTGACAATCACATCGGCTTTCGGTACATCGGCCATCATGCGGCGGCGAGCGGCGGCTCGCTGCATCTGGCGGATGCGACTTTTGATATGCGGGTCGCCTTCGCTCTGTTTAAATTCGTCACGAATGTCCTGGCGTGACATGCGCAATTTTTTCATATGGCTGTAGATCTGCCAGAAAACGTCAAAACCGACCATCGGGATGATGCTCAGCGACACCAGCAGCGCACACAACCCGGCCAGATTAAGGGCGCTGGCCATGGCGGTTAACGGCGATTCGCTCATCAGGCGCATCATATCCGGCCAGTGATGCCAGACGAATATCCCGGCGACGCTGCCCATCAGCAGGGCTTTCATTAACGCTTTAAACAGTTCAGCGCCAACCTGGGAGGAAAACAGACGTCCAAGACCGCTCAGCGGATTGAGCTTGGAAAAATTAAACGCCAGCGACTTGGTGCTGAAAACCAGCCCACCCAACATTACCGGCGCAATCAGCGCGATAATCACCACGCCAGTCAACAGCGGCAGCATCCCCATCAGCGCCGTTTTCAGCATCATGATCACCTGCCCAACAAATAGCCCCGGATCATTGATGATTTTATGATCGAAGCGCAGCCCGGAAGAGAGCGCCATCGATAACCGTCGACCAAACATCTCGCCGCCAAACCACAGAATGCAAACACCCACCAGCATCACCAGCAGTGATGTCAGCTCTTTTGATCGGGGGATTTGCCCTTCTTCACGCGCCTTTTCTAGTCGGTGCGCTGTGGGGGCTTCTGTTTTGTCTTCGTTGTCTTCAGAGGCCACGGCCTGCATCCACGGATTACGGGTTTGACAACATATTGCCAGAGTCAAGGGTATCTAATGGGCAGAGTAAGGCATAAAAACAAGGGGTTTTCGCCATTTGAATTGCCCTTCAGGATTCATCCACGCGCCCGAAACGAGGACAAAACAGCAATACCCTGTGAAAAATCCTGCCTAAACACCGTTTTTTGTCGGCCTGTCCTGATTGTTAACGACTGAACAGAATTGCAGGTAATCTCCTTTATAATGGTCGACTTCGCATATAACCCTGCACGGACGTGACTTTTTATGCCAGCACAATCGGACCGAACATCGCATACTGCGGTGTGCATCGCGGCGTTTGTTATCTATTACAGCCTGTTCTATTTCGCTATTTTCATTCCGGGTTTTATGCGTCTTTACCAAAATGGCCTTGACGGCCCGTTTCTGCATGGCGCCCTGTTGCTCCCCTGCTCGTTGCTGCTGTGGCGTTATTACGGAAGGCACTATGACGGGCTGCTGCCTTTCGGCACGCTGGCGTGGCAAAACCTTGCCGCGCCGCTGCTGGCGCTGCTGGCGATGCTGGTAATGGAAAAGCTGTTCCAGCAGCCTGAGCCGTGGCTGGACTCCCTGGAAGGGTATACGGGGTTAACCCGTTGGGCGTGGGTATTCACCGCCTGTCTGATAGCCCCGGTGAGTGAAGAGATTATTTTTCGCGGCTTTTTGCTCAATGCCAGCCTGGGATGGGGAAAAGTGCCGCAACAAGTCGGTATTGTGCTGACATCTTTATTGTTTGCCGCCATTCATATGCAATATCAGGCGCCGCTCACCTTTATTCAGTTGTTTATTTTTTCTGCGCTGTTGTGTGTTGTCCGGCTCGGGACAGGCGGGCTGCTGATACCAATAGTGCTGCATGCGCTGTCGAATCTCTTCGCAGTGGGCGATATCTTCCTGCAATAAAAAAAGGAAGGTTTCCCTTCCCTTTTTCGTGGGTTCGCTGACTTCACCTTCAGGCTGTCTGAAGGTGAATGTGCCGACAAATCAGAAGCCGAGGCTGTCCAGCAGGTCGTCCACCTGGTCCTGGCTTGCCACCACGCCCGCTTTGGTGGCGTCGAGCTGAGGGCCATTGAGCAGGCTGTCGTTTTCGCGTTTCGGGCGCGCAGACTGCTCCGGGATGTTTTCCAGCAGCACCATCAGCAACTGGCGTTCGATCTCCTGGATAACGTCCATCATGCGCTTGATCACCTGACCGGTAAGATCCTGGAAATCCTGCGCCATCATGATGTCCAACAACTGGGCGTTGGTGAAGCTGGTATGACCCGGAATTTCACCGAGGAACTTGCGGGTATCAGTCACCAGTTCACGGGCGTCTGCCAGTTCAATTGGGTTCTCGAACCACTCGTCCCAGCGCTTGCTCAGCGCTTTTGAATTTTTTTCCATCTCATCCTGGTGAGGCTGAGAGGCTTCCACGCTGTTCAGCGCGCGCTCGGCGGCCTGCGCCGTCATCTGGACCACATAATCCAGGCGATCGCGCGCATCCGGAATCGCTTCCGCTGCTTCGGCAATCGCTTGATCCAGGCCCAACTCGCGCAGACTATCGCGCAGCATGCGCGTCAGGCTACCGATGCGGGCAATAATGTCGCTGGGAGAATGCTCTTCAGAAGGTTTTATTGAAGGTTGCAACATAGTCCGGTCCTCACATGCCAAGTTTCTCGAAGATCTTACCGAGCTTCTCTTCCAGGGTGGCTGCGGTGAACGGTTTCACCACGTAGCCACTTGCACCAGCCTGCGCCGCCGCAATGATGTTCTCTTTTTTCGCTTCAGCCGTCACCATCAGCACCGGCATGGAAGCCATGTTGCTATCGGCACGGATGGTCTTCAGCAGTTCCAGACCATCCATATTTGGCATGTTCCAGTCGGAGATGACAAAACCAAAACCACCGGTCTGCAATTTGTTCAGCGCATCAACACCGTCTTCCGCCTCTTCGACGTTGTTGAATCCCAGCTCTTTCAGCAGGTTGCGCACAATGCGACGCATGGTGGAAAAGTCATCCACAACCAAAAACTTAAGCTCTTTATCCGCCATAAAAAATTACTCCTGGTTCAAATACGTATTGCCTGTCCGGCACTGATTTTCGCCAGCATCTGCTGGCTTACCTGGCTAAGATCGACCACTTCGCTGACGCCACCCATATTGATGGCCTCACGCGGCATGCCGAACACCACACAACTTGCTTCGTTTTGCGCGATGGTCCAGGCTCCCGCCTGGTACATTGCTAACATTCCCGCCGCGCCATCGTTGCCCATCCCCGTAAGGATCACGCCTACGGCGTTGCGCCCCGCATGTTTCGCGACCGAATGAAACAGTACGTCCACCGACGGACGGTGCCGGTTAACTGGCGGTCCATCGTGGATCTTAATCTGATAGTTTGCCCCGCTACGCGCGAGCTCCATATGCTTATCGCCCGGAGCAATATACGCGTGTCCCGGCAGAACGCGCTCACCATCTTCCGCTTCCTTGACGCTGATCTGGCAGAGCTTGTTCAAACGCTCAGCAAATGAGCGGGTAAAGCCCGGCGGCATATGCTGAGTGATTAGAATACCCGGACTTGAGAGCGGCAATGGCTGGAGTACATGACGAATTGCCTCTGTTCCTCCGGTTGACGCCCCAATGACCAGCAATTTTTCCGAGCTGAGCAGCGGGCCAGCCTTCAGCAGCGCCGGCGCTTCCATCGTTTTATGCGCAGCAATACGCGCACGCGAAGCGGTGCGCACTTTCTCAGCAATCATTTCGCTGTAGGCCAGCATGCCTTCACGAATGCCGATTTGCGGTTTGGTGACGAAATCAATCGCCCCCAGCTCCAGCGCACGCAGCGTCACTTCCGAGCCTTTACCGGTCAGCGAGGAAACCATCACCACCGGCATTGGCCGCAGACGCATTAATTTCTCAAGAAAATCCAACCCATCCATGCGTGGCATTTCTACATCCAGCGTTAAGACATCCGGGTTGAATTTTTTGATTAGATCCCGGGCGACCAACGGGTCTGGCGCCGTCGCCACCATCTCCATATCGCTGTGGCTATTGATAATTTCTGTCATGATCTGGCGCATCAATGCGGAATCATCGACGGACAACACCCTGATTTTACTCATGCTTTATCCTTACTCAGCGCATAAACAGTCTGCCCACGGAGGCTGAACTCGCGCACGAGGTTGCTGAAGTTCTCCGAATGCCCGGCAAACAGTAATCCGTCCGGCTTAAGCAGCGGAGCAAAACGATGCAGAATGTCCTGTTGCGTCGTTTTATCAAAATAAATCATTACGTTACGGCAAAAAATTGCGTCAAAAGGCCCCGGCACGTTGTACTGCTTATCCAGCAGGTTCACCGTGGTGAATTCGACGTAATTCGCCAGTTCTTGCCGTACACGTACCAGCCCGGCATGCGGGCCGGTTCCACGCATAAAATAGCGTTGCATCTGCTGTGGCGAGAGGGTCTTCAACTCGTCCTGGCGATAAATACCGCTGCGTGCTTTTTCCAGCACTTCGGTGTCGATATCGCTGGCAAACACTTTCCAGCGACCCGGCGCCATGCCCAGCGCATCGGCAAGAGTAATCGCCAGCGAGTAAGGTTCTTCGCCGGTAGAGGCCGCGGCACTCCATACGCGGTATTCACCCGTGCGCTTACGCGCATGCTCAGCCAGTACCGGAAAGTGATGCGCTTCCCGGAAAAATGCGGTGAGATTGGTGGTCAGCGAGTTGATAAACGCTTGCCACTCGGCGCTGTTCTGGTTCGCTTCGAGCATGCTCAGATAGCGACCAAAATCATCCAACCCCAGCGTGCGTAAACGGCGAACAAGGCGGTTGTACACCATGTCGCGTTTATGGTCCGCAAGAACGATCCCCGCACGCTGGTAGATCAATTGACATATCCGACGGAAATGCGCATCGGACAGCGCCAGGCGCTGTGTCATCTGTTGCAGTATTGATGACGTTTGCCCTGTGGGCAGTGATGATGTCATAGCGCCTTCTCAACCAGGTTAATTTCAGGATGCAGCAGGCACGGCTTTGGGCGGTGCCACTTCGGGTAATGCAATGTGCTCTTCAATCTTAAATACAGCCACTAACGAGGTCAGGTTATCCGCCTGGTTTGCCAGTTGATCGGTCGCGGAAGCGGCCTCTTCTACCAGCGCCGCGTTCTGCTGTGTGACCTGATCCATCTGGCTGACCGCCAGCGCAACCTGCTCAATGCCACGACGCTGTTCATCCGACGCAGAGGCAATTTCGCCCATAATGTCGTTGACCTGCGTCACCGAGCGGACGATTTCCGTCATCGTCTGCGCGGCGGTATCCACCAGCGCTGAACCCTGCTGAACACGGGATACTGACTCTTCAATCAGACCTTTAATCTCTTTTGCCGCCTGGGCGCTGCGGCTGGCCAGGTTACGCACTTCCCCTGCCACCACGGCAAATCCCCGGCCCTGCTCGCCCGCACGCGCCGCTTCCACTGCGGCGTTCAGCGCGAGGATATTGGTCTGAAACGCGATGCCATCAATCACGCTGATGATATCGCCGATTTTTTGCGAGCTGCCGGCAATCTCCTGCATGGTACTCGCCACGCTGGTGGTTTGCTGCCCGCCTTTTCTCGCGGTTTCCGCCGCGCTCTGCGCCAGACCGGAAGCCTGACGCGCGTTGTCGGCGTTCTGCCCGACCGTCGCGGTCAACTGCTCCATGCTGGCTGCGGTTTGCGCCAGCGAAGCGGCCTGCTGTTCAGTGCGCGCCGATAAATCATTGTTGCCTGAAGCAATCTCCGAAATACCGGTATGCATAGCATAACTGCCCTGCCGAACATCGCTGACCGTAGTACGCAGCGCTGCCTGCATTTTTTTCAGGCTGGCGAAGATCGCCGAAATTTCATTACGCCCATAAACGGCAATCGGCTGCGCCAAATTGCCTGCTGCGATGCTGTCAAAGTGGCTGCTGATAATCGCCAGCGGCTGAACAATCATCTTGCGCGACCAGAACAGCGCGATGCTGGTAATCAGCGCCGCAAGGATCACCACCGCAATAAAAATGGCCGCCGAACGGTGATAATTACTTTCGCTGTCCTGCCGTGCCTGCTCGGCAAACTCGTTAATGTGCTTTTCCCACGCGTTAAAATTCGCGTCAAACTGGTCCTGCGACTCCTTCACCGGCGCGGTCATAAAATCTGATAGCTGGTTATTTTCAAGCCAGGTGGCCTGATGCTCCAGATCGCTGCGCCATGCGGCATACGTCGCTTTCGTCCCGTCCTGCAATTTCTGCCCCACAGGCGTTATTGCGGCAATGCCCAGAAACTCTTTCTCTTTCTCATCTGCCAGCTTCAGGCTGGCTTTTGCCCGTGTCATCAGAGCTTTAATATCATCCGGCGGATAACTTAATGCCGTGAGCGTACCCGCTTTATTCAGCAATGTGCTCGCTTCAAGCAGCGTGGCCCGAATTTGCATCAGCGCGCTGCGTTGATGGTTGCTGTTCGCTACTTCCTGTAAATGCGATGTGCTTTGTTTAAAAGCCCAGAAGGACAATCCGTTACTGCCGACCTGCAAAATGCCACACACAATCAAAATCAAAAAAAGTGTTGTCGAGATACGAATACGATTAAACATTAACGCCCCATCTGGCGGAAAAATGTCCGCGGTTAAGAACTGCTAAAATGTTTCCCAGTTATCTTCTTGTCCGGTTGCAAGTTGGCGACTCCGCGCCGGGGTCTTAGCGCTGCCTGCTGCCGGAGTTAAGGCACGCTGCGCCGGTTTGCCGGATACAGAAGAAAGGCGGAAAGCAGATACCGCCATCGTCAATCGACTGGCTTGTTCTTCTAAGGCAGCGGCTGCGGCTGCCGATTGTTGTACCAGTGACGCATTCTGTTGCGTGACGCGATCCATCTCGGATACCGCCAGCGCAACCTGATCGATGCCACGGCTCTGTTCGTCCGATGCCGAGGCGATCTCACCCATGATGTCGTTAACACGCGTGACGGCGTTAACAATGTCCGACATGGTTTCACCGGCACTCTCTACAAGCACTGAGCCGGTATCCACGCGGGAAACAGAATCTTCAATTAAGGTTTTAATCTCTTTCGCCGCCTGGGCACTGCGGCTGGCCAGATTACGAACTTCACCGGCAACAACGGCAAAGCCGCGCCCCTGCTCGCCGGCGCGCGCCGCTTCTACTGCCGCGTTCAGCGCCAGGATATTGGTCTGGAAGGCAATACCGTCAATCACACCAATAATGTCAGCGATCTTCTGCGAACTGGTGGCGATATCGTGCATGGTTTTCACCACGCCATCGACGACTTTACCGCCGCGCTCGGCGGTTTCCGACGCACTTTGCGCCAGCAGCGAAGCCTGACGGGCGTTGTCAGCGTTCTGCTTAACCGTCGCCGTCAACTCTTCCATGCTGGCAGCGGTCTGCTCCAGCGCCGAGGCTTGTTCTTCAGTACGCGAGGAGAGATCGTTATTTCCGGCAGCAATTTCGCTGGTGCCGGAGTAAATGGCATCCGAACCCTGGCGCACATTGGTAACGGTATCGATTAACGCGTTCTGCATATGATCGACGCTTTGCGCCAGTTCGGTCATTTCGCTGCGACCGGCAATCGTCAGTGTATGCGTCAGGTTACCGCCCGCGATTTCGCGGATATGAGCGATGACCGATGACAATGGCGACAACAGAATACGGCGGATCCCATACCAGACGCCGGTCAGTACAATCAGCAAGGCCAGCGCCAGAACCGCCATCTGCCATTTCGCAAAGGTGTAATCGCTGACGCTCTGCTCCCAGGCATTACGGTAGAGGCTGTCGCTCAGTGCAGCATATTTTGCCATCGCGTCACCGAGGGCGTTTTGCATCCCTTGAGTCGGTTGCGCCATAAAGGCGTTGATATTGCCGCTCTCCAGAAACTGAACCAGCTCCGTCAACGCAGCATTATAGGTACGATATTTCTCATCCAGCGCCTGCCGCGCCGCATCCATTTCCGGCAGCGATGGCATGTTATGAAAGGCGTCGTAATGTTTTGCTGCTTCCGCCAGCGAGGCTTTCGCGCTGTTCAACAGGTCGGTTTTGGCGCTGCTCTGCTGGTTGCCTGGGTCGAGCAACATACGCGCCGACGAGCGGCTCAGGTTGATGCGCGTTTGCAGCATTAATTCCCAGGCTTTTCCCAGTTCAGTTTGTTGCATACGCAGGTCATTAGAAGCAGCAAAACTCTGCTGGTTTTGCTTAAGGGAAGAGAAAAAAAGTCCCCCGGATACGAGCTGCAACAGGGCAAACACTGCCAGCACACTCATCAGCAGAGTAACGACGCGGATACGGTTCAACATGCAACACCTTTTCGATATGTTCTTAATGGTGTTATCGGCATGCGGCCAGGGAACTTTACATTTGCGAAAGGGAATTAAATAGTAACTTGAAATGCAATGTTCGCGGTCAGGGTATCACTCGATCTTTCCTGCAGCGGCGTGGTCTGCGTTGTAAGGTGCAGTCAGTTAACGTTAATGTCGCACCGATAGCGGTTTAATGACTGAGAAATCGCAAAACAAACGACTATGTAAAAGAGGTATTTTTTGTCAGTAAAAATAACGAATTAGAAGAATTGGACGCGTTGTCCAGTGGTAATGAAGGATAAACAAAATAACCGACAAAAAAGTGTATAAAAAAAGCGGATGACCGGTGAGTCATCCGCTCTTGTATGGCGGTTACGCGACGTGCGTTGCCGCGATGTCCAGCAGCGCCATCTCTTCGCTGTTGAGCAGTTTTTCAATGTTCACCAGAATCAGCATCCGGTCGCCAAGCGCACCGAGGCCGGTCAGGTATTCGGTGGACAGGGTGACGGCGAATTCCGGCGCCGGGCGGATCTGGTCCGATGCCAGGGAAAGCACATCAGAGACACCATCCACTACGATGCCAACCACACGCTGTCCCAGATTCAGGACGATAACCACGGTGTTGTCATCATACTCGACGTCGCCCTGGCTGAACTTCACGCGCAGGTCAACAATCGGCACGATCACGCCACGCAGGTTGGTCACGCCTTTGATAAAGTCCGGGGTATTGGCGATACGGGTCACCTGATCGTAGCCACGAATTTCCTGCACTTTGAGAATATCGATGCCGTACTCTTCATCGCCCAGAGTGAATACCAGGAATTCCTGTCCTGACGGCTCGCCAGCCAGTTTTGCTACATTACTCATACCGGTCATGTTTTATACCTTCTACTTAATCAGGCGGCTGTGTGCGCCATACGATGTTCACGATTCAACCCCTGCAACGCTGACACATCCACGATCAGCGCAACACTACCATCGCCCAGGATGGTGGCGGCAGAAATACCCGGCACTTTGCGATAGTTGCTTTCCAGGTTTTTCACCACAACCTGGTGCTGACCGATCAACTGATCAACCAGCAGCGCATAGCGACGACCTGCGCTCTGCAGAATAACGACAATCCCCTGCGTGGCCTCAGTTTTCGCCCCCATCACGTCAAACACTTTCCACAACTCAACCAGCGGCAGGTATTCACCACGTACTTCCAGTACGCGCTCACCACCGGCCAGCGGATGCAGATCTTCTTCACGCGGTTGCAGCGACTCCATCACCGCGTTCAGCGGCAGAATGAAGACTTCGTTGTTCACTTTTACTGACATCCCGTCGAGGATTGCCAGCGTCAGCGGCAGCAGGATACGAATCGTCGTGCCAGAGCCTTGTTTGGATTTTATTTCAACGTGGCCACCCATTTCCTGGATGTTACGTTTTACCACGTCCATGCCCACGCCGCGGCCGGAAACGTCGGTAACCTGCTCTGCGGTTGAGAAGCCCGGGGCAAAAATCAGCATGCCGACTTCTTCATCGGTCATGTTTTCGTTGACCGCCATTCCCTGCGAAATCGCTTTCGCCAGGATACGCTCGCGGTTAAGACCAGCACCGTCGTCAGTCACTTCGATGCAGATATTTCCGCCCTGGTGTTCCGCCGAAAGAATCAGGTTACCGATAGGCGATTTACCGGCTTCGACACGTTTTTGTGGGGTTTCAATACCGTGGTCGAGGCTGTTACGCACCAGGTGCGTTAACGGGTCAATGATGCGCTCGATCAGGCTCTTATCCAGTTCCGTCGAGCTACCTTGCAGAGTCAGTTCAACCTGTTTATCCAGCTTGCTCGCCAGATCGCGCACCAGACGCGGGAAGCGGCTAAAGACATATTCCATCGGCATCATACGGATGGACATCACCGATTCCTGCAGGTCACGAGCGTTGCGCTGCAACTGGCTCATGCTGGTGATCAGATCGCCGTGTGTGACCGGATCCAGCTCATTGGAGCGCTGAGCCAGCATCGACTGGGTGATCACCAGTTCGCCGACCAGGTTAATTAGCTGGTCAACTTTTTCAACCGCCACACGGATACTGGTTGATTCGCTGGCACGCGCCGGTTTTTCACGAGCTGCCGGTTGTTCTTTCGCGACCGCTTTCAGCGCCGGAGCCGCTGGTTTCTCCGCCGGAACCGCAACAGGCGCTGGCGCTTCAACCACTTGCGCAACCGCTTCAACTGCTGCAGGCGCGGGGGCTGTCTCTGCGGTGGGTTTTTCGAACGCAATTTGATCGGCTTCGATGACGAAGCACAATACCGCGATAATATCGTCTTCGCTGACGCCGCCATCAAGCGTCACGCTCAGGGTATCAGTCCCCTTCACTACGTCGCTCAACGTTCCGAGGTTACCCAACTCTTCTTCCAGCAGTGCAACTTCGCTCTCTTTCAGGCGAGACAGGACGATGCGCAGTTTGCCGTCGCTTTCGGCAGCTGGCGCAGCAGCGGTTTCGGACTCCAGCGCAGTATCCACAACGGAGAGTTTTGCACCATTTGCAGGGGCAGCAACGACCTCTCCTTTTGCTTCCAGCGCCAGTTGGCGCAGGGCATTGCAGATATATTCAAAGCTGGCGGCGTCTGGCTCTTGCGAGCTTTTATAAGCGTCGAGCTGTTCCTGCATAATATCTTTGGTTTCCAAAAACAGGTTGATAATGTCGGTGTTAAGCTGCATTTCGCCACGCCGGGCCTCATCAAGCAGGTTCTCCATCAGGTGTGTGGTTTCCTGCAGGATGGTAAAACCAAATGTACCTGCGCCTCCTTTAATAGAGTGCGCCGCACGAAAGATGGCGTTGAGCTGTTCCGAATCCGGCGCTTCAGGCACCAGATCCAGCAAATGTTGTTCCATATCAGCCAACAACTCGTCGGCCTCATCGAAGAATGTCTGATAAAAATCACTAATATCCATGCTCACGCTATCACCTCGGATTGGCTTGTGGCGATGTGGGAACTGTTGCCGGAGCCGCCGGTGTGGATGCAGGTGCTGCTCCGACCGCAGGTTCTGGCTGTGTAATCGCGCTTATTGGCGCACTCTCGCTTTCGGCATTCTCATGCAGAATGGCTTCTTCAGTCTGTTTGTTGAGTACCAAAAGACTGATTCGGCGGTTGATTGCTTCATTCGGACCTCTGTCCGCAAGGCGCATTGTTGCCGCCATACCTACAACCCGAAGAATTTTGCCATTATCCAGCCCACCGGCAACCAGCTCACGGCGCGATGCGTTTGCACGATCGGCGGAAAGTTCCCAGTTGCTGTACCCTCTTTCGCCATTGGCGTAAGGGAAATCATCGGTGTGGCCCGAAAGGCTCACTTTGTTAGGGATGCCATTCAGTACTGGCGCAATAGCACGCAAAATATCGCGCATATAAGGTTCGACTTCCGCGCTGCCGGTTTTAAACATCGGCCGGTTCTGGCTGTCGATAATCTGAATACGCAACCCTTCCTGCACCAGATCGATTTTCAGGTGCGGACGCAGCGCGCGCAGTTTGGGATCGGCTTCGATTAACTGATCCAGATCGCCACGCAACTTACTCAGCCGCGACTGCTCCATGCGTTTTTTCAAATCGTCAATATTGGGCTGTTTTTGCACTTCGCCCTGTTGCTGTGTGTAGTCATCGCCACCGCCCGGAATCGGGCTTTCGCTGTTTGAAATTCGCTGCCCACCCGTAATTGCGGTTGCTAACGGCGTACGGAAATACTCCGCAATCTGAATAAGTTCTTTCGGGCTGGAGATGGAGATCAACCACATCACCAGGAAGAACGCCATCATCGCCGTCATAAAGTCGGCGTAGGCAATCTTCCAGGAGCCGTGCGCTCCACCGCCATGACCTTTATGTTTTTTTCGTCTGACTACGACGATCGGATGGGACTGGTTTTTCATGCGTCCTCGGTCGTGGTCTGTTGGTTAGGATTTCTGACCGCACGGACGTGTTCATCCAGTTCGATAAACGACGGACGTTCGCTGGAGTACAGCGTTTTACGACCAAACTCGACCGCAATTGGCGGTGCATAACCGTTAAGATTCGACAGCAAGGTGATCTTGACGCACTGCATCATTTTGGCGGTTTCCGCACTCTTCTGGCGTAGAACGCTGGCCAGCGGGGAGATAAAACCGTACGCCAACAGGATGCCGAGGAAGGTTCCCACCATCGCATGTGCAATCAGCGCACCGAGTTCAGCCGCCGGACGATCGGCGGAGGCCAGCGCGTGCACCACCCCCATCACCGCCGCAACGATACCGAACGCGGGCAGCGAATCGCCCACCATCGCCAGCGCATTTGCCGGCACTTCGGCTTCGCTTTCGTGCGTTTCGATCTCTTCGTCCATCAGCGCTTCAATTTCAAAGGTGTTCATGTTGCCGCTGATGATCAGGCGCAGATAATCGACAATAAATTCAAGCATCGTCGCATCCGCAAGAATACGTGGATAGCTGGCGAAAATTTCGCTCTCTTTCGGATTCTCAATATCTCTTTCGAGCGAGAACATCCCTTGCTGACGCGATTTCGCCATCAGGCGGTAAAGCAGAGCCAGCAAATCCATATACATGCTTTTGGTGTATTTCGAACGACGAAACAGCAAAGGCATGGCTTTCATCGTACCTTTGATCGCTTTGCCATTGTTACCAACGATGAATGCACCTACCCCCGCGCCACCGATGATGATCAGTTCAGACGGTTGATAAAGTGCCCCAAGTTCTCCGCCGGTCATCATATAACCGCCAAAGACTGCACCAAGAACAACCAGGTAACCTAATACGATAAGCACGACATCATCCTTCTGCTAATGACTAAGGCTCGGGATAAACATTTCAGAGGGTTAAACCGAATTTCAGGCAAAAAAAAGCAGCGGCATTACTGCACCGCTGCTGGAGTGTTTTCCACCTGTTTCGGTCAAACAGCCTGTTCGATCTGTTCATCCAGCAGTTGTGGAATAATATCGGCAGCATCCCGGGAAAGTTTACGTCTTTTTACCGCGCGGGACGGCGGCTGGCATAAACTACAGGCAAAGCTACCAACAGGCTGGTGTGCGTGCGTAATAAAATTACCGTCACAGCAATTACAGCGAGACAACTCCAGCATTCCGCTTTCCACGAAACGAACCAGTGTCCAGGCGCGAGTCAGCGCCAGCAGCGGCCCATCATCGTTATGAGGGCATTGTTCCAGATAGAGTTTGTACGCTTTGATGACTGCATCAACGCCGCTGCACAGGCCTGTTTTTAACAAAAACTGCCAGGCGTTACAGAACATGGACGCATGAATATTCTGCTCCCAGGTCATAAACCAGTCAGTGGAGAATGGCAGCATGCCTTTAGGCGGCGGGCTACCACGTAACTCTTTGTAGAGTTTAATAAGACGACCACGACTAAGCTGTGTCTCACTCTCCAGCATCTGTAAACGTGCACCCAGCGAAATCAGTTCCATTGCTAACTGAATATCGCGGGCTTCCTGAACAATGCTTTTCTCGCCCATGGTTAAGCCCTTTTCTTTCTTGCCGCATCGCCGGTCTGTGAAGACTCATTCAGCAGGCGGGTTGAAAGTAAAATCCCGGTGTGGACTTGCTGTAAATCATCCACGCGTGATTCCTGGGTCAGACGAGTAATAGTCTGGTGATTGTCAAAACGGAACTGGCAGATAAGCTGATTGGTTTCAGCCAGTTTCACCATTTGTGGAAGGGTTAATTCACCCAGTGTGTTCGCCATCTCTTCGTTAATGCCAAGACGGAACATTGCGGACGCTTTGTCCTGGCTAATCAAACGCTGAGCAAGAAGCAAATACGACAAGTTAATGTCATACACATGTTTCAGCAACTCGGATGTATGCATTTTTCCCATCCCGAATAACCAACTTGTATCTTATGCGGCTGAGCCGCACCCCGTGATGTCGCCGGAAAAAACCGGTATAAAAAAGAAAGGCTAAATGCATAACTGACTTAGGATCTCGCACTCGCGGCACTTCGCTCAAATGTAATGGCCTTGATACGCGCTTAATCATTTCTTACAAAGAACTAAGATTTTTCCTAATTCGACGCAACTGTACTCGTAGGTGCTGACACATACAATCTGACCCGGACAAAAATTTGAAATTTTTGTGATCTGCGTCACAAAATTTAACGGATTATGGGTAATAAATCTATCAGTCCCGCTTGTGATTTGATGCTTTTTTGTTCTGTCAGTCGCTTTTTTTATTCCATTTGGCCGAATACTCATGCAAAACTGCGGCTCCAGCCATCAACTGGTCTGAGGAGTGACGTTTTGCAACATTCATCGTTACCAAAACGTTTCTATTGCAGATATACAATCAAAAAAGCATATAAAACAACAAATTAAGCTTTCAGGGTCGCTAATTAATTACTATGGGCAATCATTTCAAAATTGTTAGTCATTATGATTGATAGTTTAACAATTTGATCTTAAATTCTTTAAATTTTAGATAAGATTTTAAAATCGGTTAAATGCAGGAATATGCATTAAAGTCTTAGCATAAGAATAATTAATGAATATTTATGATAACCTTCACATCCCCGCAATAATCCTGGGTTGCACTGAGTTCAGAAACAGAGTAATGGTGAGAAAAAATTGATTTGTCGTGGAGAGTGAGAAATGCAATATGCTCATCTTCTGGTCGCTGTTGCGGTGACGCCCGAAAGCCGGCGTTTACTGGCCAAAGCCATTGATATTGCCCGCCCTTTCAATGCCCGCATCTCCCTTATTACCTTAGCTTCCGATCCTGAACTCTATAACCAGCTTGCCGCTCCGATGATGGAAAATGTCCGTGAAGTGTTGCAGGAAGAGACGCAACAATTTCTGGATCAACTCATTAGCGAGGCCGGATACCCTATCGAGCAGGCGCTCATCGCATCAGGCGCATTAAGCGAACATATTCTGCATACCTGCCGTACACAGGGCATCGATTTAGTGGTCTGCGGCAATCACAATCAAACGTTCCTCGCCCGCGCAGCGTGTGCGGCAAAGAGCATCGTTCATGCCAGTGAAGTGGATGTTTTATTGGTGCCTTTAGGAGCGTGAAGCGCTCCTGCTGTCGCAGGAGCGCCGCTGACGTTAAGCCAGCTTCGGAAAGGTCGCCACTTTATGCTGTAGCTGGCTTTGTGCGCTACGTGGCGTGATGCGCTTTAAATCGCGAAGGAACCTCTGCTGCCAGTGGTTGATATCATTCTCCTTAATGATTTCAAGCATTTCTGCATGGCGTGATATGCGCTCTGCCAGCGGCATTCTCAGCGCCCTGTCCATCGCCGCAGCAACATCATCCCGGTCGTAAGGATTCACAATCAGCGCCGATGTCAGCTCATTCGCCGCCCCGGCAAATTGCGACAGTATCAACACACCCGGATCGGCCGGATCCTGCGCCGCAACATACTCTTTCGCGACGAGATTCATGCCGTCACGCAGCGGCGTCACTAAGCCCACTTCGGCGTAACGGAAGACTTTCATCAATACTTTACGGTCAAAGTGCTGGTTCAGATAGTAAAGCGGCGTCCAGCCAAGCTGACCATATTTGCCGTTGATTCGCCCGGCTTCGGTTTCCAGTTGGTGCCGAATATCCTGGTAAGCCTGTACTTCGCCACGGGAGGTTGGCGCAATCTGCGTATAGCGAATTTTTCCGTGATGCTGGGGGAATTTCTCCAGCAGCGTTTCGTAGGCAAGGAAGCGCTCTGGCAAGCCTTTGGAGTAGTCAAGCCGCTCCACAGAGAAAATGTTCTTAACGTTCTTAAGTTCATTTTTCAACTGTGCCAGTTTAGGCGGTAGCGGCCCGGCAGCCTGTTTGGCAATCTCGTCTGGTTCAATCCCTATCGGGTAAACCTCAGTGCGGAAATTTTTCCCCCATGCGACATGTTCTTTACCGCTGCGAGTGGTCAGACGAGTCTTCATTGACAGGCTATCCAGGAACGCCAGTCTGTCGCTTTCGGTCTGAAAACCCATCAGGTCATAATCACAGAGCGCTTCCAGCAGTTCCGCATGCGGCGGCAAGGCATTAAAGATTTCCGGCGTCGGGAAAGGGATATGCAGGAAGAAACCAATCTGATTATTCACGCCGCGCTTGCGCAGTTCGCTGGCAAACGGTAGCAGGTGATAATCGTGGATCCACAGAATGTCATCCTCTTTCAGTAACGGCAGCAGCTTATCCGCCAGCAGCGCATTGACCTGCTGATAACCCTCCCAAGCTTCACGCTGGTAATTGACCAGATCGAGTCGATAGTGGAAAGCAGGCCATAAAACAGCGTTGGAGAATTGCGAATAATACTGTTCGTAATGCTCATCACTGAGGGTAAACGATGCCCAGGTGATATTCCCTTTTGTCACCTTTTTTAGCGGCTGGTCCTCGTCCCCCAGCTCACCGCTCCAGCCGAACCACAGCCCGCCGGTGGCTTTTAATGCTCCCAGAATCCCTACAGCCAGCCCGCCAGCGCTGGCCTTTTTGTTGTCAGGCGGAGCAATACGATTAGATACTACGACTAAGCGACTCATAGCCATCTCTCCTGTTTGTTAGCGCCTGTTGTTTTTCTTGTTGATGGTCAGTGATACGTTCAAGCCACCGATAAACTTCATTTACGCTGTCCAGACGCCATTTTGCCTGCGTCTCGCCAGCACCAACTTTGATTGATTCGCCCCCCAGCGCGTTCACGGTTTTAAACCCATGCTCATCTGTCAAATCATCGCCGACAAAAACCGGTATGCGGCCAGCAAAAGGCGGTGTCTCTAAAAATGCCGCAATGGCCGCTCCCTTATGAATGCCAGACGGTTTAAGCTCCACCACGCATTTCCCTGGCTGCATTGCCAGCTGCGGGTAGCGCGCGACCATGTGCTTTGCCAGTGCAAAAACCGCGTCTTCATGCTGCGGCGCCTGACGGTAGTGCAAAGCAAATGCCATGCCTTTCGCTTCCAGCTCCACGCCGTGAAGCGATGCCACTTCGTGCCGGAGCGAACGCTCCAGCGGTTGTACGATATTTTCCGGTAATGTCACCCGTTCGGTATGACCCTTGATGTCGCGGCGTTCTGCCCCGTGCACGCCAGCCAGCGGAAAACGCCAGGGTTTGGCGAGTTGCTCGAGCTCAGCGATTGAGCGCCCTGAAATCAATGCCAGTGCCCCGTTGTTCATCTCAGCAAGCAATGAAAGTCTGGCCAGCACAGCGTCCGGAACAGAGACATCATCCGGGTGCGGTTTAATGTCAGCGAGGGTGCCATCCAAATCGAAAAAAAAGGCAAAATTCCCGGAAAAGAGAGGCGGTACAGATAATGCGTCTTCCACCCTGGTTTCCTCCTTACAGTCTTTGATGAGAGCCGTTCTTCACTAACATCTCATTATCATTAGCCATGTAAGTATAGACAGTGTGACGCTGCTCGCCATTTTAAGCATGACTTACCAGCCGGATTAGCGGCTGGTAAGGTGGAGGGATAAACTATAAGGTTATGTCTAAAAATTACGCGTTAAGGCTTAAACTGTGCGTTTGGACTTTTGTTTGTAGCGGTCGAAAATTACCGCCGCCAGCAGGATCAAACCACGCACCACATACTGTGAGAATGGCGAGATGTTCAGCAGGTTCATGGCGTTTTCGACGGTGCCCAGAATCAGGATCCCGGCAACAACATACGATATTTTGCCAATCCCGCCTTTCAGCGATACACCACCCAATACACAGGCTGAGATAACAATCAACTCATAGCCAATCGACGTCATCGGCTGGCCACTGGTCATACGCGAAGCAAGAATAATCCCCGCTGCCGCTGAGACCAGACCGGAGAGCACAAAGATGATGATTTTCGTGCGTACCACCGGAACGCCCGCCAGGCGGGCCGCTTCTTCATTACCGCCAATCGCCAGCGTATTGCGGCCAAACGTGGTTCTATTGAGCAGGAAGCCAAAAATAATCAGGCAGGCAACCGTCAACCAAATCGGCGCGGGCAGCCCCAGCCAGTTGGCGTAACCGAGGGTGAAGAAACGTTCATCCTCGATGCCGACCGCTTTACCGTCGGAAATAATATACGCCAGCCCACGGACGATCTGCATCGTGGCAAGCGTGGTGATCAAGGCATTGATCTTCAAACGCGCAATCACGAAGCCGTTAATAAAACCGCTGACCACGCCGAGCAGCAAACCGGCAAATACGCCAATCCACAAACTCTCCGAAATATTAATCACCACTGCTGTGGTTACCCCGGCGCAGGCGATGACCGACGCGACCGACAGGTCAAAATCCCCGGACGCAAGGCAGAACAGCATGCCGCAGGCCACCATGCCGGACATTGAGATCGCCAGCCCCAGCCCTTTCATATTGACGAAAGAGGCGAAGTTCGGCACAAACAGCGCGCAGCCGATAAACAGCACGGCAAACACCACCAGCATGCCGAACTGATCCCAGATTCGCCCAAAGCTGAGCGAGGATTTCGGTGCGCGGGACGTAGTTAAAGATGACATCATTTTCTCCTCACTCAGGCGACAGCCTGGCTAACTTTCGGCATCGCGAGGCTCAGCGCCCGCTGTTCATCACACTGACCGTGAAGCAGTTCACCGGCGATTTCCCCTTCACGCATCACCACGATGCGATCGGCAACGCCGAGCACTTCCGGCAAATCACTGGAGGCAAACAGCACCGCAACACCGCGGGAAGCCAGCGCGTAAATTACGTTGTAGATCTCATGCTTCGCCCCGACATCAATGCCGCGCGTCGGCTCGTCGAGCAAAATGACTTTCATCTCTTCCGATAACCAGCGACCAAGAATTGCCTTTTGCTGGTTGCCACCGGAGAGATTCATAATCAGTTGTTCCGCACCAGGCGTTTTGATATTGAGCGAACGAATATGGTGTTCGGCGTTTTCACTTTCCCAGCCATCATTGATCAGACAACCTGCGCGAATGTATTTGCGCCGGGCGCTGATATTGATGTTCTCCTGCACCGAGTGAACCGGAATAATGCCTTCCGCTTTACGATCTTCCGGGCACAACATCATGCCCGCCTGGATGGCATGCGCCGGTTTAGTAATATTGACTTGCTCACCGTCGATAAAGACCTGCCCTTCGGTAATTTTCGTCCCGCCGAATAAGCCTTTCATTAATTCACTGCGCCCGGCGCCCACCAGCCCGAACAGGCCGACAATTTCACCGCTGCGCACGTTTAAAGAGATGGGCGTTCGTACGCCTGGCGCTTTAACCTGCTCCAGCCGCAGGCGTTCTGCCCCGTATTCCCGGGGTTTCCAGCCATAAATATCCCCCAGTTCGCGTCCGACCATCGCCTGCACCAACTGGTCATGATTGACCTGCCGCATGTCCGTAAAGGTGCGCACGTAGCGACCATCTTTAAAGACGGTAATGGCATCGCTGAGCGCAAAAATCTCTTCCATGCGGTGGGAGACATAAAGGATCACCCGGCCCTCTTTACGTAGCTCGCGGATCACACGGAACAGGTTGTCGATCTCACGCGCCGAGAGAGAACTGGTGGGTTCATCAAAAGCGATGATTTTGGCGTTGCGCGCCAGCGCCTTGGCAATTTCGACCATTTGCCACTGACCAATGGAGAGATATTTCAGCGGCGTTTGCGGATCGATATCCAGCCCAAGATGCTGAAGCTGCAAACCGGCTTCGTAATTCAGCAACGAACGGTTCACAATGCCGCTCTTGTGCGGGATCTGGCCAAGGTAGATATTCTCCGCGACGGTCATTTCCGGCACCAGATGCAGCTCCTGGTAGATGATCGCCACCCCGGCATTCAGCGCTGCAGTAGTATCCGCGAAGGTGACTTCCTCACCTTTTATTACCAGCGAACCGGTGGTTGGCGCGTAATTGCCGCTGAGGATTTTTAACAGTGTCGATTTACCTGCGCCGTTTTCACCCATCAGGGCGTGGATTTGCCCGGCGTAACAATCAAAACTGATCTCACTGAGCGCTTTCACACCGGGAAACGTCTTGCCGATGCCGCGAAAAGAGAGATAAGGAGTAGACTGTTGCATAACGTCTCCGTAAAGCAGTTCATTGTACGTCTGGCCCCCCGCCTGAAGCGGGGAGCACAATCAACAGAGAATTACAGTCCTTTTTTCGCCAGCTCTTCTTTGAAGTTCTCGCGCGTGATCAGCACCACGTCCGTTACTGCTGTAAATTTCGGTGGTTCAACGCCTTTGGTAACCCAGTTGTAGAGCAGTTGGCTTGTTTTATAGCCATGCACGTCCGGGCTTGGCAGCAGCGAACCGAAGAAGCCGGTTGCCTGCGCTTTCGACAGCTCACTTACCGCATCGACGCCGTTAATACCAATACCGATGACATCCGGCGCTTTAAAGCCCTGGCCTTCTGTTGCACGCACGCCACCCAGCACAGTGTTGTCATTCATGCCCAGCACCAGCCAGTGTTTCACTTCCGGATGCTGTACCAGCAGGGAGTTACCGGCATCAAATGCACCGGGGATATCGTTAGATTTGGTCGGCACCTGGTAGATCTGTTTTTCCGGGAAACCGGCTTTTTTCAGCGCGTCCATAGAACCGGTCGTGCGGCGGCGAGCGGTATCCAGCTCGTTCGCGGTAATCGCCATGACGCCGGTCTCTTTCACATTCCAGCCACGTTTTTGCATCTCTTTATAGAGCTCTTCACCCTGACGCGCGCCGATTTCGCTCGCTGCCATCATCACCAGCGGCACCGAGGTCATCGGTTCGCCTTTGGCGTTGACGAACTGGTCGTCCACCGCAATGACTTTCATGTCATAACCCCGCGCTTTGGCGACAATCGCTGAGCCCAGTTTGGGATCCGGAGTACAAATAACAAATCCTTTTGCGCCGCTGGCCGCCAGGCTATCAATGGCGTTCAGCGTTTTTTCACCATCAGGGACGGCGATTTTAATCACTTCAAAACCTAAATCTTTGCCCGCCTTGTCGGCAAACTTCCATTCAGTCTGGAACCAGGGTTCTTCTGGCTGTTTAACCAGGAACCCGAGCTTCATCGTTTCAGCGATAGCGGATTGTGACATAACGGCAGCCAGACCGATGGCCGCCAACGCTTTAGTGAATTTGTGCATGGTAAACTCCAGCTTTAGCTTTCTTTTATGTAGGGAAAAATAATTACCGGTTCATTTAAAAGTTAATAAAACAAGGCATTAGAGTCCGCGCATCCCTGGACACCTGTGCTGGAAGTAGTTTTAGCGGGAAATTGATTCTCCATAGGAGAGCGGCATCACACCGCAGAATTACAGTAATTCTGTACATAAATTCAGCGATATAGCACATAAAAACAGCCGATTTTGTCAGACAAATAGAAAGGGTAAAAGCAGGATAATCCATAACATCAGCCAGCTTATCCTTGTCCCGGATGCAGGGCGCATCCGGGCAGAAAAATCACCAACTATAGTAGATATGATCGGCGTGATCTCGCGCTGCAGTTTCGTCCCCCTGCAAACGCGCAGCAATCGTCAACGCAAAATTGAAAGCCAGCCCGAGGCCTTTACCGCTGATCAGGTTGCCATCTTCCACCACTGGCGCGTCCACATACTCACCATCATTGACAGTTTCGTACAGATCGCCGGAGCAGACATAGCGGCGGCCCTTCAGCAAGCCGTTGCCGCCCAGCACGCGCGCAGCAGCGGAACAGATAGGGCAAATTAACTTGCCGGCTGTGTCATGCTGTTCAATAAATTGCACCACCGCTTTGCTGGCAGCCAGATTCACGCTGCCCTGCGGCCCGCCGGGTAAGACGACGGCGTCATACAGCTTTGCCTGACGCTCTGCCAGCGTGCTGTCTGCAACCATCGGGATAGCGTGATAACTGACCACCGCGCGGGACTCCGCGCAGGCCAGTGTTTCGACTTCAATATTTAAGCGACGCAGGATATCAATGGTGATAATCGCTTCTGCTTCTTCGAAACCGGGCGCCAACAACACCGCCACTTTTTTCATGTCCGACTCCTTACGTTGAAGGTGGGTTGATTAAAGTGGGGTTATTGTTGATCAAAACAGCGTTTCATAATTCCCGCTGCGTCACATCCCTGCCAGGCAGAGTCCTTAGTGAGCTTCCCCCTGAGGGGTAAATTTCAGTTCAATTAAGGCGATAGCTTTCTGGATTGCACGGCGGGTAACCGGGTCGGCCGCTGCCGGGTGGGTAGCAAAATCGATGCTCTTAAGCTGGTGAGACATTTTCTCACGCACTTCGACCGGCGCGATGACGTCGATAACGTCGAGGATCTGTTTGATGACGAGTTGACAGGCAACGATATCGGATACCAGTTCCTGGTCGGTGGAGAGATTCTGTGACATAGGCGCTCCTTAAATAAAGTGCGCCATAGTAGCGGGAATTCATGTGTATGAGTAGGCCTGGCAGGCGGACGACAGGCATAAAAAAACCTGCTTCAGCAGGTTTTTTTATCATCAGAACATAGCGCCTGGCGGTACGTCTTTGAATGTTTTGCAATAGGTTTCAAACATATGCTTCAGAATTTTACGCAGTTTCATTTTTGCTCCGGCGATTTGTTATGCAGGTGTTACGTCTCAATGCGTACATAATATGACCTCCATCACAAAAATCAACCATCACGTGATAGAAATCACGTTTCAAAAAATGAAAATGCAGTAGCTTTGTTAAAAATTCAGTTATAAATCCTGCAGTTAGCGCACTAAAATTTTCTTTAGTATTCTCAATTATTTTTGCAAATGGCAGATCCACAATGATTGAAAGCACCCTTTTGCGGAAGACTGGAGGTCTTTCTCCCGCTGCGCTACTGGTAGCCGGCGCTTTCTTTATGGAGTTTATCGACGGCACGGTAATCGCGACCGCCCTGCCGGATATGGCAAAAACGTTTGGTGTCGAAGCTGTTGCGCTGAACATCGGTATCAGCGCTTATTTAATTACCCTTGCAGTGCTGATCCCGGCCAGCGGCTGGATTGCCGATCGCTTTGGCGCGCGCAATGTCTTTTCCATGGCGCTGGCTATCTTCACCATGGCATCGATATTGTGTGGGCTGTCGACCAGCGTAGAGATGTTTGTCAGCATGCGTATTTTACAGGGTGTTGGCGGCGCATTGATGGTGCCGGTTGGGCGCCTCGCCGTACTGCGCACCACGCCAAAACATCAGCTTATTACCGCCATCGCCACGCTCACCTGGCCCGCGCTGGTCGCGCCGATCATCGGCCCACCGCTGGGGGGATTTATTACGCATTACGCTGACTGGCGTTGGATCTTCTTTATTAATGTGCCGCTGGGAATTATGGCGATTTTGCTGGCGCTGCGCATCATTCCCAATATTCGTGAAGAGGAGCGGCGCCCGTTCGATTTACCGGGGTTTATCGCCACGTCGGTGGCGATGGTCAGCCTGGTTTATGCCATGGAGGATTTAGGCGCAGAGCAGCCGCAAGGCGTGCTGACCAGCGGGTTGCTGATACTGGGCGGTTTAACACTGGCCTTTACCTTGCGCCATTTCCGGCGTGCGCAATGGCCGATGATCCGGCTGGATGCGCTGCAGGTGCCGACCTTTCGTGTGACGATGTACGGCGGCTCGCTGTTTCGTGCATCAATAAGCGCCGTCCCTTTTCTGCTGCCGCTACTGTTCCAGGTCGGTTTTGGTATGGATCCTTTCCACGCAGGGCTGCTGGTGCTGGCGGTATTTGCCGGTAACCTGACGATCAAACCCGCCACGACGCCGCTGATTCGCTGGCTGGGCTTTAAAAAATTGCTGTTGATTAACGGCGCGCTGAATGTGCTGGCGCTGCTGGCCTGCGCTTTTCTTACCTCGGCAACGCCTGTCTGGCTTACCTTTGTGGTGCTGTTCCTGGGCGGCGTCTTCCGTTCGGTACAGTTTACCGGCGTCAGCACCCTCGCCTTTGCCGATGTTCCGTCACCACAAATGAGTTATGCCAATACGCTGTTCAGTACCGCCACACAACTGGCTGTCGGCCTGGGTATCACCCTTGGTGCAATTGGTATTCGTATTGGTGAACATGTCAGTAAGTGGCTGCATCTCACTGGCGTTGAAGGGATCAGTTTCCGGCTGGCATTTGTGTTTATCGCGCTGATCTGCCTGGTTGGCATGTTTGATACGTTGCGCCTGACCAGAGATGCCGGAAGCGCCGTATCGCAGAAGAAAAAAGTGTAAAGAGACCGCCGCAGCCAGGCCAGCTGCGGCGGTTGTTTATCAGGCCAGCACTTCGCGAACGAACGCCTCAATCTCTTTGTTCTGGCAGTGTTCAAAGAAGCACTGCTGGAAGCGCTCGCCGGAGACGGCCGTTTTCACCAGTTCACGGTCAATGGCGCGCAGGGAATCGAGGTAATTGTCTTTAACCACTGCGGCTTTCACCTGGTTCAGGATCCCGGCATTACGCACCTGCGGCTCTTTACGCTCCGGCGGATAACCTTCCCCTTTACGACCGGTAAAGGCTTTCTCAAAAATAAAGCGCACGTTCAGTTCCGCGCCCCAGCCAAAACCTTTCGCAAACGGCAGCGATAACGCATTACCGTTGTTGATCTGGGCAAACAGAAACGCATCCGCTGGATCAATACAGTAGCCGCACACCACGCCCGGATGAATGTTCAGCGACATCAGCGCACCTTGCCCGGTACCGCAGCCGGTGACGACAAAATCCACGGCTTTCGCGTTCAGCAGAATACTCGCCATAATACCCAGGTGGATGTAGGTCAGATGATGGTCATTCTCGTCGCTCATGCCGACGTTAAACACCGGAAAATCTTTTTCATCGGCAACGGCTTTCAGCTCTTTCAGAATGATGGCGTTTTTAGCCGCCTGACTGTTTTCCATCATCAGTGCAATTTTCATTTTTGATCTCCTGTGAACATGCTTCAGATAGCAAAGGTTGGATAAACCATACTATCTGCCAAACATACTTTCAAATTTAATGAAAAATGGTTTTAAAAATCAAAAGCGGGTTCACAGTTTTGCATCACTCCCCCGTCGTTTCACCGTCGCGATTAGTAGCGCCAGTTCCACGGGTTATTCTGCCGATTGCCCTCCGATCCGCACGTTAAGATGAGAACATGCCAAAATGAATCAGAGTGATTTCATGAAGAAAATTTTTGTTGCCGCCTCGCTGCTCCTGCTTGCTGGCTGTACCCTCACCAAAGAGGCGGAAGTCAGCAGTGTCGATACCACCAGTGGACTGGTGCGTCTGAGCTATAACCAGTCGATGATGCAAACCGCGAATTACGACCAATACACCGCTCAAGGAACGGCTAACAAACAGTGCCAGCAGATGGGTTATGCTACAGCAGTGCCTTTCGGCCAACCGATCGAAACGTGTAGCCTGATCAGCGGTTCGGTTTGCATGAATACAAAAGTCACTATTCAATATCAGTGCCGCGGCATGGCCTTTTCCCATACCACGGGCAGTTGGTAATTGCCGGGCCAGCAATCATGCTGGCCTGCACATTTATTAATAATCAAAACAATTCTCATTTATTTAATTAACCGCTGCAATGCGTGTTATTCTCATTCACTTCGTGAATAAATGTTTTTTCATTTAACCTTTTGCAAATAATTAAATAACAAATTATAGTGGCCGCTCCACTATTCTATTTTTATATTTTCCGGAGCCGCGCCATGTTAAAAGCAGAGATGATTGAAAAACTAAATGAGCAAATGAATCTGGAACTGTTTTCTTCCCTGCTTTATCAGCAGATGAGCGCATGGTGCAGCTACCACAGCTTTGAAGGCGCTTCTGCTTTCCTGCGCCGCCACGCGCAGGAAGAGATGACGCATATGCAGCGTCTGTTTGATTACCTTACGGATACCGGCAGCCTGCCGCGCATCAATACTATCGAGTCGCCGGTTGCTGATTATGCCTCGCTGGATGTGCTGTTTCGCGCCACTTACGAACATGAACAACTGATCACGCAGAAAATTAATGAACTGGCGCACGTTGCTATGACCTCTCAGGATTATCCAACCTTTAATTTCCTGCAATGGTATGTTGCCGAACAGCACGAAGAAGAGAAATTGTTTAAATCGGTTATCGATAAATTAACGCTGGCGGGTAAAAGCGGCGAAGGTTTGTATTTCATCGATAAAGAACTGGCGACGCTGGATACGCAGAACTAATTACGCAGGCGGTAAATAATACTCTTTACCGCCGTTTTTATTAATGTTTGCAGATTTTACTTTCGTGAGTGGAAAACCCCTCTTCAGCCGGAATGAATTTTCCGCGCGCCGCTAAAAAGGTCACTAATTCCGCCGCCGTCATTCCCTCTGCTGAGCAAGTATGAAAACGCGCCGTTTCCCCAAAGCGGACCGTAATGGCCGCAGCGAGACTCTCTGTGGTGTAATGTTCGCCTGATGCAATCATCATATTCAGTACTTCATGACCATGTATTGATGCCATAAATCCTCCTCACAAAAGGTGCATCATAAACACAACATTATCTGTAGATGTTGCGTTAAGACAGGTTTACATGCATCTGGTCCAGCACCAGTCCTGCTTATTTACAGCCTGACAGCAGTAGCGATAGTTTTCCGTTTCCAGCACGATGCCATGATCGAAAAGAGATCGGTTAACTACTCACCGTTTTCGATGCTCCACTCATCTTCCTTTAACCCCTTGGGCAAAGTTTCACCATCAGAATTCGTTTGTACAGATGGCTCAAAAAACACCGTAAATGTATCGTTACACTCTATGTAACGGTCGTTTGACGAAACTACTGAATTATCTTAATCTGCGCCGCAGTTTAGGCTGGTAGTGTGTTTTATTGCAGAGGAAAGCGTGAAGAATCGAACACTTGGGAGTGTTTTTATCGTCGCCGGTACCACGATCGGCGCAGGGATGTTGGCAATGCCGCTGGCAGCAGCTGGCGTTGGGTTTGCCACCACTTTCGGGTTACTTATCGCGCTATGGGCGGTGATGTGTTACACCGCCCTGCTCTTGCTGGAGGTTTATCAGCATGTTCCTGCCGATACCGGTCTGGGCTCGCTGGCGAGGCGTTATCTTGGGCGCTATGGGCAGTGGATAACAGGTTTCAGTATGATGTTCTTAATGTACGCGCTGACCGCAGCGTACATCAGCGGCGCAGGAGAGTTGCTGGCGTCCAGCATCAGCCAGTGGTTTAACGTTGCGCTTTCGCCAGTCGCCGGTGTGCTGCTGTTCACTCTTGTTGCCGGTGGTGTCGTATGCGCTGGTACTTCGCTTGTCGATCTGTTTAACCGCTTTCTTTTCAGCGCCAAACTCCTCTTCCTCGTGGTGATGCTGGCGCTGTTAATGCCGCACGTCCACCAGGCGAATTTGCTGACCATGCCGCTGGAAAAAGGACTGGCGCTATCGGCAATTCCGGTGATCTTCACCTCGTTTGGTTTTCACGGTAGCGTACCGAGCATTGTCAGTTATATGGGCGGCGATATCCGCAAATTGCGCAAGATATTTATCATCGGCAGCGCCATTCCGCTGGTGGCCTATATTTTCTGGCAGCTCGCAACGCTTGGCAGTATTGATTCGTCAACGTTTATGGGGCTGCTGGCCAGCCAGGCAGGATTAAACGGGTTGCTGCAAGCATTGCGCGAAGTGGTGGCCTCACCGCATGTGGAACTGGCAGTTCATCTGTTTGCCGATCTGGCGCTGGCGACCTCTTTCCTCGGCGTGTCGCTGGGATTATTTGATTATCTCGCGGATCTTTTTCAGCGGCGTAACAATGCTGCCGGACGCCTGCAAAGCGGAATGATCACCTTCCTGCCGCCGCTGGCCTTTGCACTGTTTTATCCGCGCGGGTTTGTGATGGCGCTCGGCTATGCCGGTGTCGCGCTTTCCGTGCTGGCACTTCTGTTACCGTCAATGCTGGCCTGGCAAAGCCGGAAGCATAATTCGCAACACAGTTATCGTGTTCCCGGCGGTAAACCCATACTGTGCCTGATTTTCGCCTGTGGCATTGCGGTTATCGTCATTCAGTTTTTTATCGTCGCCGGTCTGCTACCTGAAGTGGGATGAACCTGAAAAAAAAACCGCGCGATAAGATTCGTGCGGTTTTTTGTGCAGTGGATGATATCGAAACGGCCAGCAAACTTTATTTCAGAATCCCTGAAGCAATTACGCTTTGAATATTTTCGCAGGCAATGTAAATCGCTTCGCTTGAATTCGGTAATAGTATCGGCGCTGAAAAACAGACACAAAAAAACCACCTTTCGGTGGTTTCACGACACTGCTTATCATTGATTTTATTCTTTTTTTCCCATGGTACCCGGAGCGGGACTTGAACCCGCACAGCGCGAACGCCGAGGGATTTTAAATCCCTTGTGTCTACCGATTCCACCATCCGGGCTCGGGAAGAAATTGGAGGCGCGTTCCGGAGTCGAACCGGACTAGACGGATTTGCAATCCGCTACATAACCGCTTTGCTAACGCGCCGTGAATCTTGATGCTTTTCAGCCAGCACCCGCTGTTTTAGCCGATGCTTTAATTTGGAGCGGGAAACGAGACTCGAACTCGCGACCCCGACCTTGGCAAGGTCGTGCTCTACCAACTGAGCTATTCCCGCATTATCAAGTTTTGTTCTAATCACTTGATTTTGCTATCTTCTGGCGAGCTACGCTGCCTTCCGATGCGTTGCATTCTACTTACCTGACGCACTGAGTCAACGATATTTTTCAAAACCCGGATCGTTTGCTGAAAATTACGACGATACGATCAAGGTTCAAGCAGATCGCCACGTGCTGCATTCAGATATTGCAGCATTGACCACAGTGTCAGCCCGGCAGCAACGAAGAACAACGCAATACCAGCATATTCAACCCAGATATTTGGACGCCACAGCAGCCCTACCAGCGCCATCATTTGTGCGGTGGTTTTCACTTTACCGATCCAGGATACCGCCACGCGGCTGCGTTTCCCCATCTCCGCCATCCACTCACGCAGAGCGGAAATAATGATCTCACGGGCAATCATGGTAGCCGCAGGCAGCGTTACCCACCAGGTATGATAATGTTCAGCCACCAGCACCATCGCGATAGCGACCAGCACTTTATCGGCAACCGGATCGAGGAAGGCACCAAAACGGGTGCTCTGATTCCAGCGGCGCGCCAGATAACCGTCAAACCAGTCGGTTATCGCCGCGATACAAAAAATGAGCGCGCAAACGAATGGTGACCAGTAAAAAGGAAGATAAAACGCCAGCACGAAAAAAGGGATCAGGATGACGCGAAAAAGGGTAAGCAACGTAGGAATATTCAATCGCATAGTGGCGTTAACTGTCTGTTGTCCGTAAATTTTCGCTCTATGGTGCTACAGAGCCCCTAATGTTTCAACGAGTAGAAGATCTTTTCTGCCAGTCCTTGCGAGATACCCGGCACTTTTGAGATTTCATCAACACTGGCATTGAGCAACCCTTGCAATCCACCCATATATTTCAGCAGCATTTGGCGACGCTTCGGGCCTACGCCTTCGATCGTTTCCAGCGAGCTGGTGCTCTTCACCTTGGCACGTTTTTTCCGGTGACCGCTGATCGCATGATCGTGCGACTCATCGCGGATATGCTGGATAACATGCAGCGCCGGAGAGTCCGGCGGCAGGCTAAACCCCTCGCCTTCCGGCTCAAAGAACAGCGTTTCAAGCCCGGCTTTGCGATCGGCGCCTTTCGCGACACCCAGCAGCAACGGCTTGTGCTTATCCCACGGAACATCCAGCTCGGCAAAAACCGCCTTCGCCTGCCCCAGTTGCCCTTTGCCACCGTCAATAAGGATCACGTCAGGGATCTTGCTTTCTTCAATCGCTTTGCCGTAACGGCGACGGAGGACCTGGTTCATTGCCGCATAGTCATCACCGGGCGTAATACCGGTGATATTATAGCGGCGGTACTCCGCGCGTAATGGCCCATTGGTATCAAAAACCACACATGACGCAACTGTTTGTTCGCCCATCGTATGGCTGATATCAAAGCACTCCATCCGTTTCACTTCCGGCAGTTGTAACACGCTGGCCAGCGCGGCCAGACGCTGGTGAACGGTCGACTGCTGTGAAAGCCTGGTGCTCAACGCCGTGGCAGCGTTTGTGCGCGCCAGCTTCAGATAGCGTGCACGATCGCCGCGCGGTTTAGTCTGTACATTAACCCGGCGGCCAGCCAGCTCAGAGAGTGAATCGGCCAACAGCGTTCTGTCACTGAGATTGAAATCCAGCAGGATTTCGCCAGGCAGGGTTCGCATCTGGCTGCCCTGCAAATAAAACTGACCAACAAACGTTTCCACCACTTCGCCCAGCTCCGTACCACCAGGCACTTTGGGAAAGTAACTGCGGCTGCCGAGTACTTTCCCCTGGCGAATAAACAGCACGTGTACACAGGCCATGCCGGCATCAAACGCCACGCCGATAACATCAAGATCGTCGCCGGTGTTAGAGACAAACTGTTTTTCCGTGACCCGCCGTACCGCCTGAATCTGGTCGCGCACGCGCGCGGCTTCTTCAAATTCCAGCGCCTGGCTGGCCTTCTCCATGCGGGTGATAAGTTGCGTCAGCACCTGATCGTCTTTTCCGGCAAGGAACAAGCGAACATACTCAACCTGCTGTGCATACTCTTCTTCACTGACCAGCCCTGCGACACACGGCCCCAGGCAGCGGCCAATCTGGTATTGCAGGCACGGGCGGGAGCGGTTGCGATAAACGCTATTCTCACACTGCCGAACGGGGAATATTTTCTGCAACAGCGCCAGCGTTTCACGCACAGCATAGCCGTTCGGAAACGGGCCGAAATACTCCCCTTTCGCATGTTTCGCACCGCGGTGCATCGACAGACGGGGATGCGTATCGCCGCTGAGGAAAATAAACGGGTAAGATTTATCATCCCGCAACAAAACGTTATAGCGGGGCTGATAAAGCTTGATGTAGTTATGCTCCAGCAGCAGCGCCTCAGTTTCGGTATGCGTTACCGTCACATCAATCTGTTGGATTTGAGCGACCAGCGCTTCGGTTTTTCGTGAGGCAAGATTGCTGCGGAAATAGCTGGAAAGGCGCTTTTTAAGATCTTTCGCTTTACCAACATAGATAACGGTACCACCGGCGTCATACATACGATAAACGCCGGGTTTGCTGGTCACCGTTTTGAGGAAGGCTTTTGAATCGAAAACTTCAGTCACTGACTTAACAACGTCTCCGCATTACACAGACCATGGCGAATGGCGAGGTGTGTCAATTCGACATCACCGTGAATGTTCAATTTACTGAACATTCGGTAGCGATAGCTGTTCACCGTTTTGGGGCTCAGATGGAGTTGTTCAGAAATCTCATTCACTTTCTGACCCTTCGTGATCATCAGCATAATCTGCAATTCTCGTTCAGACAAACTGGCAAACGGCGAGTCCGTTTTTTCAGGTTCAATCTGGCTGAGTGCCATTTGCTGAGCGATATCAGAGGCGATGTAGCGCTGTCCGGAATGCACAGAGCGAATGGCATTCACCACTTCCTGTGGTGCGGCGCCTTTGCTCAGATAACCGGCTGCACCCGCCTGCATGACTTTCGCTGGCAGAGGGTTTTCCGTGTGAACGGTAAGCATAATGACTTTGGTGTCGACGTTAGCACGCGCAATTTTACGCGTGGCTTCAAGGCCGCCGATTCCGGGCATGCTCATATCCATCAGGACGACATCAACGGAATTGGCCCGACACCATTTGATGGCATCTTCACCGCAGTTGACTTCACCCGTGACTTTTATGCCTTTAACATCTTCAAGAATGCGTCGTATCCCTGCGCGCACCAGTTCATGATCATCAACAAGTAGTACGTTGATCAATGGAGTATCTCCGAAAAGAGGGATAACGCTGCTGAAAGCTAATTAAACGTATATTAACGGTTTTTCACCCAATAATGAAAGGTAAAATAACCCGCACTTTTCGATTTTGTTCTCGTTTCTGGAAATTAAGCTGTACAAGATGTGGAAAGTGTTTCCATGTTCTCAAGGCGTTGCGTAAGAAAGTCTAAACGGCATTTTTCATAAAGTTGCCAAAAAGGCTTTTACTTTCACAAGAATTATCTGAGCAACATGTAACAACAATTAACTACGCTTAAACGCGGTTTAAACATATATTCCTGGCTAATAGAAAATTCTGATATTCATTGCAAAAAGTTTAATCTAATAAACCAGACAATAACGATCAAAAAACAACCACTGCATTCTTTTGGCCGGGTTGTGGTATACTCCGCCGCTTTGACAGTGACCGTCGCGCAACGGCGCGGCTACATAACGAGGAAAATAAATTGAGCACACCTGATTTTTCCACTGCTGAAAATGCAAAGGATCTGGCGCAGGAAGTCGCTTGCCTGAAATCATTGTTGACGCTGATGTTGCAGGCAATGGGCCAGGCGGATGCGGGCCGCGTCATCATTAAAATGGAAAAGCAAATTGAACAAATGGAAAATGAAGCTCAGGCAGCGGTATTTTCCAGCACTGTTAAGCAAATTAAACAAGCTTACCGCCAGTAATAAAAAACCGGCTGGCAGGTAACCTGACAGCCGGCTGCTTTCTGATTCGTCGCAGTGAATAATCAAATCATTCCGGTCGCCGCAGCATAACAGGCAATCTGCGTTTTATTCGGCGCATTGAATTTCTTCTGCATATTCTTCTGGTGAAAATTGACGGTATTCTCAGAGATCGACAAAATCATGGCGATTTCCGCAGAGGTCTTGCCTTCCGCCGTCCATTTCAGTATCTCGCGTTCACGCTTACTGAAGCGCATCTCCGGCGTCAACACCATCTGATCTTCCAGTCGAGTCAGCGCCAGCAGACTGAGCTGCACCAGCGTCTGCAACCGCAGTTCAATCTCATCCTCAGGCATCATTTTACCAAGCAGGCTGCTACGCGAAACCGAGAGAAAACCCAGCGCATGATTAGGCAGCATCAGACACTGCGAGATCCCCTTTCGCAGGCCATGATCCCGCGCAGCATCCCACAATACCATCGCATCCTGGAAGAGCTTGTCATTCCAGGGCAAATGTCCCTGAATGAAATTTTCGGCTTTAAGCACCGGATCAATGGCAAAGTAATTCTCCGCCTGATACTGCTGCATCCAGGCCTGCGGATACGTCGTTTCAACGCTAATCCTCGGCCGGGTAAAGGGCACTGGGTGGCGAACGCACAGTGAGAAATAATCAAACTCCAGCAGCTGTGTCTGCCGCTGTAACTCTGTATAAACGTCCTTAGCCGCTGTCATCTCCTGGAAGCGCGACATCATTTCGCGTCGCCAGGTAAAAAATTCTTTGTCCTGCATACCGACCGGTAATACCCCTGGTTTTAATAATCATTATTATGTATACATTAAGCTAACACATAAAACTTAATTATAAATATAAAATATCGGCTAATGTGGAAATAAGTTGCAGAGGCTGCCGGATTTAACGCTGGCAACCTACAGGAAAAACTGCGCGGCTATTGGATAATTGCAGGGATATACGCGAAAAATAGCCGCAGCATCGGCACGCCATTAATTCCGCCCAAAAAAAATTTAGGTTAAGGTCAATTAACGCAATTCAGCAAACAGGCAGGCGGAATCGCGCCGTGTTTATTGCATCAGGAATTTTTCCAGAAACTGCCGGGTGCGTGGATGTTGCGGCTGGGAAAACAGCAGTTTCGCCGGCCCCTGCTCCACAATGCGCCCCTGATCCATAAAAATCGCCCTGTCCGCGACATCGCGGGCAAAACTCATCTCGTGGGTCACTATCACCATGGTGCGTTTCTCCTGCGCCAGTTGGCGAATGGTGTTCAGCACTTCGCCAACCAGTTCAGGATCGAGCGCAGAGGTAGGCTCGTCAAAAAGGATAACATCAGGACGCATCGCCAACGCGCGGGCAATCGCAACGCGCTGCTGCTGGCCGCCGGACAAACGACGCGGAAAACTCTCTTCTTTCCCCTTCAGCCCCACTTTTTCCAGTAACTGACGCGCCCGCGCACAAGCCTCTTCTTTCGCTTCGCCCTTCACGATCACCGGCCCTTCAATAATGTTCTCCAGCACCGTACGGTGTGGAAACAGGTTGAAGTTCTGGAACACGAACCCGACATGCTGGCGCAACTGGCGGATAGCCTTTTTCTGTTCGCCTGGAGATCGAGAGGTATCAATGGTGATTGCCCCCACGCGGATCGTCCCGCTTTCCGGCTGTTCCAGCAGATTAATACTGCGCAACAAGGTGGTTTTACCGGACCCACTAGGGCCGATAATCGCCACCACTTCCCCCTCCTGTACCTCCAGATCGATACCGTGCAGGACGGTTTGTCCGTGGAATTTTTTCACCAGATTTTTAACGTCGATAGCACTCATTTTGCATCACGCTCCTGACGGTTAAGCTGGTTTTCAAAATAGTTCTGCAACGTGGAAAGCACAGTCGCCATGACCCAGTAGATCAGCGATGCCGCCAGATACATGGTGAACACCTCCAGCGTGCGTGAGGTGATCAGTTGCGCCTGACGAAACAGCTCCGGCACCTGAATAGTTGCCGCCAGCGAAGTATCTTTGACCAGGCTGATAAAACTGTTACTCAACGGCGGTAGCGCCACGCGAGCAGCCTGCGGAAGGATCGCGCGGCGCAGCGTTTGCCAGGACGTCATGCCGATACTGGCGGCCGCTTCCCATTGCCCCTTATCGATAGACGAGATGGCGGCTCGCAAGGTTTCCGCAGCATACGCTGCCGTGTTAAGCGAAAGCCCAATCATTGCCGACGGGATGGGATCCAGCTCTATGCCAAACTGCGGCAGGCCGTAATAGATCATAAAAAGCTGTGCAATCAGCGGCGTACCGCGAAAAATCGAGATATAAAAGCGTGCCAGCCAGCGTACCGGCAGCAGCGGCGACATTCGCATCAGCGCCAGCACAAAACCGAGCAGCAAACCAAAAAACATGCCGCCAATACTCAATTGCAGCGTGAACACGGCCCCCTTGAGCAGATAAGGGGCGGAATCGATAACTAGCTGTAAGCTCTCTTGCATCAGAATGCTGCCTGCGGATCAGATATGCGGATGGTAGGCGAAGAGCGCTGGCGCGCCGCCGGTATGAACGAAAAGGATCGGGCCATCGTCTTTAAAACGCTTCTGCTCAATGCCATCGAGCAAACCCGCCATCGCCTTACCGGTATAGACCGGATCGAGCAAAATCCCTTCCAGACGCGCCAGCAGTTTCACGGCTTCCATCCCTTCATCATTCGGCATGCCATAACCCGGCGCAAAGTATTCATCCCACAGCACAATATCGGCATTCGCGCTGATCTCCAGATCGTGGGCGATCGCCTGCTGCAAGGTTACAACTTTGGGTTTTTGATCCACCACGCTGCGCGAAACGGTAACGCCAATTAACTCGACCTCCGGCAGCAACTGCTCCAGCCCGACAGCAAGCCCGGCATGCGTTCCGGCACTGCCGGAAGCCACCACCACCGACGACAGCGCGACCGCGCCTTCGCATTGCTGGGCAATTTCCAGTGCGCTTTCGACGTAACCCATGGCACCCAACGCATTAGAACCGCCGACCGGAATCACATACGGGCGAAAGCCCTGCGCCTCGACCCGCGTCGCAAGCGCCTCCAGTTGCGCAGCCGGATCGGTCAACGCATCGCACATTTCAATTTGCGCATTGAACAGATCCAGCAGCAAGCGGTTGCCATTGCTGAGATAGTTTTCTGCCTTCGTACCAATAGGATTTTCCAGCAGCGCGACACAGTGCAAACCCAGTTTCGCCGCCACTGCGGCGGTCTGGCGCACATGGTTAGACTGAATCGCGCCTGCGGTGATCAGCGTATCCGCGCCTTCACGTAGCGCATCAGCAGCAAGAAACTCCAGTTTGCGCAGTTTGTTGCCGCCCATCGCAATCGGCGTCACATCATCACGTTTGATGAAAATCTCGCGCCCAAGGTAATCGGACAGGCGCGGCAGGTACTCCAGCGGCGTCGGTGCGCCAATAAATTCAAGACGCGGAAAGCGGGTCAGGTTGTGCAAAGACATAAAACCTCCGAAGACCGGATAACGTTGTGTATTGTTTTTATTATGCACATTTACAGAGATGAAATAAAAAAGGCGCTTTTTTAAGCGCCTTTTTTAACGAGGAACGATCACTTCGTCACATCTGTTCCAAACCATTTTTCCGACAGCGCTTTCATCGTGCCATCTTTTTGCATATCGGCGATTGCCGCATCAATTGCCTGCAACAGATCTTCATTACCCTTGCGCAGCGCCACACCGGCCTCCTGACGCGAGAACGCATCACCAGCCACTGCCAGAGTATCTTTAGTTTTTTTCACCAGATCCAGCGCTGCAAGGCGATCCACCAGTATCGCATCGATACGGCCAACGCGCAGATCCTGGTATTTCGTCGGGTCATCATCATAGGTACGAATATCGACGCCCTGAACGTTCTTGCGCAGCCACTCTTCATAGTTGGTGCCCAGGCCAACGCCGACTTTTTTCCCTTTCAGATCGGCTGCGGTTTTAATGCCCGCTTCATTGCCTTTTTTGACCAGCGCCTGGATACCAGAGACGGTATAGGGCGTGGAGAAATCATATTTTTTCTTGCGTTCATCGGAGATGGTCACCTGATTGATCACCACGTCGATGCGCTTCGAGTCCAGCGAGGCCAGCATACCGTCCCATTTCGTCGGTTTCAGAGAGGCCTTCACGCCCAAATGCTTCGCCAGCGCATCGGCAAATTCCACTTCAAAACCAGTCAGCTTGCCATCATCGCCCTGGAAACTGAACGGCGGATACGTGCCTTCCAGACCGACTAACAACGTGCCGCGCTCTTTGACTTTATTCAGCAGGTTTTCTGCGGCGAATGTTTTCGCGCTTACCCCCGCCACCAGCGTGACGGCCATAACGGCCATCAGCGCCCGACGTCCCAGAAGTGCTAGTTTCATAGTTACCCCGATAAAAGAATTGGCTGCAGCAGTGCATTGCCTGGAAAAACGTAATCACAAGCAATGACTCGCCACATGTTATTCTTTTTTAATATATATCAGATCTCGCGCCGACAGCCATTTTTTGCATCGGCGTAAAACGCATCTGCGTCTTAAACTGAGCATATTTGCGCAAAGCGATCCGATAGTTATTGGTGCTGGTCGCGGGTAACCATGGCTCCAGGTTTTCGTCGAGGAACCCTTCATTGAGCAAATCACGGGAGATGTTTAACTCGCTCAGATGATTGCCAAGCCGGCGCAGACGCACGACATACTCGCGCACCGTACCGTGGCTCATCTCAGTCTGTTCGAAGAGATATTGTTTGAACCCGATGATATCGAAGAAATCGCTCTGCTCTTTGCAGTGCAAATCCCCGCAGAAACGACAGAGTGCAACCCACTCTTTTTGCTCTTGTTGCCAGGCCGCTTCATCCAACAGCATATCCAGCCGGGAAATCGCAATTTTGTTTACGATTTCGCCCCGGCGGACCAGTGTGATGCGGTCGAGCAACTTATGGCAATGAGCGCAATGCGTCTGGCTGTGTTTAAAGTCTTTAAGGTAGCGGCTTAGAGGCCGTCTTTTAGGTTGCTGCACCGTCATGATAACTCCTGGTTGTCAATGCGTTGTTCGGCATTTACCAGGGGCGATGCAGGATCACCAACCTATAACTTACCCAGCTTGGTGCGTAAGCGCTTAATAGCCTGACTATGGAGCTGGCTTACCCGCGATTCCCCTACTTCAAGAACAGCGCCAATCTCTTTGAGATTGAGCTCTTCCTGGTAGTACAGCGTCAGGACAAGTTGTTCACGCTCCGGGAGAGATTCAATAGCTTCCATCACCCGGTGACGCAAATTACTTTCCATTAGCTGGAATAACGGGTTTTCCTGTTGATGATCGTCAGTCACCAGCTCGATACTATCGCCGTGCTCTTCCCGCCATTCGTCATAGGAGAAAAGCTGGCTATTGTTAGTATCGAGCAGCATCTGACGGTATTCCTCGACAGGAATCCCAAGGCGCTGCGACACTTCTGTTTCCGTCGCGTTACGCCCCAGTTCTTGCTCTAGTTGCCCCATGGCCTGCGCCACTTCGCGGGCATTACGCCGGACGCTGCGCGGCACCCAATCGCGGCTGCGCAATTCGTCCAGCATCGCCCCACGAATACGCTGCACTGCGTAAGTGGTAAATGCCGTTCCTTGCAGAGCGTCGTATCGGTCTACAGCATTCAGTAGACCGATACCGCCCGCCTGTAGCAGGTCGTCCAGTTCCACACTCGCCGGCAATCGCACCTGTAGGCGCAATGCTTCGTGACGCACAAGAGGTACATAACGCTGCCACAGCGAGTGTTTATCCATTACACCTTCAGCGGTATAGAGTGAATTCACGATAAACAGCCCTGCGTTAATTGAGTTATCGGCATGATTATCCGATTCTGGAGTGGTTTTAATCGGATGAATAGTGGGTGAAATGGGGGGTTATTTGCCTTTATAACGCCCCACGTTTCGACGGCAATGCATATAATACTCGCTCAAAAGCCAGCGCCGGATGGTGTCCGCGCAGGAAAAATCGATAATCATCTGAAATATTGTAGATAAATTGAAACATCGCGATCGTTTTTTTACTTTTGTGATTTACGCCGGTGTTTTGCTCGTCCGACAAAATTCTCTGCTTGCGCCCCAATGACCACAATTTTCGCTGCGTTTTTAACATATTGCTTTCCGGTATCATCAGAAACGTCTCACCAGCATCAACACAATAATAAACGTACGCTTCATCACCTTGTAGGAATGCTAAACCTTCTGACAAACAAGGGCTTGTAGAAAAAGATCTACCAGAAATCTCCCTTAGCGCATCCACACCCTGAAGCGTAAAAAACAATCTGGTTGTCATGGCTTTTATGCCATCGGGAAAATGACAAAATTCACACAGCAGCAGTTTGTTTTTCTGGCAAAATTCCGCGGCGTAAAGCGTAACGATATTTCTATCAATCAATGAGTATTCACCCTGCAAAATACTTTCTCCATTCTTACTACTCGCACATCTAATTCGATGCGGGCATAGCAGACAGTCAGAATGTAATTCCCAGGCAAATCTCTTTGCATCGCACGATCTAACTCGATGATATTATGACCATAAAGCGTATAACCAGCAGGACATGGTTTCGCCTTTATTGCTTCATAATCGACCGTCTCGCTTTTACGGAACAAAAATGTCTCCGCTTTTTTGCGCTAAATAACCCGCAGGTCATCATCCGGCACGCGGACATTCACTCTATTTCATCGATAATATCTATAAATCGCTTTTGCCTTTGCCAATTATGCATACACAAAAGCGATTTCAGGGCGACGTTAAAAGGCCAATCACAGCACTATTTTTTGCTGCGCAATCGCACTTCTGTTCGCGCTTTCCAGGAATGACAATCCCTGCAATGCGGTGGCAGAGCCAATCGCATAGCCGTTTGCTTCGCCACGCAAAGCGGCGGCGATATCGCAGTAGTAGTTGGCAAAAGCTTCAATAAAACCGGCCGGGTGACCGGCTTTAAAGCGGCAGTAACGATCCAGATTGGCAATGGTGTTATCACCCGCCGTGCGATCGACAATACGCACATTGCCGTGAATATCAGCGAGTCGCAGATACTCCGGCTCCATCTGCAACCATTCGGCGCTGCCTTCCGTACCATAAATGCGGATCCGCAAACCGTTGCGAAAACCGAGCGCGGCTTTACCGTACCAGTAGTTACACACCATATCGTCGGTATAACGTGAGATGATATTGACGGTGTCCACCACGTTCGGCACACGCGCAAACGTACTGTTGACGGCGTAAACATCCAGCGCCTGTTTGTCGGTGAGAAACTCCACCAACTGGTGCACATGAACCCCGAGATCCAGCGATACCGTCGGGATTTCGCCGTCCACTTGACGCCAGAGTTGCGGTAACGTCACGCTGCCATCATTGCGACAACGGCTAAAACCTTCCTGCGGCATTTCGACCATCACCTGCTGAATTCGCCCAAGCCCGCCGCTCAGCAGGCGCTGGCGCAGTTCTCGCACCATCGGATAGCCGGTATAGTTGAACGTCACATACAACGGGCTATTAACCTCATCAACCCGCTGCTGAATCTCTTGCGCATCACCTACCGTTGCCACCATCGCCTTCTCGCAGATGATCGGCAATGGATACTCCAGACACGCCAGCAAAATGTCGCGGTGCGCAGGCGTCGGCGTCAGCACCACCACCGCATCAAGGCGCTGATGCTCTTTTTCCAGCATCAATAGCGCATCCTGATAAATCGCGTGATTCTCCAGCCCCCAGGCGGCTCCTGTTTGCTGATTGATGCTTTCATCACGGCTGAAACATCCCGCCGTCAACTGGAAGTGCCCGTCCATCTGGCTGGCGATTTTATGTGTCATGCCGATAGCGGAATTGATACCGCCACCGATGAATGCAAGGCGCAAAGGCTTGGCCATAATCCAGTCCTTAAATCGTTTTAAAAGAAAAATAGTTTTTGAGCTGTGGCGTCAGCCGCGCCAGTTCGGCGAAATCCTCAAACTCGGCAAAAACCAGCCCCGCCCTGTCGCGCGGCGCGGGCAGCAGAGGATCGCCGGGTAACTTCAGCGGGATAGTCTCAATAATTCGCGCCGCCAGCGGAGCAAAGCAATAGCCAACAAAGTGACTTTCAGCATCGCCGGAAATGGTATGCCGGGCGATGGCTCGTTGATGCTCGGGCCGACGCACACTGAATGCGGATTCGCGGCCAATAAAGGGAGCGACAAATCCGGCGGAATAGGCTTCACCGGTGGATAATTCAATCAGACGCGAATAGAGATCGCCCGGGCAACGGCGGGTTAACTCAATCAGCCAAAAATCGTGTTCATTGGCAATGAACTGGGTATGCAGTAAGCCATCAACGAGTTGCAATTCCCGCACCAGCGTCTGCATGCATTCGCTGACGCGATCGCGCATCGCTTCAGCGAGCGTCAGACTCAGGCTACTGCTGTTCACCTGCCAGGGATAAACGGTGCAATATTCGTCGACGAAAAATTCACAGACAATCTCACCGCCGCGAATAAATGCCGAGTGGCTGTATAACGCGCCTTCGCAGAAGGTTTCGATGACGCAGTGGCCATTACGGGAAGCGCTGCGTGCCAGGTCAACCGCTTGCGGCAAGGCGCCCGCCTCGCGCACCAGCGTAATACCGATCCCGCTATAGGCATCAATCGGCTTAACCAGTAGCGGGAAAGGCAAATCACGCGCCGCTTCCGGTTCGTTAACCGCGCGCGGAATCGGATAGCCTTTCAGCTCTGCCCAGGCGCGGAAACGATCTTTAAGAAACAGCGTGTCGCTGACGTCCGGCGTATCAAAACCGGCCAGCCCGAGTTCGGCAGCCACGCGGCTACCGGTCAGATAAGAGACATCGGTTACGCCGGGCAAAATCGCCGTAATCTTCTGTTCGCGCGCCACCGCCAGCACTGCGTCTGCGTCTGCGTAATTCTGCACATGCGCAATATCAGCGAACTTCATCCCCGCATCCTGCGCTTTGCCGCTGCACACCAGTGTGGTAAAGCCCGCAGCTTTGACCACCTGCTGCAAAGGTAGCGACGCAAATCCGGCATCGAGGATCATCGCCGTTGCTGGCTGGCTCATATGCCCCCCGCAGAAATCATAGCGACATTGTTTGCGACAGGGAGCGCCATACGGCGGATAACATCCACAATACGCTGCTGATCTTCCCGCGTAAGCCCAGGGTAGATCGGCAGGCAGAGTACTTTCTCAGCGATATCGTTCGCGCAGGGTAAATGCTCTTTCTGTGAGGTCGCAAAACCGCGATACATGCTGAAGGAGCTAATTAGAGGGTAGAAGTAGCGACGGGTTAAGATGCCTTCGTTTTTCATCGCTTCATATAACGCATTGCGGCTGATGCCAAACTCAGGTTCAATCAGCACCGGACAATAGGCGTGGTTCCAGATCACATCATCGGGGACGTTAAGCAGGCTAAGCCCTGCAACACCATCGAGCAGCTCAAGATAGTACTGATACAGCGCCTGGCGTTCGGCCAGCGCCTGATCAATATGTTTTAACTGCAACAGACCGAATGCCGCTTCCACTTCATTCATTTTGGCGTTGATGCCGGGCGCAACCACGCGGGTTTCACCGGCAAAACCAAAGTTTTTCAGGTAGTCGATGCGTTGCTTCGTCCGCGCGTCATGGCAGATAATCGCGCCGCCTTCGAAGGTGTTAAACACTTTCGTGGCATGGAAGCTGAGTACCGAAAGATCGCCGTGATTCAGGATGCTGACGCCGTTTTTCTTCACGCCGAATGCATGCGCGGCGTCATAAAGCACTTTTAAGCCGTAAACATCCGCCACCTGCTGGATCTTCTCCACGTCACAGGGTACGCCATAACAATGCACCGGCATGATCGCCGTCGTCTGCGGCGTAATCAGCTCTTCAACGCGTTCCGGGTTGATGTTGTAGGTCAGCGGGTCGATATCCGCAAAAACGGGCGTCAGGCCATTCCACAGCAAGGTATGTGAGGTAGCGACAAACGAGTAAGGGGTGGTAATCACCTCACCCGTGATACGCAGCGCCTGGAGTGCCGTCAACAACGCCAGCGTTCCATTGGCGAACAGACAGACATATTTCACACCCAGATATTCCGCCAGCGCTTCTTCAAGTTGCTGGTGGAATGTCCCGCCATTGGTGAGGATGCGGTTCTGCCAAATCTTTTCCAGATAGGGAATAAACTCTTCCAGAGGCGGCAACAGAGGGCTGGTGACGAAGATGTTATTGTCCATAAAATGAACCTGAACAAGCCAGAGATGACTTTGATGTTACAGGCACCAAAGTGAATCTATTGGGTAAACAAGGGGCATTTCCCATGCCAATTAAGCCCGCAAGACACCAGCCTCCCTTTGCTATTATTGGCCGAGATAAAGAAAATCCGTGAAATTTCACGCCTGAGAAACCAGGCCGTCATCACCTCGTTGCCGCATCGCGCGTTGATGCGCTCAAACTGCTGCCCGCATAACGGAAAAAAAATGAACGAATACGCTTTGGTGAGTATCGTTATCCCGACTTACAAGCCCGAATTCTTCGCGACAACGCTCGCCAGCGCGCTCAATCAGAGTTGGCCAAATTGCGAAGTCATTATTTATGACGACAGTAACGACGACACCATTCGTCTCACCTGCGAGCGTTATGCATTAACGACCAAAACGCCTATCTACTACACCAAAAATAGCGTCCGTTTATGGGAAGAAGGCAACGTGCTGGCTGGCGTGCGTCAGGCCAGCGGTAAGTACATTAAGTTTCTCTACGATGATGACATTCTGTTCGAACACGCTATCACCCGGCTCGTTGCAGCGCTGGAATCCTCCCCGGGCAACAGCATGGCTTCCGCGCGTCGTGTTCGCGTTGATGAAGATGGCACCCCGCTGGTCGATATTACGGCGACCGCCTTCCCTTTTACCGCCGATGTGATTCTCGATGGTCCGGACGTGGTGAAGTTTTTCGCCGACCATCCGGTGAACTTTATCGGTGAGCCCAGTTCCGTGCTGTGCTATCGCGAGGATCTGATCTCTTTCGGTGATGACCTCTTTACCCTGCTCGGCGAGAATCTCTACTTCCTGACCGATATGACGCTGTATCTGAAGTTACTGCGCCTCGGCAACCTGGCCTTTGTCGCCGAAACGCTCTCGGCTTTCCGCGTCTCAGAGAACCAGAGTAGCCAGCTCGTGCATACCGGGAAATATGGCGATGTCATTAACAGAACCTATACCCGAATGCCGCAAATTGTCAGAGAACTGGGCTGGTACAGCGGTAATAAAGAAGAGAATGAAAAGGTCAAAGTCGCGCTGATGCACGGCGAGCAGCGTTTCCAGACGGAAAACCTGCTGCATGCACTGCATAACTCTCTACAAGTCTCCGTGCGCCGGTTCTACAGCAACAAAATCAACAAATGGCTCGACGAACGCCGCCTGCAACCGCAGTTCCGGCCGCTGGTGGAAGCTTTCCAACAGGCGCGCAACACGCAGCAAACGTTAACCGTTTTTATCTCGCAGTACGGACATCATCCTGATGCTGTCACGTCAACACTGCAAAGCCTGCAACGCTACGCCGGGTTTGGGCTGACGCTAAATCCGGTGGTCATCACGGAGCAGAGCGCCGCTCTTCCTGCGCCGACGCTCATCGTGCGACAAGATAATCAGATTGGTATCATCAATCAGTACATCGCCAGCCAGCCGTCTGACTGGGTGATGTTCATGGATGCTGGTGAAGTGCTGCTTGAGAGCGGCATGCTGATGTTCGATCTGGCGCTGGATGGCGCCTCCGCCTGCGATGCGATTTATGGCGATGAGTTCTACATGCAGAACGGCGAAATTGTCACCACGGCGATGCGCCCGGATTTCAACCTCGATTTACTGCTCAGCTACCCGGCAGAGATGGCTCGCCACTGGATTTTCCGCAGTGAAGCGATTCTGGCAGCGGGTGGGTTTAACCCGACGTATCCGCAGGCCTGGCAGTTCGAGTTTATTGTTCGTCTGATTGAACAAAAAGGGATGGGCTTTGCTGGTCATCTGCCGGAACCGTTTGTGGTTGGCCATCCGCCAGTGCAGGTCAGCCAACCGGAAGAACAGGCGATTTTAACCCAGCATCTGCACAATCGCGGCTATGCACAGGGTACGGTAGTGGCTACGCATCCGGGGCTGTATGCCCTGCGTTATAACCATCAGCAACAACCGCTGGTCTCGATTATTATCCCGACCAAAGATCAGCTTACTATTCTGAGTACCTGCGTCACCAGCCTGCTGGAGAAGACGCGTTACCGGAATTACGAACTGCTGATTGTTGATAACAACAGCGAGACCCCGGAAGCATTGCAGTGGCTGGAGGGGATCTCAACTATCGATCCTGAACGCATTCGCGTATTGCGCTATCCGCATCCGTTTAACTATTCCGCTATCAACAATATGGCCGCACGGGAAGCGCGTGGTGAATATCTGGTATTGCTGAATAACGATACGGCAGTGATCAGCGAAAACTGGCTGGATCATATGCTGAATCATGGGTTACGCCCGGAAGTGGGGATCACCGGCGCGAAACTGCTCTACCCGGACGGTAAAGTCCAGCATGCGGGCGTGGTGCTGGGGCTGCGTGGCCCGGCGGATCATCCCTTTATCGGCAGCGAAAACAACCGCGCCGGTTATATGAATCGTCTGCTGGTTGACCAGAATTACAACGTGGTCACTGCCGCGTGTCTGTTAATCCGCAAATCAGTCTATGAACAGGTCGGCGGGCTCGATGAAGAGAACTTCACTGTCTCCTATAACGATGTCGATCTGTGCCTGAAGGTGCGTGAAGCGGGCTATCTGACAGTGTGGACACCGCATGCACTGGTAATGCACGAAGGCAGCGTTAGCCAGAAGAAGGTCGATAAGACCGTGCAGGAGAAAAAACGCCAGCGCTTTATGGCCGAGCAGGACGCCATGTACGCCAAATGGATGCCGCTTATCGCCAACGATCCGGCCTATAACCCTAATCTGTCGCTGGATGGCGCGGGATTCCAGTTTGAAGCCAGCAGTAATAAAAGCTGGCAGCCGTTGCACTGGAAGCCGTTGCCACGTTTGATCGCCTTTCCATTGCAAAGCCAGCCCGGCAGCCGGTTGCGCCTCGATGCGCCGTTAGCATTACTGAATAACGCGGGAGTCGTCGAAGGGCAAATTAATTATCATCCCAGCACCTATACCGATATCAGTCGTTTTGCGCCAGATGCACTGATCGTCCATCGGCAAATCAGTGATGGCGCGCAGGAGTGGTTGCGTCGTCTGCCGCAGGCAGCATCGGTGTTTAAAATCTTCGATCTGGATTGCTGGTTGCCTGGCTTACCGGTCAATGCCGAGGAACGTAACGATCTGCCACAGGATATTTTCGCCGCGCTGCGCGGTACGCTGGCGCATGTGGATCGCCTGATCGTCGCCAGTAACGAGCTGGCCGAACAGTGCGCAGGGCTGCACAGCGACATCCGCGTGATGCCAACGCTACTTTCGCCACAGCAATGGTCGGGGTTATCCAGCCAGCGTGGCATGGGTAAGAAACCGCGCATCGGCTGGTGCGGAACCGCGGCGAATACCGGCGATCTGGAGCTAATTCATAAACTGGTCAGCCAGTTAGCCGATCGGGTTGAATGGGTGTTCTATGGTTACTGTCCGCCTTCCCTTCAGGAGTGGGTCAGCGAATTCCATGCCCAGGTTCGCCCGCAGCATTTTGCGAAAAAGCTGGCCAGCCTGAATCTCGATCTCGCCGTGGAACCGTTGGCCGATACGCCGTGGAACCGGGCGCTTAGCCCGGTACGTCTGCTTGAATATGGCGCCTGCGGTGTGCCGGTGATTTGCAGCGATATCATCAGCACACAGAGCATTGCTGGCGTTACGCGCGTCGAAAATCGCGCAAGAAGCTGGCGCGAAGCCATTGAAAACCATCTGCTTGATGCGGCGATGGCGGCACAACTTGGCGATAATTTGCGTCTGTACGTGCTGGAAAACGGTATGTGGAACGGCGAAAGCCTGCTGCGCCAGGCGCAACTCTGGTTACCGGATTAATGTTTCTCCGGGCATAACAGCCGATGGCAACAAAAAAGGCGCTTCGCAGCGCCTTTTCTTTTACTTGTCGGCCGGTAACCAGCCCTGACGCCAGTCATCGAGCCCGGCATCCCGCAGATACCAGTCGCTGCGCACGGCGGCACGCAGCGCATCACCCTGCCGCTCGCGCAACGCCGGATCGTGAATGTACGCCTGAATCGCGTTCATCCAGTCTTTAAAGCGGTTCGCCACCAGCGTCACCGGCAGATTGCAGCGATAAGGCTCAATGTCGGTGGCGATGATCGGCACGCCGCAGGTGCCAATCTCCAGCAAACGCAGGTTGCTCTTACATTCGTTGAACTGGTTGATTTCCAGCGGCACCAGCGCCAGGTCGAGATTCAGGCTGGCCAGTTTCTCCGGGTACATTTCAAACGGTACACCGGGGTGGAATTCGCAAAGCACGTTGCGCGGCTTCATGCCCATAAACACCCACTCCACCTGCCCTTCCAGCTCTTTGATCAGCGGCAACAGGATCTCCAGATCGCCAGTATGCGAGCTGCCTCCGGCCCAACCGACGCGCACTTTTTTCCCGGTTCCACGGGCGCTGAGCAGGTGATCCCACTGATTCGGTGCCAGGCGGTTTTGCGCAATGCGAATATCACTGTGGAACCGGCTGTAGGCTTCAGCCAGCGGCGCAGTAGAAACGACAACCCAGTCGGCGGTGTCCATCACTTTGCGGAAGTTTTTCAGCATCTGCGGCGGGAAGTGCTGACGGTTACCGTTTTTCATCGGCACGTTCAGCAGGTAATCATCATATTCCAGCACGATTTTCGCGCCGCTGACATCGCGTAACTGCTTCATGATATCCGGGAAGCGGCTGCCGGTGATCAGCTCAAGCAGAATGACATCCGGCCGCATTTGCGCCGCTTCCATCAGGCCGGGAATGGTGTTCGTCAGCCCGCCTTCGATCATCAAATGGCGTTCCAGCGCTTTGAACGGTTGCATCACCCGGTGATGGCCGCCACCGACCCAGTTGATGTGATGGGCTAACACCACCGGCAATGGGCGGCCAGGCAGCGGCTGGTGCAACCGCGCAATACTTGCGCTCAGCGTGAAGGCTTTGCCCATCTTCTGCATCAGCGGATGGTACGAAGGTTCATTCAGTAACCCCTGCTGCCACTCACCGCGCAGCGTCGTATAGTCCTGCAACAACGGACGCTCCTGCACGCCAATTTTGTTGCCGAATAAACGTGTCGCGCCGCCCATATGTTTCACGCGGGCGTAAGGCGTCCAGACATTGAGATATCCCTGCTGCTGCGCGCGCAACCCCAGATCCACATCGGCGAAATAGAGGGGATAACGCTCCTGGGTAAAGCCGTTTAAGGAGAAGAAAACTTCTTTACGCACCATCATGCAGGAGGCGCTCACCGCAGCCAGGTTACGCGGCGTTTTCAGAAAGTGCTGAAAACCATTGCTCTGCCCGTCAGCGCCATCGAAGGCGACATCAACACCGTGCTGCACGCCGACTAAATAGCCGCCATGTTGAATGCGGCCGTCCTGATACTCCAGTCGCGCGCCCACCAGCCCCACTTCCGGGCGCAGCGTATGTTCAAGCAGCGCATCCAGCCAGTTACCGTCGATAATTTCGCAGTCATTATTGAGGAATACCAGCACATCGCCACGCGCTTGTTGCGCGGCGGCATTATTGATTTCAGCGAAGTTAAAGGGCGCGTCGTAGCGCAGAATGCGCACCTGATCGAGCCCCAGCGCCGCCAGATCGTTGAGGAAACGGCAGGCATCCTCCTCCACCGACTGGTTATCAACGATCAGCAGCTCATAGTGCTGATAGAGGGTCTTTTCCATCAGACTTTCAATGCAGCGCTTCAGCAGCGCAAAGCGATCGCGGGTCGGAATAATGATCGACACCAGCGGCGTCGCCTGCCACTGATAGCGCAGGCGTTTAATGTTCTCCGCTAATCCCTCTTCCAGCGTGGCGTTAATCCCCAGCCGTTGCAGATGCGCCAGTAACGCCTGCTCGCATTCAGCGACCACGTCTGCGGCCTCGCTCCAGTGGGTTACCGGATGCGGGTTTTCCACCAGCACTTCCGCCACACGCCCCACGGCGCCTGCACCCTGCCCTTCGACAAAGCGCCACAGCAAATCGATATGCGCCGCGTGGGGATAATGACCGCTGAATCCACCCACCTGCAAGGCAATTTCCCGCGAAAAAAGTACCGTCTGACCGATATAAGGCACACCGCGCAACAGATCGATATTGACGCCTGGACGCAGGGTGAATACCGGTTCGCCGTTTTCCGCCCGCGTCATTTCATCACAGTAAAACAGCCCGGCATTTTGCTGGTTCATACGTTGCTCAGCAAAACGCAGCAGCGCGTCGTCACGCAACGTAAAACCTGCGGGGATCAGCAACATCGCTTCGGCGCTACGCGCTTGCAGCAGCGCATTGGCCGCAGCAGGCCATGCGGTATCATCGGCAATCACATCAAGACTGACGGCCGTCAGCGACTGGCTTTCCACCGACGCCCGCGTGCGTGCGCTGGCCTGATTGTCACCAAGGATAATCACGCCAATGCTGGCTTTATCCGGGTACGCCCGGGCAAAAGTGAGCAGTGCTTCCCGCCGCGCTTCGCTGATCTGGCGATCGTCCAGCCAACGGGTAAAGGAGTAATCGGAGGTTTGCTGCTGTGCCAGCACCGCTTTACTGTGAAAATTAAGCGCATAGCGGGATTTTTCATCAAGCTGGCGTGTCTTCGCTACCAGCGGCGCATTTACGATGGCATCCAGCGCGGTCTCCAGCGACCATTTCGCCGCCAGATCCGCGCGCTGCGCCTGAGTCCACGCCAGTGCGCTGGCGTAGCCGCTTTGCAGCATCTCAACCCACTCATCGGCATCCGGGCAGTTGCGCAGCGACAGCGCACAGAAATGCTCGGCTTCATGGCGGGCGACGTTCGCGTCGTTCAGATAGCCTTCGACATAGCCCTCGTTCACCAGGAACAGCGGGATCCCCAGCGTCAACGCTTTCGCCACGCTATCATCATTGCCGATCACGACGTCATAGTGTTCCAGCCAGGCCGGATCGATGCGCTGCGCTTGCTGGTTAAGATCCAGCCAGTCTATCTGAACGCCAGCTTCGCGGGCACGCTGCTGTACTTCGTACATCTCCGCCGACATTTTCGGCGCAATGTAGACTGCGCGCGCCAGCGTCGACGATTCGCGGGTGCGCACATACTGGCTGAAACGCGCCGGAACCGTCCACGGCAAGTTTTTCAGTTGAGTGCTTTCCACACCGGTTTGCAGCAGCAGCGCGGAAGTGCGCGGCGAGAGATCAAGCGTCAGCGCTGCGAACTGGTTTTCCAGCGCCACGCCCCAGGGAATATAGAGATCGTTATAGTCGTTGAAATGGCGGAAAATCATCGCGCCGCGGAGACGTTCAGTAGCGATCGCATCGAGCAGTTTATCGCTGAAGAAACCGCGATAGATCCAGATAACATCATATTGCGTGTCTGGCTCACCCTGCTGGTCGGTCACCAACCCAAAGCGCCCTGTCGCCTTCAGGCGATCGATCTCCGCGTTCAGTGCCTTTCCTGCACTACTGGTGATGACATCTACCCGCCAGTTCTGTGCCAGCAGCACATCGGCAATATCGAGTAATTCGTTGGTATGGGGCGTAAAGGCGTCAAATTTATCAACGCTAATTAATAGGCTTCGCATCTCTCATCCTCAGCACGCCGGGCCTGTTGGCCGGGGCTATCAAAGGGCGTTTCTGTCGTTATGCAATATTGTGGGGGAGTAAGGAAAGATCGAGAGGAAAAACAGCCAGTAGAAAAGGCGCTATATCTGACGATTGGACATAAAAAAAGGCATCCGAAGATGCCTTTTTTAATCCGTTGCGAATTAACGCAGCAGGGACAGCATGGTCTGCGGAACCTGGTTGGCCTGAGCCAGTACGGAAGAACCGGCCTGCTGCAGGATCTGTGCGCGGGACATGTTCGATACTTCGGTCGCGTAATCGGAGTCCTGAATACGGCTACGAGCAGAAGTCAGGTTGCTCACGGTGTTGTTCAGGTTGGTGATGGTGGATTCGAAACGGTTCTGGGATGCACCCAGCAGGCTGCGCTGGGAGTCAACCGCTTTGATTGCCGCATCGATATCTGCCAGCGGGCCGCCGTTGGTGCCGCCAGTGGCATCAACAGTACCGCTCAGTACGTCGAAACCTTCAGCCGCAGTCGCACGTGCGTTGCCGTTAACCACGCCACCGGTAGACGCTGTTGCGCCTGTCGCGTTGTACAGGTTGTAGGAATCCGAAGAATCCAGGCTGATGGAGATGGTTTCGCCGTCTTTTGCGCCAACCTGGAAGTTGTAGCTGCTGGTACCGGAACCGGTGTTCAGCACTTTGATGCCGTTGAAGTCGGTCTGGGTGGTAACGCGGTTAACTTCTTCCATACGCTGGTTAACTTCAGCCTGGATGGAGTCGATGTCAGAAGCAGAGTTGGAGCTGTTCTGCGCCTGAACGGTCAGGTCACGGATACGCTGTAAGTTGTTGTTGATTTCGCTCAACGCGCCTTCAGCCGTCTGCGACAGGGAGATACCGTCGTTGGCGTTACGGGCAGCAACGGTCAGGCCGTTGATGTTGGAAGTAAAGCGGTTAGCAATCGCCTGGCCAGCAGCGTCGTCTTTCGCGCTGTTGATACGCAGACCGGAAGAGAGACGCTCGATCGCAGTACCCAGGGAAGCCTGAGACTTAGTCAGGTTATTCTGAGTCGTCAGCGACAGGGTGTTAGTATTAATAACAGCCATGATAATTATCCTTCATTGAGAAATTTATATTCCGGTATGCGCCAGCGGCTTCATCACCGTCAAAATTGTTATCGACGGGGGTAATAAACTCTTTAGCGATTTTTTTATTTTTTTGCGGCGCCAGGTTTTTAACGCAAAAAAAAAAGGCGCCGACAAGCGGCGCCCTTCTTTATTACTAATTTTGCGATTAACGCAGCAGGGACAGCATGGTCTGCGGAACCTGGTTGGCCTGAGCCAGAACAGAAGAACCGGCCTGCTGCAGGATCTGCGCGCGGGACATGTTCGATACTTCTGTCGCGTAATCGGAGTCCTGAATACGGCTGCGGGCAGACGTTAGGTTGTTCACGGTGTTGTTCAGGTTGGTGATGGTGGATTCGAAACGGTTCTGGGACGCACCCAGCAGGCTGCGCTGGGAGTCAACCGCTTTGATTGCCGCATCGATATCTGCCAGCGGGCTACCGTCGACAGTACCACCGGAGCTTACAGTACCGCTCAGTACGTCGAAACCTTCAGCCGCAGTGGCGCGGGCAGTACCGTTGATGGTCTGACCGGTGGTCTGGAAGGTTGCGCCAGTGGCGTTGTACAGGTTGTAGGAATCAGAAGAGCTGAGGCTGATAGAGATGGTTTCGTTGTCTTTCGCGCCAACCTGGAAGTTGTAGCTGCTGGAGCCGGAACCGGTGTTCAGCACTTTGATGCCGTTGAAGTCGGTCTGGGTGGTAACACGGTTGATCTCTTCCATACGCTGGTTAACTTCAGCCTGGATGGAGTCGATGTCAGAAGCAGAGTTGGAGCTGTTCTGCGCCTGAACGGTCAGGTCACGGATACGCTGCAGGTTGTTGTTGATTTCGCTCAACGCGCCTTCAGCCGTCTGCGACAGGGAGATACCGTCGTTGGCGTTACGGGCAGCAACGGTCAGACCGTTGATGTTGGAAGTAAAGCGGTTAGCAATCGCCTGGCCAGCAGCGTCATCTTTCGCGCTGTTGATACGCAGACCGGAAGAGAGACGCTCGATAGCGGTACCCAGAGAAGCCTGAGATTTGGTCAGGTTGTTCTGAGTCGTCAGCGACAGGGTGTTAGTATTAATAACAGCCATGATGTAATTCCTTTAAATAAAAAAGTTATCAGATTCAGGCATCTGCCTACGGCGTTCTTACCGTCTTCCAGGTTATCGACCGTCACTGACCAACCTTTAGAGAAAAACTTTAATTTTTTAAAGCCACAAACTGCCCGCTATTCTTTGGCTTTATTTCGCCATTGCTTTAAAAAAAAACCTCTAATCTTTTCGCAGTCGCTGCCGATAATCCACACAGTGATTGTCTAAAACTGAAGGATGAAGATATGGCAAGTATTAGTTCGCTCGGCGCAGGCACAAGCTTGGATCTGAACACGTTGTATGACAATTTGCAGACAGCTGAACAAACAAAGCTGACGCCAATTACCACTCAGCAGACTTCGTATAAAGCCAAGCTGACAGCCTGGGGCGTGGTGCAAACCTCCCTGACTAAGCTGCAAACTGCTGCTAATGCGCTGAAAGATACGTCAAGCATCGCATCGACAAAAGTATCCAGCACTAACACCGCGTTCACTGCTACGCTGGCCAATGATGCCGCGGCGGGAACTTACTCGGTCGAGGTGTCTTCGCTGGCAGCTTCTCAATCTCTGCTCAGCCCGAAAGTGGCCAGCAAAGATACTGATTTAGGCGACAGCAGCCTGAGTTCTCGTACCATTACGATCACTCAGCCTGGGCAAACGAATCCGATGACCGTGACGCTGAACAGCGATCAAACCAGTCTGTCGGACATTCGCGATGCCATTAACAAACAGCAAGGCAGCGTAACTGCGAGCATTATTAAAGCAGATGACAACAGCTATTACCTGGCACTGACTTCACGTGACAGCGGTACGGCTAACCAGATGACGATCACCACGAATGATACGCAACTGGCACAGTACATCAGCTATGACTCGACGAATACCAGCAGCGCGAGCAACGTGATGACACAGCAGGTTGCTGCGTCTGATGCGAAGCTGAAAATTAACGGGATTGAAATTACCCGCAGCAGCAACACGATTACAGATGCGCCGGAAGGTGTCACGCTGACGCTGAATAAAACCAACGTTGGCAGCCCGGAAACGTTGACGGTAACCAAAGACAACCAGCCGATGACCGACGCGATTCAGGCGTTTGTTGATGCCTACAACTCGCTGCAAACGACCATTGCTAACCAGACCAAATATACAGCAGTGGATCAGGGCAGTGATTCGCAGGACAGCTCGAACGGCGACCTGCTGGGCGATGGTACGCTGCGCAACATTCAGACGCGTCTGCGCTCTATGTTGTCGTCCTCTCAGAGTGACGGAGGAAGCTTCTCCATTCTGTCGCAATTGGGTGTGACTCAGGATACGACCGGTAAGCTGACCGTTGACAGCACCAAACTTAATAAAGCGTTGAATGAAAAGTCAGCGGACGTGATCTCTTTCCTGTCCGGCGACGGTAAAACCACCGGCTTCGCCACGCAGGCAAGCAACCTGCTGGACGATTTTTTAGGTACCGATGGTACCGTGCAGAATGCGACCGACGGGATCAACAAAACCCTGAAACAGCTGTCCGATCAGTATGACCAGGTCAATGATCAGATCACCGCAACCATGGCGCGTTACAAAACACAGTTCACCAGTTTAAGTCAGCTGGTTTCTTCTCTGACGACAACCGGTAACTATTTGACCCAGCAGTTCAATGCTATGAGTGCATAAACCATCAGTTGAGGTTTGACATGTATACGAAATCGGGAACTCAGGCTTATGCCCAGGTCGGCGTGGAAAGCGCCGTTCTGAGTGCCAGCCCACATCAACTCGTGGTGTTGCTTTTTGATGGCGCCTTGAGCGCCATGAAAAAGGCCGCGATCCTGATTGAGCAGGGAGATATTCCCGGTAAAGGACGGGCGCTTTCACAGGCTATAAATATCATTACCAACGGCTTGCGGGCCGGTCTTAATCACGAAGCCGGTGGTGAGATCTCCGCAAATCTGGACAGTCTTTATGACTACATGACACGACGTCTTTTACAGGCAAATCTCCACAATGACCTCTCCGCCATTGATGAAGTATCGAAGTTGTTGAGCAACATCGCTGATGCCTGGAAAGAAATTGGCCCCAATAATCAAAACTCGCGGGACACTTACTAATGGAAGCAAATCTCGGGTTGCTCCACCACTATCAGCAGCTGTTGGTCGCCAGCCGCACCATGCTTAACCTCGCGAAGGAAGGGCGTTGGGACGAACTCATCGAACATGAAGTGAAGTACATTAACGCTGTGGAGAAGTTAGCACAGTTCCAGGATGCCGGAGAAATTGCGCCTCAGTTGCAGGCGCAAATTCGGCCGCTGCTGAAGCAAATTCTGGATAACGAAGTTGTGCTGAAAGAACTGTTAAACGAACGAATGGATGAACTGCGGACATTGGTTAGACAGACATCTCGACAACATAACCTGCATTCGACATATGGACGCCTCTCTGGAAATATACTCTTCCCGAATGAGATCTAATCTCAGAACAGGCGGGTGACGTTTTAAACACCTCGCCCGCACTGTTCTCTCCTGTTACCCCTGTTTCCCGAGTCTCAGGAACATGGCAACGGGTTTTCCTTGCTATCCCCCCAGTTTTTACCTTCCACTAAAAATGCAGGCTGTCGCCAATGCAGGCGTGATCCCGTGCGTAAAATCCACAAACATCCGCGATATCTGCGTAGGGAAAAAAGGAAGGGGACGTAATGTGCCGGGCAGTAGCACCCGGCGCTACCTTATTTGCTGATGTCCAGCCCGGCGGCAGTCAGCGCGTTCTGGCACTCAACCGTCGGTTTATCGACGCGTTTGAGCGTCATGCCATCAAATTCCAGTGTATTACCTTCGTGGTCGAGCGGGTAAATATCCCGTTTTTGCGTCACGTTATATAACGTGCTGCCATCACGCATCAGTTTGCCCGGTACGGCAATGACCCGCTGCCACTGACGGCAATCCAGCGTGTCCCCTTCGGGCGTGACAATCAGGCTGGCTATTGCTTCCGGGCTGACCAGTTTGCTCTGCGGGCCTGCCGATTGCCAGTAACCCGCCAGACCTGCCGGTGCAGGCTGTTTTACCACCGCGTTGTAATCATCCACCTGTACGCAGCCGCTGAGCAGTAGCGCCGCGCCAATAATCACTCGCTTTTTCATTATTTATCCCGATCGCGAAGAAAAAAATATTGTGGCATTAAAGCATTATCATCGCCACCCTTCTCCGGTGCGAAGAAGTTTGATCTGCACCAGGGTTTACGCCCTTTTTGCGTTAGTTTGTCATTTGCCACGTGTATCATTCGCCTTCTTTAATTACTGCCTTCTGAGTTCAGAGGTTTTCACTATGTCATGGCAATCCTTTAAGGAGCGTTTCCTGATTCGCTTCTGGTCCCCGATTCCGGCCGTTATCGCCGCCGGTATTCTCTCCACCTACTATTTCGGCATCACTGGCACTTTCTGGGCGGTGACGGGCGAATTCACCCGCTGGGGCGGCCAGTTGTTGCAACTGGCGGGCGTTCATACAGAAGAGTGGGGATACTTCAAATTGATCCATCTGGACGGCACGCCGCTGACGCGTATTGATGGCATGATGATCATCGGTATGTTTGGCGGCTGTTTTGCCGCCGCGCTGTGGGCGAATAACGTCAAGCTACGTTTTCCGCACAGTCGCATTCGCATCGCCCAGGCCATTGCTGGCGGCATTATTGCCGGTTTCGGCGCCCGGCTGGCGATGGGCTGTAACCTTGCCGCCTTCTTCACTGGCATTCCACAATTTTCGCTGCATGCCTGGTTCTTTGCCGTTGCCACGGCGATTGGCTCATGGTTCGGCGCGCGCTTTACGCTGCTGCCCATGTTCCGCATTGCGGTAAAGATGCAGAAAGTTTCTGCCGCTTCACCGCTGACACAAAAACCGGAGCAGGCAAAACGCCGCTTCCGCATCGGTATGCTGGTGTTTATCGGCATGGTGGGCTGGGCGCTGCTGACGGCGATGAATCAGCCGAAACTGGGGCTGGCGATGCTGTTTGGTGTCGGTTTTGGTTTACTGATTGAGCGGGCGCAAATCTGCTTCACCTCCGCATTCCGCGATATGTGGATCACCGGGCGTACCATGATGGCAAAAGCGATTATTTTTGGTATGGCGGCGAGCGCGATCGGCATCTTCAGCTATGTGCAACTGGGGATGGAACCCAAAATCATGTGGGCCGGGCCGAATGCGGTACTCGGCGGGCTGCTGTTTGGCTTCGGGATTGTGCTGGCAGGCGGTTGTGAAACCGGCTGGATGTACCGCGCAGTCGAAGGTCAGGTGCATTACTGGTGGGTCGGGCTGGGCAACGTTATCGGCTCGACGATCCTGGCCTGGTTCTGGGATGACTTATCCCCTTCCCTCGCCACCCACTGGGATAAAATCAACTTGCTGAACACCTTTGGCCCGCTCGGCGGCCTGCTGGTGACCTATGCGTTGTTACTGGCCGCGCTGCTGTTTGTCATTGGCTGGGAAAAACATTTCTTTCGCCGCAAAACACCGGCGCCCGTGAAGGAGACTGCATGAACATTGTGCCCGATTACCGCCTCGATATGAGCGGTGAACCCTGTCCTTATCCGGCGGTAGCCACGCTCGAAGCGATGCCACAACTCAAAAAAGGGGAGATTCTGGAGGTGGTGAGCGACTGCCCGCAGTCAATCAATAACATTCCGCTGGATGCCCGCAACCACGGTTATACCGTGCTGGATATCCAGCAGGATGGCCCGACCATCCGCTACTTGATTCAGAAGTAACGCAACAGGCTGGCTCACCTGCAAACGGTGAGCCAGCAGCCGATAACGCTCAACCGACGAAATGGTGGATCTCGCCCCACTCATCCATAAACATGCAGCGGTTGCGCCCGGTCTGCTTACCGCGATACATCGCCGCATCGGCACGTTTTGCCGCCTCGTCCAGTGACTCTTTGGCCTGGACTTTGGTTAACCCAACGGTGACCGTAATATGCAGTGCTTGATCGTCACAATGCAGGGTGGTGTCGGCAATGGTATTGCACAGCCGCAGCCCGGTCAGGCACGCCTCTTTATAAGATGGCGCGCGCAACAAAATGATAAATTCCTCACCGCCATAGCGGTACGCATTATCGTCATCGCGGATGCCGTCGCGTAATAGCTGCGCGAGACCGCGCAATACGCTATCGCCAATCAGATGGCCGTAAGTATCGTTAATATTTTTAAAGCGATCGATATCCAGTAATAACAGGTAAATATTTTGTTCCGGGGCGCGTATTAATTGCTGTACAAATGTTTCATCCAGCATTCTTCTGCCTGGCAAGCCGGTGAGAATATCGATCCCGCTACGCATATTTAATAAATAACTTTTATAGGTTGTCACCGCGCTGGAAAACAGAGCCAGATGCTGTTTAAAGTCGGTGAAATGTTCGGCCGTCACGGTTTTATTCTGGATGGCGAGCATCATCTGGCGACCACTGTCATGCATGCGCATATGTGCCTCGCTAATCGCCTGAATACATGAAGATTCCTCCTCTCCCATCGGTTGGTGATGATGCAGCCAGGTTCCAACACGACAGTGTTTATGCGCGTACGGATAAATAATATCTGGCTGTTCAAAGGCATTATTTACCACACAGGAAAACATATTCACCAGCCAGTCATAATGGGCATCAACAGAATAATTAAGATCGGCCAGAATAGTGTCAATCTGGCAAGTTTTACGGTACATAGTTGCCCTCCGCGTCAGCTAATTTTAGGGCTGCTAGTGTATGCAATTGAAGTTAGCTTTTTGTAAAGATCATTAAGACAGGGCAAGAATTAATTATTTCAGCGGGATAAATATTTACGAAAAGCACGCCGGAAGGTGGCCGCTCATTACCCAGGGCACGACATAATATTTGCCGGTGCAACGCCAGTGAGTATTTTTCATTCAAAGAGATTACCGGTTATCAGCGCCGGGCTACGGTAATTCCTCGTACCAGCGTTTTGCCCGCAGGGAAATCATTACGGGCTATATGTATTGGGATAGTGTATTGTTGCAGCCCATTCATCAGGAATTACTCTATGCCACCACGGAAAGATTCAAAAAACAATCGCAACTTTCTTACCAAATGTACCTGCCCTCACTGCGCTATGCAGTCAGAACATAGCTTCACCCGAGTCCAGAAAGGTTCAGCACTGATGTGCCCCCATTGCAGCAAGATCTTCAAGCAAGACAAACCTGCTTACGCCTGAAATCAGCAACCTCAGTGGATACCGGTCGGCATTTAACGACCGGTTTTAACACCCGCACAAAATCCTGCCGCCGCACATAGAGAAAAACCCCGCCAGAGCGAGGTTCTTACGTTGCCCCCATGCCACACGAAAAGCGCATTAATTAACTGTTGGTTGCATCCTATAAAAAATACATGTTGTCCTGTATGAGAGAAACGAAGCCCATGATCAGCTCCGTTGGGGTTGAACATAAACCAGAGCTTATCCTGAGCATTGTGCGAAGTGGTATGGCGGAAATTGTGCGTATGGATTTGATCCAGTCATTGGCCTGAGCCTGCGACCCGTTGAAATTGACGGCGGCGAGCTGACGTACAAACTCGCCTGTCGTGACAACACGACGGTCGGAAGGCTCAACGTGGATAACCGGGTAAAACGCAGGGATAATGCCAGAACGCCACAGCATGATCAAAACCGCCAGATACACTGTACATACATGCAGCATTAGCAACTGGGGATTGTAATCAAGCGGAACGAGAACTTTCGTTTTTAATGCCTGAAGATCAAGAAGAAGTCTCCTACGGGCTTAATGAATTGTCAGAAATCATTTATAGTGGTTATCCAAAATCACAATGTCTTGATAAAGGACGCATCGATTGCTCTCTTTATCAATAACTTGGTTTGTCTGGTCAACTGGCATCTTCTGTTTTTTTGCTGGTCACAGGCCGTTCAAGGGATGATCAGGCAAAAGGTGCTCTTAAGTGTCTGGCCACCTTTCTGTGGCCAGAGATGGAATACAGCTATGACAAAGCCAGGGAAAATGCCTGCCTAAGTAAGTTATTCAAATAATGTTAAATCTATTTAGCCGTTATGTATCTGTTGGCGTGGTAAACACAGCAATTCACTGGCTTGTTTTCGGGTTGTTAATCCACTTTGCATCAATGACTCAGGCGACGGCAAACCTTATAGCATTCTGCGTCGCGGTAACCTTCAGTTTCTTTGCAAATGCAAGGTGGACATTCAAGGCCAGGGCCACTTCCTCAGGATATATCATGTTTGTTTTGTTTATGGGGTTCATGGCAGGCTTAACTGGCTACCTCTCAGACATGATGAAAGTACCTCCTTTGATTACACTTGCTGCTTTTTCCGCCATTAGCCTGGCGTGCGGTTTTATTTATTCAAAACTCATTGTCTTTAGGAATACGAAATGAAAATCTCGTTGGTCGTTCCGGTCTTCAATGAAGAGGACACCATTCCAATTTTCTATAAAACGGTGCGTGAATTTGAAGGACTAAAACAACATGAGATTGAAATAGTCTTTATCAACGATGGCAGCAATGATGCAACTGAATCAATCATCAATGCGCTCGCTGTTGCTGACCCGCTGGTTACCCCTCTTTCATTCACACGTAACTTTGGTAAAGAGCCTGCGCTTTTTGCAGGCCTTGACTATGCGACAGGTGATGCAGTAATACCAATCGATGTAGACCTCCAGGACCCTATAGAGGTCATCCCTCACCTTATTGAAAAGTATCAAGCGGGCGCAGATATGGTGCTGGCAAAGCGCTCCGATCGCTCTTCAGATGGCAGGATGAAACGTAAAACTGCGGAGTGGTTTTATAAACTTCACAATAAAATCAGCAACCCGCAGATCGAAGAAAACGTCGGAGATTTTCGCTTGATGTCTCGTGAAGTGGTGGAAAATATTAAATACATGCCAGAACGAAATTTATTCATGAAAGGCGTGCTTAGCTGGGTGGGAGGTAAAACTGACGTAGTGGAATATGCGCGATCCGCGCGAATAGCCGGGACGTCAAAATTTAATGGTTGGAAGTTGTGGAATCTTGCACTGGAGGGGATAACCAGCTTTTCTACGTTCCCACTGCGTATGTGGACATATATAGGACTTTTTGTAGCCGGGCTTTCTTTTTTATACGGTGCATGGATGATAATCGACACCATAGCTTTCGGGAATCCAGTACGCGGTTATCCATCCATACTGGTTTCGATATTGTTTCTTGGGGGCGTTCAACTGATAGGGGTTGGAGTTTTAGGAGAATATATCGGAAGAATTTACATTGAGGTTAAAGGGCGACCGCGCTACATCGTAAAACATCAATTTGAAAGGAAATGAGGTCGATAAGGGTAACCATGAATAATTATAACTTCAACAATGAAACGTCGCTTAAGTGGCTTTTATTTATTTTTGTTTTTGTTGTTATCACAGTTTTTTTTACAGCTATTCACCCTTTAACCATCATATCAGGTGATGACTGGTTCAACCTTTCTCTAGGACGTCAGGCTTATCCTCAATGGAGTGGCTTTAACCCGACAAAGGTTGTGCCTGAAGTATTATTTCCTTTGTTTGGTAATATTGCATCATCAATTATTATGCCGCTGGGATTCACTTTCCTGCAATCTGTTGCATACATTACAGCCATTTTAGTCGCTTCTCTTACTGTTTTATTCCTGTATCAATTTTATATGCTTCTCAGGGAGAAGATGGACTTCTCTGCTTACGTAAGCTCTTTGCTTGTCATTTTTTATCTGCTTTGTTTATTCGGTATGTTCCGCACACTGGACAACAATAGCCCATATTTGCTATGGGAACAGAACATTACCTGCTATTACCATTACATCGTTCCGGCGCTAATTAACGGCTCTCTTGCAATTTACTTCCTTAGAAAAGAAGTTCATGCATTGAGAGTTGTTAGCGAGAATCGGGTGACTGCAGGAATGCTAGTTTTTGCGATTTATCTGTGTGTTCTCTCAAATATATTTGCCAGCGTTTTTCTCGCAATTCTGTGTGGTGTGATAGTGTTTGTGGAGCTCATTAGCCGCAGATACAAAATTATAGAGACAATTAAAGCGTACCCTTTTCATGTCGTAACTATTGTTATGTGGGTTATATCTGCTGTATTTGAAATGAATGGCGGACGAGCTGAAATGATGACTAAAGGTCACATGAATATTTCAGCGACTATCAATGCCTTCGCGTCTCTCCTTAAACTTTCTGAAAGAACATTCATGGTGGTAATGGCAATTGGAGTTATTTTTGGTGCGGTATATTTGCTGAAGGGTAGCGACGAAAAATCGAATAATGGTCGTTATGTGTTCTGGGTGTGCATCCTTTCGGGTCTTATTACTACAGTAGCTCTTATTCTTGTCTGCGCGAAAGCAAGCACCAACTATGCCGCACGACCTGTAGTTATGTGGGGCACATTCATGTATCTGATAATCGTCGCAAGCATAGGTATCGGATATCTGATTGCTGTATTCAAGCCCGTGAACTACATCGTGCCGATCGTTGTTCTTTGTCTGGTAAACAAAACTACTGATCAGAATCATTCGCTGCGTGAATCGCATAATGGCAATGTCCCGTTTGCCGTGGCTAATGCGATAAGTCAGAATATGATCGACCAGGTAAAAACAGCGGTTAATGCCAATCAGAGAACCATGGAATTGCATGTTCCTAAAGGTGATGATAACGATAACTGGCCTTTTCCGGTTACTCGTGGAAAAGCTATTTCTGAGACACTTAAATCAAACGGATTGATTCCGAGGAATATTGAGATCAAAATTCTGCCAGACAGAGAGATGAATGCTAAATATGGCATGCCTATTTAATGCCAATGCTGGCTCCGATTAAGAGCCAGCAGTTACTTTCCCTTAAATTTCTCAAAGAGGCTCTTCTGAGCTATAAATGAGTGGATGTTGTCTCGGTTGGTATGTTGGTACCGTAGATGGCGATTCGTACCCATGCAGAACAGGCAGGGACAGAAATAACAGTAGCACATTCGGCCAGGATGCCATCAATACTGACACTGTACTGGGCTAATGCAGCAGACTGCACGGTAACAGTCTGCTCTTCATTAAAGAATGATTGTCTGGATCGTTGTTGATTACAACGGGAAATGCGAGTACGTATGTGACGTAAGTTATTATCAGAAAGTTATCAATAGTAACTCTATAGAAGTCCCTCGCCCGTCAGACCTGTAGCAAAAAGCCCAACTGAGTGGGTTTTTTGCTATTATCCAATCTAAAAAGGCTTCGTATACTTTCCAATTTCAGGCGCACTCAAAGTGTCTGATAGGGCCCACCAATGCCTCACGCGCCAAGCTTAGACCTGTAACTACCTAACAAATCGTAAAATTACAAAAACTAAACCTGCATATTCATGATGTCCTGATAAGCAGACACCAGTTTATTACGCACCTGAACGCCCATTTGCAACGAAATGGACGATTTTTGCAGATCGGTCATCACGTCATTCAGCGCCACGCCCGGTTCGCCGAGTGTGAATTTCTCTGCCTGCACACGTGCTGCGTTTTGCGTGTCGCTGATGCGATCCAGCGCAGCATGCAGTTGCCCGGCAAAGCTGATTGTCGGTTCGCTCTCCACGCTCTGATTGCGCGCAACGCCGGCAGTTGCCTGCAACTGGCTGATGACGCTTTCAATGCCCTGTATAGCCATTATTTTTCCCCGGATGGTTTGATACTGGACAAGGTTAACAGCTTGTCAATGAGATAATGGCGGTAAATAGCGACAAAAAACCAGGTTATTTGGCGCATAGAAAATTGGGAATCATCAAATAATGGCATTGCCATGTTAATGGATAAATGTCGAGTTTGCCGACCCGGGAGTCTGTTTTGTTTCTCAACTCAAATAACAACATCCACCCAGAGTTACGAGGTGCGCAATGAGTGCGACTGCAACAACTGCACCGCAGAATAAATCTCTTGAGTGGCTTAACCGCTTACGCGCGAACCCCAAAATCCCTTTAATGGTGGCCGCCGCAGCAGCCGTCGCCATCGTTGTTGCTATGGTGCTGTGGGCCAAGAGCCCGGATTACCGGACGTTATTCAGCAACTTATCCGACCAGGATGGCGGAGCCATTGTCACGCAGTTGACCCAAATGAATATCCCTTACCGCTTTGCCGATGGCAACGGAGCGATTGAAGTTCCGGCGGATAAAGTGCATGAACTGCGCTTGCGTCTGGCGCAACAGGGTCTGCCGAAAGGCGGCGCAGTGGGTTTTGAACTGCTGGATCAGGAAAAATTCGGTATCAGTCAATTTAGCGAGCAAGTGAACTACCAGCGTGCGCTGGAAGGTGAACTGGCCCGCACCATCGAAACACTTGGCCCGGTGAAAAGTGCCCGCGTGCACCTCGCCATGCCGAAACCATCGCTGTTTGTTCGCGAACAAAAATCTCCTTCCGCCTCTGTCACCGTTAATCTTCAACCGGGTCGCGCCCTGGATGACGGCCAGATCAGCGCGATAGTACATCTGGTTTCCAGCGCAGTGGCAGGTTTGCCGCCGGGTAACGTAACGGTCGTTGATCAGGGCGGTCGTCTGTTAACGCAGGCCGGGACAGCCGGTCGCGATCTGAACGACGCCCAGCTGAAATATACCGCTGACGTTGAAGGCCGTATCCAGCGCCGTATCGAAGCCATCCTTGGCCCTATCGTCGGTAATGGCAACGTACACGCGCAGGTTACCGCTCAACTCGATTTCGCCAATAAAGAGCAAACGGAAGAGCAGTACAGCCCGAACGGCGGCGATCCGGCGCAGGCGGTTCTGCGTTCACGCCAGGTAAACACCAGCGAACAGATTGGCGGCCAGTATCCTGGCGGTGTTCCGGGGGCGCTCTCTAACCAGCCCGCGCCAGCGAACAGTGCGCCGATCACGACGCAGAATAACCAGCAGAATGCGCAAGGTCAGCAAGGCACCAATACCTCCACCGCGAACAGCAGCAATGTGGGGCCGCGCAACACCACGCATAACGAAACCAACAACTACGAAGTTGATCGCACCATTCGTCATACCAAGATGAATGTCGGTGATATTGAACGTCTCTCCGTTGCCGTGGTGGTGAACTACCGCACGCTGGCAGATGGTAAAACGGCCGCACTGACCGCCGATCAGCTGAAACAAATTGAAGATTTAACCCGTGAGGCGATGGGTTACACCGAAAAACGCGGTGATACCCTCAACGTCGTCAACTCGCCGTTTAACGCAACGGACGATATCGGTGGTCAGCTCCCGTTCTGGCAGCAGCAGTCGTTTATCGACCAGCTGATGTCCGCAGGCCGCTGGTTACTGGTACTGATTGTTGCCTGGCTGTTGTGGCGTAAAGCGGTCCGTCCGCAACTGGTGCGCCGCCAGGAAGAAGCGAAAGCTGCACAGGAAGCTGCACAGGCACGAGCCGAAATTGAAGAGTCGGTGGAAGTTCGCCTGAGTAAAGACGAAGTGAACCAGCAGCGTCGTTCTAACCAGCGCCTGAGCGCAGAAGTGATGAGCCAGCGTATTCGCGAAATGTCAGATAACGATCCGCGCGTCGTGGCGCTGGTCATTCGCCAGTGGATGAATAACGAACATGAGCAATAATCTTTCCGGAACAGACAAAAGTGTCATCTTGCTGATGACCATCGGCGAAGACCGCGCAGCAGAGGTGTTTAAACACCTCTCTGCCCGCGAAGTTCAGCATCTGAGTACCGCGATGGCCAGCGTGCGTCAAATCTCCAACAAACAGTTGATGGACGTATTGCAGGAGTTTGAGAACGAAGCGGAACAGTTCGCGGCGCTGAACATCAACGCCAACGACTACCTGCGTTCGGTGCTGGTCAAAGCGTTGGGCGAAGAGCGTGCTTCCAGCCTGCTGGAAGATATTCTCGAAACCCGCGATACCACCAGCGGCATCGAAACGCTCAACTTTATGGAGCCGCAGAGCGCCGCCGACCTTATTCGCGACGAACATCCGCAGATCATCGCCACTATTCTTGTGCACCTCAAACGTTCTCAGGCGGCAGATATTCTGGCGCTGTTTGACGAGCGCATGCGCCATGACGTGATGCTGCGTATCGCCACCTTCGGCGGCGTACAGCCTGCCGCGCTGGCGGAACTGACCGAAGTACTGAACAACCTGCTCGACGGCCAGAACCTCAAACGCAGCAAAATGGGCGGCGTGAGAACGGCAGCCGAGATCATCAACCTGATGAAAACCCAGCAGGAAGAAGCGGTTATTACTGCGGTTCGCGAGTTCGACGGCGAACTGGCACAGAAAATTATCGACGAGATGTTCCTGTTCGAAAACCTGGTGGACGTGGACGACCGCAGTATCCAGCGCCTGCTGCAGGAAGTGGACTCCGAGTCCCTGCTTATCGCCCTCAAAGGCGCCGAGCAGCCGCTGCGCGAGAAGTTCCTGCGCAACATGTCCCAGCGTGCTGCCGATATCCTGCGCGACGACCTCGCCAACCGTGGCCCGGTGCGTCTGTCTCAGGTGGAAAACGAACAGAAAGCGATCCTGCTTATTGTTCGTCGTCTGGCGGAAACCGGCGAGATGGTAATTGGCAGCGGCGAGGATACCTATGTCTAACGAATTGCCCTGGAAAGTCTGGACGCCGGACGATCTGGCACTCCCGCAGGCTGCCGAGTTCGCTCCCCTGCTGATGAACGAGAGTGCATCAGAAGACGCCGACGAGGAAGAAGACGTCTTATCCGAGGAGCAAAAACAGCAGCAGCAACTGGCACAGATCCAGATGCAGGCTCACGACGCGGGTTACAACGCTGGACTCGCGGAAGGACGTAAAGCGGGACACGATGTCGGTTACCAGGAAGGGCTGGCGCAGGGCCAGGAGCAAGGGCTGAATCTGGCTCGCCAGCAGCAGGCTCCACTTCATGCGCGGATGCAACAACTGGTCAGTGAATTCCAGTACACCCTGGATGCGCTCGACAGCGTGATTGCCTCCCGTCTGATGCAGATGGCGCTGGAAGCCGCTCGCCAGGTGCTGGGACAAACGCCCTGTGTCGATAACAGTGCGCTGATCAAACAGATTCAACTGCTGTTGCAGCAGGAGCCGCTGTTCAGCGGCAAGCCGCAACTGCGCGTTCACCCGGACGATCTGCAACGGGTAGAAGAGATGCTGGGCGCGACGTTAAGCCTGCACGGCTGGCGTCTGCGCGGCGACCCAACGCTGCATCCGGGCGGCTGTAAAGTTTCCGCCGATGAAGGCGATCTTGATGCCAGCGTTGCAACGCGCTGGCAGGAACTGTGCCGTCTGGCGGCGCCGGGAGTGATTTGATGACTGCGCGCTTGACCCGCTGGCTGACAACGCTTGATAACTTTGAAGCCAAAATGGTGCAGCTCCCTTCTGTGCGCCGTTACGGGCGACTGACCCGCGCTACCGGCCTGGTGCTGGAAGCCACCGGTTTGCAGTTGCCGCTGGGCGCAACCTGCATCATTGAACGTCAGGAAGGCGGCGAAACCCACGAAGTGGAAAGTGAAGTGGTCGGCTTCAACGGTCAACGCCTGTTTCTGATGCCGCTGGAAGAAGTCGAAGGGATTTTGCCCGGCGCGCGCGTTTATGCACGCGGTGCGGTGGGCGATGGTCTACAGAGCAGCAAACAGTTGCCGCTCGGCCCTGCCCTGCTGGGACGCGTGCTCGACGGTGCAGGTAAACCGCTCGACGGCCTGCCTGCGCCCGATACCGGGGAAACGGGCGCGTTGATGACGCCGCCGTTTAACCCGTTACAACGTACGGCGATCGAGCATGTGCTTGATACTGGCGTGCGCGCCATTAACGCCCTGCTGACGGTAGGTCGTGGTCAACGTATGGGGCTGTTTGCCGGTTCCGGCGTCGGTAAGAGTGTGCTGCTTGGCATGATGGCGCGTTATACCCAGGCTGACGTGATTGTCGTGGGGCTTATTGGTGAACGTGGCCGTGAAGTTAAAGATTTTATCGAGAACATCCTTGGCGCTGACGGTCGCGCCCGTTCTGTAGTGATCGCCGCGCCAGCGGATGTTTCTCCATTGTTGCGTATGCAGGGCGCTGCCTACGCCACGCGCATTGCTGAAGATTTCCGCGACCGCGGTCAGCATGTGCTTCTGATCATGGACTCTCTGACGCGTTATGCCATGGCGCAGCGTGAAATTGCGCTGGCGATCGGCGAACCGCCAGCAACCAAAGGTTATCCTCCTTCTGTCTTCGCCAAATTACCGGCGCTGGTGGAACGTGCGGGGAACGGCATTCACGGCGGCGGCTCGATCACCGCTTTTTATACCGTCCTCACCGAAGGGGATGACCAGCAAGATCCTATCGCGGATTCTGCGCGCGCGATTCTTGATGGACATATCGTACTTTCCCGCCGTCTGGCGGAAGCCGGTCATTATCCGGCGATTGATATTGAAGCCTCCATCAGCCGTGCAATGACCGCGCTAATTACTGAACAACATTACGCAAGGGTCCGGAATTTCAAACAGTTGCTGTCTAGCTTCCAACGAAATCGCGATCTGGTGAGCGTTGGCGCGTATGCGCGAGGCAGTGACCCAATGCTGGATAAAGCTATTGCATTGTGGCCGCAGCTTGAAGCCTTTCTGCAACAGGGCATCTTCGAACGTGCCGGGTGGGAAGATTCTATACAGTCTTTAGAGCTGATCTTCCCGACAGTATAAGGTAGTGGAGAGCTGACTTTATGACGCAAAACAGCGCATTAACGACGCTAAAAGATCTGGCTGAGAAAGAGGTTGACGACGCGGCACTGAAGTTGGGTGAAATGCGTCGCAACTGCCAGCAGGCGGAAGAGCAGTTGAAAATGCTGATCGACTATCAGCATGAGTATCGCAACAGTCTGAATAACAACATGAGCCAGGGCATTGATAATCAGCGCTGGCAAAATTATCAGCAATTTATTCAGACGCTGGAAAAAGCCATCGATCAGCATCGTAAGCAATTGATGCAATGGAACGAGAAAGTCGATATCGCTCTGGGTTGCTGGCGAGAGAAGAAACAGCGCTTACAGGCCTGGCAAACGCTGCAAGAGCGGCAAAGCGCAGCAGCATTACTGGCGGAAAACCGCCTCGATCAGAAAAAAATGGATGAGTTTGCACAACGCGCATCCCTGAGGAAAATAGAATGATCACCTTGCCAAAACTGGTAGTAACTGAATCCGATACCGCCACCAGCGCGCAGACAGGCAAAGCGGGCGGCGATTCGGCACAAGATTTCCTCGCCCTGCTTACCGGCGCGATGTCCGGCACGCAGGGACAAACCCAGGAGAACGGGGAACCGCTGACGCTTGCTGATTTACAGGCTGCGCTGGCAAGCGGCAAGCTGGCGAAAGGCAACCTGACCGCAGCCACCGGTGAAGATGCGCAAACGCCCGCGCAGAAACTCGCGGATCTGCTTGCGCGTCAGATTGCCAAACGCGATGTCACCGCCGGGGCGACGGAAAGTACGGCCACCACTGCTGATATGCAAAAACTCTTGTCTGGCCTGACGCCTGCCGCGAAAAGCGATGTTCTCGCCGCGCTGAACAAAACGGCGCAAAGCGGTGATGAGAAGAGTGATGCAACCGATGACGAACTGGCAGGCCTCAGTGCATTGATGGCGATGCTGCCGCATCAGCAAACTGCGCAGCTGAGTGCTTCCGCGACGGCGAAATCGACCAGCGTCAGCACGCAGGATGTTGCCGCAGCCGCTAACCGCGCGCTGAACAGCAGCTCACTCTCGACCGCAGCCGATACCGATCTATCACGTAGCGCCGCGAAGAATGATCCGGGCGCGAACACGCCTTTCCAGGTGGCTGACAATTCACAGCAGGCCGCAGTACTGGCCGCGGCCAGCGCCACGAAGAAAGATAGCGACAATGCGCTGCAAACCACCAACACCACGGTTAGCGTGGCGCCGGTGACCACCAGCGCCAGCGCGGCTCAGGCCAGCACGCCTGTGGCGGCACCGGTTGTCAGCGCGCCGCTGGGTAGCCATGAATGGCAGCAGAATATCAGCCAGCACGTCACGCTGTTCACTCGCCAGGGCCAGCAGACGGCTGAACTGCGTTTGCATCCGGAAGATCTGGGCCAGGTGCAGATCTCCATCAAGCTGGAAGATAACCAGGCGCAGCTGCAAATGGTTTCGGCGCACAGCCACGTTCGTCAGGCACTGGAAGCCGCGTTACCGACGCTGCGTACGTCTCTGGCTGAAAGCGGTATTCAGCTTGGGCAGAGCAGCATCAGCAGCGAAAGCTTCACCGGCCAGCAGCAACAGCAGGCCTCACAGCAGCAACACGCTTCACGTTCGGGTTCCGGCGATGTTTTTGGTTCCGACGATGATACAGCCATCGTGACGCCAGCAAGCTTACAGTCTGTGGCTCGCGGTAACGGCGCTGTAGACATCTTTGCCTAAACGCCAGAGGTAGCATGATTATCCCCGTCTTTTCCGCGCTTTGACGCGCGCAGGACACGGGATAATCACCTCATAAGCAGTACTAACAGGAAGCCCGTATCTAATGACTGACTCCGCTATTAATAAAAAACGTAAGCGCTCTATCTGGATCCCGCTGCTGGTGTTAATCACCCTCGCGGCATGCGCCACAGCTGGCTATAGTTACTGGCGTATGCAACAGAAACCTGCGGCAAGCGCAAAAGCGGAAGCTCCGCCCCCGCCAGCGCCGGTTTTCTTCGCGCTGGACACCTTTACTGTGAACCTGGGCGATGCCGATCGTGTGCTGTATGTGGGCATTACGCTGCGTCTGCACGATGACGCAACGCGCGCCAGACTGAGTGAATATTTGCCGGAAGTGCGTAGCCGCTTGTTACTGTTGTTCTCTCGTCAGAATGCACAACAGCTTGCAACCGATGAGGGTAAACAGGCGCTTGCTACCGCGATTAAAGAGACGCTTGCAACGCCGTTAGTGCCAGGACAGCCGAAGCAGGAAGTCACTGACGTTCTTTATACAGCTTTCATTTTGCGGTAAAGACATGGGCGATAGTATTCTTTCTCAGGCCGAAATCGATGCGCTGCTCAATGGCGACAGCGATAAGAGTGATGATCCGAAACCGGGTATGGGCGGCGATAGCGATATTCGCCCCTATGACCCGAATACCCAGCGCCGCGTGGTGCGTGAGCGTCTGCAAGCGCTGGAGATCATCAATGAACGTTTTGCGCGTCAGTTTCGCATGGGGTTGTTCAACTTGCTGCGTCGTAGCCCGGATATCACCGTTGGCGCGATCCGCATTCAGCCCTATCACGAGTTTGCGCGTAACTTACCCGTTCCGACCAACCTTAACCTGATCCACCTGAAACCGCTGCGCGGCACCGGCCTGTTTGTCTTCTCGCCGAGCCTGGTGTTTATCGCCGTGGATAACCTGTTCGGTGGTGATGGACGCTTCCCGACGAAAGTGGAAGGCCGTGAGTTTACGCACACTGAACAACGCGTGATCAACCGCATGCTCAAACTGGCGCTTGAAGCGTACAGTGATGCATGGAAGGCCATTAACCCGCTGGACGTAGAGTATGTACGTTCTGAAATGCAGGTTAAGTTTACCAACATTACTACGTCGCCGAATGATATCGTCGTCAATACGCCGTTCCACGTGGAAATCGGCAACCTGACCGGTGAATTCAACATCTGTCTGCCTTTCAGCATGATAGAGCCGCTGCGCGAGATGCTGGTGAACCCGCCGCTGGAAAACTCACGCACCGAAGACCAGAACTGGCGTGACAATTTAGTGCGTCAGGTTCAGCACTCCGAGCTGACTTTGATTGCCAATTTCGCGGATATTCCCCTGCGCCTGTCGCAGATACTTAAGCTCCAGCCCGGCGATGTGCTGCCGATTGATAAACCCGATCGCATTATCGCTCATGTGGACGGCGTACCGGTTCTTACCAGCCAGTACGGTACAGTCAATGGACAATATGCGTTACGTGTAGAGCACCTGATAAACCCGATTTTGAATTCGCTGAATGAGGAACAGCCCAAATGAGTGATATGAACAATCCGTCCGATGACAACAACGGAGCAGTGGACGATCTGTGGGCTGACGCGTTGAACGAACAAAAAACCTCGACTGGCAGTAAAAGCGCGGCTGATGCCGTGTTCCAGCAGCTTGGCGGCGGTGATGTTGGCGGCAATCTCCAGGATATCGACCTGATTATGGATATCCCGGTCAAGCTGACGGTCGAACTCGGCCGTACGCGGATGACCATTAAAGAGCTGCTGCGTCTGACGCAGGGTTCCGTAGTCGCCCTTGACGGGCTGGCGGGCGAGCCACTGGATATCCTGATTAACGGCTATCTGATTGCGCAGGGTGAAGTGGTTGTCGTCGCCGATAAATACGGTGTGCGTATTACCGATATCATCACCCCGTCTGAGCGTATGCGTCGTCTGAGCCGTTGAGCCGAGCATGAAAACACAGGCCACGGTTTCCCAACCGTCTGCCATTTCCGGTTCGCCGCTGCTGCAAGTCAGCGGCGCACTGTTTGGCATTATCGCGGTGATCCTTGTCGCCGCGTGGCTGGCAAAACGCCTCGGCTTTGGCGGCAAAACCGCCGGCGCCAGGGGCTTAAAAGTGACGGCCAGCGCTTCTGTCGGCACGCGTGAACGCGTAGTGATTGTCGATGTTGAAGATGCACGTCTGGTGCTCGGCGTGACTCCCACCCAAATAAACCTGTTGCACAAACTTCCTCCTGCGCCTGCTGAAAGTGAAGACGTGAACGACAAAAATGCGGATTTCCAGTCCGTGATGAAGAATTTGCTTAAGCGTTCCGGGAGATCCTGATGCGCCGTTTGTTACCCCTTGTGCTGGCTGGTTTATGGCTGGTTACACCTGCCGCTTTCGCTCAACTGCCCGGCCTTATTAGCCAGCCGCTGGCTAACGGCGGCCAGAGCTGGTCGCTGCCGGTGCAGACGCTGGTGTTTATCACCTCCCTCACCTTCCTGCCGGCAATTTTGTTGATGATGACCAGCTTCACCCGCATCATCATTGTGTTTGGCCTGCTGCGAAATGCATTGGGTACACCCTCCGCGCCGCCAAACCAGGTACTGCTTGGGCTGGCGCTGTTTTTGACCTTTTTCATTATGTCGCCGGTTATCGACAAGATTTATACCGACGCCTATCAGCCGTTCAGTGAAAACAAGATTTCCGTGGATGTGGCGCTGGAACGCGGCGCGCAACCGCTGCGTGAATTTATGCTGCGCCAGACCCGGCAAGCCGATCTGGCGCTGTTTGCCCGCCTCGCCAATGAGCCACCCATTCAGGGGCCGGAAGCCGTACCCATGCGGATTTTGCTGCCTGCTTATGTGACCAGTGAGTTGAAAACGGCTTTCCAGATAGGTTTTACGATTTTTATCCCGTTCCTGATTATTGACCTGGTGATCGCCAGCGTACTGATGGCGCTGGGGATGATGATGGTGCCACCCGCGACCATCGCCCTGCCGTTCAAGCTGATGCTCTTCGTGCTGGTGGATGGCTGGCAATTACTCGTCGGCTCGCTGGCGCAAAGCTTTTACAGTTAGGAGTAAAGCATGACACCCGAATCGGTCATGATGATGGGCACCGAGGCGATGAAAGTGGCTCTCGCGCTCGCTGCCCCACTGCTGTTGGTTGCGCTGATCACGGGTCTGGTGATCAGTATTTTGCAAGCTGCAACGCAGATCAACGAAATGACGCTCTCCTTTATCCCGAAAATCATCGCCGTGTTTATCGCGATTGTGGTTGCCGGGCCGTGGATGCTGAATTTGCTGCTTGATTATGTGCGCACCCTGTTCAACAACATTCCTTATATCATCGGGTAAACCCGCTTATGCTGAACGTCACCAGCGACCAGTGGCTCCACTGGATCAGTATGTATTTCTGGCCGCTGCTGCGCGTGATGGCGCTGATTATGACCGCGCCGATCCTCAGTGAAACACGTATCCCGCGTCGCATTAAAGTTGGGCTGGGGATTGTCATTACCGTAGTCATCGCACCGACACTGCCACCAACACCCGATGTCGCCATTTTTTCACCACCAGCGCTGTGGCTGGCGTTACAGCAAATTCTGATTGGCGTCGCGCTCGGTTTTACCATGCAGTTTGCTTTTGCCACTATCCGTACCGCCGGTGAACTGATTGGCCTGCAGATGGGTCTCTCCTTCGCCACCTTTGTCGATCCTACCAGCCATCTAAACATGCCAGTGCTGGCGCGTATTCTCGATATGCTGGCGATGCTGCTGTTCCTCACCTTCAATGGACATCTTTGGCTGATTTCCATGCTGGTGGACACCTTCCACACGCTGCCTATCGGCGGCAATCCTGTAAACAGTAACGCGTATCTGGCGCTAACCCGCTCGGCGGGAATGATTTTTCTCAATGGCCTGATGCTGGCATTACCGGTTATCACCCTGCTACTGACCATTAACCTGTCACTCGGTTTGCTAAACCGCATGGCTCCTCAGCTATCGGTGTTTGTCATTGGTTTTCCGGTGACATTAAGCGTAGGTATTTTGCTGATGGCGGTGATGATGCCGTTGCTTGCACCTTTCTGTGAACGATTATTCAGCGAGTTTTTCAATCTGTTAGCGGAAATTGTCAGCGAACTGCCGCAGAATACTAATCCGTAGCTTTGGTATTGTCTTTATAAGGATAATCCTAAAGTGAAATTTGCAAAACATCTTCCAACATATATCTGGCGCGGCTTATTTGTTTTTAGCCGTCTCACAGAACACAACATTTACTTTACTTTGAGATGATTCCTGGCAAATTATACGTAACTTTACGGGATAGTGGATTCGCCTGAAGTCTTCATCCTGCACCTCAGTAATATTAAGTTTTTCCTGTATGGCTTCGGAAGCTTCTGGCGGGTGGTGAATTATCGTTACGCATTGAGTGAGGGTATGCCATGTCAACGATTATTATGGATTTATGCAGTTATACCCGGTTGGGATTAACAGGGTATCTGACGAGCCGGGGGGTAAAAAAACGAGAAATCAACGATGTACAAACAGTTGATGAACTCGAATCAGCTTGCGCCACACTTCAGCCATCCGTGGTGTTTATTAATGAAGACTGCTTTATCCATGACCCAAGCAGCAGTCAACACATTAAGCAAGTCATTAATCAACATCCCCGAACACTGTTTATCGTGTTTATGGCGATAGCCAATATTCATTTCGATGAATATCTTTTGGTCCGTAAAAATTTATTGATTAGTTCTAAATCAATCAAGCCTGAGTCGCTGGACAATATTCTGGGAGATTATCTGAGTAAGGAGAAAAAAAGCGTCGGAACCATTAATTTACCCACGCTTTCATTGAGCCGTACAGAGTCCAGCATGTTGAAAATGTGGATGTCCGGGCAAGATACGATCCAAATATCGGATCAGATGAATATCAAAGCCAAGACGGTATCATCACATAAAGGCAATATAAAAAGAAAAATAAAAACACATAATAAACAAGTTATTTACCATGTCGTACGTCTTACCGACAATGTCACGACAGGTATATTTGTTAATATGCGTTAGAAAGTAGTATTTTTTTTCACCCTCCCTGGCAGGAGGGCGAAATATTATTCTACTCGCTCGACAAAAATCCCATCAGGGTGGTCCTTTTCGTTAAAGAACCAAATACCGAGCGGGTAATCTTCAAGTGATACCAGGTACATCGTACCCTCATTGAATGCTTCAACAGCCAATACCACACCCGGACGGCGTGGACCCCCGTCCGTTTTGACTGTAACCCGATCGTTAACCTTCATATTTACCCTCCTGTCGCATTTACGCCAGTGTAGAACAAAACGCCGGAGCTGGCAGCGTCCCGCCGTTTAGCTGGCGATTTTTTCTACCGTCTATACTTAAGAACGGCATTGCAACGAGGTGACAGCATGAAAACGGCAAAAGAGTACAGCAATACCGTCAAGCGCGACGTCGATATTGACGTGGATGCGCTACTGGCGGCCATTAATGAAATTAGCGAAAGCGAAGTTCATCGGGTCGAAGATGAAGAGGGCCAGCGCGTCAGCGTTGATGGTCGCGAATATCATACCTGGCGGGAACTGGCGGAGGCATTTGAACTGGATGTCCATGATTTCAGCATTACGGAAGCGAATCGCTGAAGAAACATCCCGGCCGTAAAACGGCCGGGATAAAGCTTGCTTTCGCAAGAAGCACTTAAAATTCGTACACCAGGGAATCTGATGTAGCGCAACTTTATCGACAAAAACGGACGATGACAAGAATTATTGATCAGGCGAATAATTAGAAATACAACTGTATTCTGTTGGATACAATACTTCCGCCGCCTGCCCTTTTCCGAATGATAAGGAGCCGAAAATGCCGAGTCTGGACGATCCCTTACTGGTATTTACCGATGTCGATGGCACGCTGCTTGATAACCATACCGGCGAGTGGCAAGCCGCAGCAGAATGGCTTACCCGCCTTCGCGCGCAGTCAATCCCGGTCATTTTATGCAGCAGTAAAACAGCCGCAGAGATGATGGCCATTCAGAAATTGCTGCAACTGCAGGGACTGCCGTTTATTGCCGAAAACGGCGCCGTCATTCAGCTTGATGCGCAGTGGCAGGATCATGAGGATTACCCACGTATTATCAACGGTTCGCCCCATGCTGATATTGCCAGCGTACTGGCCCGGCTGCGCCAGCAGCATGGCTGGAAATTCACTACGTTTGGCGAACTGGATGAGCATATGCTGGCAGACGTGACCGGTTTACCTCTGGCGCAGGCAAACCTTGCGCGTCTCCAGGAGGCGTCAGAAACGCTGATCTGGCGTGACAGCGACGAGGCGATGTCCGCCTTCGATCAAACCCTTCAGCAACTCGGTCTGCGCTTTGTACAGGGTGCGCGCTTCTGGCACGTTCTGGATGAACGCAGTGGAAAAGATCAGGCCGTTAACTGGCTCACGCGCCAGTATCATCACTACCGGGGCCAGCGCATGTTAACGCTTGGCCTCGGCGATGGCCCTAACGATGCGCCGCTGCTTGATAGCGTCGATTACGCTATCGTGGTGAAAGGCCTCAATCGCCAGGGCGTACAATTGCGTCAGGATTCACCCGAGCGGGTTTATCACACAATGCAGGAAGGCGCGGGAGGCTGGCGCGAAGGGATGGATCATTTCTTTGGCGCACCGTCCGTAGAGCAAACCTGATTGCGTCCGTTGTTTTTCGCGCGGTACAGGCGGCTATCAGCAACAGATTGCAGGGATTCGAAATCGTAATCGCCGTTCTCAGAGGCATCGCTGACACCCAGCGACACCGTAATGCGCAGCGTGGTGTCTTTCTGTACCAGAATCTCTTTCCCCTTGATTCGCGCGCGAATACGCTCGGCAACCCGGGCAGCCTGCTCCAGCGAGCTGCCCGGCAGCAGAATACAGAACTCTTCCCCGCCGACGCGCCCGGCGACATCCTGCCCGCCGATAGTATTGCTGATTATTCCGGCAGCATGAGAGAGCACCAGATCGCCAGCCTGATGACCGAAACGGTCATTAACACTTTTAAAGTGATCGAGATCCAACTGGATAACGGCAAAGGGCAGATTACTCACGCGCGCCTGTTCGGATAACGTTTTTGCCCGTTCAAAAAATGAGCCGCGGTTATACAGACGCGTTAGCGGATCGAACCACGCCTGCCACTGCAACGTGTTCTGCATGCTGTACATATTATTCACCATCCTGCGGATAATCCCCCACGAGAACAGCAGCATGCCGGTAAAGAGCAACCACAACAGCGACAGTGCGATACTGATACGCCCAAAATCGCCGGTTATCCCCTCCCGCAACGTGTGAATACGCACCAGTACGCCACCAAACTGTTTCAGCTTTTGCCAGCTAACATAGCGAGTACCGAGATGGATCCCACCGAGGGTATCGCGTTCCATATCCGCCAACAGTTGATTGCGTTCATTCACACTAAATACAGCCCCCTGCTCCGTCAGCGTGCTAGTCAGCAGATTAAAGCTGCTGTCATAAAGCAGATATTGCCCCCCTTCCTGCTCTTCACGCGCTTCGACCAATAAACGATTGATATCGCTAATAGGAAAGCTCAGCACCAGCACGCCATACCAATATTGCTGATAGTCCAGCGGCACGCTGGCAGCGACGAACCCGCGTGTTACGCTGCCCTGGCGCGCCTGATCGGTATACCAACGAACGCCACGGGCCCGATTTTCCTGCTGTTGCTGTCCCCGAAACCAGGGGCGCATCAGCAGGCGATAATAGGTCGGAACGATCTTTTCTTCACTCTCCACCGGGTTTGTCGAGATATAGAAACCGGCGCGAGAAACGTAATACGCCTGGCGCGGCAACATGGAAGCATTAGCGGAGAGACGGAACAGATAGCCGAGCTCCATCGCCGCGGTCAGTTCCGCAGGTAAGCGTTCATCATCACGGTTGAGGAGATCGCTTTGATTAACAAAATAATCGGATACGCCATAAATGGGCAGCGTGCGCGTATTATCAAGGCCGATTTGCCACTGCGACTGTGTGCGCCGGAGTCCGAACTCCTGCTGTACATTATTCAGTACTTTAAAACCGAGCGGCGTTTGTAGCGCGGCCTGCATGCCGTTGCGAAAAAAAAGCAGCCGATCCACACCACTCTGCATTTGCATGTCCAGCGCGTTACTGACATTTTCCAGCTCGCTGCGCTGGCTGGCGACGTAAGCTCCTTGCAGGACGATCACTTCTCGCCAGGTCAAAATCGTGGAGCACACCATGACAATCAGAAAGCAAAGGTTAACCACCCGTGCCGGGAGAAAATAACGCTTCAGAGTAATAAACGACCTCGGTTGTTTCACGACGCTGTTCTGCCGCACACGAGCTCCCTGGAATTCAGTCTGTATAGCCGCAGTCGATCTTTAGCACTGGCGTCGAATGGAGAACAATAAAAACGCCCAGCAATAGCCGGGCGTTTCTACTGGGTTACACCTGCTCGTGTGCCCTTTGCCTATCGCCAGGCATCAGTTCATCTTCACGAAAGGCTTCCCGTTTGACCCCGTAACCGTCATACCATCGGCACTCCACCATACCGCTGGAGTAGCCGGTAACGATCATGCGCGGACCACCCTCTTTTGGTATTACTTCATCGCTGACCAAAAAGACCATCACTGCCTCCTGTATCAGGGCGAAACTTTTTCACATTAGACGAAGTTTGCGGGTTTTGCATAATCACTGCGGCGAGATTTTACTTCGCCGCACCACGCAGATGCGTAACCCCTTTAACGACGGCCACGACCACCGCGCCAATGGCGAATCCCAACAGCAAATTAGCGATAACCGGTATCAGGGTCTGCAGCAACGCGTGCTGACCGGCCGCGAAATTCGCGATCGCATGGTGCAGCGGCGTTATGCCATGCACCACAATACCGCCGCCAACGAGGAACATCGCCAGCGTGCCGACCACGCTTAAGGTCTTCATCAGCCAGGGAGCCAGAACAAGCAGCCCTTTGCCCATCCCCTGCGCCAGCGCGCCTTTCCGTTCTGCCAGCCAGTAACCCATGTCATCGAGCTTGACGATAATCCCCACCAGGCCATAAACACCGATGGTCACCAACAACGCAATGCCCGATAAAACCAGCACCTGGTTGAGCAATGGCGAGTCGGCCACGATACCGAGCGTGATGGCAACAATCTCTGCCGATAAAATAAAATCGGTACGGACAGCGCCTTTGATTTTGTCTTTTTCGAACTGCTGCGGATCCTGTGCGGCCAGCGCCTCCAGCCGATGCTGCCGGGCTTCCGGGGTCTCTTTATGCTTACGAGCAGCCAGGGTGTGCAGCACTTTTTCCACACCCTCGAAGCACAAAAACGCGCCGCCGACCATCAACAGCGGTGTAATAGCCCACGGGATAAATGCGCTGATCAGCAAAGCCAGAGGCACAAGAATGACCTTGTTGAGCAGCGATCCGCGCGCCACACCCCACACTACCGGCAGTTCACGGTTGGCGCGAACGCCGGTTACCTGCTGCGCATTTAACGAAAGATCGTCTCCCAGCACACCGGCAGTTTTCTTCGCCGCCAGTTTGCCCATCACGGAAATGTCATCCAGCAAGGTGGCAATGTCGTCAAGCAATGTTAATAAACTACTTCCTGCCAAAATTTCTTCCTTTTCAGAGTTATCACTAAATAAAGTGCAGTATGCAGTAAAAAATCTATGGCGAGAATCACCCCATAGTGTCAACAAAAATTTAACAGCTTCTGCCGAATTAACCACTCGCAAGACGTATAGTTTTGACGTTTACTATAAGCCTCGTATCTTTTGTTGTGGTGGTTTATGCGTTTCAGGCAAGTTTTACCGCTTATTGGAGCGTTGTTTGCGCTCTACATCATCTGGGGTTCTACCTATTTTGTTATCCGCGTCGGCGTCGAAAGCTGGCCGCCCTTCATGATGGCTGGCATCCGCTTTTTATCTGCGGGTATCGTGCTGATAACCATTCTGTTGCTGAGCGGCCATAAACTGCCGCCGCTGCGCCCAATGCTCAATGCGGCGCTGATTGGCGTATTGCTGCTCGCTGTCGGTAACGGCTTTGTCACGGTGGCGGAACATCAGAATGTCCCTTCCGGCATCGCTGCGGTCGTCGTGGCGACCGTACCACTGTTTACGCTGTGCTTTAGCCATTTTTTTGGTATCGCGACGCGAAAGCTTGAGTGGGCTGGAATTGCTATTGGCCTGGCGGGGATCATTTTGCTGAATAGCGGCGGAAACCTGAGCGGTAATCCATGGGGCGCAGTCATGATCCTCATCGGCTCGCTAAGCTGGGCGTTTGGTTCGGTGTACGGTTCGCGGATTGAACTCCCGGGTGGGATGATGGCGGGCGCGATTGAAATGCTGGCCGCCGGGATCGTGTTGCTGGCCGCCTCAGCTCTGAGCGGCGAACACCTTAGCGCCATACCGCCGCTGTCCGGCTTTTTCGCCGTCGGCTATCTGGCGCTGTTTGGCTCTATCATCGCTATTAGTGCCTATATGTATCTGATCCGCAACGTGTCACCGGCATTAGCAACCAGCTACGCCTATGTGAACCCGGTGGTGGCGGTACTGCTGGGCACGGGCTTTGGCGGCGAACATCTCTCTTCCGTTGAATGGCTGGCGCTGGGGATCATTATCCTGGCTGTGGTACTGGTGACGCTGGGCAAATATCTCTTCCCGCCGCGCCCGGCTGTTACGCCTTGCGTGGAGAAGTAATCGCCATCGCATGAATCCCCTGAGTGTCGATCTGCGCGGTTTGTTGCCCCTCGCAGATCCACTCTTCCAGCCGCTCGCTCAGTGCCCCATCGCTCAGTTTCAGCTTGCCGCGCAATGCGCACTCCCACACCACCAGCACCCGCCAGCCCTGTTCAAGCAGCAATGCGCAGTCGCGCGCATCACGCGCCACATTTTTGCCGATTTTTTCCAGCCAGAAATCCGTACGCGTGGCCGGAATCTTAAACAGATAGCAGTTATGGCGATGCCAGTAACACCCGTGGGTGAAGATCACACAGCGATACTCATCCAGCACAAAATCAGGGCGACCTGGTAACGCGGCATCCTGTACGCGAAACGCCAGATCCAGCGATTGCAGGCAGGCGGCCAGCCGTTTTTCGATGGCCGTATCGCGCGTAGCGATTGCCCGCATATTCTTACTGCGCGTCGCTTTGTCATGAACATCCGCCATCTCTTTTCTCCCTTAAGTTGCTGAGGTACGAAAGCGCCGTAGCACCTCATCATCAATCCGTTGATGATCGCCCTGGAGTTCCGCGCTCAGTTTCGCCATGTAATGCACCAGAAAATCGGCGTTATGCGCAGCCAGCTCCCGCCCTTTTGCTGTCTGCATGGTGGCAGGCAGCTTCAGTAACTTACAGCGAAAATGATCGAGGGCGTAGGCTTTGTCGTCCAGTTCCCGCTCTGCGGCAAAGGGATCGTTGCCGTCAAAGAGCGCCGCGCCCATCGAACCGGAGACAGCAAACACGCGGGCCAGACCAATCGCGCCAAGCGATTCCAGCCTGTCCGCGTCCTGAACGATTTTGGCTTCCAGCGTGAGCGGTGCGATACCTGCGCTAAAGCTGTGCGCTTCAATGGCATGACGCACGGCTGGCACCGAGCCTGCGGGAAAATCAGGGAAGTCATTGGCCAGAATTTCAGCGGTTTTTTGCGCCGCCAGTACCGAGGATTGATGGCGTTGCGGGTGGTTTTTCGCAAAGCTGACAATGTCATGGAAATAGCAGGCAGCCAGCACCACCAGCCCATCAACCTGCTGCCCCAGCATCAGCGTCTGCGCGGTTTTCCACACCCGGCGAAAGTGCGACACATCATGGGCTGCATCAGCATGATTAAAGTGTTGCGTCACCCATTTATCGAAACGGTGTTGCCAGTCAGATAAATTCATTGTGCGTCCTGTCGATGAAAAGTCATTACCATAACATCTTCAGGCATCAGGATCGCGTGGGCGAGTATACCAGGCAATCGCGCCGAGTATCGCTCCCACCACGCCAAGCACCAGTACGCTGCTGAAGCTGTTGAACCCATCCGCGCTGGCTGCGCCCCTTGCGCCATTCGCGTTGCCCGAAGGCGGTCCAGGCAACCAGATATCGTTCAACAGGCTCCAGATAAACCAGACACAAAAAATCCAGAAAACCCATAACGCCAGCTTTCCCCCCAGACTTCGTTTCGCTTTATCTTCCATAATGTCGTTTTCCGCGCTGTTAAGGGTGAAAAGGAAAAGCTTCTTTCAATACGAATGTGACTACTTTCACATCATATCCCCAGAAAATGAATTTTAAAGATATATCAGCTTTATTTATATATTTTACTGTCACACGTCAGCTCGCCCTGTTTTGGTGCAAAGAAGTTCGTAAAAATAAACAGAATAAAAAAAACAAAGTGCTTTAGTTTTATTTAAGGCTAAAAAATTAGTTTTCTTATTACAAAAACTGTGTAATTATCCTGACTCGTTTGTTATCCACCTTCCTTTCTTTATTTTTTACTGTCGCTCCTGTTTGACTTGTCCGATATTTATATGTCGGACTTTTTTCTTCTTATTAAAATAACCAACATCAATACCAATAACCCCTGAATTTACAGAAACCATAAATTTAAAATAACCATTAAAAACAAATGGTTGCAATGGTTCGCGAATCATAATCACATCGTGTAAAAACAGAATACCTACGATATTTCTCATTTTTATTACCTGACATCGCAGATAATTAAGGAAAAACAGGGAATAATCCTACTCAGCCCATCATGACGCTAAACATATTCTCAGACACCATGTTATTTATTGTACAAATAATTAATGGGAAAATATCATCCGGAATTATTTCTACACATAACACGACTAACGCGTAACGCTAAGGGTGCTCATCATTGAGAAACCGATCGGCAAACCTGGGCAGGAGCGACAAACAGCGGAAGTGATCCCCGATCGCACGCGCACAAGACAACGGTGACATCAACCTCTGTCGGGTTTCATTCGAAATGCGACTTGCCCACGCAGACAGCAGAATTCAGGCAGGAGCTTTACAGACCGATAACAAATAATATTGCACAAAATAGTGTGACTCTGTTCAATCCGCAATCTGCGCAATAGTGTTATTTATGCACAATCGTTTTTATATGAAGCAATTAAATTATGAACGCATATGAATTACAGGCATTACGCCATATTCTCGCGATGAGCATTGAAGAGTGCGCAACCTGGATTGCACCGGATAATACGGCAGCAGAGTGGCAGGCATGGGAAAAGGGAGAAAAAGCTATCCCAGCGGATATTGTTGAAAAATTGCAGGCGCTGAGAAAAAAAAGGCAATCGCATATTAACGCTCTCATCCAACGAATAAACAATCGCATTGGCAATAATACGATGCGTTTTTTTGTGGATTTGGCTGCGTTTCGGACGATATATCATGATGGGGATTATCTGGACTGGAAGGTTTATCAGTCAGTGGCCGCCGAACTCTATGCGCATGATCTGGAACATCTGTGCTAAAGACGTTTGTCTGATGACACCGCCAACGCTCCATTTCACCTTCACGCCGTAAATAAAATGAAAAACACCTATCTCTCGACTGCCCTGGGTCTTTATCTGAATTACCTGGTGCACGGCATGGGGGTCATTTTAATGAGCCTCAATATGTCTTCGCTCGAACTCCAGTGGCAGACCAATGCAGCAGGAGTTTCTGTTGTTATTTCCTCACTCGGTATTGGCCGGCTAAGCGTTTTGCTCTTCTCCGGAATATTGTCGGACAAATTTGGCCGTCGACCATTTATTATTCTCGGCATGCTTTGCTATCTCGCATTTTTTTTCGGCATCATCAACACACACAGCATTGTTGTGGCTTATGCGTTTGGCTTTTTAGCCGGGATCGCCAACAGTTTCCTCGACGCAGGAACCTATCCCAGCCTGATGGAAGCATTTCCGCGTTCCCCCGGCACGGCGAATGTGCTGATCAAAGCGTTTATTTCTGCGGGGCAGTTTTTATTACCGATGATCATCAGCCTGCTGGTATGGGCGGAAATCTGGTTCGGCTGGTCCTTTCTGGTTGCCGCCGCCATTATGATCCTCAACGGCCTGTTTTTACTCCGCTGCACCTTTCCCCCTCACCGTGCGCGCAAATCGCCACCGGTCGCAGACAGCACGCTTAAACACCACTGCTCCGTTATCGATCTGGCCAGCTACACATTGTATGGCTATATCTCAATGACCACGTTTTACCTTATCAGTCAGTGGCTTGCACAATACGGTCAGTTTGTTGTCGGCATGTCGTATACCGAGTCTATCAAACTGCTCAGCGTTTACACCTGCGGTTCGCTGCTCTGCGTTTTCATTACCGCTCCACTGGTACGGAAAACCGCCAGAACCATGGCGTTATTAGTGCTGTACACTTTTATCTCGTTTGTTGCCTTGCTGACAGTATGTCTGCATCCCAGCGTTGGGATGGTGGTGATTTTTTCGTTTGTTATTGGTTTCTCCTCCGCAGGTGGCGTCGTACAAATTGGCCTGACATTGATGGCCGCCCGTTTTCCTTACGCCAAAGGAAAAGCGACCGGTATTTATTACAGCGCGGGAAGCATTGCTACTTTTACCATCCCATTAATAACGGCACGCCTCTCTGAGCACAGTATTGCTGATATTATGTGGTTTGATACTGCCATTGCGGCTATCGGTTTTCTGCTGGCACTTTTTATTGGTTTACGCAGCCGTATGGCATCCAGGCGCTCGGTGAATATGGCACCTGTCGCCGAATAATCCTCCCGATGCAATATTGTTGATGCGCTTGTGCAAAATAATACGGACGTTATTTAGCGACACAATTGATAGCGTTCAGAACGATATAAAAGCCATTTCACTTCACATTTTATCATGCAATAAACCTGGTAAATTAAGCGCCATACTATGTATGGCCGAATGTTGAAAGAACGTAAAGTAATATCTAAACTCGCGGCCAGATATCACAGTAAGCGCTGCGGGAGAAAAAATTTAAAATCTGCACGGAGCTGTGAAAAATGTCTCAGAATAAGGCTTTCAGCACCCCATTTATCCTGGCGGTAATCTGTATCTATCTTAGTTATTTCCTGCACGGCATTAGCGTTATTACGCTGGCGCAAAATATGACATCTCTGGCGGCGAAATTTTCCACCAACAATGCGGGCATTGCTTATTTAATTTCGGGCATCGGTCTGGGTCGTCTGGTCAGTATTCTGTTCTTTGGCGTTATTTCCGACAAGTTCGGTCGCCGGGCCGTTATTTTATTGGGCGTCGTATTGTATATGCTCTTTTTCTTTGGCATCCCCTCCAGCCCGAACCTGATGGTGGCTTTTGTTCTGGCTGTCTGCGTCGGTGTCGCCAACTCGGCGCTCGATACCGGAGGCTACCCGGCGTTGATGGAGTGTTTTCCGACAGCGTCCGGCTCGGCGGTGATTCTGGTAAAAGCGATGGTTTCTTTCGGGCAGATGCTCTACCCAATGATCGTCAGCTACATGCTGCTTAATGATATCTGGTACGGCTATAGCGTCATTATTCCCGGCGTTCTGTTTGTCCTGATCACGTTGATGCTGTTGAAAAGCCGCTTCCCCGGCCAGCAGGTCGATGCCAGCGTCGCCAAAGCGCTGCCGCAGATGAACAGCAAACCGCTGCCGTGGCTGGAAGGCATTGCCTCGGTATTATTCGGCGTTGCAGCCTTCTCCACCTTTTACGTCATCGTGGTATGGATGCCGAAATATGCCATGGCATTTGCCGGAATGGCGGAAGCCGACGCCCTAAAAACCATCTCTTACTACAGCATGGGATCGCTGCTGTGCGTGTTCATCTTCGCCGCACTGTTGAAGACAAAAGTACGTCCTGTCTGGGCCAACGTCTTTAACGCCGGGCTGGCGGCTATTACAGCAGCTGTTATCTATTTGTTCCCGTCGCCACTGGTGTGCAATGCCGGTGCGTTTGTTATCGGCTTTTCCGCAGCGGGCGGCATCCTGCAACTGGGTGTGTCGGTGATGTCTGAGTTCTTCCCGAAGAGCAAAGCCAAAGTCACCAGCGTCTACATGATGATGGGCGGGCTGGCGAATTTTATTATCCCGCTGATTACCGGGTATCTCTCTAACATTGGACTGCAGTACATCATCTTGCTGGATTTCTTCTTCGCACTGCTGGCCTTCCTCACCGCCGCCATTGTCTTCGTCCGTTACTACCGCGTCTTCAATATTCCTAAAAACGATGTGCGGTTCGGCGAACGGTATTTTCAAAAAACAGCTTCCGTTCACGATAAATATTCAAGGAGTCTATGATGGATGTAACTGCAAAATATGAACTGATTGGCCTGATGGCCTACCCTATCCGGCACAGTCTGTCTCCGGAAATGCAAAATAAGGCGCTGGAAAAAGCCGGGCTGCCTTTTACCTATATGGCATTTGAAGTCGATAATTCGACATTCGCCAATGCCATTGCCGGGCTGAAAGCCTTAAAAATGCGCGGCACCGGCGTCTCCATGCCGAATAAACAACTGGCGTGCGAGTATGTGGATGAATTAACCCCGGCGGCAAAACTGGTTGGCGCTATCAATACCATTGTCAACGATGATGGCTATTTACGCGGCTACAACACCGACGGTACCGGACATATCCGCGCCATCAAAGAGAGCGGTTTCGACATCAAAGGCAAAACCATGGTACTGCTGGGTGCCGGAGGGGCATCAACCGCGATTGGCGCACAAGGTGCCATTGAAGGGCTGAAAGAGATTAAACTGTTTAACCGCCGGGATGATTTCTTCGAAAAAGCCGTCGCCTTTGCCCGTCGCGTCAACGAAAACACCGATTGCGTGGTAACCGTGACAGACCTTGCGGATCAGAAAGCGTTTGCCGCTGCCCTTGCTACCGCAGACATCCTCACTAACGGCACCAAAATCGGCATGAAACCGCTGGATGATCAAAGCCTCATCAGCGATATCAGCCTGCTTCGTCCGGGTCTGCTGGTCACCGAATGCGTGTATAACCCGCATATCACCAAACTGTTGCAACAGGCGCAGCAAGCCGGGTGCAAAACCATTGATGGTTACGGCATGTTGCTGTGGCAAGGGGCTGAACAGTTCAAACTGTGGACCGGTAAAGAGTTTCCGCTGGAATACGTGAAACACGTCATGGGCTTCGAAGCCTGAAAGACCGTTGAATAAGAGGTACTGAATGAAAACGGTAAGCGTAAAAAATCTCGTGATTGGCGAAGGAGCTCCCAAAATCATCGTCTCGCTGATGGGGAAAGATATCGCCAGTGTTAAATCGGAAGCGCAGGCCTATCGTGACGCGGACTTCGATATCCTGGAGTGGCGTGTTGACCATTTCAGCAATGTCGCCTCCATTGATGCTGTGCTGGAAGCGGTATTTGTCATCCGCAATGCAATAGCGGATAAACCGCTACTGTTTACCTTCCGCAGCGCGAAAGAAGGCGGTGAACAGGCGCTATCGGCGGAGCAGTATATTGCGCTCAACCGCGCGGCAGTGGATAGCGGTCTGGTCGATATCATCGATCTGGAGCTGTTTACCGGCGAGGCGCTGGTCAAAGCCATGGTGGAACATGCGCACGCGAAAAGCGTGAAAGTTATCATGTCCAGCCACGATTTCCATAACACGCCACCAGCAGAAGAGATTGTGCAGCGCCTGCGCAAAATGCAGCAACTGGGTGCCGATATACCCAAAATCGCGCTGATGCCGAAGAACAAAACCGATGTGCTGACCCTGCTTACCGCGACGCTTGAGATGCACGAACACTATGCCGACCGCCCGCTTATTACCATGTCGATGGCAAAAGCCGGGGTCATTTCACGGCTGGCAGGTGAGGTGTTCGGCTCGGCCGCAACGTTTGGCGCGGTGAAAAAGGCCTCGGCACCAGGACAAATATCCGTTAGCGACCTGCGTATTGCCTTAACGATATTGCATCAGGCCTGAGAGAGTATATTCAGGCGGAACTAAACGTTTTCGCCCTACATTAAATAATGCCCGGACATGAATATTTTCAAATATTCAGCGGACGCGCTCGGCTTTAATTCACGGTTGAATAGCGGCGAATAAAGCCAGATATCCGCACCGCACGGACATCCCAGGAGTCATTATGAAACCTGAAAGACCCTCACGCCTCAATGGACGCGTGACTGTACTGTCAGCGCAGGAAGCGGTGGAATATATTCCCGACGAAGCCACGCTGTGCATTTTAGGCGCAGGTGGCGGCATTCTCGAAGCCACCACATTGATCACCGCGTTAGCCGATAAATATAAACAGACGCAAACACCGCGAAACCTTTCCATTATCAGCCCAACCGGACTTGGCGACCGTGCCGATCGCGGGATCAGCCCGCTGGCACAGGAAGGCCTGGTGAAATGGGCACTGTGCGGACACTGGGGACAATCGCCGCGCATCTCCGATCTGGCAGAACAAGGTAAAATTGCCGCCTACAACTACCCGCAAGGCGTATTAACACAGACGCTTCGCGCCGCTGCGGCCCACCAGCCCGGCATCCTTAGCGATATCGGACTGGGCACCTTCGTTGACCCCCGCCAGCAAGGCGGCAAGCTGAATGAAGTCACCCAGGAAGATCTGATCAAACTGGTCGAGATCGATAACAAAGAGTACCTCTACTACAAAGCCATTGCCCCGGACATCGCGTTTATCCGCGCCACCACCTGTGACAGCGAAGGATATGCCTCGTTTGAAGATGAAGTGATGTATCTGGATGCACTGGTACTGGCGCAGGCGGTGCATAACAACGGCGGGATTGTGATGATGCAGGTGCAGAAAATGGTGAAAAAAGCCACGCTGCACCCGAAATCAGTGCGCATTCCGGGTTACCTGGTGGATATCGTGGTAGTGGATCCCAACCAGACGCAGTTGTACGGCGGCGCACCGGTGAACCGCTTTATCTCTGGTGATTTCACGCTCGACGACAGTACGCAACTCACCCTGCCCCTCAATCAGCGCAAGCTGGTGGCGCGCCGCGCCTTATTTGAGATGCGCAAAGGCGCGGTGGGAAATGTGGGGGTCGGTATTGCCGACGGCATCGGGCTGGTAGCGCGTGAAGAAGGCTGTGCCGATGATTTCGTGCTGACGGTGGAAACCGGGCCGGTCGGTGGCATCACCTCGCAAGGTGTGGCGTTCGGCGCCAACGTCAATACTCGCGCCATTCTCGATATGACCTCGCAGTTTGATTTCTACCACGGCGGCGGCCTTGATGTGTGTTACCTGAGCTTTGCCGAAGTGGATCAACACGGCAACGTCGGCGTGCATAAATTCAATGGCAAAATTATGGGCACCGGCGGGTTTATTGATATTAGCGCCACCTCACGAAAAATTGTGTTCTGCGGCACGCTGACTGCCGCCGGGCTGAAGACCGAGATTACCGACGGCCAGTTGCGCATTGTGCAGGAAGGCCGGGTGAAAAAATTCATTAGCACGCTGCCAGAAATTACCTTCAGCGGAAAAATCGCCCTCGAACGCGGGCTGGACGTCCGCTACATCACCGAACGCGCAGTATTTACCCTGAAAGAGGACGGTCTCCATTTAATGGAGATTGCGCCGGGCGTCGATCTGCAAAAAGACATTCTGGACAAAATGGCGTTCACGCCGGTGATTTCTCCCGACCTGAAACTGATGGATCCACGCTTATTTATCGATGCCACCATGGGGTTTGTGTTACCCGAAGCGGCCAATTAACAGGAGTACGATAATGGATTTCTCTTTAACCGAAGAGCAGGAACTGCTGCTTGCCAGCATCCGGGAACTCATTACCAGCAACTTCCCGGAAGAGTATTTCCGTACCTGCGATCAGACAGCAACTTACCCACGCGAATTTATGCGTGCACTCGCCGATAACGGCATCTCTATGCTCGGCGTGCCAGAAGAGTTCGGCGGCATCCCGGCAGATTATGTCACGCAGATGCTGGCGCTGATGGAAGTATCAAAATGCGGCGCACCGGCATTCCTGATCACCAACGGCCAGTGCATCCACAGCATGCGTCGTTTCGGCTCCGCTGAGCAGCTACGGAAAACGGCGGAAAGTACGATGGAAACCGGCGATCCGGCGTATGCGCTGGCATTAACCGAACCGGGAGCGGGTTCCGATAACAACAGTGCCACCACCAGCTACACGCGCAAAAACGGCAAGGTCTACCTGAACGGGCAGAAAACCTTCATTACCGGGGCGAAGGAATACCCTTATATGCTGGTGCTGGCGCGCGATCCGCAGCCTAAAGATCCGAAAAGAGCCTTTACGCTGTGGTGGGTGGACGCGAAAAAACCGGGGATCAAAGTTAACCCGCTGCACAAAATCGGCTGGCATATGCTCAGCACCTGCGAAGTGTATCTCGACAATGTCGAAGTCGAAGAGAGCGATATGGTCGGCGAAGAAGGCATGGGCTTTCTCAATGTGATGTACAACTTTGAAATGGAACGCCTGATCAACGCCGCCCGCAGTACCGGCTTTGCCGAATGCGCGTTTGAAGATGCTGCCCGCTATGCCAATCAGCGCATTGCTTTCGGTAAACCAATTGGCCATAACCAGATGATCCAGGAAAAACTGGCGTTAATGGCGGTAAAAGTTGAGAACATGCGCAATATGGTACTGAAAGTGGCCTGGCAGGCCGATCAGCAGCAGTCCCTGCGCACCAGCGCTGCACTGGCGAAGCTGCACTGCGCCCGTACCGCACAGGAGGTGATTGATGATGCCATCCAGATTATGGGTGGGCTGGGTTATACCGATGAAGCGCGCGTCTCTCGTTTCTGGCGGGATGTACGTTGTGAACGCATCGGTGGCGGCACTGACGAGATCATGATTTACATCGCCGGACGCCAGATTCTGAAGGATTACCAGGATTAAAACTGCGCTGTAGCTCCCGGCGCGCCGGGAGCTACAGGAAAATTAATACAGCACTTTTTCCGGCACGTAAAAATCGGACAGATACTCTGATTCAACCACGTTATTTTTAAATTGCCGACGGTAGTCGCTGGGTGAGCAACCACCATGACGCAGAAAGAGCTTGGCAAAATGATCGACGTTTTCGTATCCCACGCGCCAGGAGATTTCGGCCAGCGAATTATCGGTATTGGTCAGCGCAAATTTGGCTTCCGTCATCCGCCGCTGAATCACATAGTTGATGGGAGAAATACGGTATTCTTTAGTAAATTCGTGACAGATATAACTGACACTGGCGTGAAATTGTTTTGACAACTGTTCGAGCGTTATTTTTTTACGGTAGTTGTTATTCAGATAAACCAGAATATCTTTAATTAACGCATCTTTTTTAATATACCCCTGCTCCGATCGGTAAGCGTTTTTAAAGTTTTCGAAGTACAACACCGTCAGCGCATAAGCAAACGCATCATAGACCGAAGATGTTAATGTATTTTTACTTTGCGGCAACATTACGCTCAATTCATGAAAGATGCTGGTAATCACCTCTTTTGCCTGCCCGGCAGAAATGACCGGACACGAATGCGGTTGCAACAGTTGGTTCTCTTCCCAGCCGCGAAAACGAAAGCCATACAGCGCGCAGGTATAGGTAGTGGCAGGCGCGTTCGCATCGGAAGTGACGGCGTGTAACCGCCCCCGCTCAATCACCACAATATCGTTCTCGTGCGCGACATACAGCGACGAATCAATGATTAATCGTGCAATCCCTTTTTTGACAAAAATAAGCTCAGTTTCATTATCGTGAACATGATGCCCGGATTCCCAGGTTGGGTCATCGCTGATGACAAAGCGCGAAAATCGGGGCGTTTCCCCATGCACGAAAAGGGGTTCCACGGCATTATCAAAGCATCGCTGATACATGACAACCTCACATGTTAAGAATAAGCCTGAACAAAATAATAAGGGTAAAATAGAGCGACTACTGCGGTTATTCAACACTCCTTCGCTGTTGCAGAACAAGATTATTTGCCCGGCATGCAAGATAATATGTTTACGCCTGAAAATTAATTTCCCTCACTTTTATTTTGCCTGGGCGATCTCACTTTTTTTGCAAGATTGTTAGCAACGAAAACAAATTGTCCCGTCGAAAAGCGCATCCCGCTATCGCACACTGTTTCCAGTCACTTTTTACTTTCCGTCGATATTGGCGCTACGTCCAATATTCGCCCGCGACTCACAGGAGATGCCATGAAAATAATAGCCTGCTTCAAACTGGTACCTGAGGAACAGGACATCGTGGTCACGCCCGACCACGCGCTCAGCTTTGACAATGTGGCAGCGAAGATCAGCCAGTTCGATCTCAATGCTATCGAAGCGGCGACGCAGCTCGCCAGCGATGATGATGAGATTGCCGCCCTGACCGTTGGCGGTTCGCTGCTGCAAAATTCAAAAGTGCGTAAAGACGTACTTTCTCGCGGCCCGGACAGCCTGTTTATGTTGCAGGATGCGCAACTGGAACATGCCCTGCCGAAAGAAATCGCCCAGGCGCTGGCGGCGGCGGCAGAGAAGATGGGCTTCGATCTGATGCTGTTTGGCGAAGGTTCCGGGGATCTCTACGCCCAACAGGTGGGCTTGCTGGTTGGTGAGATCCTGCAACTGCCGGTGATTAACGCCGTCAGCAACATCCAACGTAACGGCGACAAACTCAGCATTGAGCGCACGCTGGAAGAAGAGGTCGAAGTGATCGAACTGACGCCACCCGCCGTTCTCTGTGTCACTTCCGATATAAACGTCCCGCGCATTCCTTCGATGAAAGCCATCCTTGGTGCGGGTAAAAAACCGGTCAACCAGTGGCAGGCCAGCGACATTGGCTGGAGCCCGTCCTCACCGCTGGCGGAACTGATGGAAATCACCGTACCACCAGCCACCACGCGCAAACACATCATCCTCGACAATGATTCACCCGAAGCGATTGCCCAACTGGCTGAACTCGTGAAAAAAGCCCTCAATTAAGCCCAACGGAGAAGAACACCATGAGTCAATTAACCCATGTCTGGGTACTGAGCGATAACGCAGAACGCTATGCCGAATTACTGTCCGGCGCACGCCTTTGGGGCCAGCAGGTACATGCCATCGTCTATGGCGCAGAACAGGTCAAGCGAGTCCAGTCTCTGGGCGCCGACAGTGTGATAGTGCTTGAACCCCACTCTGAACTGCAACGCATTGAAAATTTCGCTGAGACTCTTGCGGCGCGGATCGGGCAGGACGCTGCCGGCCAGCCATCATTACTGCTGATGGCCGCGACAAAACGGTGCAAAGCGCTGGGCGCGCGGTTGAGCGTGCAATTGAACGTGGCGATGGTTAATGACGCCACGGCTGTCACCATTGCCGACGGCAGCGTCTGTGCGGAACACCGTATGTACGGTGGTCTGGCGTTTGGGAAAGAGAAACTCAACGGCTCGCTCGCCATCATTACCCTCGCATCCGGCGTACTGGAGCCTGCGGCCGCAGATTCGTCGCGCACCTGCCCGGTTGTCACTGCGGACTATATTGCGCCGCGCCACGAGATCCGTTGTCTGGAACGCCGCGCGAAAACGCTGAGCAGTGTGGATCTGAGTAAAGCGAAACGCGTGGTGGGTGTTGGCCGTGGCCTGGCGGCGAAAGATGACCTTGCGATGGTGCGAGAACTGGCCAGCGTGCTGGGTGCGGAAGTGGGTTGCTCGCGCCCGATTGCCGAAGGCGAAAACTGGATGGAACGCGAACGTTATGTGGGCGTCTCCGGCGTACTGCTGAAATCCGATCTCTACCTGACGCTGGGGATTTCCGGGCAGATCCAGCATATGGTCGGCGGCAATGGCGCCAAAGTGATCGTCGCCATCAACAAAGATAAAAACGCGCCGATTTTCAATTATGCCGATTACGGCCTGGTGGGCGATATCTACAAAGTCGTCCCGGCCCTGATCGGTGAATTGAGCCACTAAGATACGTATCCCGCAGGCGCTGCGGGAAGGGAGCATAACGCATGTCGGATGAAAAATTTGACGCCATCGTAGTGGGCGCGGGCGTGGCGGGAACGGTGGCGGCTTATGTGATGGCCAAAGCCGGACTGGATGTACTGGTTATTGAACGCGGCAACAACGCGGGCAGTAAGAATATGACCGGCGGCCGACTCTACGCGCACAGTATTGAGCGCATCATGCCCGGTTTCGCGCAGCGCGCGCCCATTGAGCGCACGGTCACGCGGGAGAAAATCTCCTTTTTAACCGATGACAACGCCGTCACCCTCGATTTTCAACGCGAGAAATCTGAGCTCGCGGAGCAGGCCTCCTATACCGTGCTGCGTAGCCGACTCGATCCGTGGCTGATGGAGCAAGCCGAAGAAGCGGGCGCGCAATTTATTCCGGGTGTCCGGGTGGATGCGTTGATCCGTGAAGGCAATCAGGTCACCGGCGTGCAGGCAGGTGATGACATTCTTGAGGCCAATGTGGTGATCCTCGCTGACGGTGTCAATTCGCTGCTGGGACGTTCGCTGGGGATGGTGCCGGTGCCCTCGCCGCACCATTATGCCGTGGGCGTGAAGGAACTGATTAGCCTGTCGACCACGCAAATCGACGATCGCTTTAATCTCTGCGGGAACGAAGGTGCCGCCTGGCTGTTTGCTGGCTCTCCATCGAATGGCCTGATGGGCGGCGGTTTTCTCTATACCAACCGGGAGTCGGTATCGATTGGTCTGGTTTGCGGGCTGGGAGAGATGGGTCAGGCCCGGAAAAGCGTGCCGCAAATGCTGGAGGACTTTAAACAGCATCCAGCTATTCGCCCGCTGATTCAGGGCGGGAAATTGCTGGAATACTCGGCGCATATGGTGCCGGAAGGTGGTCTCGCGATGATCCCGCAACTGGTCAGCGACGGGGTGATGATCGTGGGTGATGCTGCCGGGTTGTGCCTCAATCTGGGCTATACGGTACGCGGTATGGACTTAGCCATCGCTTCGGCGGAAGCCGCGGCCAATACCGCGATTGCCGCCAGAGCGCAGCAAGATTTTTCGGCTCACGCACTTTCGGCCTATAAACGCGCGCTGGAGCAGAGCTTCGTGATGCGCGATATGCAGCATTTCCGCAAGCTCCCTGCCCTGATGGAAAACCCGCGTCTGTTTACCCAGTATCCGCAAATGGTGGCAGGCATCATGAATGATATGTTCACGGTTGACGGTAGCCCGAATCAGCCAGTACGCAAAATGATGATGTCTCACATGAAGAAAATCGGCCTGCTGAATTTACTGAAAGACGGCATCAAAGGGGCGACCGCGCTATGAGCCAGGAGAATAACGTTAACGTTGACGTCAAACTGGGCGTCAATAAATTCCATGTTGATGAAGGCCATCCGCACATTATTCTGGCCGATAACCCCAACATTGATGAGTTTCGCAAACTGCTCAACGCCTGCCCTGCCAATCTCTACAAGCAGGATGCGCAGGGCAATATCCATTTCGACTGCGCCGGTTGCCTTGAATGCGGCACCTGCCGTGTGTTGTGCGGGGAAACCATTCTCGAACACTGGAACTACCCGGCAGGGACCTTCGGTGTTGACTTCCGCTACGGTTGAGCCCAAATCCGCCTGAAATTCATGCAAAAACATCCACTACGTTTAACGGTTTATTGACCAGGAAGAGTCCATGGGTGTCACGATAACGTTTAATGCTGAACGTCGGGAAGCGTACCGACGGCAAGGATATTGGGGCAATGCATCGCTGGGCGATTACTGGCACCAGACCCTGCGCGCGATGCCGGACAAACTCGCCGTGGTGGATAATCATGGTGATTCATACACCTATGCGGCGCTTGATCACGCCGCAAGTTGCCTGGCAACATGGTTGCTTAACAGCGGTATTCAACCGGGCGATCGCGTCGCATTTCAGCTACCGGGCTGGTGTGAATTCACGGTGATTTACCTGGCCTGCCTGAAAACCGGCGCGGTGTCTGTGCCGCTGCTGCCCGCCTGGCGTGAAGCGGAACTGGTGTGGGTATTAAATAAATGCCAGGCAAAAATCTTCTTTGCCCCAACGCTGTTTAAGCAGACGCGTCCGGTCGATTTGATCCTGCCACTGCAAAACCAGTTACCCTGGCTACAACGCATTGTCGGCGTGGATAAGCTGGCACCGGCAACCACGTCGCTTAGCTTCCGGCAACTGGTGCAGGAGAACGTCCCACTACTTGCACCGCGAGAAGTTCACGGTGATGAACTGGCCGCCGTGCTGTTTACCTCCGGCACCGAGGGAATGCCGAAAGGCGTGATGTTAACCCATAACAATATTCTCGCCAGTGAACGAGCCTACTGCGCGCGGTTGAATCTCACCTGGCAGGATGTGTTTCTGATGCCTGCACCGCTCGGTCACGCAACCGGCTTTTTGCACGGCGTCACCGCGCCCTTTCTGATCGGTGCTCGCAGCGTATTGCTGGATATTTTCACCCCGGAGGCCTGTCTCGCACTGCTGGAGCAACAGCGTTGCACCTGTATGCTCGGCGCCACGCCTTTTGTGTATGACATCTTGTGCGCCCTCGGCAAACAGCCGGCCGATCTTTCATCGCTGCGTTTCTTTCTTTGCGGTGGAACCACTATCCCCAAAAAAGTGGCGCAGGGTTGTCAGCAGCTTGGGATCAAGCTGTTAAGCATTTACGGTTCGACGGAGAGTTCGCCCCACGCGTTGGTGAATCTCGATGATCCGCTGCCGCGCATGATGAATACCGATGGCTATGCCGCTGCCGGTGTGGAAATTAAGGTGGTGGATGAGTCTCGCAAAACGCTGCTGCGCGGTATGGAAGGAGAAGAGGCCTCGCGCGGCCCGAATGTGTTTATGGGCTATCTGGATGAGCCGGAACTGACTGCCAGGGCGCTGGATGACGAGGGCTGGTACTACAGTGGCGATCTCTGCCGGATGGACGACGCGGGCTATATCAGCATTACCGGGCGTAAAAAAGATATTATCGTGCGCGGCGGCGAGAACATCAGCAGCCGCGAAGTGGAAGATGTGCTGTTACAGCATCCGGCCATTGAGGATGCCTGCGTGGTAGCGATGCCCGACGAGCGTCTGGGGGAACGGTCATGCGCTTATCTGGTGCTAAAAACGCGGGAGCCACCGCTACGCCTGGAGGATGTGGTGGCTTTTTTCAGCCGTAAGCGGATGGCGAAGTATAAATACCCAGAGCGCATCGTCATCGTCGATAAGCTGCCCAGAACATCATCCGGTAAGATCAAAAAGTTCCTGCTGCGCCAGGACATCATCCAGCGGATGAGCAAAGAGAGCGACTGCACCAGCCCGCAAAGGCGCTACTCGCACTCGTAGCGTTGCATAAGATGATGGTAATAAACGCATCCGTAAATGACGCCTGGTAAACAGATGATGAGCGTCGTTTCCGCCCCTGCGGCAACGCGACCTGCCGGTTACGTTGCCACAGGATTTACTGACAAGTAAATGGCACGGGATTGGCGCTATCAGTATCAGAGAGCGGAGAAATGTTCCGTCTTGCCACCTGTATTCTATCCGGTAATAACCGTACGATATTGATTCGGTTGATTTTTGGCACGGGGTGCGACTTGAATGCCGTTTTTCATTACATATCGTGTCCCTTTAAAATCTCTTTTAATATCCCCTTTTATTATCTTGTATTTTCCAGGCGTATAAGAGGTGCCATATTTCAGATCGTAAATATATTGCCCTTTATCACCGGAAGAAGACGGGCCGCTAATATAAGAAAATGAAATCCCATCCCTGAGCATTTTTTCACCAAGCACCCGCAACCATTCTCGCTCGCCAATATGGCAACAATGGAATTTTAATACCCCAATGCGTTTCAAACCCCATAGTTTGAGATAATAAATAAAATCGTCTGTCATTTTTGCATAGCGCAATCCAAACTCAGTCGAATGACTGACGATAATTAATTTATCATTCTCACCCATATCGGCGCAGAAATCCCTTACGAAGCCACCGAACAAAATATCCCTGTAATCTGGATATCTTTTTTTTATGAAAGCATAGGTATCCGGCTCGGTGTACTTGAGATCATCAAGAATAATGCATCTAACCTTTCCATATTTCCACACAGCCGGGATACTTGTCGTCCCATAACGCCTTAAAAAATCAAACATAGCCTCTCCGATTAATAATAAAATGAGCGAAACTGGTAAAAATAAGTTGAACGCGAGAAAAACCCAGGTCAATAAAACAATCAAATTAATATTTAAAGATATTTTTATTTGAGCTTATAAGCACAGAGATAATAAGCTCAGAAACATTTACATACTTCAGTTATTACCTTCAGCCATGGCAACTTCCAGTAATAATGAAAACGATAGTTAATAATAATTGTAAGAAGCAATATTACTGATTGCTACAATTAACATCTTATTTAAAACAGTATTTCTCAGGTCAATATAAAGAAGAGATAAACAGCACGGAACACTCACTGCTGACAGGAAAAAGAGCGAATGCAGATCGCTGTTAAGTAACGCAGAGCCAGCGCATAATCATTGTGCCCGGCAGGTCAAATGTGCGGCTTCGCAACGCAAAGACATCAAAAGGAACGCGCGCACTTGCGACGATCAAAATGGTCAAACCAGAGCGAGAGGAATCTGAGGGTAAAAATAATAAATCGCATTACGTTTTATGAGATATGTGCACATGACAGATTTATCCATGATGTGTAACATTCATGAAGTACAAGCGAGGCATTTCCGGAATAAAATCAGTAAGAAACAACCGATTGGGTGAAGTGGCGGAGAGAGGGGGATTTGAACCCCCGGTAGAGTTGCCCCTACTCCGGTTTTCGAGACCGGTCCGTTCAGCCGCTCCGGCATCTCTCCGTTCAGATGGTTGCCATGATGCCAGGTAATTTGGCATTTTAACAGACCCTGTCCCGTTAATTTGGTTCAAGTGGCGAGTTTGCGAGCAAAACGATGATTAAGTGGCCCTGGAAAACAAAAGACTCCGCTGATGAGGCGACGTTCCCGTGGGAAGAAGCACTAAACGCCCCGGTATTAGCAAATTTATCGCCTGATGAGCAGGTTAAACTTGTTCAGCTTGCGGATCGCTTTTTACAACAAAAGCGGCTGGTTCCATTACAAGGATTCGATTTAGACGCCTTAAAGAGCGCGCGCATCAGTCTGCTCTTTTGTCTGCCCGTGCTGGAGCTGGGCCTCGAATGGCTGGATGGTTTTCACGAAGTGTTGATTTACCCGGCTCCGTTCGTGGTGGACGATGAGTGGGAAGATGATATCGGCCTCGTGCATAACCAGCGCATGGTGCAATCCGGTCAGAGCTGGCAACAGGGGCCGATTATCCTTAACTGGCTCGACATTCAGGATTCGTTTGATGCTTCCGGCTTCAATCTGATTATCCACGAAGTTGCGCATAAGCTGGATACGCGTAATGGCGACAGAGCCAGCGGCATCCCGCTGATCCCACTGCGTGAAGTGGCTGGCTGGGAGCATGATTTGCGCGCCGCCATGGATAATATTCAGGATGAAATCGATCTGGTGGGAGAAAGCGCAGCCAGCATTGATGCCTATGCGGCAACCGATCCCGCAGAGTGTTTCGCCGTGCTGTCGGAGTATTTCTTCAGCGCTCCCGAACTCTTCGCCCCGCGTTTCCCGGCATTGTGGCAGCGCTTCTGCCACTTCTACCAGCAGGATCCGCTCAACCGCCTGCGCGGCCAGACCGGCGGTTACCACGAAGGGATAAACCAGGTACATTAAAACAGCACGTTGTGCTTTAATTAGCCAATTGAATCAGCGGGTTAAATTTAGTATTGACACACCAGTACGGGGCCAGTACTATGCGCCCCGTTCACACGATTCCTCTGTAGTTCAGTCGGTAGAACGGCGGACTGTTAATCCGTATGTCACTGGTTCGAGTCCAGTCAGAGGAGCCAATTTCCTGCTTTCATGCATCCTTGCGAATCTTTATCTGATGTTGATTCAACAGGTTAGCGTGAAACCCCCTTCCCGATGTCTTTTCTGTTTTTCCTCCGCATCGGGAAATGTTAGTGGTCTGCTTCAGACCCGACTATAGAGTGACCAGCAACACTGCGTAACGGCACCAGAATCCACAGTCTTAAACCTTCCCGCAACCTTATAAAGTCTCTGATTCACACGGTCTGTACCAGTGTGCCAATCCAGGCGGCTCACATCTTTGACATCTCAAATATCATATTCTTGTCCGCTGGTTTCATTGAGGGACTGAGTCACATTATCAGGGTTCAGCCGATCAGCGATTGAAAACTGAATGCACTAATCTGCGGGACTCCTGGACTCAATAAGCAGCACTTCCCCTATATCAATTCATTTCCTTCGTCCGTGAACTACCGCTGCGAATAGATACGCAGGCAATCGTTAAGCCCTAATCATTTGAATAAAATCATAACGCGTAATCTTTTCATTATAACGAGGGAAAATGGCAGTAATTATGCAAAAACAATAAGTAAATTCACTATATTTTCACAAAACCGCCCCACTCTCCCCATAAGAAGGTTGACAAGTGCAGATGAATTAGTATGATCATACTAATTCATCCGTCAATAAGCTTTCCGTTGAAGATTTTATAAAATAAAATGGCTAAGACCGGAAAAATAAAAGATTAACACACCTTTCACCCTCAAAATGATTAATAATAACAATGAAAAAATCAAAAGCTAAAAATTGTTTATTAATATGCTTCTCAATTCTCTTTTTTAGCATGTTAATAATGTTATCTTCGTTCTATTTTTCACGTCTGACCGAGTATGTGTTATTCAATTACTTGTTTAGATACAGTATTGTTGGTGTAGTTATAGGATTGGCTATCATACACATTACATGCATATTGCTCACAGGTTATCTTATTTACCTTTTATTTAGAAAGTAAAAATTCAGGCAGTCGCATTTTAAATAAGATTTATTTTTAAGTAATAGTCACAAAAAGAAGTAAAAAGCCCTGTTATTCCTGCGTAAAAAAGTTGTTATATCTAATATCCCCAGAGCCAATATTCGAACGATTATACGACGTATCTAACATAGAAGTACCTCTGATTTCCTTTCCCCTAATACAGCCAGTATTCGTCTTAGTTAAAAAATCTTTTTCACCTGAGGTGAAGAATTCAGATTGTTCTCTGATTTCATCTGTCACCTCAAGCTGAATAGATAAAAGTTAAATGACGGCAATTGGCCGTCATTTCTTGATTCAGGTGCTATGCTTTCCAGCCGCCACCGAGAACTTTATAAAGAGTAACCTGCTGTGTTATTTCACTTAAACGAGTCGAAATTTCAGTTTTCCTTGCCTGAAATAAAGATCGTTCAGCGACAAGCACATTGAGATACCCATCCACACCTTCCTGATATCGGCTATTCGCAAGAGTGTAGTAACGTTGATTTGCCGCGGTGTCTTGTACCCGAGCAGCCAGTTCATGTTTATAGGTCGCTTGACCCGCCAGAGCATCCGAAACCTCCTTAAATGCCTGCTGTATAGCTTTTTCATAATTTGCTATTTCAATTCTTTTGGAAATTTCCGCAACGTCAAGATTGGCTTTGTTTTTTCCCCCATCAAATATTGGTACGCTTATGCTGGGAACGAATGACCAGGCAGCCGTGCCCCCTTCAAGCAAATGTCCAAGACTATCTGAAGCCGATCCTCCGGAAGCAGTAAGGCTGATGGTAGGAAAGAAAGCGGCTCTGGCCGCGCCAATATTCGCATTAGCTGCCTTAAGAGTATGTTCGGCAGCAATAATATCCGGCCTGTTTGTCAGGACTTCTGATGATATTCCGTCAGGCAACGCCGGGAAATTCCATGCTTTAAGTAAAGTCGCATTTTCTACAATATTGGCCGGTATGTTCGTACCCAGTAATAGCTGTAAAGCATTTGTATCCTGTTTAACCTGACGGGTGTATTGGTAAACTTCGGCCTCAGCGCTTCTTAATGACGTTTCCGCCTGAACAACATCCTGTTCGTTTGCGATGTCCATCGCATACCGTTGTTTAGTCAGATCATACGTTTTACGCTGACTTTTAGCGGTATCTGTCGCCACATTAAGTAAATCCTTATCCGCGCAAAGGGTCAAATAGCCCGATACGACCTCTGATACAAGACTAATTTGTGTGGCGTGAGCAGTAGCCTCAGTCGAAAGATAATTTTCAAGCGCCTGTGCTTTCAAACTTCTAAGCCTGCCAAAGAAGTCAATTTCCCAGGATGTTACACCAAGATTCGCTTCATATTGCTGGTATGACACAGGCCCGGAAGTCTGGGTAGAATAGAGATTGCCAGGCAGATGAGCCGAAGTCTGGCTACCATTAGCCTCGATGGTTGGTAATAAAGCGGCTCTTTCAATCCTGTACTGTGCTCTGGCTGACTCTATATTTAAAGCAGCAACTCTGAGATCTCTATTATTTTTAAGGGATAATCCTATCAGGAGTTTCAACGTGTCATCATCGAAAAACTTTTGCCATGCAAGATCTGAAGTTTTATTCCTGTACGCATTACTCTCCCATTTCCCGGAAACAGGTACCGATGGGCGTTCATACTTCGGCTGTAAGTTGCAGGCCGTCAGAGTTAAGAGTACCGGTATAACAATAAATAGATGTTTCTTCATAACCTATCCTTCTGAGGATAATCATATTGCAATGTCTGAATTCTAAGCCCGGTGACTATCTTAGAAGTGCACCTGACTGTTTGAAACGGTCGCTTTATACACGCATTACATAAATCTGCCTGAAACAGATTTATGTAATACATCAGCACATGGCACTAAATAGCTACAAGTTATAAAACTTGAATGTAATGAATGTTTCTTCGACCCAGGAAGAAAATAACGCTCTATATCATTACCCTTTCTTCTTGTGATATCTAATCTGGGCAAATGATAACGGTTCACGTCCATGATAAATTGCTGAAACCCGGCTTTTGTACCCGAATAATTAAATTGTGCATAATGACCTTCAGGTATTATTATTTTTTGTACTTTACTCTTCATAGAATATAAATTCTGATAATCTGTTGCTGTAAAGTACTTGATAACAACGCCTGAATTTACTGCGATATTGGGTTCAAAATGGCTGATACCATAGACGTAAGAAGGTAGCTCCTGGTAGTCCCTGAGATACCTGTTAAAAAAATTCATCCGCACATCTATATTGAACTTACAGAGATCTTCAAAAGCACAAGGGAAAGAGTGTTCTATGCCGAGAAAAATTTGTTCTGGTAATGAAATAATGTCCGGTTTGGGTACCGGATGAATTATCCTCTGATATGGCGGGTAGAGCTGTGAACAATCCCATTCAGTGTTATTTCTGTACCTTGCAGGAGTCTGATGAAAGTAACTTTTGAATGAACGGGTGAAAGCCTGCTGCGTAGTAAAACCATATTTCAAAGAGATATCGAGAATATGTGTTTTAGTTATCTGTAATTCAGCAGCCGCGGCGGATAATTTTCTTAGCCGGATATACCTGCTTAGAGTAACTCCCGTTAACGCATGATAAACCCGCTGTAAATACCATTTCGAATATCCTGACTTAGCCGCCACAATATCCAGGGATAATTTTGATGCGAGTTGAGATTCTATCCATTCTGTAAGATCATAAATAAAATCATTTTTCATTACACACCGCCTTATTCCCAATAGCCATATCAAAAGCAAAATCCAGCGCTGATTGAGAGTAACGATAAAGCAAAGTATCGTTTGGCATCATAACTATCGACCTGAGCGCTCCCATAAAAACATAGAAAATCATCGAGCTGAGTATTGTTGTCGAAATATCAGCATGAATCCTTCCATTTTTTTGGGCTTCGGATAAAACAGAATCTATCATGACGAATAATTTATCCATCTTATTCCCCACCAGAATATCATGGTTATTTACTTCGTCAGGATATTCATAGCGGAAGACAGTCATCTCGATAACATTTTGAAGATGTTTGTTTCTCTTAACGCATTCAATTTCCCTTAACAAACAGTGGCGTAACGCCATAACAGATTCGGCACGCATTACAAGATCTTCAACTTCCGTAAAAAGTAAGAGAGGTGTGCGCTCAATAACCTGTTTAAAAAGATCGTTCTTTTCCCTGAAATGCCAATAAATAGCGCCTCGCGTACAGCCCGCTTTTATTGCTATCATCTGTAACGTTGTGCGATAAATACCTGAATCCCGAAAGCATTGCTCAGCCGCATCCAGAATATGCTCGCGGGTTTCTTCAGCATCTTGCTTGGTTCGTCTGGCCATTTTCAAGCCTCCAGAATAAATTAAAATTTATCGTATCTACATTACTGCTCAGATTGAGGATTTTAGTATTGGTATCCCTGATGGATACAAATACCTCACATACAGCTATTTTTCTTCAGCTATGGTTAATGCTTCTTTTTTGTTTTTGTTCCTGGTAAAAAAACCAGCGACAAGAACATAAAACAGCGGGATATAAAAAATAGCTAATACGGTCGCGGTAAGCATCCCACCAACAACGCCAGTACCAATGGCATGCTTGCTTCCGGAACTTGCTCCTGAAGCAATAGCGAGAGGAATAACACCAACAATAAATGCCAGTGATGTCATAATAATGGGTCGTAAACGGACTCTGGCTGCCTCAATGGCTGCCTGCGAAAATGACATTCCACTTTTTTCATGAAGATCGCGCGCAAATTCAACAATTAATATCGCATTCTTTGCAGAGAGACCAATCGTCGTTAATAAGCCAACCTGGAAGAAAACATCGTTCCCCAATCCACGTAAAAGCGTCGCACTGACAGCGCCAATAACACCCAGCGGTATGACTAACATTACTGAGAAAGGAATACTCCAGCTTTCATAAAGCCCTGCCAGACAGAGGAAGACGATTATTAGCGACAGAGCATAAAGCGCCGGCGCTTGCGAACCTGAAAGACGCTCTTCAAATGAAAGACCTGTCCAGGCAACATTTAAACCTGGTGGCAATTTTGCCGCGATCTCCTCTACCGCCTTCATGGCATCCCCGGAGCTATAACCCGGAGCAGGTTCGCCAAGAAGTTCAACTGCCGGTAAACCGTTATAACGCTCCAGTTTCGGGGAACCATAAGTCCATTTCCCACTGGCGAACGATGAGAATGAGACCATCTCTCCGTCACTATTACGTACGTACCATTTATCGAAATCCTCCGGAGAAATACGTGAACTGGCTTCCCCCTGGATATAAACCTTTTTAACACGCCCACGATCATTGAAGTCATTAACATACGTTGACCCCCAGGCGGCGGACATCGTGTTATTTACATCAGAGAGACTGAGTTTCAGAGCCTGCACTTTCTCGTCATCAATCAGAATTTGATATTGTGGCTCATCATTCATACCGTTGGGTCGAACCATTTGCAGTGCGGGGTTTCGGGCAGCCATCCCAAGAAACATATTCCGTGCCTGCATGAGTTTTTCATGGCCGCCGCCAGTTGTATCCTGAATAAACAGGTTAAAACCAGTGGCATTCCCCAATTCCATCACCGCCGGTGGAGCGAAAGAAATAACCGTTCCCTCTTTTATTGTGCTGAAATATCCCATTGACCTGGCAGCCAGTTCAAATACCGAACCTTTCCTTTCATTCCATGGTTTAAGTCCCACAAACACCATAGCGGAACTCTGACCACGCCCTGCAAAGTTAAATCCATTGACCAGCATTGTCGTGGCAACCATGTCTTTTTCCTGGGTCAGAAAATACGCCGATATTTTGGTTAATACTTTCTGGGTCTGCTCCGCACTACTGTTTGGTGGCAGTTGTACTTGCACAAAGAGATTTCCCTGATCTTCATCAGGCAGGAATGACGTTGGTATCCGTGGGAATAGCGCAATAAGTAAAGCGATGATTGCCAGAAAGAAAAGCATCGCTCGTTTTCTGGCCCTCAAAGTACGTTCGACGCCATTGCGATAAAGCGAAGTGCCGCGTTCAAATTTACGGTTAAACCAGCCGAAAAATCCCTTTTTAGCCTGTGCGTCATGATGCGTTTGTTTCAGGATCGTTGCGCATAATGCCGGAGTAAAAATTAGCGCAACGAGCACCGACAACGCCATTGCAGAAACAATAGTGATAGAGAACTGGCGATAAATTACACCTGTTGAACCGCCGAAAAACGCCATCGGAAGAAATACAGCGGAAAGAACCAGACCAATACCAACCAGAGCGCCCGAAATCTGCTCCATCGATTTTCGGGTCGCTTCAAGCGGCGGAAGCTTTTCTTCTTCCATCAGTCGCTCGACGTTCTCCACAACAACAATGGCATCGTCGACGAGAAGCCCGATAGCCAGTACCAGGCCAAACATGGTTAATATATTAATTGTAAAGCCAAATGCGGCCATAATGCCGAATGTGCCCAGCAAAACGACCGGAATAGCGAGTGTAGGAATAAGTGTTGCTCTCCAGTTTTGCAAAAAAAGCAGCATCACGACAAAAACGAGGACTATCGCTTCAATAAGGGTATGCACCACTCCTTCTATTGAGGCACTTATGACAGGAGACGTATCGTAAGGATAAATAATCTCCACGCCTTCCGGTAAACCAGGCTTAAGCTCGTCCAGCTTTGCTTTGACAGCTTTAATGGTGTCCAGCGCATTAGCACCGGTAGCCAGGCGTAACGCAATAGCTGTACTAGGAAGATCTTTGCCATATTTTGATTGTATTGAGAAACTCTCGGATCCCAGTTTTACTTTGGCCACATCCTTAAGTAACACGCGGGATCCATCGGGCTGAACCTTCAGGAGTATATTTTCAAATTGTTCAGGTGTTGTGAATCTGGTCTTGCCAATGACAGTTGCACTCAGTTCAATATTTTCATTGGTTGGTAAACCGCCTAACTGGCCCGCAGATACCTGTACGTTTTGCGCCTGAATAGCAGAGCTGACATCCAACGGGGTAAGTTTATATCCATTCAGCTTATTCGGATCCATCCAGATACGCATCGCATACTGGGATCCCAGCATAGTGAAATCACCCACACCGGTAATACGAGTTAAAGGATCCTGTATGTGAGAAACCAGATAATCACCGAGGTCAAAGCTGCTCATACGACCATCAGTGGAAACAAGTCCGGCAAGAATTAAAAAGTTAATCTGATATTTAGCAACCCGGATCCCCTGATTCTGAACTTCATCCGGTATTAAAGGCGTTGCCAGCGATAGCTTATTTTGTACCTGAACCTGAGCAATATCCGGATCTGTCCCTTGATTAAAGGTGACGGTAATTGTGAATGAGCCATCCGAATTACTCTCAGACTTTAGATAGCGCAAATTATCAAGGCCATTCAGTTGCTGTTCGATAACCTGCACCACAGTATCCTGAACGGTATCTGCCGATGCTCCAGGATAAGATCCAGTCACAGCAATCGCAGGAGCAGCAATATTAGGATACTGGTTGATGGGTAACTTGATTATAGAAAGCACGCCAGCCAGCATAATAATGATGGCTACAACCCATGCAAGTACGGGGCGGTCAATAAAAAAACGTGACATTACGGCTCCTTACTCAGGCTGATTAGCGACTTCAGGCGAAGGGGGAGTAGCCTGGGCAATCCTGACTTCACTGCCGGGCTGGGCTTTTTGTGTCCCATCCACAACGACCCGATCGCCACTTTGCAATCCGTCCCGTATTAGCCACTGATTGCCTACAACGCGATCGGTTACCACCGCTTTCCGGATCACTTTGCTATCTTTGCCAACGACAAGAGCCGAGGCCTGTCCAGTCGGATCACGGGTGATTGCTCTTTGTGGAACAAGCAGGGCATTCTCGTTCACCCCTTCCTGTAATTTGGCGCGGACGAACATACCTGGCAGCAACCGTCCATCGGGATTAGGAAACTCGGCGCGTATAATTACAGAGTCCGTACTTTCATCTACTGTTACTTCTGAAAGTTTTATTCGGCCCGGATGCGAATATTCAGTGCCATTGTCGAGGATCAGTTTGACTTCAGCCTGTTGGTCGCCATTTCGTTTCAGGCGGCCTGCGGCAAATTCATCCTGCAATTTAAGAAGAGCCGTTGAAGATTGCGGAATATCGACATAGATAGGATCAAGCTGCTGGATGGTTGCAAGATCAGTGGTCTGATTAGCGGTCAGCAACGCTCCCTGAGTAACGGAAGATCGCCCGATGCGTCCCGATATTGGCGCGGTGATCGTTGTATAACCTAAATCAATGCGAGCAGAGTCAACATCAGCCTGCGCCTGTAGCCAGGTTGAACGTGCATCATCCCGATCCTGCTGGCTTACCGCTCCTGTTTTTACCAGTCGTTCATACCGGTGGGCTAAAAGTTTCGATGATTCCAGGCTCGCTTCCGCTTTAGCAAGTGTCGCCCGATAAGGAGCAGGATCAATCTGATACAATGCCTGTCCGGCTTTCACGAGGGCACCTTCATCGAATAATCTTTTTTGAAGTATGCCGCCAACCTGAGGACGCACTTCAGCAGTCCTGAAAGACGAGGTTCGGCCAGGGAGTTCCGTCGTCAACGTCACATTTGCTGCGTTTACCGTCACAACTCCCACTTCAGGAATCGAATTTTGAACTGGCCGCTGTGGCTGATCACATCCGAGAAGTGTAAGTGACAAGAGAACTGACAGCGCCGGATATGCAGGACGAAAAAGCACAGACATCATGAGCGATCTCTCTGTAGTTTGAATATTCATTCTAGTATATTCATACTAAAATATGACTTGCAAGAGATATTAAAGAGGCTAATAAATGAGCAACGTACAGGACGAAGAAATTGGCGTGAAAAGCAAAGACAGGAGAAAGCAAGTACTCGATGCGGCGGCCAAATGTTTCCGTGACCTGGGGTTTCATGGATGCAGTATTGCTAAAATTTCGAAAGAGGCCGGCATGAGCCCCGGGCACATTTATTATCATTTTGCTAACAAAGAAGCCATCGTGGAAGCCCTGGTCGCGCAGCAGGAAAGCACTATTTTTGAACTGATCAATGATATTGCGACATCTCCAGCCGATGAGAAATTAGCCGTGACACTTAAAAGGCAAACGGCACGTATGGTTGAGCTTCATACCTCTCCAGAGTTTATTAGTTTATGGCTTGAAATTGCTGCCGAAGCGGTGCGAAACCCTAACGTTTCACAAGTACTCCAGGTGTCGCATAACGCCATTAGCAACAGGTTCAATGCGCAATTACTTAAAAGAACTAAAAAAAATGATGAGAATGAAATTAAGCAACTGCACGCAAAGATGGATATCATTGCATCCATCTTTGCGGGATTATCGCAGCGCACTGCATTACAATCTATTGATGCGGAAGGAGATAAAGAAATGCTTATTGAAATGATAAATAACGTTATCGATCTTTTTTTTAAAGAATATTAGCCCTTACTCATCCATCCAGCGCTATTAAATAAAATACCCTGCCCTCGCTTCAGAGGGCAAAGCGTAACTCCTTAATACTATTCAAGAATACCCCAACCAAACCATAAAAAAACCCCGCCATTAAAAAATAACAATGGCGGGATGATCAGTGAGAGAATGAAGAATTTGCTCGCCATCAGCATAACGCAGTTGCGAATTATGCTGATGAATATTTTGTGCTCTCGCAATGCGAGTAATAAGTTATGAGTCAGGGAACACCATTTCAGAGAATTAAAGCGTTAACGAATGGCCGCTAAATATATTTCTCTCAGCCGCTATAAGCGGCGATTTTCTGACACTCCCTGGCCTGACGGAAATAGCCGTTAATCGTTCGGGCGAGCTGTTCAGCAAAATTAACGTCCTGTGGGGACAACACACCGCTCCGCGTGATTATGGTAACAGGATTCATTATTCACTCCGCTGGCCAGATGACACGTTACCGGCAAGTGGATTCCAGTAATAATTACGAATAACACTTACAATTCCGGGCATCAAATGCTGGTCTTCCCCGGCGATCATTACCGATCTAAACCGATGTTCGAAAACACGGTCAGCAAAGCTACTGCATCCCACTGGTCAGGCGTTGGCCCTGCCTTTTTTTTCCTTCATCGCCGGATAATCTTCTGCGCCGTCAGCTTCCCTGAGTTAAATTCCCCTTTCCTGCATCCTGCTTTCCAAAAAGGTTTTCACCTGGCGATGGGCGCTGTAGTCTCATTAGCGGCTTTTACTTTGCTGCATGCGATGTGAGTAACCTTTTCCCTATACAAAAAACTAGAAAAATTTGGAAACTTGAGGAACGGACAGGACAATTATGGATTCCACGCTCATTACAACCCGCCCCGATGAGGAAGCCCCTTCTCTCAACCGTGCCCGTCGTGCTGCCTGGGGTAGCTTTGCCGGTGCGGTCGTCGACTGGTATGACTTTTTACTTTATGGCATTACTGCGGCGCTGGTGTTTAACAAAGAGTTTTTCCCCCAGATCGATCCGGCAATGGGTACGCTTGCCGCCTTCGCGACCTTCGGCGTCGGCTTTTTATTCCGCCCGCTGGGTGGCATCATTTTCGGCCATTTTGGCGATCGTCTGGGCCGTAAACGCATGCTGATGATGACCGTCTGGATGATGGGCATCGCCACTGCGTGCATTGGTATTTTGCCTTCGTTCGCCACCATTGGCTGGTGGGCGCCCGCTTTACTGGTTACCCTGCGCGCACTCCAGGGCTTTGCTGTTGGCGGCGAATGGGGCGGCGCGGCGTTGCTCGCCGTTGAGAGTGCACCCGCAGGCAAAAAAGCGTTTTACAGCAGTGGCGTGCAGGTGGGATATGGCGTTGGTTTACTGCTCTCCACCGGGCTGGTGTCGCTGATCAGCAGCATGACCAGCAATGCACAATTCCTCAGTTGGGGCTGGCGTCTGCCTTTCCTGTTCAGCATTGTGCTGGTGCTCGGCGCATTGTGGGTGCGTAACGGCATGGAGGAGTCCAGAGAATTTGAACAGGCTCAGGCTCAATCCGCAAAACAACAGAAAAAACGGCTGCCGGTATTTGAAGCGCTGGTTCGTCATCCGGGCGCGTTTTTGAAGATTATCGCCCTGCGCCTGTGCGAGCTGCTGACCATGTACATCGTGACCGCTTTCGCACTGAACTACTCCACGCAAAACCTCGGTCTGCCGCGCGAGCTGTTTTTAAATATTGGCCTGCTGGTCGGCGGAATCAGTTGTCTGACAATCCCACTGTTCGCGTTGCTGGCGGATCGTTACGGGCGTCGCCGCATCTATATTACCGGCGCGATACTCGGCGCACTGAGCGCGTTCCCGTTCTTTATGGCGCTGGAAGCGCGTTCGATTTTCGGCGTAGTGTTCTTTTCACTGATGCTGGCGAATATCGCCCACGATATGGTGGTTTGCGTACAGCAGCCAATGTTCACTGAAATGTTCGGTGCAGGATACCGCTACAGCGGCGCGGGAGTGGGCTATCAGGTGGCGAGCGTGGTGGGCGGCGGCTTTACGCCATTTATAGCAGCCATGCTGGTGACGTTCTCCGGCGGCGAGTGGCATTCGGTGGCGATGTATCTGACGGCAGGTTGCCTGCTTTCGGCGCTAACCGCGATGTTAATGAAAACACCGCAACGGCATAAACAGTAAGGAAGAAAAGACGCAGCCGTTTATGCGCTGCGTCTTTTTTTTAAATCTGGTAATCAATCACCGCTTCATCCGGCTCCATTACCTGACGTTTAATATCGTCTACGGATAACCCGGCATTACACAGTTCGATAAACCGCCACACGTAATTGCGCTGTAGCTGACCGCGTTTCAGCCCCAGCCACACGGTGTTGGCGTCAAACAGATGCTGCGTATCCAGCCGCACCAGCTTGCCCTCTTCGTTCTCGCCGCTCGATTGTTCTGCCACCAGCCCGACACCCAGCCCCAGTTCAACATAGGTTTTAATCACGTCCGAGTCCTGCGCGCTGAGCACCACATCAGGGATTAACCCCTTGCGGCCAAACGCTTCATCGATACGTGAACGCCCGGTGATCCCCTGCCGGTAGGTAATCAACGGCCAGCGGCTGATATCTTCCAGCGTCAGCGGTGAGCACTGCACCAGCGGGTGATCCTGCGGAACCAGTAAGCTGTGATGCCAGCGGAACCACGGGAAAGCCGCCAGCGAACTGTCGTTGCTTAAGCGTTCACTGGCGATACCGATATCCGCTCCGCCGTTATGCAGCAGCGACTCGATTTCCTGCGGCGTTCCCTGAATCAACTCCAGGCGGACTTCCGGGAACAGCGCGCGGAACGCTTTGATCACCGACGGCAAGCTGTAACGCGCCTGCGTATGCGTGGTGGCGATAGTTAACACGCCGGAAGTGTCATTGGTGAAGAGATCGGCGAGCCGACGAACGTTGCTCGCCTCATTGAGGATGCGCTCGGCAATCACCAGCAGTGCTTTACCCGGTTCAGTCATTCCCAGCAGCCGTTTGCCACGGCGGATGAAAATCTCAATCCCCAGCTCTTCTTCAAGCTCGCGGATATGACGGCTGACGCCTGACTGCGACGTGTAAAGCATGTTGGCGACTTCGGTCAGGTTGTAATCCCGCCGCGCCGCCTCGCGGATTATTTTTAATTGCTGGAAATTCACCCTTTCCTCCAGGCCAATCAGACATGATGCTATTGTTAAAGTCTGTGGCCTGGCAGAACAAATAATAAAAACCAGCATCTTATTCCATTAAGGAATAATCATTAGCTCACCAACTGCAACTCATGGCTTTCCATGGCCGGACGACTGACTAAAGACATTAAAATATCTTTTACCGCCTGTGCTTGTGGTGACAGCGAGCCGCGAGCTGAAACATTCAGCGACAGCGGCAGGTTCATAGATGGTGTGGTAATACGCGCCATCCAGCCGTTAGTTGCGCTGCACAGCGAACGCGCGGCTGATTCCGGCAATACAGTAACACCCATTCCGCTGGCGATTGCTGCGGTCAGCGTGGCAATGGATTCGATTTCGCCAATGATTTTTGCCGTCAGGCGACGCAGAGAGAACGCTTCGTCCACACGCAGACGTACAGCGCTATAGTCACGCGGGAGGAACAGATTCATTTCAGCGACCGCGGTTAAATCCACGCTCTGCCCCGGGCAATCACGAGTACCAACCAGATAGAGGTCTTCTTTCAGCAGCGGCAGGCTATTGATTCCCGCACCCGGTGCGCGCTCATACAGCACCGCCATATCCAGTTGACCACTCAGTAGTTTATCATTCAGCACCGCGCCGCTATTTTCATGCAGATAGACCGCCACTTCAGGCAGCTCGGTACGCACCGCCTGTAATAATGGCATGGTGACTGAAGACGCTGCCGTGCCCGGCGCAAGACCGATAGACACCTGGCCGCGCAAACACTGGCCGACGTTGTTCACCGCCAGTTGAGCCTGTTCGCACTGACGCAAAATCATGCGCGCATGGGTATAGAGAATCTTGCCTGCTTCCGTCGGCGTTACGCCTCGTTTAGTACGGATCAACAACTGCTGATCCAGCTCACCTTCCAGAGTGGCGACTTGCTGACTCAGCGCGGGCTGCGCAATATGCAATACTTCGGCTGCCTGAGTCAGGCTTCCAATATCGACGATTTTTACGAAGTATTTCAGTCGTCTTAAGTTCATTTTGCCTCCTGTAAGGGATACCAATGCCAACGCCGGTTGTTATGATGTCGGAGGAGTTGCAATATGCTTGCCAGTTTTAGTTAAGGAATTAATTAACGCTTAACAGGCTGGATAATAAGAGTTTCTAATTACAACGCAGGGTATTATCACTGAAACAACAGTTTGAGATCTGCCCCATTAGGGGTATTTTGCACCATTATAGTGCAAATGCTGGCTTATTGAGCTGGCGCACGCGCAGGTTGCCGAAATTGTCAGCAAACGATCGCGCTCAGGCGATCCACCCTTTGACAAGCCCGGGCGTGACCGATAATATGCGCCCCGTTCACACGATTCCTCTGTAGTTCAGTCGGTAGAACGGCGGACTGTTAATCCGTATGTCACTGGTTCGAGTCCAGTCAGAGGAGCCATCTTTCAGTTCTCATGCATCTTCGCGAATCGCTATCTTAAATGCAGATTCAAAAAGCCAGCGTGAAAACTCTCCCCGATGCATTTTGATTTTACCCTCTGCATCGAAAAAATTTGGTGGTCTGTTCTGGGTCATTTCAGTTCGATTATGAAGTGACCGCCAAATGCCCCCTTAACGACACGAAAATCCGCACCCTCAAACCTTCTCGTAAACCTTGTAAAGCTTCTGACTGGTCTGTATCTGCGTGTCCATCCAGACGGTTCACGTCTTTCCATATCAACAGTAAAGCATCCCGTCCTGGCTTTAGGTACTTACCCTGTTATGTCGCTGGCTGATGCCCGACAGCAACGCATTTTCGGCCACGGAATAACTACGTTCGATTATCTGGCGGACAGCCTCTTCCTTAATTCAGGAGTAAAACGCGGTGTGCCCATAGACTTCTTCAGTGCTCAAACTACAGGGCAGATTGGTCTACGGGCTCGGGGCGCTCCAGTCTTGTCCGTTTCTCAAATGCCAAAATTTTTGGTTATTAAATAGGGAAAGGTTTACTCACGTCGGGCGCAGAGAGGTGTTAACGTCGCACCATATTGATTTGCTGCGTCACGAATGCGCTGCGGAAATACTCGCGCAGCGCCGCCATCGCCGGGGTGAAGTGGGCGTCATGACGCCATGCCAGGCCGACGCTCATCGGGTGCACATGGTTCACCAGCGAACGGGTCTCAATGCGCCGCCCTTCCAGCGACCACGGGCGATAAACCAGGTCCGATAAGATAGCAATCCCCGAACCATTAGCCACCATGCTGCGCACCGCCTCGACCGAACTGGTGCGCAGGATAACGCTCGGGCTGGCTCCGGCTTCTTCCCAGTAGCGCATGGCACTGTCTGCAGCTTCATCCACCGTGAGCATAATGAAAGGTTCCCCGGCCACATCCTCCAGCGTCACGTGCGATTTTTCACATAACGGATGCCGCGATGGCAGCCACAAGCGGCGCGTAGAATTAAACAGGGTTTCGGCATAAATCGACTGATGGCGTAAATTGCCAGTCAGCACCAGTGCCATATCCAGCGTCTGGTCAACCAATCCTTGTTCAATATCCTGCCGCTCATACTCAAACAACTGGATATCAATGTGCGGGTAATCCTGCGCCAGCCGTTGCAGATGGAACGGCAGAAAATAGCCTATCACCGTGTAACTTGCCGCCAGGCGTAGCGTGCCTCGCACACCCGTGTCATTAACCGGCATACTACGCACGGCATTATCCACGGTCTGTAACACGGTGTAAGCATGGTTAAGAAAATGGTTCCCGTAGTCGGTCAGCATCATGCCGTGCACCGAGCGGGTAAACAGCTTTTTGCCCAATAGCTGCTCCAGTTCCTGAATCGCCCCGGTGACCGCCGACTGCGAAATATTAAGATGCACGGCCGCCAGCGAGATCTGCCCCATTTCAGCGGTGGCAACAAAATAACGAACCTGGCGTAATGTCAGCATCTCTGTCTCTCTTTTTATTTAAGGTTTGCCGATGAGCGTTCTGTTTTTCTGATATCAGACTATCTAAAAATAATACTTTTCGGATACAAATAAATCTTCATATAGTGAATTAACACCCCCAAGCGTAAATAAGAAATTATTATGATGAAAACGGTCGATATCAACTCCGATATAGGAGAAAGTTTTGGCTCATGGATAATTGGCGATAATGTTGATAATGAGCTTATGACGTTAATAAGCTCCGCCAATATTGCCACCGGGTTTCACGCTGGTGATCCAAATATTATGCGAAAAACCGTCGAGTCGGCCAGAAAAAATGGCGTGGCCATTGGCGCACATCCGGGATTTAATGATTTACAAGGATTTGGTCGCCGCCATTTATCTATTCCGATGGACGAACTGGTTAACGACATTATTTACCAACTGGGTGCATTGCGGGAATTCGCACGTTTATACTCCTTGCCATTGCAGCATATTAAACCGCACGGCGCGTTATATATGCACCTGGCGCGGGATGAAACGGCAGCGCAATGTTTTGTTGCCACCCTGCATCAACTCGACGCCAGCCTCTATCTTTACTGTATGGCGGGTTCCGCCGTCTGGCAGGCAGCGCAGCGGCTGGAGCATCCGGTCGTCACCGAGTTTTACGCCGACAGAGAGTATGACGATCAAGGGCTTATTGTCTTCACCCGCACTACCGGGCGTCTTAATGTGCAGGCGATCACCGAGAAAGTGTTAATGGCCTGTCTGGAGGGGAAAGTCAAAACCGTTACCGGCAATACCATCCCGATTCGTTTCGATTCTATTTGTATCCACAGTGATACGCCCGGCGCACTGGAAATTATCAGCTCGGTAAAAATGGCGCTCATTAATGCAGGTATAAACGTCTGCTCACCGGGTATGGTTTAATCATTCCCGCTTATCTGGAGAGAAATACGATGTCTGATGTTGAAATTATTTCGCCATTGCCAGGTATTTTTTACCGGCAACCCTCACCGGAGGCTGCACCTTTTGTTAAGGATGGCGATAAAGTCGAACCCGATACCATTATTGGTTTAATTGAAGTGATGAAGCAGTTCAGCGAAATATTCGCCGAGACTCGCGGCATAATAAGCGCCATCACCATACAAAATGGTGATGCCGTCGAACCCGGACAAGTGATCGCCATAATAAAAACCGATAACGAATAATCACTGCGGAGGATTTATGACGGGGAAAATAAAAAAATTATTGGTCGCTAACCGTGGGGAAATAGCGGTGCGTATTATTCGTGCTGCGCAAACACTGGGGATCCCAACGGTGGCGGCATGCAGCGAGGCGGACAGTGAAAGCCTCGCGGCAAAACTGGCCGATGAGGTGTGCATTATCGGCCCGGCACCAGCCGCGCGCAGTTATCTCAACATTAATGCCTTACTGGATGCCGCCGCGCGAACCGGTGCAAATGCGATCCACCCTGGTTACGGTTTTCTGTCGGAAAATGCCCAGTTCGCCGAGCGGGTTGAACAGGCCGGGTATATTTTCGTCGGCCCCGACGCGCAAACCATTCGCGTGATGGGCGATAAAGCCGCAGCCCGCCGCACAGCAGCAGAAGCCGGTGTGCCAGTCGTTCCCGGCTCCCGGGTGCTGGAAACGGTACAGGCAGCGCAAGTTCGCGCCAGCCAGATCGGTTATCCCTGCCTGATTAAAGCCGCAGCCGGTGGCGGTGGTCGTGGTATTCGCGTGGTAGAAAATGATGAGGCGCTGGCGCGGGAATTCCCCGTTGCCCAGAGCGAATCGAAAGCCGCTTTTGGCTCAAGCGCAGTCTATCTCGAGCGTTTTATCGCCCGCGCCCGTCATGTTGAAGTGCAGATCCTCGGCGATGGCGAGCGGGTGATCCACCTGTTCGACCGCGAGTGCTCGTTACAGCGCCGTCGGCAGAAAATCTTTGAGGAAGCGCCCTCGCCTGCCCTGAGTCCTGCCCAGCGGGCCGCGCTCTGCGACAGCGCTGTGCAACTGGCGCGGCACCTACGCTACCGCGGGGCAGGCACGCTGGAATACCTGTTTGATGAAACGCGCGGCGAGTTCTGGTTCATTGAAATGAATACCCGTATCCAGGTGGAACACCCAGTAACCGAGATGGTAACGGGCATCGATCTGGTGCAGTGGATGTTACGCATTGCCAACGGTGAACCGCTAACGTTGGCGCAGTCGGATGTGCACCTGAGCGGCTGCGCTTGCGAAATGCGCATTAACGCCGAAGACCCCGACAAGAACTTCTTCCCTTGCCCTGGCCGGATAGACGCAGTGGTGTGGCCGGGTGGCGAAGGGATCCGTGTCGACAGCCATGTCTTCAGCGGTTACAGCGTTCCCCCGTGGTATGACTCCTTGCTGGCGAAGGTAATTGCCTGGGGCCCCGATCGCGCCGACGCGCTGGCCCGCGCCCGCCAGGCACTCGGCGGGCTTGAACTGCGTGGCATCAAAACCACCGCCCCGCTGCATCAATGGCTGCTGCAACACCCGCAATTGCAGGCGGGAGAATTTACCACCACCACCCTTGAGCAGTGGCTGGCGGAGCGCGACAGTGCAGCCACGCCGCCGCTACAGGAGAGCCGTCGCTATGGCCAATAATCCGATTCGCTACTCGTTTGGCGGAGATGAGCATCTTTTTGCCGAAATTGACCAGTCAATGTCGTTAAATGCTTTTTTTCACGGCCTGACGCTGACGCGGGCACTGGAGGCATGCCAGCTCCCCGGAGTGCTGGATATTTGCCTGGCGAACGCCTCTTTCCAGGTACGCTTTAACCCGGACGTGCTGGCACCGCAAACGCTGCTCGACAAGCTGCAGGCGCTGGAAGCCGATAGCGAAGGCGACACAACACTGGCGACACGCATTATTGAGGTGCCGGTGCTGTACAACGATCCGTGGACACACGAGACGTTAATGCGTTTTCGCGATCGCCATCAGGCACCGGAAGGCAGCGACCTCGACTATGCCGCACACATCAATGGTTATGCGGATAAAGACGACTTTATTGCCGCGCACAGCGGTACGCCGTGGTTCGTGTCGATGGTGGGTTTTGTCGCCGGATTGCCGTTTATGTACCAGATGGTCGGGCATGACAAACAGCTCCAGGTACCAAAATACCTGCGCCCGCGTACCGATACGCCCGGGTTATCCCTCGGTCATGGCGGCTGCTTCGGCTGTATCTACTCGGTGCGTGGCGCTGGCGGTTATCAGCTGTTTGGTATCACGCCAATGCCGATCTATGACCCGGCGCAACGTCTGCCGTATCTGCAAAGCGAAATGGTGTTCTTCAAAGCGGGCGACATTGTGCAGTTCCGCGCCATCGATCATCAGACTTATGACGACATCAGCGAACAGGTGAAAAAAGGCCTATTTTCCCCGCGCATTCGCGATGTGACATTTGTGCTTGCAGACTTTGTCGCCGATCCGCAGGGCTATCCTCAGTTGTTGAAAAGGGGGTTGTATGACCATCAATGTGATTAAGCCTGGCCTTGCCACCACGGTACAGGATGCAGGGCGTGAAGGCTATTACCACCTGGGCATTCCCCCCTCCGGCGCATTGGATCCGTATTCAATGCAGATGGCGAACCTGCTGGTGGGTAACGCAGCCGATGATGCGGTGCTGGAGATGACGCTGCTCGGCCCGGAGTTACATTTTTCCACCGATGCGCTGATCGCGGTGTGCGGCGCGGCGATGACGCCGATCGTTGACAATCAACCTGCTGCTACGCACAGCGCGCTGTATATCCGCGCCGGGCAACATCTGCGCTTTGCCCCGGCCCGCCAGGGATGCCGTGGCTATCTGGCGATTGCTGGCGGCCTTGATGTGCCGCGCGTCCTGGGAAGCCGCTCGACCTATACCCTGGGGGCGCTGGGGGGCTTTCAGGGGCGGCGACTGGCAGCGAGTGATGTGTTGAACGTGCATCCAGTGAATGCAGATCGCTTCCGCCGCGAAGGGAACACTGTTCCTGAGGCATTACTGCCGGTGCTGGAGAAATCCGTCACTCTGCGCCTGGTGCCGGGCCTCTATATCCACCGACTGACGGATGCCGCGGTCGATACCTTCTTTGCCGACGACTGGTATGTCAGTACCGAAGCCGACCGCACGGGCTACCGTCTGAAAGGCGGGCAGCCGCTGGCGTTTAACCCACGGACGCCACCGTTTGGCGCAGGCTCTGATCCCTCCAATATTGTCGATGCCTGCTACCCCATTGGTTCCGTTCAGGCACCGGGTGGGCTTGAGCCAATTGTCCTGCTGCGCGATGCGGTATCGGGCGGCGGCTATATGACGCTGGGGACCGTTATCAGCCCCGATCTGGCCATTCTTGGTCAGTTACAACCGAATCAACACGTCCGCTTTATGCCTGTGACGCTGGAAGAGGCGCTGGTTGCCCGCCGCCAGTCTCAACAGCGACTGGCGCAACTGGCGAACGTGTTGCGTTAACCCTGCCCGGGGCTTCGCCCCATGGCATCAATTTGATTGCGTGTTTCAGGAGGTTGCTATGGCTTCAGCTCCACAATCCCGCTCGGCGGAAAATGTTGGTCAGTCAGCGCTGCCGGAGCCGGCGCGCATGGGGAAATTCTCCCTCACCATGGCGTGGTGGGCGGTGTGCAGTGCCGTGTTTTATATTGTGGTTGGCGCGTCTTTGGCACTGGCCTACGGGGCGATTAACGCCATTATCGGTATGGCGTTATCCGTTATTTCCTATGGTTTGATTAATGGCGTGATCAGTCGTTTTGCCATTCGCAGCGGCTTGTCTGTCGCCCAGTTCTCACGCCGCCTGTTCGGGCGGGTGGGGGCATCGCTGGCGACGCTGATCTTCTTCTCCACGGCGATTTATTACGCCGTGTTCGAAGGCTCGGTGATCGCCTTCGCCCTCAACCACCTGTTCCCGGGTATGGTCTACTGGGCAGCGGCGGCACTGGTGGTGATATACAGCGTGCCGCTTATTTTTGGTAGCGTTCAGCACTGGCTGGATAAATTCAACGGTGTACTGCTGCCGTTTTACCTGGTGGGGTTGCTGGCGACGATCGTTGTTTCCGTGATGCATTACGGCTACCAGGCAAACTGGCTTGAGTATGGCCCGGCCAACCCTTCACGGTGGGGTTGGTGGAACTGCTTCACCTATTACATGGGCGTATGGGTATTGATGATGTACACCTTCGACTACGCCCGCTTTGGCCGTGAGGAAGACAGCCAGTATCACGCGCGCTTTAACTTTGGTATGCCATTTTATCTGGTCACCTTTTTCCTGAATGGCGTAGCGGGAATTTACCTCGCCAGCAGTCTGCACGACGGTGGGGCGCTCAGCGAAACCGCCGTTGTAGTGGCGATATTAAATCTACTGGGCATTGCCGGGCTGGGGTTTGTCTGGGTGACACAGACACGGATCAACACTGCCAACTATTACCTGGCTACCGTCAATATGCAGGTCTTCTTCCACAGCTTGTTTAACCTCAAATTACCGAAGCTGGTCTGGGCCTGTGTGGTCGGTGTGGTGGTGTACATTCTGATGCTGGCGGATGTGTTCGCCTGGCTATTGCAGGCGCTGGCTTATCAGGGGGTATTTGTCGTGGCATGGGTAGGCGTGGCGCTGGCCGGGATTGCCCACAATGTACCGCACGACCATGAGCATGAGGCAATTAATCCGGTAGGCGTGGGCGCGTGGTTTATCAGCGTGGCGCTGGGGATTGTGCTGATGCAAGGGCCTGCGTCACTGGCCTCGTTCTCGGCGGTGGTAACCTTTGTCTCAGCCTGCGGTTTGTACACGCTGTTCAGCCAGTGGGCGCGGATAAGTGAAAATAAACTGCTCAAGCCCCGGCGCTCAGCCAGCGTCCGCCGCTGACAAGCACCGGAAAGCAGAAAAGCAAAAAGCTCGCTAAAAAGCGGGCTTTTTGCTTTTCTGCATTTATCAGTAATATCTCAGAACAGCCTTCCGGTCTGGCCAGCACTTCATCACGACAGCCTCAGGTCTATATTCCAGACGCTTGCCATATCAATAGCCCCACAAATAACGCCAGTTTTTTGTTCTTGCACCATCCAGCGAAACAGCAAAACCTGCTGCACTGGGATGGGCTATCGCTCATGTGGAAGATTAGACATTCCCTCTATTATCCTCTTCCACTGCCTGACTGATACGTTGCAGGATATCCGGAAAAGCGGACTGAACACGGCTCCAGCTGGGTATGAAGGGTTTCTCGTTCGGCCGTTTAATAAATGCCTCCCCTGCATCAAGGATTGCCTGGGTGAACATTTCCACCGCTGCCTCTTCAACATGCCGGTCAAAACTGAGGCCATTCATTATGGCTTCGTGGTTGTAGATCTCCATCATATCCAGCGCATTGCGATAGTAGGTCGCTTTCAGCACGCGAAATGAATCACCGGTAAGGGGTACTCCCATGGTTGCCAGCTTGCGCAGCAGCGACTGCACAATGTCATTACTCATGCGCTTTAGCCCGCCGGTGCCATCTTCCTCCGCCAACGGCTGATGTTTGTGATCGTAATTATCGGTGATTTCGACCTGACAAGTCTGACGCGTGGTGTAGTTCCTGTAGATCTCTGATAACACGCCAATCTCTAATCCCCAGTCGCCGGGGATCCTGATGCCATTCAGCACGCGTGTACGCATGGCGAACTCACCTGACAGCGGATAACGGAAACTGGTGAGATAGTCCAGGTATTCAGAATGGCCATACACTTTTTGCAGTGAACGCAAAAGTGGACCAACGAGCAAACGACCGACGCGCCCATTCAGTTTGCCGCCCTCAGCCCGGGCATAAAACCCCTTGCAAAACTCATACTGAAACGCCGGGTTGGCCAGCGGATACAGCAGGCGCGCCAGCATTCCGCGCTCGTAGGTGGTGATGTCGCAATCATGCAATGCCACACAGTGGGTGCGATCGGAAGCCAGCGTATAACCCGCACAGAACCAGACGTTGCGCCCTTTGCCTGGCTGTTCTGGCGCCAGGCCTTCTTTGCCCAGTTCGTCAGCCAGGCTCTTAAGGCGGGGACCGTCATTCCACAGAATGCGATGCCGCTGCGGTAGCCGGGAGAAAAACTCGCGCGCAAAGAGGAACTGCTGGCGATCGGCGCGATCAAGGCCAACCACAATTTCTTCCAGCCAGGGGACTTTCGCCAGCTCACTGACGATATTATCCATAGCCGGACCCTCCAGCTCTGAGAATAACGCAGGCAGAATCAACCCCATTTTTCGTTTTTGGGCAAAGCGAACCATCTCCTCTTCGAGGGATTCGACACTCCGGCGGGTAAGATTGTGAAAGTTAGTCAGTACACCATTCTGGTAAAAATCACTCATTGTTTATCCTCCGGTCTGGCACCCATTGCAGGGTTTAATAAAAAATAATCCAGCCCCTCACGCCAGCCTTCCGGGCCAGCAAGGGTGGTGTAATAAACGTGTTCTTCGTCAGCACGCGGCAAAACCACAGATTTTGTGCCTGTTCCCTTAATCACTACCGCATAATCGACGCGCGTCAGCAGGGGGATATCGTTCGGGCCATCGCCTAACCCCATCGTGATCCGTGGTTTGCCCTCCTGCTGTTCAAGCTGTTGCTGCAACCAGACCAGCGCATGGCCTTTGTCACAACCTTCAGGCATAACATGCCAGAAACGTCCACCGCGGGTTAAGGCAAGCCCATACCCTGCCAGCGCAATACGGAAATCCTCAAGCCGTTGTTCATCATCTCGCCATAGCAGCACTTCCGATGCATCGCGCAGACGGCTCAGATGTGCCTCCGCCAGCGTCAGGCCTGTAGCGTCAGCGACATCCGCATCGCTTAGCTCATGAAAACCGGTAAAACAGAACCGGTGCCTGAGCGCTTCCAGATTCCGGCATAGCACACGGTACTCCTCGCCTGGGGTATCGGCTCCTGTCGCCTCCCCCGTCATCACGATACGGGCACCGTTTTCAGCAATAAACGGCGAACCCGCAATACCGAGCTGTTCCTGTAGCGGAACGATTTCTGCTGCGGTTTTGCTGGAACAGATGATTACCGGGATACGAAATTGTTTCAGGCGTGCAAGCCACTGGCGGGCAGCATTCCAGTTGTAGTCATGATGATCCAGTAATGAGCCATCAAGGTCGCTTACAATCAGCAAGGAAGAATCAAGAGAGAGCATCATTACTCCTTCTGGCATACCCAGAGAAAACGAGTTAACGGTGCAATAAAAATCACCAATAAATGAGTTTTAAATCTTAGACCGATTATTATCATCGAATCATGAAAATAAATATTCAGTTACAATCGCTGCCATCGTTTTCCGACATAATTTAGTCCGCGACGCTCTCTTATGACTGTGTGGTCTTCTTATATTCCGGTGAGCTGACTCCCGGCGGTGCTGGTCAGTTTTACAATACGGGCGGGAGGATAATGTGAATATCAACAACGACAAGCTCAATAATTACATCCCGAATAGATATTGCGGAATAAAATTTCATCCAGCAAGCAAATCTAGTGTGATTTATCCTGTAAAGTGCGCGCTGCATAAAATGTAAAATCACGCCGCCAGTTAGGATAAATCCTATTATTATGCTTGCTCTGAAATCTTATGGAACTTTTTTATTTAACTCTCAGATGATAAGATTTTGCCGTTGCTATGGTATGGCATTAATTAATATAACTCATTTTATACGAAGGCGGTTCTTTATTAAACGAAAGTATAGTATGCGTATTAGCTGAAACACTATTTTTAATATAATAAAAACTTTTCCGCCTGCACCAGGGCGACCTGTCAGGGTGTAGATTTGTTGTCATGGATAACGCATATACGCGGTAGTTACGCCACCGTGAGAGTTTTTTATTTGTATCATGGTCTACATCGAAAAATGTGATTCTAATAAAGAATTTTAGAATATTTAATTTCTTAGCTACTTACTGGTAAAACCGCTCCCAGCCAGTGAAGCCAAATTGCAGCGATGTTTTCCTTTACCACCAGCTTCTGTTTCCTGGTAAATACTCTACCGCTATCAGATGGGGTGGGAATTGGAGACATAACAGTGATTCCTCGTTTTTTGTGCAAAGAAAATGGCGCGCTGAGTATTCGCCTTATGGCCAGCAGCACCTTCTGCACAGCCGGAAAGATGCTGTGCCGTAGCGGAACAGATCACAGCGAGCGATGAAGGCGAAACGTTCGGCCAGTTGTCTCTGTTTCATTACGATCTGCCCGAAAAAATAACCATCCGGATTTCCTGCCTCAACGAAAAAACCCGTATTCAGACGACCCACGTCTGTTTATAAAAATGCTTCTTTTCACTGTTTCCCCAATTGTTTACGGAGAAAAAGGGGGGGTTTGGCCTGCGTTATCCGCGCTCCGCCTAAAGATTCACCACCTGCTGCCGATAAATTCTGTGCAGTTATATTCACAACTGTTCTTTGGTTGTTTTTTCCACAACACAGGATGATCGACATGGACCCGATACAAATTGCCTCTCTGGCCAGCAGCCTGGACTCCTATCAGCTTGATAGCCAGGTCAGTACGCTGGTACTCAAAAAGGCGCTGGATGCTCAGCAGTCAATGGCTTCCGATATCATTCAGCAGATCCCGCAGTTACCATCCAACCCGGCAATTGGTCGTAATATCAATACCACGGCCTAATCCGGTCTACCCGCAGGCGCGAAAGGGAAGCCACTGCGCCAGTCGGTAAAATACCTCTGCAAGGCCCGTCATTGTGCGGGCCTTTTTCCTGCTCTTCGCTTGCTTAGCCTTCACAAACGGCGTAGCCTACAGCGAATTAAAACCAATCGGTCTAAATTATGAGTAGCGAAACGGCAGCGCGGGCAAAACCCCGTCGCGGACGGCCGCCAAAGGTAGAACGCGACTTCACGGATACCCGCCAGGAGCTGATTCGTTCTGGCCTCGAAGTGATCACCGAAACCGGCTATTTGTCGGCCGGCATTGATGCGGTGATCAAAAACATCGCCGTGCCAAAGGGCTCGTTCTACCACTGCTTTAAGAGCAAGCAGGAATTCGGTATGGCGGTGATCGACGCCTATGGCCGCTTTTTCGCACATAAACTCGACAAATTTTTACTCGATACGCAACTCGCCCCGCTGCAACGGATAGAGGCCTTCGTGCTGCATGCCGGTCAGGGGATGGCGAAATACGATTTCCGTCGCGGCTGCCTGGTCGGCAACCTGCTACAGGAAACACCGCTTTTACCGGAAGCCTTCCCCGAACGCCTGCAGGCGATCCTCCAGGAATGGGAAAGCCGCGTCGCACGCTGCCTGGACGAGGCAAAACTGCGCGACGAGCTGGCGACAGATGCACCGCCCAGCGAACTGGCGCGTCAGTTCTGGTCCGGCTGGGAAGGCGCAGTAATGCGCGCCAAACTGTTCCGCTCTGTGGAGCCCCTCAACCAGTTCTGGACGTTCTTCCGGCACAGTATTACAGCTAAATAACACCTGCACAGGACGGCAAAACTGCCGAATAATCAACGTTATCCGACGAGGAAAACGCAGTCATGAAAGCATTAGTTCTGGAACAGCTTGAGAATAAAACCCTGGCGGAAGTCAAAGACGTGGCGCTGCCTGCGCTGGCCGAGGGCGATGTCCGGGTCGATATTGACTGGTCCAGTCTCAACTACAAAGACGCGCTGGCCATCACCGGTAAAGGCAAAATCATTCGCCAGTTCCCGATGGTGCCAGGCATCGATTTTTCCGGCCGCGTCAGCGAAAGCCGCGACCCGCGTTTTGTACCGAGCCAGGCGGTCATTCTCACCGGCTGGGGCGTGGGTGAAAACCACTGGGGCGGCCTTGCGGCGCAGGCCTGCGTGAAAGGCGACTGGCTGGTGCCTCTGCCGGAAAGTTTAAGCGCGCGTCAGGCGATGATCATCGGTACCGCTGGTTTTACCGCCATGCTGTGCGTCATGGCATTGCAGGAAGCCGGGGTGAAACCGCAGGATGGCACGGTGCTCGTCACCGGCGCGAGCGGCGGCGTGGGCAGCACCGCCGTGGTACTGCTGAAAGCGCTGGGTTACACCGTGGCCGCCGTTACTGGCCGCGAATCGACCCACGATTTCCTGCGCCAGTTGGGTGCTGACGAGATCCTGCCACGCAGCGATTTCGAACAGACACGTCCGCTGGAGAAACAACTGTGGGCCGGTGCGATCGATACCGTCGGCAGCCATGTGCTGGCAAAAGTACTGGCGCAGACCAACTATGGCGGTTGCGTGGCGGCCTGCGGCCTGGCGGGCGGTTTCGATCTACCGACGACTGTGATGCCGTTTATCCTGCGCAACGTACGTCTGCAAGGCGTGGATTCAGTCATGGTGCCGACGGCGCAACGTCCGGCAGTATGGGAAAATCTCGCCCGCATCCTGCCGCAGAGCTACTACCAGCAGGCGGCGACTGAAATCGCGCTGGAACAAGCCCCGGCAACCGCCGCCGATTTCCTGCAAAACAAAATCCAGGGCCGCACGCTGGTGAAAATCAGCGGCTAACCCCTTTCCCGGCGCGCACTGTTGCGCCGGGCGCTTCCCCCGTTTCCTCTGAATCCCTGTCCGCACGGCTTTTGTTTCACATTCCTGTGACATACTATCGGGAACCGCCGCAGAAGCAGACAAGGAGATAATGATGAATAAAGGTGCACACCTGACACCTGAGCAGGCGCTGGATCAACTGGAGGCGCTGTACGACCGCTCGGTCAACGCACTGCGCCACGCCATTGGCCGCTATATTGAAAACGGTGAACTCCCGGCGGCTGAAGCCCGCGCACAAGGGTTGTTCGTCTACCCATCGCTGTCGGTAAGCTGGAATGGCAGCGCAACAAAACCGCCAAAAACCCGCGCTTATGCCCGCTTCACCCACTCCGGCTGCTACACCACCACCGTCACCCGCCCTGCACTGTTTCGCGCCTATTTACTCGAACAATTAACGTTACTGTGCCAGGACTACGGCGCGCAGATCGAAGTGGGCCTTTCAGCCCATGAGATCCCCTACCCGTATGTGATTGATGGTTCCGAGCTGACGCTGGATCGCTCGATGAGCGCCGGTCTGACGCGCCACTTCCCGACCACCGAGCTGGCGCAGATTGGCGATGAAACTGCTGATGGCCTGTTCCACCCGACCGAGCTGTATCCGCTGTCGCATTTTGATGCCCGCCGCGTGGATTTTTCGCTGGCGCGCCTGCGCCACTACACCGGCACGCCGGTCGAGCATTTCCAGCCGTTTGTGCTGTTCACCAACTACACCCGCTATGTGGATGAGTTTGTGCGCTGGGGTTGCAACCAAATCCTCGATCCAGAAAGCCCCTATGTTGCGCTCTCCTGCGCGGGCGGGCACTGGATCACTGCCGATACCGAAGCGCCGGAGCAGGCGATTTCCGATCTGGCATGGAAAAAACATCAGATGCCAGCCTGGCACCTGGTGACCGCAGACGGCCAGGGGATCACGCTGGTGAATATTGGCGTCGGGCCGTCAAACGCCAAAACCATCTGCGATCACCTCGCCGTGCTGCGCCCGGATGTCTGGCTGATGATTGGCCACTGTGGCGGATTGCGTGAAAGCCAGGAGATTGGCGATTACGTGCTGGCGCACGCTTATCTGCGCGACGACCATGTGTTGGATGCGGTACTGCCGCCGGATATCCCGATCCCGAGCATCGCCGAAGTACAGCGCGCATTGTACGACGCCACCAAAGCAGTGAGCGATATGCCAGGCGAAGAGGTCAAACAACGCCTGCGTACCGGTACTGTAGTGACCACCGACGATCGTAACTGGGAGCTGCGCTATTCCGCCTCGGCGCTGCGTTTTAACCTGAGCCGCGCCGTGGCGATTGATATGGAAAGCGCCACCATTGCCGCACAGGGTTACCGCTTCCGTGTGCCTTATGGCACGCTGCTGTGCGTGTCGGATAAACCGCTGCACGGCGAGATCAAACTGCCCGGCCAGGCAAACCGTTTTTATGAAGGGGCAATTTCCGAGCACCTGCAAATTGGTATTCGCGCGATTGACCTGCTGCGGGCGGAGGGCGATCGCCTGCACTCCCGTAAGCTGCGCACCTTCAACGAACCGCCGTTCAGATAAGAAAAAAGGACTCACTATGCAAACCCCAACACCGTTACAGGCGTTACGCGACCAGCTTGTCGCGCTGGAGCTTGACGGTATCATTGTGCCGCGCGCCGATGCGCATCAAAGCGAAGACTGCGCCCCGCACGATAATAAATTACAGTGGCTCACCGGTTTTACCGGCTCGGCCGGGCTGGCGCTGGTACTGCGCGATCGCGCGTTAATGTTTGTCGATGGTCGCTACCAGGTGCAGGTACGCAGCGAAGTGGATCTGCATGCCTTTGAAATCCATCACCTGCACAACGAGCCGCTCGATCAGGTTCTTGCTTCGTTGCCTGCAGGAAGTCGCATCGGTTTCGAACCGCTGCTGATGGTCAACAGCCAGTTCACCGCTCTTGACGCCACGCATTGTGAACTGGTGGCGCTGACGCACGATCCGTTCGCTGCCATCTGGCGCGATCGCCCGGCAGCACCCTGCGGCGTGATCCGTGAAATGCCCGTCGCCATCAGTGGAGAAAGCAGTGCCGATAAACGCGCGCGTATTGCGCAAGTGCTGGCGGCGAAAGGGGCGGATTATCTCGCCATCACCCTGCCGGATAATATTGCCTGGCTGCTGAATATCCGCGGCTCCGACATTGCGATGAACCCGGTGGCGCACTCTTTTGCTCTGCTGAGCCGTGATGGCGCGGTGGAGTGGTTTGTCGATCCGCGCAAAACAGCGGCTCTGTCTGCTGAACTGAAGGCCACGCTGACGCTGAACGATTTCGATGCCTTTCTGCCGCGCTGCCAGCAGATTGCGCCGGGCAAACGCATCCTGCTCGACGGTGATTTTGCCCCCGTCGCTCTGCGTTTTGCTATCGAACAACAGGGTGGTGAAGTGCTGTGGAGCGCGGATCCGATCACCTTTATCAAAGCGCATAAAAATCCGGTGGAGCTGGCGGGCTACCGTGAAAGCCACCAGCAGGATGGCGCGGCGTGGGTGAATTTTCTGGCGTGGCTGGCGCAGGAAGTTCCGGCGCGTGAAGCTGCGGGTAACCCGGTCACCGAACTGGAAGCTCAGCAGAAGCAACTGGAATTTCGCCAGCAACAGGCCGGGTTTATCGAGCAGAGTTTCAGTACCATTTCGGCCTCTGCCAGCAACGCCGCCATGTGCCACTATCACAGCAGCGAAAAAACCAACAAAGCCATCACCCGCGCGAATTTTTACCTGAACGACTCCGGCGGTCAGTACCAGAACGGCACCACTGACGCCACGCGTACCCTGTCGTTTGGCCCGTTGGACGCGCAGCAGCGCCTGCACTACACCGCCGTGCTGAAAGGCTTTTTGTCGATGTTTACTCTGCAATTCCCTGCCGGAACGCACGGCCATCAGCTTGATGCCTTTGCCCGCCGCGCGCTCTGGGATCTGGGGCTGGATTTCGATCACGGCACCGGACACGGCGTCGGTCACCAGTTGCTGATCCACGAACAGCCGCAGCGCATTGCCAAAAAGGTCAACCCGTGGCCGCTCAGTGCCGGTAATATTATGACCATCGAACCGGGTTACTATCTGGCGGATCGCTACGGTATTCGTATCGAAAATCAGGTGGAAGTGGTGGAAAGCCAGCCCGGTTTCTGCCGCTTCTCGTCCCTGACGCTGATCCCCATCGATTTAAGCCAGGTGGAGTGGAGCCTGCTGAGCGAACAGGAGAAACAGTGGCTGGATGATTATCACCAGCAGGTGCGTGAAATACTGTTGCCGCGGGTCAGCAGCAACGCCCGCGAGTGGCTGATTGCCGCCACCGCGCCGCTGCGCGTGCAGGCAAGCTAACTCATGGCGCCGGGGCAACCCGGTGCTGATGGTTGCTGAACGCTGAAAAGCAAAAAGCCAGCGCGTAAGCAGGCTTTTTAAATTACCGCACGCACAGCGGCTCGGGCAGTTGATCGTCGCGGCGTGTCATGGGAGATCGGGCTTTCCGTCTGGCCCTACCCCTTATGGCGGTGTGTCTGTGTCGCATCATACGCAGGCAGGAACGCCTCGATTGCGGCGTCAACCGCTTCCCGGCGGGTTTCTTCGGCAGGCTGCTGATCCAATCCCCACAACTGGCGTTCGACCAGGCCTGCCTCGCACAATGCCTTGAAATACAGTCCGGTTCGACGCAACTCGGCCTGGCGTAACAACCCGCGTTGCATCAGGTTGTCGAGCACGTTGCAGATCGAGATCAGTGTCTGGCGTGGGCCATTCTCGTAGAAAATGCGGCTCAACTGCGGGTAACGTCCAGCCTCACCGATGACTAAGCGGTTCAGGTTGATGACTTCTGGCCGAGTGACAAGGTCCAGATAGGCCATGCCCAGGCGCTGCAAGGTCGCTTGTAGTCCATCCTCCCTGGATGTTTCCAACGTCTCGATAACACCTTTCCCTGCCTCCGCAGCGAAAGCTCCGAACAATTCATCCTTGTTCGGGAAGTAGCTGTAAAGCGTGACTTTGGACGCGCCAGCCTCGGCGGCAATCGCTTCCATCGTTACTGTACCAAACCCATGTTCGATGAACAGTTTGCCCGCCGCCTGCACGAAGCTCAGGCGGCGGGCCTCAGTTTTCCTACGCATTTGCAGATCCTGTCTCAGTGGATTTTTAGGTAATGGTAGCCCAAAAATGAACGACATCGTACAAATATATTGACCGCACGACGCCTTGCGCTTAAATTGAACGAAGTCGTTCAATTATAGGTGTTGCGATCGTGGTCAAATCCGCCCTCCATCTCCCCTCACCTCAAGAAAAGGCTCCCATCGCTTTGCTTGAGCCTCCTATTGAAAAAAGGATCAATGGAAAGGAGCGTCCAGGGGAGAAGCCAGCACTCTTCTCGTTGCGAACCACCCTTGCCGCGCTGCTGGCACTAACCGTCGCCAACGCCCTGGGGATAGATCATCCCTGGTGGGCTGCGATGACGGTCTGGCTGGTCGCCCAGCCGACACGCGGCCTTCTGCTCGAACGGGCCTTTGCACGTATGGTCGGCTCTGCTGTCGGGGCAGCAACCGGCGCTGTGATCTTGCTTGAGCTGGGCGGGCAGCCCATCCCTTCGTTGTTCGCGCTCGCGCTCTGGCTGATGCTGTGTGCGGGACCTGGCAGCTTGTTTCGCCACTTCCGCAACTATGGCTTCGTGCTGGCTGGCTACACCGCCGCGATCGTTGTGCTGTTCGGCCTGGGCGATGGCATACACGATGGGCATATGGCGAGGGATCGCGTCATATGCACGATGCTTGGCATCGTTTGCTCTGCACTGGCGTCGATCTATGGCGTCCCGAAAGGGCGCAGCGAATATGTAGCCGAGTGTGTGGATGGATTGATGCAGCGGTGCCTGGATCGGGTGGAACAGTACCTGCGGTATGGCAGCTCTTTCCCTTCGGCACAGACTCTCATTGCCAACATCGCGGCCCTGGAGCGCAGCGTGGACAACGACGCCGCAGGATCGCTGCGCGGACGCTGGAAGGCGTCTGAAGTACGGCAAATCTCTGGCCTGTTGCTGGAATTGATCGCGCTGACGCCCGAAGACGGGAACACACGGAACATTCCGGCATCCGGCAATGCATCCGTCGAAGAACGGGTCACTCATCTTTCCAGGTTTTGCCAACTTCTGACTGGCTCGCAGCTATCGGCTACACAGTCAAGTGTTGTGCCTCTGGCATCGGTGCTCGATGAACTGTCGGAGGTCTTGCACCAGCCCGGTACAGGATGGTCGCAGGCGGCATTTCGCGGTTTCGATCTGCGCTCAGCGTTACGGTCCGCCGCACGCCCCGTCATAGCGTTGATGCTTACCGCTGCGTTCTGGCGGTTCTCCGGCTGGCAGGCTGGTGCCATGATGGTAATGACGGCGACCCTCTTTGCATCGCTGTTTTCGGCGCATGAGCGAGGGAATGAAGCTCTGGTTCATGTCCTGATCGGTTCAACGATCGGTGCGCCTGTCGGCACCCTGGTCCATTTGTTCCTGTTGCCACAGGTTGAGGATTTCCGGGGCGTCCTGATCTGCTTAGCGCCTTTCCTGGCGCTGGGTGCCTGGCTGATGCGTCGTCCGTCCACAGCCAGGATGGCGATCGACATGAATATGACGTTCCTGCTGACTGCCCAGCCGGGGAGCCATTACCTGGGTGTCGCCGAAGCACTGAACCAGTTGGCCGCCATCGTCCTTGGCGTGCTGGCAGCCGCAGCTACATATTGGTTGTTCTTACCCTCCACGCCGGAGGTACATCGTCGCAAGCTCGCCCAGCGCATCGCGGCATTGGCCGAAGTGGCGAGCCGGGCACCGACCGCATCGGCGTTGATAAAAACTCATCGTGCTCAGCGCGTTGCGCTTACGCGATTGCTCTACTTCTGCAATCCGTCGGAAAGGATGTTTACCCTGGCCCAGGAGTGCCTGGTCAAGTCGCGCCTCTTGCTCGTCCAGCGCACGCGCGGCACCGATGCAAATTCGTCCATTGTTTCCCCAACCGTGACCGCAGGTGAAGCCCTTCGCCATGCGAGCGCCGAGTTGAACGCATGTGTTGCCTTCCCATCAACCGCAGACAGGAACTCCCTATGAATCAGACCCTCACCCCTACCGCATTCACCGGCCAATACATTGCGGGCCAATGGCGCTCTGGCAGTGCCGGGACTGTCCTGCAAGACCGCAATCCCTACGACCAGTCGATCCTGACCGAGATCGTCCTGGCGACGCGGGCGGACCTGGACAGTGCCTATGTCGCTGCCGCGAATATGCAATATGAATGGGCAAGGACACTGCCCTCAGAGCGTGCCGCCGTGTTTTACCGGGCCGTCGAAATCATCGACGCACGTCACGCCGAGATCGTCGATTGGCTGATCGCCGAGTCGGGCAGTACCCGGTTGAAGGCGGAAATGGAGTGGAGCTCGGTTCGGGCCGCGACCCTGGCCGCAGCTGCCATGCCCTATCGGATAGCAGGCAGCATTCTTCCTGTGGATGTGCCAGGCAAGGAGAGCCGGGTGTACCGCCGTCCGCTGGGTGTTGTCGGCGTGATTAGCCCCTGGAACTGGCCGTTGCACCTGTCCAATCGCTCGGTGGCGCCAGCGCTGGCCCTGGGCAACAGCGTCGTGCTCAAACCTGCGGAGGATACCCCGATCACCGGCGGTCTGCTGCTGGCAAGCATCTACGAGGAGGCGGGTCTGCCGCCGGGGGTGCTCAATGTTGTCATTGGTGAAATCAGCGAGATAGGCGACGCCTTCACTCTCCATCCAATCCCGAAATTCATCTCCTTTACCGGCTCGACCCGCGTGGGCCGTCGCATCGGGGAGTTGGCTGTTACAGGCCCAACGCTCAAGCGCGTCGGTCTGGAACTGGGTGGTAATGCGCCGTTCGTGGTGCTCGATGACGCGAATCTGGAACGTGCGGTGGACGCTGCAATCGTTGGCCGTTTCCTGCACCAGGGCCAAATCTGCATGAGCAGCAATCGCATCATCGTTGAAGCTGGAATCTACCCGCGATTCGTGGACGCCTTCGTTGAGCGAGCCCGCAACTTGAAGGTCGGCGATCCGAGGCAGGCTGATACGGTGATCGGCCCCTTGATTAACCAAAAGCAGCTCGATGGCGCCCTTGCGCGCCTGAAAGCAGCAAAAGACGCTGGCATCCGTCAGCTGCTGGGTGCGCCCCATGAAGGGTTGTTACTACCGCCTCAGGTCTTCGCCGACGTACCCAACGATTCGGATCTGGCGCAGACCGAACAGTTCGCGCCCATCGCGCCGCTGATCCGTGCCGTGCACGAGGAGGACGCGCTGCGTATTGCCAATGCCACCGAGTTCGGGCTTTCGAGCGCGGTGTTCACCAGCAACGAAGCCCGTGGCGTGCGCTTCGCGCAGGGGATCGACGCTGGCATGACCCACATTAACGACATTACCCCCAATGACGAGGCCAACGTGATGTTCGGCGGAGAAAAGAACAGCGGAATCGGCCGCTTCAACAGCGACTGGATCATCGCAGAACTCACCACCGACCACTGGGTCAGCGTGCAGCAAGAACCACGTACCTATCCGTTCTGAATGGTTCCATGGCGCAGTTGTCTTCCTCTGCACCATGGATAGCACCGAGGAAGACAACCCATCAATGTGGCGCTTGCGAGCGCAGTTTTGTAGGCAAGAAAACAACAGAGGTATTTGCCATGTGGACTAAAAATAACCCTTTCCTGCGAGGTCCGTACGAGCCGCTCTACACCGAGTATAAGGTCAACGAACTGCATGTCGAGGGAAGTATCCCCAGGGAACTAAAAGGCACGTTGTACCGGGTTGCCAGCAACCAACAATTCGAGCCTCTCAATCCCGACAAATTCCATTGGTTCGATGGCGACGGCATGGTTCATGCGTTCCGGTTGGAGGATGGTAAAGCCAGCTACAGCAACCGGTTTGTCGAAACTGAAGGCCTCAAGGTCGAGCGCGGAGCGGGCAAGGCGCTCTACAACGGGATCATGGGTTATAGCAATACACCACAGCCACTGCTGCCAGAAGGTGCTCCCAGGATCAAAGCCACGGCAAATATCAACGTGATTCGGCTGGGCGACAAACTTCTCGCCATGCACGAGGTCGAGCATCACTATTGGGAATTAGACCCGGTGACGCTCGAAACGCTTGGCACGTTCAATTTCAATGGACAAGTCGAAGGCATGCTCACTGCCCATCCGCATTTCGATTCGGTGACGAAGGAATGGATCTTCTATGCCCTGGATAACGAAAATCACTTTGTAGAGTGCTTCTCGACCGACGTGGATGGCACTATCACGGCCAGACACCGTGTCCCCTTGTCGTTCACGCCGTGGAATCACGACGTCATTTTCACCAGGCAGCACTACATCTTCTTCTTCGGTCTGATCAGTTGGCGGCCATGGTCGGGCGAGCTGATCCAGAAGGGGAAGAGTTCGTGGTTCGTCGCCCCTGACCAGGATCGCAATGCACGTATCCTGTTCGTCGATCGCAAGACCGGCGAAGCAATCTGGCTGCATCCGGAAAACTCGGAATACATGATCGGCCACTTCCTCAATGCTTATCAGGATGAGGGAGATACGATTATCGACGCCAGCACCACGCCGGTGTCTAACGCGATTCTGCAGTTCAATCCTTCGGACTACTATCCGTTCCCTCTGGTAGACGGCCCATCGGCATTCGAGCAACCGCAGCTGTGGCGCTTTGTGATCAACCTCAGGCAGGGCACGGTAAGGCACCACCGGATCGGTGATTTCTCTGCCGAATTCGTACGCCCTAACGAGACCATCCTGGGCTCCCCCCACCGCTACGGTTATATGGCTGGCGTCCATGACCCGAAGCCTGAATCGCGCGGGTTCAACTGTCTGATCAAGCACGACTATCAGACCGGGACGACCGAGTTCCAGCACGTCACCCGCGAGCTCGACCTGGTTGTAGGAGAACCGATCTTCGTGCCGCATCCGGAGGCGAAGGAGGAAGACCACGGATGGATTCTCGCCGTGTGGTATCACCCGCTCAGGAATGCCAGCGAGTTGGTCATCCTCGATGCGACGGACTTTTCCGGTAAACCGGTGGCCCGCATCAAGCTGGACCACCATGTCCCGCAGGGATTCCACGGAAACTGGATCGCCGACCGATAACTGGCTGGCAACGAAGGGGCAGCAAAATCGCTGTCCCTTTGTGCTTCGTGAGAATCATGCTTCATCAAACTCAGGGCCATCAGATGAAAAGGAGCGTGCCCATGATTGCATACCAGGCTTCACTCGCAATCGGCCTGCGGGTCGGTGACCGGCTCCCCGTTGACTTGAAGAGGAAAACGCCCGCCTCAGAAGCTGCTCGCCGAAGCCATGCTGGATATCACCGCCGCTTTCACGATGAAAGCCTGAATGAGCATTGGTTCAGCGATATTGTTCACGCCAGGAATATCATTAATGACTCGCCCACATTCAGCACTGAATTATCAGACGCCGTCAGAGTTTGCGGTACAGTGGCGAAACGGGAAATTAGGCAGTAATAGAGCAGATATTACTAATTGATCGTTGTATCTGATACTGGGATCTGGTCATGGGATGAGTAAAAAAATAACCAATAAATTCCATGATATTTCTCGTCATAGCCTCACCATCAATGTTTATTAACAAATAATTATCATTGGTTTTTACATATGGAACGTAGTTTGTTTCAGTCATGATAGTTTTCCATTCAGCCATAATGGCGTGCAGAAATGAGCGCTCACATCCGGCCTTCCCACATAACATCATGATAAATATATAAATTTATTAATTAATCTCAAGTGAAGATAAAACTTCACCCTCTGCATGGCTGGAATAACGAATAATATGGCTGAAATTAATAATGCGGACGGTCTTCTGGCCCTTTAAATTACTATCTCTTAAATGCTTATGATTATCATTATCACATGTGGTGATTTTTCAAGGGCTCTTGGGTTTGAAAAAATAAAAAAATTGGGGAGATAGTATGAGGAAATACAGAATTTCACCTATTAGTATAAGTTTGATATGTCTGGTTACACCGCTTTCTTTTTTCGTTAACGCTACAGATAATGATAATACAATTATTGTCTCAGCAAATGCCAATGGACAAGCCAGTAGTACAGAACAAGCACCGGCATCAGTTACCTCAATTTCCCAAAATCAATTAGAAAAGAAACCGTATCGTGATATTGCGGATATGCTCCAGGGGATTCCGGGTGTTACGACAACCGTCGGTGGAGACCATAAAGAAATAAATATACGAGGTATGGGTTCTGCATATACGCTCTATCTGATCGACGGAATGAGAATTGACTCCAGAGATAGCAGTCGATTATTTGATGGTTCTGGTCAGATGAATGCCTGGATTCCTCCTGTTTCTGCTATTGATCATATAGAGGTTATTAGGGGGCCGATGTCATCGCTTTATGGTTCTGATGCCATTGGTGGCGTAATTAATATTATTACAAAGAAAAATGCAAAAAAATGGCAGGGTAGCATCGGAAGTAATTTGACTGTGCAGGAACATAGTGATTCCGGTGATATTTTTCAGAATGATTTTTTTGTTACAGGACCATTGGTAGATAATATCCTTTCAATGCAAGCCTATGGTAGTTATTCAAAGCGTGATGAAGACGAAATTTATAATGGATATCGTGGCAGCAAAAGAGAAAACGTGACAGGGAAAGTTACCTATACTCCTACCGATGAACAAGAGATTTCGCTCACTGCTAACCATACACAGCAGGATATTAGTCAGATGGTTGGAAAATCCATCAGTCCGGAGTGTACATATTACTCTGGCTGCCCTTCTGATTTTCGTAAAAAAGCAGAGGTAAATCGGTTCTCTGTCAATCATGTGGGCTACTGGGCTATTGGTAAGACTGACTCTTACATTCAGAGTGAAGATTACTCTATTAACTCACAAGATATTGATTTGAAGAATATTAATATGCGTTCTTCACTCTCCTCAAATATAGGGAGTCATATTCTTACGTTTGGTGGTGAGCTAAGCATTAAGAAATTACATGACGGTTATTCAAACCAGATTTCTGATTTAACGAATCTAAAACGGACAGAAAAATCTCTCTTTCTCGAAGATTCATGGATGACAACCGAAGACTTTACTCTGACAACCGGGGTAAGACTGGATCACGATAATCAATTTGGTGATCACTGGAGCCCACGTATGTATGGCGTGTGGAATGTAGCTTCGGACTGGACAGTAAAAGGAGGGGTAAGCAGTGGTTTTAAAGCCCCAGGAATCACTGAAACAGATCCACATTTTGGTTCAGTTTCCTATGCAGGTGATGTTTATGGTAATCCTAACCTTAAACCTGAAAAATCAATCACGCAGGAACTTGGTCTCTTATACAACAACGATGAGGGATTATCTGGTGGTGTGACATTATTTAATAATCAATTTAAAGATAAAATAACAACAACTGCGTGCCCGTCTACCCAATGCGATCCTGTTCCCAACCCATATGGGGCATATCCGCTAACATATGATAATGTAGGGAAAGCGGTTACGAGAGGGGTTGAGGCTGATCTTAATTTTCCTGTAAATGATAAAGTAACCGTTGAAAATAATTATACATATACATATTCACAACAAAAATCAGGTGAGTATAAAGGAAAACCGCTGACGAAACTTCCCAAACATCAGTTTACCAGCACGATAAATTATGAGTTAAATGAATCATTTAAAACCTGGCTTACAGTGAACTTCCGCGGAAAAGATAGTGATAATGTGGGTGGAACTGAGCAGGCAATATTACCAATCAGAGCCCCATCTTTTGCATTATTCGATTTTGGTACAGATTATAGTGTGAATAAAAATATAGATGTCAAAGCTGGCATCTCGAACCTGTTGGATAAGAAAATCAGATATGATAATTACGGATATACTGAGGATGGAAGACGCTTCTGGGTTGCAGTAAACTACGCCTTCTGATGGTGAAAGAGGGTTAATAACCCTCTTTTAAATTAAATTCTGAAAGAATTATTATTTCTAATGTTAGCATCCTGGAATTCCTTATAGTAGCTTAATGGTGGTTTACCCAAAACTTTTTTGAACATAGTTACAAAACCACTGGTATTTTCATATCCTAAATCAAGAGCAATTGTGGTTATACTATCGCCCTGTGAAATCCTTTGGAGCGCAATGACAATGTGGAGTTGCTGTTTCCATCTGCCAAAGCTCATTCCCAGTTCCTGATGGACAAGTCGGGTAAAACTTCTTTCGCTCATATTAATTTTATTTGCCCAATCTTTGAGTTTTAAGTTATCCCCTGGATTTTTTATTAACATATTGGCTAAAGAATAGAGGCGAGATTCAGAAGGCATAGGAAGGCTCACATCCATTTTTGATGATATTTTTATCTGATCAACCAAAATATCAATAATTTTTTGCTCTGACGGTTTTATTAGTTCGTGATTAAACCCGGATGCATATATTATTAACTCACGTAAAAGTGGAGAGACAGATAATGTGCTACATTCGGAAGGTAATCCCTTAATTAAGCTGGTATCTATAAAAATACAATAACAATCTGTATTACCACTCCCTCTTGTCGAATGGAGGACATTAGTAGGTATCCATATTGCACATTGAGGCGGGATCAATCTGATACAGTTTTTCACTTCGCAAATCATCGTACCTTTGACTGAAAAAATAAGCTGTGCTTCGGGATGTTTGTGTGGTTTCAATTCCCAGTCATCAGAGATACTCTCTGATTTCATTGAGAAGACAGGTAATAAAGGATTTATGAATTCTGAGGGTGTATGGTCTAACGTTCTCAATGGAATTGTCTCCACCAATGGGCACTGTCTGGAATACAGATATTATGCCATTTGTTTTAATATCGGGCCAGTAAAAAAGGTGTTTTTATATTTTAAATCTTAACTAAATGAGATAGTACTTAATCACTGGAAAGTCTCTTGTTATTCATGTCAGATGCATCAGTATCATTTTGTATTTTTATTATGGAGATGATTTTTAAAATCTGTGCACGCTGTGCATTCTTACTTATATTTGGCCGAGAAAGATAAAGACCTGGCTTGATTATAAAGTTATTATTACTACCTCTAATATATGATGTGTGATTTTTTAGTCGTTATGTAACTCAAGCGTTAGTCTTGTCGGTATACATTTCTTTTTAGGGTGAATATTTATGACTGATTTCTTCTATGATCTGCTTATCTGGATTGAAAATAATCTACACACCAATCTTAAAATAGAAAACATTTCAATTAAATCAGGTTACAGTAAATGGCATCTCCAGAGAATGTTTCATAAATATTTTGGAATAAGTCTTGGAAGATACATTCGAAACAGGAAAATTACGAATGCAGCCCTCCTTATAAAAATGAGTCAGCTCCCGATGGTAGAAATTTGTGTTGAAAGTGGTTTTAGTTCCCAGCAAACATTCGCTCGTTTTTTTAAGAAGTACTATGGCGTAACCCCTGGTTACTACCGTAAGACTCGATTTATATCCAGCTCTTTTTTTCAGAGAAACCTCGCCATGTCCTGGAACTTAACAGTTAAACATGAGAATATTATATTTGAGCATAATATTGTTTCTTCTATTCATGATAGAAGAAATAATTATAAAGAAGAAAAGCAAGAGTTTGTCCTTTCACAAAGAAATGAAAGCATTGAGTCTCTTTTCTATAAAAGACTAACTCGTTTCATTTTAGATTTATACGAAAAAAAATTCGTAATTTCTTCCTGCAGTGAATCCAACCATTTGACTATAACTGCTGAGTTCAAGAAAACGTTGTCAATAAAAGACCCTGTAATTTTTTTTACTGCCAGAGATGCTACGCTCTCTTCGGTTGTTACATATAATGAATTTATAAGATTTTATTATGAGGGGTACATATCTGATTTAGAAAAATTTATAAATTATGTATATTTTAATTATATGATAGAGAACAAAATAAAAAGAAGAGACTCTGATCCTGATCTTTTTTCTGGTTGTTTTTTTGAGAAAGATAATAAAGGTATTTTAAAAGGATATTATTATATCCCTTTACCAGATACGTGTCATTCAGATGATGATAAATAAATATTATTCTTTTCTTCTACGACTTGCTCGTTTTTATATGAAAGTGATAATGATTGTAACCTACAAAGGCAGGCCAGAAGTAAGCCAAATATTTTTATTTCATCGTGTCAATTAATCTATATGTTAGACGTCCATTATATTCATTCCAGCGTCGTTCAAGAATTCCTGCAGTATAGAGATCTCTTGTGACTCGATAAATTACACTCAGCGCAATTTTATGACTTTCTTTCATGAGGGAATATATTTCGGTAACCTGGAGAAATTTATTCTTGTTATTTTCCATGACATTAATAACATATTGCCTTGGTACTGTTTGCCGCATGCGTTTTCTGGTTAACATCATTAATTTTCCTGTTCTTGTTCTTTCACATAAGGGGCGAATTTAGCTAAGGTGAAAATGCATTAATCTTGTTGTTTTATATTGTTAAGTAAATTATTGGCTTTGACTATTGCATTTTCCTTATCAGAAACGATTAGCATAGGATATCCCCAAAACTTTGAAAATGCTTTCGCAAAGCCTTTTAATATAATGCTTTGTTTGTTTTCTGGTACTATTTGAATTTGCGCGATTATATATTTTTTCACATTGGCTTTGTTTTTCTTAAGCCATAATGCCAATTTCATTTTTTCTTCTTTCGAATGTTCGTGTTGTTCTTCATCCTCAAATTCTGTCGCACTTATTATGACAAAAGGTATTTTCTTGCCTAAAATTTTTTCTAGCTGAATAAAACTGTTATCGTAAGCTTCGCTTTGAGAACTGCGGTTCTCCATTTGGTCGACTTGTATCAGCCATACGAGAGGGAACTCCGATTCATCAATACGTAACATTTTTCTTGCCCTTTAGAAGTAAACCTAATGAGATAGATTATCATTTCCTTTATTTGTAATATTATAAATTCCAGCCATCATGTTACATGATCCGGCCTTATCAATTGAAAAAGACAGTACACGTTCTTGTGGGTACTGCACTGATTTCATTATGAGTATTTAGTGATTACTGATACAGACCGTGTGAATCAGAGGCTTTAAAAGGCTTACGAGAAGGTTTGAAATTACGGAGCAACTGTCTGCACGCGCGGCGCGCGGTAAACGCCAAAAAGCAAAAAGCCTGCTCGAAAGCAGGCTTCTTAAATATGGCTCCTCTGACTGGACTCGAACCAGTGACATACGGATTAACAGTCCGCCGTTCTACCGACTGAACTACAGAGGAATCGTGTGAACGGGGCGAATATTAACGACGCCCCTGACCCTTGTCAAAGCCTGATTTGCCTTTTTCGGCGCGTTTGCCGAATTATTCTCCAGGTTGTGCAGAAATGGCTCTTTTCTGCGGCTTTGGATACTTCCACAACCACCTGCCGCTCGCCATGCGCCAGTAGAAGAAAACGCCGCGTACCGCCCAGTCGAGGAACATCCCGAGCCAGACGCCAATCACGCCCATACCGAGCATGACCCCCAGCGTATACCCTGCCACCACCCGGCAACCCCACATTCCAAGCATGGAAACCCACATGGCGAAACGGGCGTCGCGCGCGCCTTTCAGACCCGCAGGCAGCACCCATGATGCCGCCCAAATCGGCATAAACGCCGCATTAAGCCACAGAAGTACCTTAACCACCTCTTTTACGTCCTCTTCCTGGGTATAAAAGGAAGCAAACAGCCCGGCAAAAGGCGCAGTACCCCAGGCAATTGCTGTCAGCAACAGCGTCGAAAGCCAGAAGACATGGCGTAGCTGGCGTTCTGCCTGGCCGATCTGACCTTTACCGAGGCGCTTACCGGTAATAATGGTAGACGCAGAGCCCAGCGCGTTCCCCGGCAGGTTAATCAGTGCAGCCACGGAGAAGGCAATAAAATTACCGGCGATGACGTTGGTACCCATACCCGCGACAAACATTTGCGTTAACAGCTTGCCGCCGTTAAACAGCACCGACTCGATACTGGCCGGAATGCCGATCCCCATCACTTCCCAGATAATAGAGAAGTTGAGTTTTTCGAAGTAGCTTTTCAGCGAGATCCGCAGCGCCGGATTAAAACCAATCATCAGCACCCAGATAATCGCCACCGCGCCAATATAGCGGGAAATAGTCAACCCCAGCCCTGCACCGGCAAAACCCATGCCTTTCCAGCCCCAAAGGCCATAAATCAGGATGCTGCTGATAATGATGTTGAGGATATTCATCCCGCCATTAATCAACAGCGGGATTTTGGTATTGCCCGCGCCGCGCAGCGCGCCGCTGCCAATCAGGGCAATGGCCGCCGCCGGGTAGCTGATGACGGTGAGTTCAAGGTAGGTCAGCGCCAGCGCTTTAACTTCCGCCGTCGCCGCACCGGCGATAAAGTCGATGATTTGCGTGCCAAAGTAGTGGATCACCGCCGCCAGTACAATGGCAAACAACGTCATGATCACCAGCGACTGCCGCGTTGCCGCCCTCGCCCGCTCACCATCCAGTTTGCCGAGGCTGAAGGCCACGACCACCGTCGTCCCTAAATCAATGGCGGCAAAAAAAGACATCACCACCATATTGAAGCTGTCCGCCAGGCCGACGCCCGCCATCGCTTCTTTACCCAGCCAGCTCACCAGAAACGTGCTGAGCACACCCATCATCAAAACACAGGTGTTTTCCAGGAAGATCGGTACGGCAAGGGGGGTAATTTCTCGCCAGAATAATACACGGTAACTTTTACGTTTTCTGTACCAGGGCGTACGCATGACGGCCTGGCGTAAGGGAGTGACGAGGTTCAAAATGGTCCTTAGCCGCGAAAGGTGAAATCACATTTCAAATGATGAGGGAGAAACCCTGATCCTGCAAAGTATTTACACCGAAATCGGTGTTTATTAGATCAAATTGTCGATGGATTCAGCAGTCAGGTTGCCATCGCTAAAATGAGGTTTGACAAAAGATTTTTCGCCGCTAAGATAAGCCTCCACACGATTCCTCTGTAGTTCAGTCGGTAGAACGGCGGACTGTTAATCCGTATGTCACTGGTTCGAGTCCAGTCAGAGGAGCCATATTTAAGAAGCCTGCTTTCGAGCAGGCTTTTTGCTTTTTGGCGTTTACCGCGCACCGCGCGTGCAGACAGTTGCGAACCTCATCACAAAACCGTATTTTGAATACTCTTCGCCCGCTGGGTATTTATCGCCTTGATTGTTGAGGGAAAATGGAATCGTTATTTGTCTACGGCACGCTGCGTCCCGGCTGTTCTAATGCGCATATCCTGGAAAACATCGGCGGTGAATGGCTGCCGGGCCACGTCACCGGTACGTTTTACGCGCGTGGCTGGGGAGCCGCTGCCGATTTTCCAGGCATCGTACTGGATGAAAACGGCGCACAGGTGCACGGTTACCTGTTTCTGTCCGACAACCTTGCTGCGCACTGGCCGATGCTGGATGAATTTGAAGAGGGCTACGACCGCGTTTTAGTCGAGGTCACTACCGCTGAGGGCAAACGCGTCAGCGCGTGGATTTACCAGCTACTGCCACGAGCCGAATAGCCTGGTACCCGCACAGAGCCGTATCAGCGGCTCTGAACTATCCGGCGGGCTGAAAGACATCTCCCATTTTTACACCGCTATGCAGGAATGGGCAGCCGGATTTGACGCGCCGCCAGAGTGCCGTCAAATATACGCAACTCTACGGCGCGTTTGCGGGCAAAGAGATAACCGAAAACGCCGCTCAGGGGAAAGATATCTCGCCTGCCTGCGTTAAGGCTTCAGAGTGCATGCGTTATAAAATGCGCGATCCTCTCTGTAAGCGCTTGCGGCGCTTCGAGCGGCAGCAGATGCCCGGCGTCAGGGATGATATGCAACGTCGCCTGCGGGATGCGCGGCAAAAGCTCGGCTTCCAGCACCGGGCGGCGTTCCACCTTATCCCGCTCGCCCAAAATAACCATCGCGGGCACCTTAATTGCAGCGACATCTGCCGTAATATCTTCCGCCATCATCACGTCCGGCCAGGCTTTTTTCGCCTGCGGGCTGCCTTTCAGGCTGTCTTCAATCACCTGCTCCCGCTGTGCGGCGCTCAGTTCTTTCGCTGTCAGTACATTATCAATCACGTATCCGACCGATTCACGGGACGAATAAGCGCTGGTTAAAAGCGTGCGTTCTTGCGGTGAAAGGCGCATCGGCGAAGGGGGAGACGGCGCGACCAGGATCATCCCTGCAAGACCAGTCGGTTGGTGCGAGGCGATAAGCTGCGCAACCTTTCCGCCCATCGAATGCCCCACCAGAATATAGCGTTGCAGGTTAAGCGCATCGATGACCGCCTGCGCATCCGCCGCCAGTGTCGCCAGCTCATAGCCGCTTTCCGGTTTTGCCGATTCGCCCCAGCCGCGATGGTCGATGGCTATCGTCCGGTAGCGATCCGACAGCGCTCCGGCAACCGCCTCCCAGGTTCGCGACGAACCGCCGTAATAGTGCAAAAAGACCAGCGCCAGCTCCCCGTTCCCTTGCTGCGTGACCTGAATGTGTGTGCCATTAACGTCAAGTTTCATTGCATAGCTCCTCTGTTTAACGAGTCAGCAGCGTAAACTCCATCACAGTATTTGATAATTCCCTGTAAAGTAGCGAGAGTCGATAATCTGAGTATTGAATGGTAAAGAAATGGATCGGTTAACCAGCCTTGCTGTTTTTGTTGCTGCCGTTGAAGAAGGCAGTTTTGCTGCCGCTGCGAGACGTTTTGGCGTGTCTCCGGCTATGGCGGGCAAACACGTCAGCGCGCTCGAAACCGAAGTGAATGCCCGGCTTCTGCAACGTTCAACACGGCGATTAAGTTTGACCGATGCCGGTCAAATCTATTACGAGCGCGGCAAACAGATCCTCGAAGCGTTTGAGGAGGCAAACCGCGAAGCGGGCGATACCCAGGCCACCGCACGTGGCACCTTGCGCGTTACCGTCCCGGTCACTTTCGGTGAGCTTCATGTCGCAAGCGTAGTGGCTCGCTATCTGGAAGATCACCCTGAGGTGAATGTGGAGGTGCTGCTGGAAGATCGTTATGTCGATCTGCTGGATGCGCGGGTGGATGTTGCCATCCGCATTGGCAGACTGAAATCGACACAGCTTGTCACGCGGCAACTGGCGCCCTGTCGCATGGTTATCTGCGCTTCACCTGGCTGGCTTTTGCGACACGGCACTCCGCAAACGCCGGAGGATTTGCGTAATGCTTCACGGCTGGCTTTTAGTAAAGCCGTCTCAGAAGGAAACTGGACGCTGTTTGATAAGCAAAAACACGCGCACGTGATTGATGGGCCATGCAGGCTGACGGCAAATAATCTGCAGTTACTGGTGGCGTCTGCGCTGGCCGGAACGGGGATTGTCTATGGGCCAACCTTTATGTTTGGCGATTATATCCGCCGCAAGGCCTTGATCCCGTTGCTGCCGGATTACACTGCCAGTGATTTAGTTATTCAGGCGGTTTATCCGAGCGCGCTGCGCATTCCAGTGAAAGTCCGCCATTTTGTCGATTACCTGGCGCAGGCTTTTGGCGACAATCCCCCCTGGGATCGCGCCTGATCCCCCTATTAACAGCAGGTATATTTCCCCTAAAGCTTTTGTCTTTCAGCCCGATAGAGATATTCAAACTCAAAAAGGGTGAGATTATGAAGAAAGTCATTCTGGCGGGCCTGCTGTACTGCATTTCGCAAATGGGCCACAGTGCTTCGTTTAATTGTGAGAAAGCCGCAGGTTTTGTTGAACTTACTATTTGCTCCACGCCCGCGCTCTCCGGGATGGACAGCCAGCTTAACGCGCTCTATAACCAGCTACTTCAGCAACAGCCGGAAAATAAAGCCCTGCTGCGCAAATCACAGTTGTCATGGCTGAAAGATATTCGCAATAAGGCGACGACCATTGAGTCTCTGCAAACTGCGTATCAGTCGCGCATTCAGGATCTGCAAACGCTGCTGGGTAACAAAACTGAACCCGTTCAGGCGAAACCCGATCCTGCGCCAGTTACCCCGCAGCCCGCACCGGTTGCCGCCAAATCAGAACTTGAATTGAAAGCTGAAGCGGGCGATATCGCTGCACAGGCCGAGTGGGGAATCGCGCTCAGCAAAGGCACGGCGCAGCAAAAAAGCGAAGCCATTCACTGGCTGGAATCCGCAGCGGCGCAAAAAAATCCGGCGGCCATGCAGCGGTTGGGTTTTCTCTATACCTACGGGAAAAGCGTTGCCCGGGATGTTGATAAAGGCGTGGCGTTAACCCGCGCAGCAGCCGAAGCCAATGATGCGAATGCGCAAATTGATTTGGGTTACAACTATGCCAACGGGATTGGCGTCGAAAAGGATTATCAGCAAGCGCTGGCGTGGTATGAAAAGGCAAAAGCCAATGGCAGCCCTTTAGCGGAGAGAAATATCGCGGCGATAAAATCCAATATGGAAGAAGAGGCCAAATACCGCAATGGCTATACCGCAATCGTGACGTGCGGCCCGGTTACCTCGCCGGGATACGTTGATAACTGCTTTAACGACAGCGACCTGAAAATCACCAAAGACAATATCACCACGCTTTATAACATGAGCAGCGGAAACTACCCCAGCGCTGCCGGCGAGGCATTTTCTGACGGATTACATATCAAACTGCCGGAAAACTTTAGCGTCTATGCGCAAAACAGCATGGATAACGATGTATTAATGGTGAAGATTGTCAAAAATGACAGCGGTAAAGTGGTGTTTCAGGATCAAGCGTCAAAATACGGCGTGATTAACGTCAGAAATTAAGCGGAATGGTGAAAACCCGACACTCCGGCCTCTTCTTGAGGCCGTTTTTTTGCACAGCATCCTGCAAAACAGAGCACACTATTCCGCCAGCAGTGATTTCAACCGGTTGAGCCAGAATTCCGTGTCGTTCAGCAACTCACAGCTGAGGTTTTCAATGGTCATGTGTTGCGCCATCGAGGCGCGGCGCAGCAAGCTGTAAGCATCGTCTTCCTCCAGCCGTAGCGCGTGCATAACCCGCAGTTGCGCGGAAAACAAAAACTTACGCGCTCGCAGCCGCTCCTCCTGCCGCCTGAGTTGCGCTTCGAGCTGGTTGATGTGCGCGGCATGATTAAGCGCCAGCGTAAAGGCGGTCATCACACCATCAAAACGTACCGGTTTACGCATATAGCTGTCGATCTTCTGCTCGGCAATCCACTGTAAACGCGATGGCGTTTCAATGGCGGTAAGCGCAATCTTTGGCAGCGCGGGCCAGGGGAGCAGGTTCGTGGGATGAAACAGGGTGGAGTTATCGCCGTCGAACACCAGCAGCTGTTGGTCAGCCAGTTGGCTCTCATCAGGAAACGCCGCACAGAACAGGCCCTCTATCCCTATGCGGCTAAACTGTTGCGCCAGATGGTGGTTATCACGATCGGAACAGCCGATCACACACACTTTTAATCCGCGCATCTGCACGTTTTTTCGGCTCATGCGCTGCCTCCGCGATGCGTGAGGCTCGCGAGATCCACCCAGGCCAGCCAGGGATCGGGTTTCACCGCGGCATCAGCCTGCCAGAAACTCTCCAGCCTGCCGTTGTGACAGCGCGCCAGATGCGGGGTCAACCAGCAGTGATTATTGTCGGCGTCGAGGCGAATTCGCCCGGCTGGCGAATCCATTTCATCCTGCAATACCGCATTGCGCACGCCTTCAACGTCGGCATTGCCGTGGCGCGCAATGGCTCTTGCCAGTAAATGTCCGGCCAGCCAGGCACTTTCACTGTCCACTGACGGCGAAACATGCTCACCAAAGCGCTGGCGGTAGCTGCTCAGAAAACGCCGGTTGGCGGCGCTGTCAATCGACTGAAACCAGCTTGCAGAGACCAGATACCCCTCTAATGCCTCTGCGCCTATTAACTGCACTTCCGGCTCACACAGCGTCAGGCTCAGCTTCAGCACCTCGTTTAACCACGGGTGCTGCTGACAGGCCTGGTGCCAGGCGCGGTAAAAACTGTAGGCGCTTTTGCCGACCATGGTATTCAGGAGCACTTTCGGGCGGCAGGCGATAATATCAGCGATTAACGCATCCACATTTTCGTCGCCCAGCGGCAGTAATTTACTCTGCACCACGCAGCCGCCCGCAGGGATCACGGCCTCACGGGTGATGCGATCCATCTCCCAGGACCAGACATAGTTAGAGCCGATGTGATAGATCTCCGCCGCCTGCTGCTGTAACAGCCAGCTCAGCATCGGCAAGATATGCTGATTGGGCGTGGCGCCAAGATAAATCACGCTGTTGCTGCTCTCAAACCCTTCATAGCGCGCGGAGTGCCACAGCAGCGCATTTGCACCTTCGATCAACGGCAGAATGGTTTTACGCGCCGCGGACGTGTAGCAGCCGATCACATGACGCACGCCGTGGCGATAGAGCAAGTCGTGGCAATAGTCGTAGTAGAGATCCAGCGAACCCTGCGGATCGCGGATTATGGGAGCAAGGGTAAATTCATGGGCGGGATTGGCATTTATCTCCTCAATCGCCAGCAGAATGCCGTTGAGCATCTCGCGCCCGATAACCGCATAATCGCCTGAAACAGAATAGAGAATACCGACCGGAATAACGCGTTTAGGCAGCGGCTGAGTGGCAGACATAATGGCTCCTGAATCAACGCGGCCCGCAGGCCGCGTCTGTGGTTCATCGCGGTGGTTGAGCAACCAGCGCAGTGTAGTAATGCGGCTGACGCATCAGCACCAGGTCTTTACGTCTTACCACATGATCGGGGTAGGTGGTACCGGCTGAACCCGTGGAGATATCCAGCACCACCAGCCCTTTCGCGCCTGTGGCTTTCGCTTCTTTACGCGGAAAGGCAAACGTATCCGGGCCGAATACTCCGCTCAGGCCAATGCTTTCTCCTTCAGCGGCTGGCCAGTTGGCAAAAGCCAGCCAGACATTATTCTCACCCGCGCGAACGCGCGGCAGCAGCCAGTGGTAAGGATCGGCACCGCGCGGAATCGGCCAGACATGGGGGATCGCCGTGCCCACGTGCGCCATTGGCGCAGGTGTATGAAGCTGCGCCGGGCACGCAATGATGTCGCAGCCTTCCAGCGCCAGAATCCGTGCGGCTTCCGGCACCAGCAGATCTTCGCCCAGCAAAATACCAACCCGCCCGCAGGGCAGATCGCAGGTCACCCACTGATTACCTGCGCAGGCCCATTGCCGATCCTGTTCGCTTACATGAATCTGCCGATAATGCGCACTCAATCCGCCACTGCTCACCAGCACCGCGCTGTTATAGCACTGCTCCCCTTCCCGCTCGGCGAACCCCGCAAGCAGCGCGATATCCAGTTCCATCGCCAGCGCGATCAGCGCCTGTACAGGCGCATCATCCAGCGTCAGCGCGTAGCGGCTACCGTCACCGCCGGTCAGCGCGCGTTCCGGCAATACCAGCAGTTCTGCGCCGCCCGATTTCGCCTGTTCGGCCCAGTGGCGAATCTGCGACAGATTGGCATCAACATCGTTTTGCGGACGAAACTGCGCCACCGCAATACGTGAATCTTTGCCGTCGGGCAGTGGATTACGCCCATATAAGCCAAAAAAGTCCTTTGGATTCCACTGGAAAGTGTTGGTCATCAAACGCTGATACAGCTCAGGCCGACGCTTATTCAGTTGTGGATTCTCCTCAGGCAGGGGTAATTCAGCGCTGAGTACCCGATCGCCGCTGTCACAACTGGCCAGCAGATTCCCGTGGCTATCCACAATGCAGCTGCCGCCGCTGAACTGCACGCCCCGCTCCCAGCCCCAGCGATTACTTTCGATCAGCGCGCAGCCGTTCTCCCAACCGCGCGTAAGCCAGTAAGGCGCAGGTGTGCGTTCAGCCAGCCAGTTGCTGATGTGGCAGATAATTTGCGCGCCGCCCAGCGCAACCAGCCGGGCGGTTTCAATAAAGTGAATATCCATACAGATCAACAGCGCGATATTGCCGATCTCCGTGTGAAAGACCTGATGTCCGCCATCGCCGTTAGCCGCCCATTTCGGTTCCGAGATATAAGGGTGCGTTTTACGGTGGACGCCAATCACCCCCTGCGGCCCGACCAGAACGGCGCTGTTATAGTAAAGGTCAGTCACCGGATCCCGCTCCGGCATGCCAAAGACCAAAAAGCAGTTAAACTCGCGCGCAACGGCAGCAAATGCCTGGCTGGTGGCTCCGTCCGCCGTTTCTACATAAGGGGCGACTTCCGCGCGATCCAGCCAACAATAGCCGGTGGTCGCCATTTCCGGCATAACGATTAAGCGCGCGCCATCACGCGCGGCCTGAGTTGCTAATGCCAGCAGACGCGTGACGTTCTCCTCTTTTCTGAACTGCGTTGGTTCAAACTGGATGGTTGCAACGTTGATGCGCATTATTCTGCCTCCTTGCTCAGTAACGGATTAAATACCGGTTTCGGCCCCTGATAAGCATCAGAAGGTTTCCAGTTGGTTTGCATGTCCTCAGGGAAGGTTTTGAAGTAATAGCTGCCGCGAGTGGCAACGCTGATAGCAACGTGCAGCACCGGGCCAACCAGCATGGCGATAAACGAGGCATACACCATCGGATACAGGCCCAGCACGCCAGCCGCGCCTATGGCAACCGCAACGCACAGCGCAATCACGCCGGACGGGTTCCACATACGCAGATACTCTTTGCGGAACTCCACAAAATCGGATGGCGCAAGGTGCAGCACTTTGCGGCAGATAAAGTAATCCGCAAGGATAATAAACACCCAGGTGTTGGTGAGAATGCCGGTAATGGAGAGGAAAGTGCCGGTATATTGCAAGATATTGCAGATGTAGAACACCACACCGAGCAACCAGACCAGCAACATCCACCACTGACGTCCCGGGCGATAGTTAAACGCCATATCCATGGTATTCGACAGTGCAATCGACCCCGAGTAGAGATTGAGCACGTTAATGCGGATCTGGGTAATCACCGCAAATAACACGCCGGTCAGACCAATAATCAGCGGGAAGACAAAGCCCGGATCGAGCGCCAGCGACCAGACATCTTCGCCCTGAATATGCGGCATCAGGGTGTAGGCCATAAACGCGCCAAACAGCATGACCACCACAATCGGGATCAGCATCCCCAGCATGATGGTGGCAGTGCCTTTATGGCTGATACCCGGACGGGCAAAACGACCGTAATCAGTAGCCATCAATCCCTGAAAGACAATTTGCCCGTTGGCCATATTCATCACCAGCCACAGCGCGTTACTGTCGATCTCCCCTTTTGGCTGCCAGCCGCTGAAGCTGACCGCCGGATAGTGGTGGGTTAATTGCCAGATACAAAAGCCAAACAGCACAATGAAAATGGGAACGCCCCAGGTTTGCAGAAACTGCATGGATGACATGCCTTTCCAGACAAACCAGATGGCGGCCAGCCCCATCAGCGCAAAGATGGCGATGCCGGTAAACGAGTTGACCGGCACGCCCGCATAGTTGGCGATAGCGTGAGACACGATGGTGCCTTCGAACAGGAAATAGAAGATGAAATTCACGGCGTAAATCAGCGATGTGAAGGCCGACCCCATATAGCCGAATCCCAGCCCGCGCGTCATCAGATTGAGTGAAAGTCCCTCTTTACTCGCCATCTTCATAATGCAGGAGCCAATTAAGGTGGCGAACACCACCATATAACCAATCGGCAGCAGCAACATGGGCCAGCCGACCTGATAGCTCATGTCCGCGCCAAGGCTGAACCAGAACATGGCGGTAGAGTTGCCGAGCAGTACCAGAATAATGGCCGGAATAGGCCAGCGATAGTGCGACGGCACGCGGCCGACTGCGTAATCCTCAACGGCTTCTGCTTCAGTGATATCTTGTGGACCCTGAAACCATGCTTTTAACTTGCTCATAGATTTACTCCAAAAAAAAGCCCCGCCGACAGCATTGCCGGCAGGGCTTCTTCGCCTGAAATCGATGTACTGGAGTGGCTAATCGCCACAAGCCGCTTGCCAGGCTACGGTGCCTGTTCCTGCCATGCAGGATGCGGTATCGTTAAGAAAGCAATTGATGTGCCAGCTTTTAAAAACCGCAGAAGGTGCAGGTAAACCGGCAGAATAGCGAGGCGAACACGCATTGTGTCAGTGCAGCGCGCACCATTCTGGTACAAAGGCGCGTCATTCCGGCAAGGCGTCCCGCTTTTTAAATAGATGTCCCCTAATCGCCAGCCGGAACGGCAACAGACGACTCACCTCGACGATGACGCGGGTGATGATTTCCGTGGTTTTACGTCGGTATGAAAATCATCGAAATGCTGACGAAAAAATGTCTTTCGGTATTTATGCGGCGGCAGTTGATATTTTTTGTGAAATGCCCGGGTTAATGATTGCTGAGAATCAAAGCCGTATTTCATGGCCAGACTGATTAATGATTCATTGGATGTAATCAGTTGTTCGGCAATTAAACTTAGCTTTCGATCGCGGATAAACTGGCCCAGATTCTGGCCCGTTTCCGCAAAAAACAGTCGCTGTAAGTGCCATTTTGAATAGCCGGACTTGGCTGCGACATCATCAATTTTCATTGGCGACTGAATATTGCGATTGATCCACGCAATTAAGTTGATGATAAGTTCTTTTCTGTGATTCATAGCGTTAAACCCAACGTGTGCACAATAGTGACCAGAAACGTTATGGCGTAATCAACACGCTCGCGGACAAACCAGCCACCAGATCAATTCCCGCCGGTAAGGTGTCGATATGAATGCGCACCGGAATACGCTGCGCGAGCCGCACCCAGCTAAATGTCGGTTCCACCTCCGGCAGACCAAGCCCGCCCGTCTCGTCATTACTGTCACCGATCCCGTGCCCGATACTTTCAACATGGCCGGTAATGGCAGGCTCAAACCCCATCAACGCTATCTGCGCACTGTTTCCCACACGAATATGGCGCAGTTTGGTCTCCTCGAAATAACCCACAACCCAGAAACTGTTCGCATCGACGATGGCCACTTTTGTTTCGCCAGCGGCAGCGTAGTCGCCAGCGCGAAGCCGCAGATGCGTAACATAGCCCGCAACCGGCGAGCGCACGGTGGCATGGGATAAATTAAGCTGAGCCAGTTCCAGCGCGGCCAGCGCGCCATGGTAGTTCGCCACCGCGACGCTCGCCGCACTGTCGGTTTGCTGCAAATCCTCGCTGGCGATCACGCCCTTGAGGCGGGAACGCCTTGTCGCCGCATCCTGGCGCATTAACATCTCATGGCGTTTAGCCTCGACGTCAGCCTGCGCGCTGGCCACCGCCAGCTTTAACCAGCGCGGATCGATCGTATAGAGCACATCGCCACGATTAACCCACTGATTATCTTTGACTTGCACACTGCTCACCGGCCCGGAAACCTCCGGCGCAATCTGCACCACATCCGCACGCACCCGGCCATCGCGGGTCCAGGGTATCTGCGCATAATGTTTCCACATCATAAAAGCCAGAAGTGTTGCCACCGCCACTGCGCTTAATGTCAGCGCATAGCGTCCAAACAGAGAGAGAAACGATTTCATGCGAATAACCACCCCAGCGCATTCAGCCCCTGGATAAGCAGGGAAAAGGTAACGATATAGATTGAGAAACCCATCAGCGGGCGATAAGGCAAACGCCGGTAAAGCCTGCTGAAAGAGAAAAGCGGCACACACAGCAAAGTAAAGACCAGGGCCAGAATCGCGACGATCAACAGGCCGGGGAAAAAGACACCGCCAATATTCATGTCATTGATCATCGGCCTGCTCCCTGTTCTGCTCCTGCAATGCGCAGTACAAATCAACCAGCCTGCCAACGAATTGCTGAGATTGTTGCTGCCCGGCAGGCAAACAGCGGCCAATCATTGCGGCAATACGCTGGCGCAAAATAGCGGCATCTGTCGCGTTGCCAGGCAGGTAAAACAGCTCATTGAGCGCTTTACCCGTATCGCCTCCCGCTGGCGAATAACCACGCCGCAAATGCATCACGCCGAGGCCAATCCGCAGATAGTGCAGCATCTGGTTAAGCGTCTGCGCGGGCGATTGCCTGCTACGCTGCAAGCGCGGAAGTAACAAGGCAGTCCTGTCGATCATTAAATTGGTCCAGTGTGTCTCGTCGGATTTAAACGCCCCTTTCACGCTGCGTCGTATATCGCGACGGCAACGCTTCAGCAGACGGTTTATCGCCGCATCTGCCTGCACGGTTTGCAGCAAGCTCATACCGATCACGGCAAAACCGGTCGCGGCAAATAAGGCGATGGCGGTGTTAACAGCCACGGCGAAGTCGCCGCTGTAGCGGGGACCCAACTCGCACAAAACAGGCAGTGTGAGGGTGATCCCCATGGCCATAAACGTGGTGGGCGGCCGTGCCTGGAGCGATCCGGCCAGCAGATAGGCTGGTGCAAACACCGCGACCAGCACACTGAATTCAGTGACGTGTGGAAGAAGGGCAAAGCTGTAGATCAGGCTTATCAATACGCCCCAGAAGGAGCCAATAATGTATTTCACAATATGCGGAGCCGGCGCGTCGAAACTGCCAAACAACGTGCAGCAGACGCCAAGGATAGACACTGCCGTGCCGCCATCAGGCCAGGCCGAGAAAATCCATACCAGGCAGCCGCTCATGATTATCACAAACGCCCCCAGCGCAGTGCGTGCAGCGGCAAGATGATCGCGATGAAAAACATAACCTTTCACCGGCTGGTCTTGCGCCAGCCCTGGCGCGGGTTTCGCGTGATGGATGGCCCCGGCAAGACGCTCGCATTGCTGTATGAGGAGGATCGCTTCTGTCAGATGACGGGCAAAGCTCGCTTGCACGGCATCCTGCAATGTCAGCGCGAGCTGATCCTGCTGCGCCGTTAACTGCTCGCTGCGTATTCTTAGCGCTTCTGCCGTAATTTTTCGTTCCCGCTCATCCTGACAGGCAAGCCAGTGCTGAACATCGCCCAGCAGTTTGTGCAGATCCTCCGGCATCGCCTCAATCATCTGCAGGCGATCGCGTAATTCGCAGATCACGATTAACAATCGGGCCAGCTTGTCATGCAGGGCATTTCTGGCGTGCCGGATCGGTACGGAGAGGGCAAAGTCATAGGGAATGTGGTGGCTGACGCCCTGAAGATACTGCAACGCCAGCGCCAGATGCAGGCTATTTGCAGCCTTATCGGATTTGCCTGCTAACGCGTCGGCAAGCATTTGTCGCGCCGAGCGCAGCGTTTCCGATAATTTGCTGTTGAACAGCCCGGATATCCGTTTTGGCAGCACATAGCGGTGAAGAAGCGCCGCGCAGAGGATGCCAATCATGATCTCCTGCACCCGAACGATGGCGGTGTCAAAAATCGCGCCGGGTTGCATTACCGCAGGAAAACCAATCAGGCTCGCGGTGTAACCGGCTAAAACAAAAGCGTAAGCGCGGGGTGTGCGTTCAAGCAGCGATAAGTAAAGGCAGAAGGTGATCCAGCCGGTAAGCACCACGCTGCACACGATCGGCATATTCACGAACGTGGGCACAATCAACACGGTCGCTGCGGCACCGATGACTGTTCCGGCCAGGCGATAAAGTGATCGGCTGAGTGAAGCGCCAACCGAGGTCTGCGAAACAATATAAACGGTAATGATTGCCCAGGAAGGTCTTTCAAGACCGATCGATAAGGCGATGTAATAAGCGAGCATGGCTGCTGCAAAGCTCTTGATGGCATACAGCAACGCATTGGCGTCATTTTGCAGCGTCAATGAAGCCATTACGACACCTGCACGGTGGAACACGTTGGAGATAGCCCGCCAAAAGCGGCAGTGACAGAAGTTTATTTTGTTCATGCCGGGATTATTACCGACTTGCACACTCGCTTAAATACTCTATTCTGTCAAAAAATCCCTAAATGTTGCCAATGCTATGAAGACCAGTGATGCCACGCAAGTGTTTGATCCTGACGCCACACCGTGCCCGGCCGTTGCGCGTCATCTCGAGTTCGTTGATTACGCCGCCGAAGTGCCCGTGCATACGCACCGCAAGGGGCAACTGATTATTGCGCTGTATGGCGCTGTTATCTGTCGCGCGGAAAATGATATCTGGATCGTGCCGCCGCACTGCGCTGTCTGGATCCCGGGCGGGGTCCCGCACAGTGCCAAAGCGACCTGGAACGCACATCTTAATTATTTGTTCATTGAACCCGGAGCCGTAGCACTCCCGGAGAAGTGTTGCACGCTGGCGATTTCGCAGTTGATTAAAGAATTAGTTGACCGTTTAACCCACGAGGGCGTTGATTACCCGGCAGATAGCCACGTTGCCAGGCTCACCCGGGTGACACTCGACGAATTAGCCACCATGCCGCAGCAGAAACTGAGCCTGCCTGTCTCTTCGAATCCCAAAATACGTACCATGGCCGATACGCTGGTAAGCCAGCCGGAAGATCGCAGCACATTTAAAGAGTGGGCGAAACGGCTGGCGATAAGCGAACGTTCGCTGGCGCGCTTGATGCTGCGCGAGACGGGGCTGACCTTTGGGCGATGGCGCCAGCAACTCCATTTGATTATTGCGCTACAGGAGTTAGCCAGCGGCGTATCCGTGCAAAACGTGGCGGCTAAATTGGGGTACGAGTCCGTGAATGCGTTCATCACTATGTTCAGGAAAACGATGGGCAGCACGCCTGCCCACTATTTTGCCGAACGGAAACTAAGCTCACGCTAATGCAGATTTCGTGCTCGAAGCTGCCGGTAAAAACGGTGGCTGACGCGCCGATCATAATAAACGCAACCGGTATTACACGTCCAACAGCCCCCTTTCGTTAAAGGCATCATATTTCAAAACCTCCCCCGTCATTCGCCCTTCCCATTTGGTGATAAATGCCCGGGTGTGGGTTGCCGCAAGATGCGCCGTGAGCGCCTCCTGGTCTTGCCAGCGTTCAGATATCAGCACGCTGCCGGTCACAGGGTCATCTACTGCAGCATCATACGAGAGGTTGCCTTCACCTTTTCGCACGCGTTGAGCCAGTAATTTTATATCGGCCATAAAGTGCTGTAAGCACGCAGGCTCAATATGGATATAGCCGGAGACAATGAGCATAACGCTTTCCTTTTTCTGTCTTCCCCCGATCGCCATGCAGAACAAATCGGGGAAGTGATTAAGCGTTTGTCAGCACAATTTTGCCCTGAATACTTCCCTTCGCAGCACGCTGATGAGCAGCCGATGCCATGGCTAACGGCCAGGTACTATCAATGACCACCCGGATCACGCCTTCTTCCAGCAGACGGCCTGCTTCTGATAATTGCGCGCCACTGGAGCGAACTTGTGTTGATGACACCGTAATATCTTTTTTGGCGGCCTCACTCCATGCGGAAAAACCCAGAGGGTTTACCAGAAATAACGCACCGCCTGGCTTTATACAGCGCAGAAAGCGCTCCATATTTGCACCGCCAACCGCATCAAGTACCAGATCAACATTGCTTACTACGCTCTCTGGTGCTGTTTTGGTGTAATCGATAAACTCATCCGCCCCCAGATCGCGTAACAGCGCCTCATTGCGGGAAGAGGCCACAGCAATAACCCGCGCTCCTTTCCAGTGGGCAATCTGCACCGCAAGGTGCCCCACGCCTCCCCCTGCACCATTGACCAGCACGGTCCGGTCTTTTAATGGAACGGCTTTATGAGGAAAAGCCTGGAAAGGATTCGGTGCGTCATGCCCCGTTTCGACAAGAAACTGCCAGGCCGTGAGGAGTGACATCGGCGCTCCCGCCGCCTGAATATGGTCAATTCCCCGTGGTTTTAATGCCAGTTCGGATGAAGGAACGCTGACATATTGCGCATAGCCGCCACTGCCTTCCATTAACTTTTGCGGAAAGCGCACCATTGAATAGACCTCATCACCCGTGCTGAACCCGGTCACATTTTTACCGACCGCAGCAACGACGCCTGATACGTCAGTCCCCAAAATGAGCGGAAATTCGGGCTCCGGCCACCATTCAGGCGGAAGCGCGCGATAACCGTCACGCAGATACCAGTCTGGCGGGTTAAGGCTGGCCGCCTGCACATGCACAAGAACCTCATCGCTGCCCACTAGCGGCCTGGGGGTCTCTTCATACAGCAGGTTTTCCGGCCCGCCAAACGCATGGAGTTGTACTGCTTTCATCATTTCACTCATCACAATCTCGCTCTAAAAGTGCTCAGGTGTCAGAGCATATGACGAATATCAGGGATTGATAATGAGGCTGAATTTCGCTTTACTTATGCCATGAAGGAACAAATGGCTTTTGAAAGACTCACCGGTCTTATTGCATTCGCTCGTGCTGGCGCGCTGGGCAGCTATACTGCGGCTGCCAGGTCGCTTTCTGTTTCGCCTTCCGCCATCAGTAAGAGTATTCAGCGGCTGGAGAAACACCTTGGCATCACGCTGTTCACCCGAACGACGCGTTCGCTGGTTTTGACTGCCGAAGGCCGCGAACTGCACGAACGGGCGTTGCGGTTGTTACGGGATGCGGAGGAGATCGAACAGGTAGCCAAACGCACGCGCGCAGAACCCGCTGGTACATTGCGCATCGCGGCGTCGTTACCCATTGGTATTCATTTAATTGCCCCTGTTCTTCCACAATTTTGCGCGCTTTACCCCAAAGTGAAGATTGACCTGCGCTTAAGCGACCACATGGTAAACCTTGTTGATGAGCATATTGATATTGCCATTCGAATGGGTGAGCTTGCGGATTCCAGCCTCCTGTCGCGTCACCTCCCGGCCTATCAGATAGGTTGTTATGCCTCGCCTGAATATTTAGCCCGTTGCGCTCCTCCGGAACATCCCAATGGATTAATCGGGCATCAAACGATTAATCTGCGTTACCAGAATACGGGGCAACTTTTTCGCTGGCCGTTCCGTATCGGAGAGCGGGAAATTGAGATGGTGCCTTCGTCAGCGGTCATTGTTGATGCGAGCGAAGCCGTCATTGCCGCAATTGCCGCCGGGGCTGGAATAGGCATGGCCGCGAACTTTATGGTGGCTTCCCTGGTGAGGGATAAAAAGTTAGTGCCCGTACTGGCAGATTTTGCGGTAGAGCGAGGCAATATTTCGGCTGTCTGGCATGAAAGCCGTCGTTCTAATCCTGCGGTACGCGCCTTTCTCGATCATATGCTTAAACATGTTTAAATGTCCGCAAGCCGGTTATTACTGATTATGGCTGGCGCATGTTTTAAGCCCGCAAACAGACCAGGCGGAATAGTCTGGCTCCCGTTCGCTCCGGGAAATACCGAAACGTATTTCTGCACGCCGTAAAAGATGAGTTGGAATACCATACCCGCCGAGCCCATATATCGCGCGGCCGATAATAAAAGAGCCTGCTGTACGCAGGCTCTGAATTTTTAAGTTATTACCACCACACTTCCGCCTGGACGCCGACGGTGAACTGATCGCTTTTCGCATCGGCAAATTCAAACTGGCTGATGCCATTATCGTTCACCTTCAGATACGTCCCATAGAAACGAATTTCCGGGCGTGAGGTCAACAGGCTGGTATCCACTTTCAGCGCATGATAGAGCGTAGTTTTATAACCGGATTCATGATACTCATTGCCGCCGGTTTTATTTTTCTGATCGAACCAGGCAAGTTCCACGCCAGTTTGATTAAAGTTATCCCAGATATACGCCGGGCGAACCACCGCACGAACGGAATTAAAATCAGTATGCGCACCGGTGTTGTAGTCGTAAATATCATTACCGTGCGCATAGACCAGTGCATGCGCCATAATCACATCCGGACGTAAATAGTTCTCGCCCTGAGAAATCACGCGGAAGGCTTTGCCGTAACTATGCTCGCCATAATACTGATCGTTATAACCGTACGTTGGGTTAGAATCCGAAATTAACGCAAAGCCGCTGGCGATGGAATTATCCGCTCCCTGGAGCGTTAATTCGTTAAACCCGCCGTTGTTAAACTTATGCCGCAGAATTAAACCGCCATGCCAGGCATCTTTGACGCTGTAATAGCTGCCGTTATCTTCATTTTTATGGTTGCTGTCGGTTTCATTCGGCATCGCATAACGCGCAAATACTTCCAGCGTGGCTTTCTCCCACAGCGGAATATCTTTATAGCGCACCTCTGCGCTGTTGGCGTTAACCTGCTGCGTATTGCCCGAGGTCGCATAATCGACCGCGTGGGCATTAACATCTTCGCGTGTGACGGCCACATTCAGCTTGCCGGGGCCAAGCTGCCAGTTCTCGATGCCGAGACCAGAACCGGCGTTCGTGCGATGGCTTTTCCAGTCCAGCATCTGAATTTCATACACCGGCAGGTTATGTTTACCGACCCAAAAATCCGCTTCCGGCGCAAACGGCAGGAACCCTTTGGTCGTCAGATAGATATCCGAGAATTGCAGGAGATTTTCCGAAGTGCTGTCAAACCAGCCCGCGCTATATTGCTGGCCAACGTTGCCATCCAGCATGACCACGGCTTTCGCCACCTTGCCGCCGGCATCGTAGACTTTCTGCGACAATTGCAGGTCGAACCAGGCGCTGTTTTCCTGGCCGAACCGCCCCAGGGAACCAATGGCGTAAGACTTCGGCGCGCCGCGCGTTCCGGTCGACCAGCCGGAGCGGAAGTAGCCGGTATAACTGAAGCCGAGATCGTTTTTCACATATTTACTGATGTCCGCCAGCGTCACCTCTTGTACCGGAGTCGCGCCGGTGACCGCTGCAGAATGCACTGGCGTAGCGTCGCCAGGCGCAGATGTTGCCGCATGCGTTTTATCGGCGGGTTTATTACTGGCGACAGCGTTCGCTCCACGGGCAGGATCCGGCTGCCTGTCGAACCGGATTTTATATTGCCGCAGCTCTTGCTTCGTGGCCTGTAATTCCTGTTGGTTTTCCGCCAGTGCTTTTTCCAGTAATTCCAGACGCTGTTCAACAGAGAGTTTTGCAGCGTCGGCGCTGGCGGAAACCAGCGCAGAGGATATTAATAGAGCAATCCATTTCAGTTGATGCTTTTTATTTATCATCTTTTTGTTCCTGTTATCCCTGGTAATAAATGGGCTGATTAACATGAGCTGGATAGATATTCAGGCAATACAACTCCGCCTGATGAACTGAATCGACATCAGGTAATTAATTATCTGTACCAGTAAAATGAACGACTGGTTATTTGCCGCAAATAGTGTATGGCTGGAATCATTCATTGCGGAAACAAGAGCCGCCCATGAAATATCCCGCAACGACTATCTGGGTATTTCATGCTTCACCTGAACTGACAGGCCATCGGTATTTTTACGTGTTCATCCCTCCTGAGGAAAATCCGATATCATTTCAAAACTCAAAAAAAAACCTGAATCACTTTTCCAGGCAGTCAATGCTCAGAAAAACGATTCAGGTTTTGCCCGTATTGGTCAGAGAATAATACGGTAGCAATCCAGTTTGTCCTGCGACAGGATACTGGCTTTTAATTCACTGACAAGCGACGAATCACTCCGTCGCGTTATTTTGTGAACTCACGCAATATTTCACGCCTGTTTTTTCATATTAATCGCGCCAGCCCATAGCCGGGGCCACATGTTTAAGAATTGATTCGATAACATGCACGTTGTAATCAACGCCCAACTGATTCGGCACGGTCAACAATAGGGTATCGGCTTCGGCAATCGCCTCGTCCTGTTTCAGCATTTCAACCAGTTTTTCCGGCTCTGCCGCGTAGCTACGGCCAAAGATCGCGCGGGTTTTCTCATCAAGGAAACCCACCTGGTCCTGATCGTTGCGGCTGCTGCCGAAATAAGCGCGGTCGCGATCGTCCATCAACGCAAAAATGCTGCGGCTAACGGAAACGCGCGGCGTACGCTGGTGCCCCGCTTCCGCCCAGGCCGCACGATACGCGCGGATCTGCTGCGCCTGCTGAATGTGGAACGGCTCGCCGGTTTCATCATTTTTCAGCGTCGAGCTTTGCAAATTCATCCCCAGTTTTGCAGCCCAGGCAGCGGTTGCATTTGAACCTGCCCCCCACCAGATACGCTCGCGCAAGCCTGCAGAATAGGGTTCCAGACGTAAAAGCCCTGGCGGATTCGGAAACATCGGCTGCGGATTTGGCGTAGCGAACTCTTCTCCCTTCAGGATCTCCAGCAGCGTTTCGGTGCGATGACGCGCCATGTCGGCCTCGCTTTCGCCTTCGGCAGGTTGATAACCGAAATAGCGCCAGCCATCAATCACCTGCTCCGGTGAACCCCGGCTGATCCCCAGTTGCAGGCGACCGCCGGAAATGAGATCCGCCGCGCCTGCGTCTTCGGCCATATAGAGCGGGTTTTCATAGCGCATATCAATGACACCGGTGCCGATCTCGATATTGCGGGTTTTGGCACCGATGGCTGCCAGCAGCGGGAAAGGAGAACTGAGCTGACGGGCGAAATGGTGGACACGGAAATAGGCGCCGTCCGCACCCAGCTCTTCAGCGGCAACCGCCAGATCAATGGATTGCAACAGCGCATCAGCGGCTGAGCGAGTGGCGGATTGTGCTGAAGGCGTCCAGTGACCAAAGGTCAAAAATCCGATCTTTTTCATGGCTTCGGGGGTCCTTTTAGGAAAAACGCGGCAGGCGGAATATATTTAGGTCGCATACCAATATATACCCCGCTTATCCTGCCTTTGACTCCCCTACTCTACGCACTATCCGATACAAATAAATATCATTTATTTAACATTAAGCATCAAATTAATTGATGGCCTTTACGGGCTGGGTAATTAACCCACCGCCAAGCTGTTCAATCAGTAAAATATTCTGGTCCATCATGTCGGCTTGCAACTGTGCAACGCTGCGATCTGACGCCAGCAGTTGATCCTGTAATGAGAGGACGTCCAGCCACGGACGCAATCCGGCTTTAAATTGGGCGGAAACGTCATCCCACGCACTGTGCGCGAGTTTATCGGCATCTTCCGTTTGTACAATCTGCTGCTCCAACGATTTCAGATTCACAATAGAAGTGCTGATATCGCCCAGTGATGAAATCAGCAGGCTATTATAGTGAGCGACCGCCAGATCCCACTCTGCGTTGCTGCCCGCCAAATCCGCCCGCCGTTTCCCGCCGTCGAAGATCGGCAGCGAAAGCGTCGGCCCGACATTGAAAAACCGACTCGGCGCGCCGACAAACGCATCGCCGAGAAGATTGCGCGTCCCGGCTTCGGCAACGAGGTTGATATTGGGGTAGAACTCGGTTTTCGTGGCTTTTATCTGTTTTTCCGCCGCTTCAACGCGCCAGCGCGCGGCAACCACATCCGGCCTGCGCCCGACTAACTCAGCCGGAATCGTCGACGGCAGCGTCGTTTGCATTGCCGGATTGCTCTCTGACGGTTTCAGATGGTGCCAATAATCCGGTCCCTTACCGACCAGCGTGGATAACTTAATTCCCGCTGCGGTGACATTTTCCTGCGCCTGTAATAATGCGGTCTGCGCATCTTTATCGTTAGCCATTGCCTGTTTATATTGATATTCCGGTGAAATACCACCGTGATAAAACTGACGCTGGATATCGCTTATTTTTGCCAGACGTTCGGCATTGGCGGCTGCTATTTTTTCTAATTTCCAGTCGACATTTAAATTATTCCATGCGCGGGCAATATTGGCCGATAAACTGAGCGCGGCAGCTTGTTTATCCAGCTCCGCCGCTTTGGCATTGCCTAACGCCGCCTGCCAGGCCGCTTTCTTACCGCCCCATAAATCCAGCGTGTAGCTGGTGCTGAGCGAGGCGGTGCGCAGCGTGCTGTAAGTTTTCCCCACCAGCAAAGGATCATCGACGCGCGCGACGCGGGAACGGGTAATGCTGGTATCCATATTAATATCAGGTAGTTGCTCTGCTCTGGCGCTGACTACCGTGGCATTGGCCTGATCCGCACGGGCGTTCGCTTCCTGCAAGCTGGGGCTGGACGCGAGTCCGTCGCGGATCAGCACATCAAGTTGCGGATCGTTAAAACGCTGCCACCAGTTGCCTTTGGGCCAGTTTGCCGGGCTTAACGTGACCTGCGACAGGGTATTTTTCGCCGCCAGCGAATCCGGGTTTAACATTTTGTTGTGAGTGTGAAGCCCCTCAGATGTGGCGCAACTGGTTAATACCAGAGAAGCCAGTAAGGTCATGGCTTGTTTATTTACTGCCGGAATTCTCATTACTTTATTGCCTTGGGCCGGAACACGAATACAGGACAGGAAGGAGTATCCTACCGTCCGGCCGCAGCGTTTTATATTGACATTCCGTGCGTTGAAATAAAACGAAATAACAAAATCATTATTCAACAAAAATAAAAACATAAATAACCCACAATTACTTCACTTTGTGGATTTTATTTTTCAGGATATTTCAATACTAAAATCGCGCCGCTACAGGCGCTGTTTATCAATCTGCCCGGTCTGAATACTGATATTCACCGGCATCCCTGAACGGCGTTCAAGCTCGGCTGATGCCCGGCTGGCATTAACCTCATCGCCTTTCATCAGCGCATGCAGTACCGGCGTGGCCGGGAGCGGAACTTTATTGCTGGATTCAAATTCCGTGCGATTGCGCGAGAGCGGTTCGTGAACCTCCAGCCAGCGGCTGCCGTCTGGCTCGGTGGTCATTTTCACCGGTTGATCGATAACCTGCACGCGCGTCCCGACCGGAACGTTATCAAACAGATATTTGATATCTGCATTACGCAGGCGAATACAGCCCTGGCTGACGCGTAAACCAATACCGAAGTTGGCATTAGTACCGTGAATGGCATACAGCTTGCCGATATAGATGGCATACAGCCCCATCGGGTTATCCGGCCCGGCGGGCACAAAAGCGGGCAAGGTTTTCCCCTCTGCAGCATAGGCTTTACGGGTGTTTGGCGTCGGCGTCCAGGTCGGCCCTTCTTGTTTACGTTCCACTGCGGTAACCCAGTTGCGCGGCGTTTCGCGCCCCGCCTGACCAATGCCAATCGGTATGATCTCCACCGTGTTGCTCTCTTTCGGGTAATAGTAGAGGCGCATCTCCGCGACGTTGACAACAATGCCTTCACGTACCGTATCGGGCAAGATGATCTGCTGCGGAATAATCAGCTGCGAACCCGCTTTCGGCAAGAACGGATCAGCATCGGGGTTCGCTTCCAGCAAATTGCTCAACCCTTGCCCGTATTTCGCGGCAAAGGCTTCCAGCGGCAACGTATTGCCCTGCTCGATAGTGATGGTTTGCGGGCTTCCCACCAGCCGGCTGCCCTCGGGCGGCAAAGGGTAGCTGACCGCCAGCGCAGCGCGGGTGGAGATCAGGGCAAGCAGGCAGCAAAGCAGTTTTACACGGCGCATGGCAGCATTCCTTAAAAACGGCGAAGACAGGATAAGCATAGCCCGCTTTGTGCATTTTCTGCTTTTTTACAGCACGTTATGACGCAGCGATAAAACGAGCGCGACCGGTTTATCGTGCGTAGCGAATACTGTACGGGCAATAAAAAACCCCGCCGCAGCGGGGTTTGGGGTCAGAATATCATGTCAGGCTTTGGCGCGGCTGGCGATGATCTCATCCGCCACATTGCGCGGCGCTTCCGCGTAGTGGTGGAACTCCATGCTGTAGGTTGCACGCCCCTGCGACATGGATCGCAGCGTGGTGGAGTAACCGAACATCTCGGCCAGCGGCACGTCAGCGCGGATAATCTGGCTGCCGAAGCGCTCTTCCATGCCCTGCACCATACCGCGACGGGAAGAGAGATCGCCCATAATGTTACCGGCGTACTCTTCCGGCGTTTCCACTTCCACATGCATCACCGGCTCCAGAATAGCCGGATCCGCTTTGCGCGCGCCCTCTTTGAAACCAAAGATGGCCGCCATGCGGAACGCCATTTCCGACGAGTCGACATCGTGGTAGGAACCGAAGGTCAGCGTCGCTTTCACATCCACCACCGGATAACCGGCCAGCACACCGCTGTTCATGGCTTCGCGCAGCCCTTTCTCCACGGATGGAATATACTCGCGCGGCACCACGCCGCCTTTGGTGGCGTCTTCAAAGACAAAGCCGCTACCCGGCTCCAGCGGTTCGAGCGTCAGCACCACGTGGCCATACTGCCCTTTACCACCGGACTGGCGAACAAACTTGCCTTCAATGTCTTTCACCGTTTTACGCAGCGTTTCACGGTAAGTCACCTGCGGGCGACCGATGTTCGCTTCCACGCCGAATTCGCGTTTCATACGGTCGACGATAATCTCCAGATGCAGTTCGCCCATACCGGAAATGATCGTCTGGCCGGACTCTTCATCCGTGTGCAGACGGAATGACGGGTCTTCAGAGGCCAGCCGTTGCAGCGCGATACCCATTTTTTCCTGGTCCGCTTTGGTTTTCGGCTCGATAGCCAGCGAAATCACCGGCTCCGGGAATTCCATACGTTCCAACGTGATCACCGCATCCGGGTCACTTAAGGTATCGCCAGTGGTGACATCTTTCAGCCCGACACAGGCTGCGATATCGCCCGCGCGCAGTTCATCCACTTCATGACGATCGTTGGCATGCATCTGCACGATACGCCCGATACGCTCTTTCTTACCCTTCACCGGGTTGTAGACCGCATCGCCTTTTTTCAGCACGCCGGAATAGACGCGGATAAAAGTGAGCTGGCCGACATACGGGTCAGTCATCAGTTTAAACGCCAGCGCCGAGAACGGTTCGTCATCGCTCGGGTGACGTTCCGCCGGTTGGCCTTTTTCATCCACGCCCTGAATGGCAGGAATATCCAGCGGCGACGGCATCAGTTCGACAACCGCATCAAGCATGCGCTGCACGCCTTTGTTTTTAAAGGCGCTGCCGCACAGCATCGGCTGGATCTCACCGGCGATCGTACGTTTGCGCAGACCGGCAATAATGTCGGCTTCGTCCAGCGAACCGGTTTCCAGATATTTATCCATCAGCTCTTCGCTGGCTTCCGCCGCCGCAGAGACCATTTTTTCCCGCCACTCCAGCGCGGTTGCCTGTAATTCTTCCGGTACTGGCGCGTAGCTAAAGACCATACCCTGCGTCGCGTCATCCCAGATGATTTCACGCATTTTGATCAAATCCACTACGCCGGTGAAATGCTCTTCAGCGCCAATCGGGATGACGATCGGCACCGGATTGGCTTTCAGACGATCGATCATCATCTGCACCACGCGGAAGAAATCCGCACCGGGGCGGTCCATCTTGTTGACGAAAGCCAGACGCGGCACGTGATATTTGTTGGCCTGGCGCCAGACGGTTTCCGATTGCGGCTGCACACCGCCTACCGAGTCATACACCATCACTGCGCCGTCGAGCACACGCATGGAACGTTCCACTTCAATGGTGAAATCCACGTGCCCGGGGGTGTCGATAATGTTGATGCGGTGCGGCTCATAACTTCTGTCCATACCGGGCCAGAAGCAGCTCACTGCAGCGGAAGTAATGGTGATCCCGCGTTCCTGCTCCTGCGCCATCCAGTCGGTTGTTGCCGCGCCATCGTGTACTTCCCCCAGCTTGTGGCTCATCCCGGTGTAAAACAGGATGCGCTCGGTGGTAGTGGTTTTACCGGCATCGATATGCGCGGAGATACCGATGTTGCGATAACGTTCGAGGGGGATGGGTCGGGGCATGATGCGTCCTTAGTCATTTGACTATCAGTTCACGGCCGGAATTGGCCGCAATTCATTGGCATGTATCATAGTACAACTGTACGAGTATATTCGAACTATTTTTGCTATTATTACGATTGGTTGGGCCACGATTGCTGTCGTGGCTTTAAAAATCGAGTTTGCGTATAGTACCGGCCCGGCCGTGACGTTCTTACACCAGGCCATCGCCACACAGGAATATTATGATCGCTAACCACCCAGAACGTGAGCAATTCCGCCTGGAAAATGTGCTCTTCGCCCTCGGCAACCCGCTGCGCCTGGCGATGATCAAACGGCTCGCCGATGGGGCTGAACTGAGCTGTAATACGTTGCGGCCGCAGGATGTGGCGAAATCGACCATGACGCATCACTGGCGCGTACTGCGCGACAGCGGCGTGGTCTGGCAGCGCCCGCAGGGGCGGGAAAATATGATTTCGCTGCGCCGGGAAGATCTGGACGCCTGCTTCCCGGGGCTGCTGGATACGCTGTTGCAGGTGATGCAACAGGAAGGGTGAGTTGCCGGATAGCGGCTTCGCCTTATCCGGCCTACGGTAAGCGAACCCGCTTCACAGGACGGATAAGCGCTTCGCGCCATCCGGCAAAATTCTATTTCGTTTCCGGTAACACAATATTGCTCGCCGCCAGCGTGCCCATCTTGTTGTAAATCGCGCAGGCTGCATCTACCAGCTGCATCGCCAGCGCCGCACCGCTGCCTTCCCCCAGTCGCATGCCCATATTGAAATAGGGCTCCAGGCCTAAATGTTCGAGCGCAATGCGCGCACCTTTTTCGGCTGAGAGATGCGACGGGATCAGATACGGCTTCACCTGCGGCGCGATACGGCAGGCGGCCAGCGCCGAGGCGTAAGAGAGGAAACCATCGAGCACCACCGGCAAACCGCAGGTTGCCGCGCCGAGGATCACCCCGGTCATGCCGAGCAGATCATAACCGCCCACTTTCGCCAGCACATCAAGGCCATCGGCAACATCCGGTTGGTTCACCGCAATGGCTCTGCGCACCACCTGCGCTTTATGCCCGAGCAGCGTTTCCGGCAGATTGGCGCCAATACCCACCACCGATTCCGGCGCTTCACAGGTCAGCACGCTGACAATCGCTGCGGCTGGCGTGGTGTTGGCCATCCCCAGTTCGCCGACGCCAAACAGCGTCACGCCCTGCGCTGCCAGCTCGCGGGTATAGCGCATCGTTTCCAGCAGCAGTTCCTGCGCCTGACTGCGGCTCATCGCCGGGCCGCTGGCGATATTCCCGCTGCCGCGCGCTACCTTCATATTGACGAGGCCCGGGATCGGATCGGCATCAATACCGACGTCCAGTACGTGCACTTTTGCTCCAGCTTGCGCCGCCAGCACACAAACACCCGTGGTGCCTTGCGTCATGTTCGCCGCCTGAATTGCGGTCACCACCTGCGGTGAAATCGCCACGCCTTCATGCCAGACACCGTGATCGGCGCACATCACCACAATCGCTTTTTCAGCGATCTGCGGCGTACCATTCAGCCCCGGCATACCGGCCAGTTGTACCGCTAATACTTCCAGTCGCCCCAGGCTGCCTGGCGGCTTCAGTAAACCATCCAGATGAACCCGGGCCTGCGCCATCGCCACGTCATCGGGTACCGGAATGCTTGCCAGTAATGTCGTTAATGTCTGCATGCTGTTTCTCATTATGTTGTGGGCTGTTTATAACAGCGCCAGAAGAAAAATCAGTTCGCCAAGCTCAATGGCGGCGCCGAGCGTATCGCCGGTCTGCCCGCCAAGCGTGCGCTTCAACATCTGCCCGAGCAGAAATACCGCCGCCAGAGTCACCAGCAGCGCCACGATCCCTTTCGCGCCCAGCAACCCTAGCGTGACCAGCGCGGTAATGATGAGCGTGACTGACGTATCGCGCCCCGACACTTTGCCGATAAACAGATTGCCGAGCCCCTCTTCGCGGGCGTAGCGATGACCGAACATCAGTAGCACCGCGCAGCCGCGCCCGGCGGCACAGGCCGCCGCCAGCGCCGCGATCATCGGCGCGTCACGCAGTTGCAGTTCGCTAAGAGTGAGGATTTTCGCTGCCAGCACAAACACCAGCGCCAGACCGCCATGCGTGCCGAGACGGCTGTCGCGCATGATCTCCAGCATCCGCTCGCGCCGCCGGGCGGAAAAAACGCCGTCGCAGGTATCGGCAAGGCCATCAAGATGAAACCCGCCGGTCAGCAACGCCAGCGCCAGCACGCAGAACAGCGCCGCCAGCGGTGCGCCGCACCACGGCTGCAATATCACCAGTACGCCGCCGCTAATAGCGCCCAGCAGTACGCCGACGAGGGGAAAAGTGACAATCCCGCGCACATAATCGGCGACATCCAGCCCCTGCACCCAGCGCTCCGGCACCGGCAGACGGCTGATAAATGACAGCGTGGCGAAGAACAGTTTCATTTGATTTTGACTCCTATCCCGGACACCACCAGCCAGACGTGATCCGCCGCCTGTGCCAGCCGCTGATTGACACGCCCGGCAATATCGCGGAAATGCCGCGCGAGGCGGTTTTCCGGCACAATCCCCATCCCCACTTCATTGGTGACCAGCACCACCGGCGACGGGCAGGCCGCGCAGGCGGCTATCAGCGCGTCAATTTCCTGCTGCACCTGCGTTTCCAGCGCGGCGTAATCCCACTGTTCCGGGTCACTCTCGCCACCAAAGGCAAACAGCAGATTGGTCGTCAGCGTAGTGATGCACTCCAGCAACACGGCTTCGCGCCTATCGTTGTCGGGAGTAATGATTTCCGCCAGCTGCAGCCAGCGCTCTTCGGTACGCCAGTGGGCCGGACGGCTCGCCCGGTGGTGCGCAATACGTGCCGCCATCTCCTGATCAAAGATCTGCGAAGTGGCGATATAGAGTACGCGGCTGGCGTCTGCAACCAGCGACTCGGCGTGGCGGCTCTTGCCGCTGCGCGCCCCGCCGGTAACAAGGGTTAACATGTTGGCTCCTGATGTTGCTGCATAATCTGGTAGATACGATCGATATCGACATGCTTGCGCATGGCGTCGGCGAGGATATCAAACTGCTGCGCTTTATAATCGGCATAATTTACGGCTATATCGAGCGGCCCCAATCCTTTACGCTCGCGCAGGCCATTCAGCAACGCGCGGGTAAACGCATCGCTGTCGAACAGGCCGTGCAGATAAGTGCCAAACACCAGACCGTCATCGCTGACCGCACCATCCGCCACGCGCTGACCGTTTTTCTCTAACCACAGCGCCGGACGACAACCGCTTTGCAACGTTGTTTCGCCCATATGAATCTCATATCCGCGCAGCGCCAGCCCGGCGCAGTTCGCCAGCCAGCCGGGCAGCGTCTCCTGCAAACGGGCCTCAACAAGCGTGGTGGTTTTATCCTGTGCGAAATGGGTCACGGTATTGAGCAACCCCAGCCCCGGCTGCGTACCCAGTCCGGATTCCACCTCGTCGACGATCGTCTCGCCGAGCATCTGGTAACCACCGCAAACGCCGATCGTCGGTACGCCCGCGCGATGCCTGGCAAGCAGCGCCTTCGCCAGCCCGCTTTCGCGTAGCCATTGGAGATCGCCGAGGGTATTTTTACTGCCCGGTAAAATCACCAGATCCGCGTCCTGCAAGGCATCGGGCGAGCGCACGTAGTGCACGCGCACATCCGGCTGCGCGGCCAGCGCGTTAAAATCGGTGAAGTTGGAAATATGCGGAAGCTGCACTACTGCGATATCCAGCGCCCGCTCGCCAGTGCTCAGGTATTTGCCACGTTGCAGCGCCACGCCGTCTTCATCTTCGAGATCAACCTCCAGCCACGGCATCACACCGATAACCGGAACGCCCGTCAGTTCTTCAATCTGTTTTATGCCCGGCGTCAATAGCGCGACGTCGCCGCGGAATTTATTGATGATCACCCCTTTTACTCGCCAGCGTTCATGCGGCTGGAGCAGCGCCAGCGTGCCGTAAATGGCCGCAAAAACGCCGCCGCGATCGATATCCGCCACCAGGATAACCGGGCAGGCTGCCATCTCCGCCATGCCCATATTGACGATATCCCGATCGCGCAGGTTGATCTCCGCCGGGCTGCCTGCCCCTTCCAGCACCAGCGCCTCGTATTCCTGCGCCAGGCTTTGCCAGACGCGCATAATTTGAGCACGCAGATGGGGTTTGTAGTCGTGATAGCTGACGGCATCCATGTCGGTCGCCACCTTGCCCATCAACACCACCTGCGCTTTACGGTCGCTGGTGGGTTTAAGCAACACCGGGTTCATACGCACATCCGGCACGATACCCGCCGCTTCCGCCTGGAATATTTGCGCGCGCCCCATCTCCTGGCCATCCGGCGTGATACCGGAATTGAGCGCCATATTCTGCGATTTAAAGGGGGCGGTTTTCAGCCCATCCTGATAAAAAATGCGGCACAGCCCGGCCACCAGCACGCTTTTACCTACATCTGAGGCGGTGCCCTGCAACATAATTGCCAGCGTCATGACGCCTCCTTAACCCGCATCGCCCGCATGCGGGCATAAAATTCATCTTCACTTTTACACAGCGGCAAACCCAGCTCGCTGTGCAGTTTTACCAGCCACGGCTGCGTCAGACCGGCTTTCTCAACCAGCGCGCAGCGGGCAAACACCTCGCCGGGCGTTCCCTGCGTCAGGCATTCGCCGTGATGCAGCACATAGACTGCATCACAAATTTCATAAATCAAATCAATATCGTGGCTGGAGATCACCACATGATTCCCCTGCGCGACAATACGGCGGATGATCGCGATCATCTGCGCGCGCCCGGCGGGATCAAGACCCGCTGTGGGCTCATCCAGCAGCAGATATTTTGCCTGCATCACCAGCGCGCCAGCGATGGCAACGCGCTTTTTCTGCCCGTGGCTCAGGCACTGGATTGGCTGCTGACGGAAGGAGTGCGCATCCACAAGCGTCAGGGCATCATCAACGCGGCGCGCGATCTCCGCTTCCGCCACGCCGATGTTGCGCAGGCTGAAAGCGATGTCGCTGTCGATATCGGTATAGAAAATCTGCTGATCGGGGTCCTGAAATACAGTAGTCACCTGCTGGCGCAGCGCCAGCAACCCGCGCTTGCTGTAATCGAGCGGTTTTCCCTGCCACAGCACAGCCCCTTTTTGTGGGCGCAGGATACCGCTCAGGTTCATAAACAGCGTCGATTTCCCACAGCCGTTCGCGCCGACCAGCCCGGTCACCGGCTGGCGGGAAAAATCGAGCGTCAGCCCTTTCAGCGTCGGCGCATCCTGGTAGCTGAACCACAGATTTTCACATGCCAGCATGCCTCGTCCCTACAGGTGAAAATCACCCTGATAAAGTTTGATATCCAGCGTGGTCGCCATCGCTTTGTAGCGCAGCAGCACGCGGGTAAATAACAGGCTCACCAGCATCGCCAGTGAGCGGTAGCTCAGCGGTAAGGTGCGATAACCAAAGCGCAGCGTCTGCGCACGGTGAAGCGCCGCCGCCTCTTCGAGCAGGATAAAGATAAAGCGCCAGGTGAGCAGGATCTGTTCGGTCAGCAATCGCGGCACGCGCCCGCGTTTAAGCAAGACAATCAGTTGCGGAAAGGTCAGATTGAGCACAAGCCAGAAGGTTGCCGCCAGCGCGGCGAGGCTGCGCCATAACGTGCTGTTGGCTGATGCCAGCCCCTGCAGCGTTACGCCGATCCAGATGCTGCCCAGATGCACGCCGTACAACAGCTGCTGCGGCTCGCGCGTCACGCTGAACAGAATCGTCACCACGCCAACCAGCAAAAAGCCCATCGGCAGAGCCATCCAGCGCAGCCAGCGCCAGAGTGAGACGCGCAGCAGCCAGCAGGTAAAAATCGCCAGCGCCACCAGCAACACCCCCTGCCCGAATGGCGGCAGAGAAAAGGCCAGCACCATCATCAGCAACCAGAACATAAATTTACGCTCCGGCGCAACGTGAAACCAGCGGCTCTGGTAGCTCAGCCGATCAAGACCGTTCGCGATCACGCTGCCTGCCTTTCATATAACCGAGGATATAGAAAATGACCGCTGTGCCAATCGAGCCTTGCAGGGTAAAAAGCAGGCTTTCAATTTCGCCGCTTGCTGGCGCATACAGCGGCTGGAACCACGGCTGGTAATGGGGCGCAATCGCCAGGATCTGGCTTTCCGCCTGGTTGTCGGAACCATTATATTCACCGCCGTGATTGATAAAGAACGGCAGCACCATCAGGGCGATCACCATCGCCAGCAGAATCAGGGTCTTTTTCATCTTAATGCCCCCTTACGGAGATCAACTGTCGTTTGGTGAGCTGATCGTAAATCATCACCGTCAACAACCCTTCCGCGATGGCAATCGGAATTTGCGTCAGGCAAAAGATGCCCATAAATTTCACGATCGAGCCAGTTGCCCCAGTTTGTGGATCCGGGAATGCCACGCCCAGTTGCAGCGAGGTAATGAAGTAGGTCGCCAGATCTGCCAGCATGGCGCAGAGAAACACCGCCACATCGCGGCGGAAACCCGCCCGGTAGGCCAGTTTCCACACCACATAGCCGACAACAGGGCCAATGACCGCCATCGACATGCCGTTGGCGCCAAGCGTGGTCAGCCCGCCGTGCGCCAGCAACAGCGCCTGAAACAGCAGCACAATCGCGCCAAGAATCGCCACCACGCCGGGGCCAAACAAAATTACCGCCAGCCCGACGCCGGTCGGGTGCGAGCAGCTGCCGGTCACCGACGGGATCTTCAGCGCCGACAGGACAAAAATAAACGCACCGCACAGCGCCAGCAGTACCTTCTGGTTGGTATCGTCTGCCACAATGCGGCGCAGACACACCAGCCCGTACCACAGGCACGGCAGGAACAGCACCCACCACGCCAGCGACCACATCGGCGGCAGAAACCCCTCCATAATGTGCATGGCGAAGGCCTCCTGCGGCACCACCATCAGCAGCAGCGCCGCGGCAAGCCCGCTGCAGGACAACTGTTTCAGTTGTTGCGTTTTCATCTTCTCTCCCACTGTTTATTCACCAGAATGGTCGAAAAATAGGGCAGCGGCTGGTCATCGCGAACCTCGCTAAGCTGCCGCCAGCACTGCTCGCCGGGCAGGGTGGCTTCCGCCATCATCAGGGCGTGCTCCAGCAGCCCCGCTTGCGCCAGCAACGCTTTGATACGGGCAAAACGGCCATAGACTTTCATCAGTACCAGGCTGTCGTGTTGCTGTAACGCCTGGCGGATTTCATCTTCCGGCGCGGTGCAGGACACCACGCCCAGCGACTGTTGCTCCATCGCCAGTGGCACCTGCGCACGCGCGGCAATGGCGGCAAACGACGTGACGCCTGGTACAATCTCCAGCCACTGCGGCTGGCCAAGCCGTTGCAGCAGGAATACCCAGGTGCTGAACAGCATCGCATCGCCGAGGGTAATAAACCCCACCTGTTTACCGGCCCGCACTTCCGCTGCCAGCGCGGCGGCGACCTCGTCCCACACCGCTTCTTTTTCTGCGCTGTCAGCGCTCATTGGAAAGTGGCAGCAGCGTACTTCGGTCTGCGCGCCGAGGTACTCGCGCACAATGGAAAGCGCCAGGCTGTCGCCGCCTTTGCGCCCGGCCGGGGCATACAGCACATCGAGCTTTCCAAGAATGCGCGCGCCGCGCACGGTGATCAGATCGGTAGCACCTGGACCGGTGCTCAGCGCGTAAAGTTTACCGCTCATGCTGCGGCCTCCATCACTTGCGCCAGCGCCTGATGCAGATGCTGGACAAACATCGCACGCACATCGGCATTCTCGCCTAAGCCCTGTAACCACGGCGTCGCGGCAATACCGACGCGCTCAAACTGCGTCTTCCACGAATCATCGTCATCGGACGCCATGTCGTTGATCGCATGGTCGCCCGCCACCAGCATCAGCGGCATCAGGTGCACCGCTTTCACCCCTTCATGACGCAGGCCGTCGATCAGCAGATCGATTTCCGGGTAACTCTCCACCGCGCCAACACGCGCCGGAAAACGGTACGCCGCCATCATATGGTCGAGGCAGGCGTAAGCGGCAAAAGCGTGATGGCTGGCGCCGTGACCCATAAACACCACGCGCTCATCGGCCGCGACCTGCGGCATCTGCCGGGAGAGCGCCTGCATCAGATGCAGATAATCGTCGTGGCTGCTGAGCAGCGGCGCGCCAATCACCAGCCGTTTGAACAGCGGGCGCAGTGTCTGGACTTCACGAACGATTTTTTCGTATTCGTCGCCGTTGATAATGTGCAGCGACTGGATCGCCACGTCCTGATACCCCTGCTCCGCCAGCTTTTGCAGCGCCTCCAGCGGCGTGTCGATATGCAGGTTGTCGCGCTGTTTGAGCTTGCGAATGATCATCCCGGAGGTAAAAGCGCGAAACAGCGCACGATCCGGGCAGCTTGCCGCCAGATCGCGCTCGCAGGCGACGATGTTCTTTTCACAGGTGTCGCGATAGCTGGTGCCAAAGCTCACCACCAGAAGGGCTTTCTTCATTCTGTTCTCCTCACTGTGCCGCCAGCCAGCGTTGCAAGCGTCCGGCAAAGTCATCCTGACTGTTGAGTAACTCATCGCCCACGACCTGCGGTTGCGGCCGGGCAATCACAATGCACGGGATGCCAGCATCCAGCGCAGGCTGTACTTTTTCCAGATAACCGCCTTCCGCGCCGGAGGCTTTGGTGATCATCACTTCAACGCGGTACTGGCGATAAAACGCGGCGTTAAATTCAGCGTTAAACGGGCCGCACAGCGCGAAGATCTCCCCCACGCCAAAACCCAGTTCTGCGCACTGCGCCAGCACATCCGCCACGGGCAGCACCCGTGCCAGCAGCGTTTTCCCCGGCAATCCGTCGCGCCAGCGCGCCAGATCTTTGCTGCCGGTGGTCAGCAAGATACGCTCACCCAGATTACGGGCTTTGTCGCAGGCTTCCTCCAGTGTGGCGACGTTGAACAGCAGCGGATGTTGCAGCTCCGGCAGTTGCTCCGGGCGCTGATAACGGCTCAGCAACACCTGCGCCGCGTTGCAGGCGTAGGCAATATTGCGGCTGACCACGTCGGCGTAGGGGTGCGAAGCATCGATCACCCAGCGCGTATCGTTCTGTTTGAGCCAGCTAACCATCTCGCCCAGCTCCAGCCGTCCGCAGCGCACCTGACCGCGAATGTTGCCTGCCAGTTGCGCACCGGTCGGCGTGGCAACCGACAGCGTGTAACGCACTCCGGCTTCATCCAGTTGCTGGCAAATCAGCCGCGCATCGCTGGTACCGCCAATCACCAGCACCTCGCCTGCCATCACAGGGTGTAGCCTCGCGGAGTGATCATCAGACCGTTTTGCACATAGGTGGCGCGGTTACCGACAATCACCAGGCTGGTCATATCAACAGGTGCAAAATCCATCTCGCCGAGCGTGGTCAGCCATTTTTCCTCTTTTTTGCGCCCGGCAGATTTCACCACGCCCACCGGCGTGTTGGCGCTTTTGCTGGCCGCCAGCAGTTCGAATGCCCGCGCCAGATGCCCTTCGCGGCCCCGGCTTCGCGGGTTGTAGAAGCAGATAACGAAATCCGCCTCGCCGGCTGCGATAATGCGTTTTTCGATAACCGGCCACGGCGTCATCAGGTCGCTCAGGCTGATATGGCAGAAGTCGTGCATCAACGGCGCGCCCAGCAGTGCAGCGGCGGCGATACTGGCGGTCATCCCCGGCACCAGCCGCACTTCCACATCCAGCTGTTGCTTGTTGACCAGTTCGAGTACCAGCCCGGCCATGCCATAGATCCCGGCGTCACCGCTGCTGACCAGCGCCACGTTATGCCCGGCCTGCGCCAGCTCAATCGCCGCCTGGCAGCGTTCAATCTCTTTGCACATGCCGGTTTTGATCACCTGCTTATCGCCGGTGAAGGCTTTGACAAGGTGCGTGTAGGTTTTGTAACCCACCACAATTTCCGCTGCCTGTAGCGCATCGATGGCCTCCGTGGTCATCATTGCCTGTGATCCGGGGCCAATCCCGATTACCGTTAACATCAGTGCGAAACTCCCAAAGTAATTGTCACGCCCTGCTCCCGCAGGGTCTCACCAACCAGTTGCCCCTGGCTCATCAGCCAGGCTGCCGGGCCGGAAACGCTACCCACGCCTGCGGTCTGCCGGACAAAGTCCGAGGCCGGAAAGCGATGCTCGTGCTCACGCAGCGCCTGCGCGGTAAAAATTTCAAACGGCACCCGCAGGCTCTCCACCAGTTGCAGTAGCCCTTTCTCATCCTGCTTTAAGCTGATGCTGCCAATCGCCCGCAGCGCCAGCGGATCGAAGGCCTGCGCCTGCAACTGGCGTTGCAGTAACGCCGACAGCAAGGCAAACGGCGTATCGCGCCGACAGCCGATCCCCGCGACCACGCGCTTTGGCACCAGTTTAAACACCGGCACGGGCAGCGCAGGCAGTTGCGCCCGAATGGAGACGCAGACCAGCCCGTCCAGTTCCGGCAGAGCGTCAAGGCACGTGACGGGGATAAAACCTCGCGTATCACAGCTTGCCACTTCCTCACGCAGCGCCTCTTCACACCACAGGCCGATGCGTTTACCGCTGACCAGCATGTGGTTGATGGTCTTTACCGCCGCGCGAAAATTCTCCATCCGCGCATCAAGCTGACAGGCCAGCGTGTCCAGCGCCGCCAGTTCGTTTACATCGGTCGCCGTGGTGATCACCGGATCGGCATCCAGTACGCCCGCCAGATAACGCGTCAGCGCGTTTCCGCCGCCGTAGTGGCCGGAAAGCAGACTGATCGCATGCTGGCCGCGTTCATCAATGACGATCACCGCCGGATCGAGAAATTTGTCGTTGACCAGCGGAGCAATCGCCCGAACGGCAATGCCCGTTGCGCCGATAAACACCACCGCCGGGTAGTGGCAAAAGGCCTCGCGCAAGGTCTGCGCAAAGCTGCCTGCAAAAGGCTGAAAGCCGTCGGTGAGCAGCTTCTCGCTGGTAAAACAGGTCATCGGCAGCACCGCTTTCAGACGGTTCGCTAGCGCCACGCCGCCCGGCGTCAGGCAGAACAGCGCAATCGATTCAGGCTTTACGGTATTCATGGCTGAAATCCGCCGCATACAGCCGCGAGTAGTGGTACTCCTCGCCAAGAAATGCGCCAACGAGGATCAGCGCGGTTTTACGGATGCCAGCTTCACGCACTTTGTCGCCGATATCCGACAGCGTGCCGCGTACCGTCTGGCTCTGTGGCCATGTGGCTTTGTAAATCACCGCCACCGGCGTGGTCTGCGGGTAGCCGCCTTCGATTAAGCGCTCCGCCACGCGATGGATGCGCTGCACGGAAAGGTAGATAGCCATCGACGTCTGATGGCTGGCGAAGGATTCAAGCTGCTCGCGCTCCGGCACCGGCGTACGCCCTTCCAGGCGGGTAATGATCAGGCTCTGCGACACTTCCGGTACGGTGTACTCAACGCCCAATTCTGCCGCCGCGCCGAGAAACGCGCTGACGCCCGGCACGACCTGCCAGCGGATGCCGCGCCGGGTCAGTTCTTCACCCTGCTCGCGCACCGAGCCGTAAAGCGAAACATCGCCGGTTTGCAGACGCACCACGACTTTCCCGGCTTTCACTCCGGCTTCCATCAGGTCGATAATTTGCTCAAGATGCAGTTCGGCGCTGTCATGACATGCCGCGCCAGCCGGGCAATATTCCAACAGCTCGGTGTTGATGAGCGATCCGGCGTAAATCACCACCTGAGCCTGTTGCAACAGCCGGTAGCCTTTCAGGGTGATCAGTTCACGATCGCCCGGCCCGGCGCCGACAAACCAGACCGTTTGTGCATCAGCGTTATCAGGCATGCTGCTTCTCCTTTTCGCAGGAAATCAAAAAGACAGGGTTATTCGCTTTGAAGTAATGACCGCTGCCCAGCCCGGTGAGCAGGGAGACCTGGATTTGCTGGCAATCCAGCCCGGCAACCCGGCGGGTGCGCAGGTGTGAGAGCGCGCTGTTAAGGTTCTCCTGCAAAATAAAGGTCATCACCAGCCGTCCTCCGGGGTGAAGCTGCGCCAGCGACCAGTCAATCAGTTGCGCCAGGTTGCCGCCGCTGCCGCCCATAAACACCGCATCGGCAAGCCGATCGACAAACAGCGGCGCTGCGCCGGTGACGATGGCAATGTTGCGACAGCCAAAGTGCAGGCAGTTATCTTCCAGCAGTCCCAGCGCCGCCGGGTTACGCTCGATGGCGGTGACCTGCAAGCCCGGGTGCGCCAGCGCCGCTTCAATGCTGACGCTGCCGGTACCCGCGCCGATATCGATCAGGTGCTGCGCGCGATGCAACTCCAGCTTCGACAGCGCCAGCGCACGCACCGCCTCTTTGGTCATCGGCACCTTTTCACTACGGATAAACAGCTCATCTTTCATTGAGGATCACCACCACATTCATTGCATATTCGGCCTGTACTTCCGCCGGACGCAGCCGGTGGATGCGCTCATCGTCCAGCCCTAAGTTTTCCCCGATCACCAGCCAGCACTTTTCTGCGCCGCGCGCCAGCAATGCCTCTGCAATCGCTTTTGGTCCGCACTTTGCGTCAGTGACCATCGCCACTTTGTGGGCGCGGGCTAACGCGTCGAAATCCACTGCCCGCCCGTGGCTGCTGGTGAGCCAGATGTCATTCATATCGATACCCGTGCGCGCGCAGAGATATTGCACGGCGCTGATGCCGGGAATAATGCGCAACTGCCCGATACCGAAATGCGCCACCAGCCGGGTGCCGATGCCGTAAAACAGCGGATCGCCGGAAGCCAGCACCACCACGCGCCGCTGCTGTTGCTGCTCAAGCCACGTCAGCAGGCCGGGGATGTCAGCATCCAGTACGCGAACTTCACCGCGAAAATCGGCAAACTGCGCCAGGTGGCGTTTGCCGCCGACCAGCACGTCGGCCTGCGCCACGGCCTCCAGCGCCTGCGGCGTCATCAGCGCGAGGTTACCCGGCCCCATGCCGGCAATGGTCAACATTTCAGATCTCCGGCAATCTCTTCAACCGGGCGATTCGCGCCCAGCACTTTGTTATCAAAAGAGAACAGCACCGCATCACACTGCGGCGGGTTTTGCGTGAAACGCAGCATCTGCGCGATGCGCAGGCAGATCCGCTGCGCCAGATGCGTGTAAAGATGGCTGAACCCGGCAGCATCGATGTACTCCATTGCCGCTTCGGTGGTGTCGCAGTCGCTGACCTTCAGCAGCAGATCATGTGGCGCGCCGAGCAGCGCCAGGTGTGCGACCAGCGTCTCCATCCGCGCATCCGCGATATGGCTGTGGGTATGAAAAATACCGGCGGCGATTTTCACCAGCTTGCCGGGATGGCCGACCAGCACGATCTGCCGGTAGCCCAGACGCACCGCCTCTTCAATCATGTAGCCAACGAAGTTGCTCATCGTCACGACCAGCTCGCCGGAGACGCCAAGCTGCTCACGCACGAAGCGTTCGCCGTGGTTGCCCGGCACGAGGATCACCCGTTCCATTCCGCCCGCGCGTTTTAGCTCCAGCTCCAGCGACAGCGAGCGTTTCCAGCTCTCTTCTGACATCGGCGTCACGATGCCGGTGGTACCAATAATCGAAATACCGCCAAGAATGCCGAGCCTGCCGTTGTAGGTTTTCTTCGCCCGCTCTTCGCCTTCCGGGGCGAAAATTTCCACCTGCGCGCCGCGCGTGGGGCCAATCACTTCGCGGACAGCGGCTTCGATGGTCTGGCGCGGCGTGCGGTTGATCGCCGCTTCCCCCACCGCCAGGCCAATACCTTTGCGGGTGACGGTACCCACACCTTCACCGCCGCGCAGAACAATCTGGTCATCCTCGGTGAGCGTGACGCGGGCAAAGATCAGCATGCCGTGGGTGACATCCACATCGTCGCCGCCATCTTTGCGAATGGCGGCAATCGCCTGCTGGCCTTCAATGTGCGGCGATTCCACATTCAGATGCAGGGTGACGCCGGAGGGGGTGACAATCGAGACCTGGTGAATAATGTGCTGGCGCAGCACCATCAACGCCGCGACTTTTGCCGCTGCGGTGGCGCAGGAACCGGTGGTATAGCCTTTGCGCAGGGCTTTACCGTTGTGCCACACCGGGTCGTCGAAGGCCTGGCTCATTGCGCCGCCTGCAAGTGATAGAGCAGCGCATTAATAATCGCCGCCGCCACATTGCTGCCGCCCTTGCGACCCTGCGCGGCAATGGCGGGCAAACCGCTCTCTACCAGCGCCTCTTTCGATTCCGCAGCGCCAACAAAACCGACTGGCACACCGACCACGCCGCTGACCGGCACCTTGTGTTCCAGCAGGCGGAACAACGCCGTGGGCGCATTGCCGAAAACAAAGATTTTCTCTTCTGCTTCCGTCAGCGCCAGATCGACCGCCGCCATCGAACGGGTGATCCCCTCCTCTTTGGCTTTACGCACCACGCGCGGATCGGAGATGTAGCAACGCACTTCGCCGCCGAACTCCGCCAGCAGCCGCTTATTAATGCCGGAAAGCGCCATTGTGGTGTCGGTATAAAGGGTGCAGCCTTGCGTTATCGCCCCGCACAGACGTTGCAGCGCATCACTGGAAAACCACAGAATATCGAGCCAGTCGAAATCAGCGGTGGTGTGGATGACCCGTTTGATTACCGCTTCATGCAGCGGGCTGGCAAAACGAAAATCGGGGCGGGTTTGCTGGATAATCTCGCCGATAATGACAAAACTTTTGGCTTCAATAGCCTGCGGTTGCTGCAAATAATCCATCGTCTTCATCCTTATGCGCCCACGAGGGCAAGGTGTATCAGCGCAAACAGTGCCAGCGCCAGCGTGGCGGCAAGCCACATCATGCGAATGGTACGGGGAATGTCATCCGGCGTGATGGCGCGGAGCTCATCGCCAATCCACGGTTTTTCGACTCGCTGGCCGAAATAGTCATTTGGCCCGCCAAGCCGCACGCCAAGCGCCCCGGCCACGGTACCTTCCGGCCAGGCGCAGTTGGGGCTGCTGTGGTTGCGCCGATCGCGAAAACCGATACGCAGCGCATTGCCCGCATCATTACCTGCGAGCCATGCCGCCATACTGAGTAACGGCCAACTCAGACGCGCCGGGATAAAGTTGGCGACATCATCCAGCCGCGCGCTGACCATGCCGATCGCGCGGTATTTTTCATGCTTGTAGCCCACCATCGAATCCAGGGTATTGACCGCTTTGTAGGCCATTGCCAGCGGCGCGCCACCGAGCAGTAAAAAGAACAGCGGCGCGATAACACCATCGACAGTGTTTTCCGCGACGGTTTCCACTACCGCGCGGGTGATTTGCGGCGGCTGGAGCTGCGCGGTATCACGACCGACAATCCACGACAGCTTTTCGCGGCTTTCGGCAAGCGAACAGAAGCGCAGCGCCTGCTCCACTTCCCGCGCCATATCCGCAAGACAACGCGTGGCAAGCAGGGTGTAAATCATCCACACCTCCACGCACCAGCCGAACCACGGATGGATTGCCTGCGCTAGCGCGAGCACGCCCCAGGCAACGCTCCAGGTGATGCCCACTACCAACAGCCACATCACCCCGCCGCCGATGCGCAGCGCGGTATCGCTGCGGCACACTCGGCGGACGGCGCTTTGTACCAGGTTAATCAACGCGCCGATCCAGCGTACCGGATGCGGCCAGTGCGGCGGGTCGCCAAGTAAGCGATCGAGCAGAAATGCGACACACCAGGCCAGCAACGTCATGACGCGCTCCTTGCGGCAGCAAACCAGTGTTCCAGTATCGTTGGACGCTGGGCGAAATGCAGATGTAAATAGCTGGCAAAGGTGTTGCCCACCTGCCAGCCGCCCTGCCAGCGCTTCAGCACTTCGCCATCGCGCGTTTTATGGCACGCCAGCACGGCATCGCCGCGCGGGGTGAAATCGGAATAGTGAAACTCGTGGCCGCGCAGGGTTTCCCCTTCGGCAGCAAGTAAGGTCTGCTGCGTTGCGCGGGCTTCGCAGTAACCAAAGCGGGTGAGCTTACTGCCCATCCGGCTGTAACCGGGGATGGCACCGACCATCGGCCACTCATCACCTGCGGCATCCAGCAACGTATCGCCGAGATACATCAGGCCGCCGCACTCGGCATAGATCGCCACACCACGCCGGTGCGCAGCGAGAATGGCATCCCGCATCGGCTGGTTTGCCGACAGCACGCGCGCGTGTAGCTCCGGGTAGCCGCCGCCCAGCCACAGCATCTGGCATGCGGGCAACTCATGGTCATGCAGCGGGCTAAAACGCACGATGCGTACGCCGGTGTGTTCAAGCAGTTGCAGATTATCGGCGTAGTAAAAGTTGAAGGCTTCGTCGTCGGCCAGCGCCAGCGTCAGCCCTGCGCCCGCCTCTGGCGCGGGCATGGCAGGAAGCTCACCCTGCGGCAGCGTGGTGGTCTTGCTCAGAGCAAGTAAGCGGTCAATATCAAGGGTCTGTTCCAGGCGTGCGGCAAACTCCTGCCATGGCTGCGCGTCGACGACCGACTCGCGGGAAGTGACCAGACCAAGATGACGTTCCGGCAGCGCCACGCCGGGATCAACAGGAACATATCCCAGCACCGGCAAGTCACAGTAATGCTCAATGGCGTGTTTCAACAGTTGAAAATGGCTGTCGCTGTTTACCCGATTGACGATCGCTCCGGCAATGCGCAACTGCGGGTCAAAGTGCTGAAAACCCATCACCGTGGCGGCAATGGAGGTGGATACGGCTTTGCCATCAACCAGCAGGATCACCGGAAGCGCAAGCTGTTTTGCCAGCGCCGCACTGCTGCAATAGTTAGGGTCGGTGCCGTAGCCATCGTAAAGCCCCATTACGCCCTCAATGACGGCGACATCGGCAGCGGTGAAATGTTGGCGAAACAGCGCATTTAACGCAGACGGCGGCAGCATAAAGCTGTCGAGATTGCGGGAAGCCACGCCGGTAACGGCGCTATGCCAGGCGGTGTCGAGGTAGTCCGGCCCCACTTTGAAGGGTTGCACGAGTAAACCACGACGTTGCAGCACGGTAAGCAGCCCGAGCGTGACGGTGGTTTTCCCACAGCCGCTGCCGGTTCCGGCAAGAATAAAGGCGCTGCGTCTGTCTGACATTCCTGTAACCCCGTAGCGGGCAGGAAGAACGGAGCCAGGACGCGTGTTGACCCGGTCTTTCGACCGCACGCTACTGAGCAACCCACTTCCCACCGAAGTTGTTGATAATGTCCATCAGGCCGGTCTTCTGGCTTAGCGTCATCCTCACCCGCCCTTCCCGATCTTACGATCAGTGGCGATTACGGGGTCGTCAGCATCACAGCAGCGGGGGCTGCGGGGGATTTACACCCCCTTCCCAGCCGCAAAATACAGTTGCGGCAAACCTGATAGCTTTTTAATCACGGCACGTCATTATTACCCTGATTTTTCCCTGAACGTACTATATTGCAGCAGGGAAATAAAAACGGATTCAGTTTATCTTTGAGCAAATAATAATTTGTTGCGCTATGACAATTTATTGCTCACCCTTTTCATCCCCCCCCGGCATATTAAGGCTTCAGAAAATTCTCAAGCACATACGGAATAACAAAATATTGCTAACGGAAATTTAATCGCCCTTATAATTTGCATTATTTCGCAGACGAAATGCCTGCGGAGTCAGTTGACAGATCTGGCGAAAAACTTTGCAGAAATAGCGGGTCTGCGAGAAATCTACATTGCGCGAAATTCTGGCGTTCGCCGGGTCGAAGTGACACTATCCTGGCTTTGATTGTGAAGGGAGTTACAGCGTGGCGTTGGCACACTGTCCCGCATCGTGCGGCGAAATAATCCAGGGCTGGATCCTGGGAGGTGAAAAACTGGTCTCCTGCCCGGTTGACTGGTACAGCAGTGTCGAAGTCACATACGGCAAACCTCGGGTGGATGAACGGCCGCTGGCGCGTCGTATGGTTAACCAGCTTTTGTCGCACTGGCAGCTACCTGCCACACTGACGCACACGCTGCGCATTGAGTGCCGCTCTACCATTCCACTGGCCAAAGGCATGGCCAGCAGCACCGCGGATATTGCCGCCGCCGCCGTGGCAACGGCCCGTCATCTTGAGCAACCGCTGGATGAGAAAACACTGGCGCAACTGTGCGTGGCGCTGGAGCCGACCGACAGCACGATCTTTTCGCGCCTGACGCTGTTCGATCACAATACCGCTGCAACGCAGATTACCTGCGGCGGTTTGCCGGAGTGCGACGTGCTGCTGCTTGAAAGTCCGCTAACCCTGACCACTGCCGCTTATCATCGTCTGCCACGCCAGCAGGCACTGCTGGAAAATGCCCATACTCTGGATAATGCATGGCGCCTGTTGCAGCAAGCCTGCGGGGAAAATGATGCCGCGCGGCTGGGAGAAGCTGCGACGTTAAGCGCAATTGCCAGCCAGACGCTGCTGCCGAAACCGGCGTTTCCCGCCCTGCTCGATCTGGTGGAACGTTGCGATCTGTATGGACTGAATGTTGCCCACAGCGGAAGTGTGGTCGGGCTGCTGCTTGATAGTCAGCGCCATGATGTGGAAAGCGTTCGTCGGGAGTTGAAAGAGACCGGGTTGACGGCGCACTGGCCGCAAAACTATCTGCTGAAAATGGTGGCAGGAGGCGTGCTGGAAGGGTGAGAGGCGCACCTCTCACCGCTCGCTGGAGGCGTTATTCCGCTTTTGGCTCAATCGGCTTCAGTTCGCCCATAGTTTTGAGTTTTTTAGAGATTTCGCGGCGCTCTTTCGACAGTTCAGCGTTTTTGATGATGTAATCATCCACGCGATCTTCGTAGTCGGTCTTCATGCTGGCGATAATGCCCTGGATCGCTTCCACGCTCATACCCGGTTTAATGTAGTCGCTCAGGTTGTCCAGCAGCAGCACGCGCTTCTGGTTATCACGGATCTTCTTCTCCACGTCCTGGATTTCACGCTGCAATTTATTTTTGCGGCGGAACAGACGCACAAACTCCAGAACATCCTGGAATGAAGGCTTACTTGTTTCCATTTTTACACCCCTGATAATGTGAGATTCGGATTCGTTAAAGCAACCACCTTAGAGGCAAACCTACCCAATGTGGTCGCATAAGACAATGATTTTTCCTGGTGGCTATCATAACCGCAAATGTAGCTGAATCGAAACAACCCAACAACGCCATCGGGTTATCTGGCCGTTATTTGCGCAACGCCCGGCAAATCAAATGTGACAGCAGCTCCAGTTGACGGGCCAACTCCATGCTTAGCCAGACGTAACCGTGAATCGAGGTTTCAGCCAGCGCATCACCTTTATGTTCACTGCTCAATTGGCGCAATTCCGCCACAATCTCATTGAGCTTTTCAGTGTTGGCCAGAATTGGCTGCGGGTTGCCTTCATACAGCGCATGCGCAATGGTCAGCAGTGTTTGCTGAGTCATCTGCTGCGTATCACGCAGCGTATGCGCATTGATCATCACAAAATGGCTGGTACGTGAGCTCCAGTGAGCATTGATTTGCAGCTCCAGCATGCAGACCATATTGCGGCTGACGGTCTGGATGGCTTCGAAAATCGCCTTTTGCAGATGTGTCTCTTTGCAGGCTGGCGCGATCAGACCGCGCATCTTCACCACATCGTTGAGGATTTTTTGCAGATGTTTTTCCAGCCGCGGCCGTTCGACCAGGTTACGGGAGAAACCCGCCTGATAAACGCGATTGAAGGCAGTGACGTAGTTGGCCATCTGAATACGCCAGTGCAAAAATGCCCGCTGCGGCCAGATCCCGGTAAACAGCATCGCCAGCAGCGAACCGATAATCACATCGCCGCTGCGCCACAGCGCGGTATGCATATCACCTGGCGGCGCGCCAACCACCACAGATAGCGTAATACCAATGAGCAGCGCCTGGTAAGGCTTTTTGCCCAGCGCCAGCCAGCCACAGAGAAACATCGCCACCGCGCACCACAACAGCATCACGGGCAGCGAGAGCAGCTCCAGTTTTAATGCCACCAGACCCAGCGCCGCACCCAAAATTGTGCCGCCAATGCGTTCAAATGCGCGCGGAACCACGTTTCCCCAAAAGGAGATCGGCCCCATCAGAACCACCAGCGTGATCAGTGGCCAGGTTCCCTCCGGCACCTCCAGCAGACGGATCAGCAAAAAGGTCAGAATAAAAGCCAGCGCAATACGCACACCGTGTACGACACGATAATGGCGGTAAAGACGAATCTCGAAAGGACTGAGTGATTTGTCGCGACGCACAGTCGCTTCTCCCGATTGAACCGACAAAGGCGCAATTGTAGGATTTTTCGGACTCAGATAGCACCCTCTGCGATAAAAAAAGAGGCGACAGCGCTTCCTGTTACCTCTTCCGGTTAATTTATCGCTTACAGATTTTTCGGCTCAACCGGGATATGCATGTCGATTTCCCAGTAACCATCCTGCTGTGCATCGTTCAGGTAGACTTCAAAGCAGGGACCCGCAGCAATTTGCACAGATTGGTCGCTAAGCAGTTCATCAAAAAAGAGATCCCAGCACGCTTCGAACTCTTCGTTGTACACCCTCGCCTGCGCCACGGCATACTGGCCGCCGGGAATGTCGGTGAGGATCACCCCTTCGCTATTTGCCGGGATTTGAAAATCAGGATCGACGGTGATGGCAACGTCAGCGCGCAGCTTTTCCGGCGGCACTTCGTCAGGGTTATCGTAATAAGCGCACACCCACTCCAGCGGTGCGATCTTATTGCTGTCGACCCACATCATTAGCTGTTTAAAACCCTGCTTCACCGTCACATTCCAGGGCCCGACCAGATGGAACCCGGCGATACGACGTTTTTCCAGTTGCCTCACGTTGTAGCTCATGTTGACTCCCTTACCGTTACTGTTTGTTTATACAGTATAGCGTTCCGACGATCGCCTGGCATGTCGGAGTCATCAATTATGCGAGCAGACTCGCATCACCGCCACTCTGCCCGCACGCGCGTTACCCTTTGTGATGCAACCAGTCGCTCAGACGCGAGAACAAGCCGCCTTTGCCGACACTTTCCAGCGTGACCAGCGGCCAGTGAGCGATCAGTTGGTCGCGATCGTAGAGTTGAATCTCCCCTACTTGCTGATGCGCAGCCAGCGGCGCATCCAGCTCTTTACTGCTCAGCACATACTTCGCTTTGACGTTCTGCACTTCTGCTTTTGGCAGCACCAGCCAGTGATCCTGATCCGTACCAACCGCAATCTGCTCTTTATCGCCATACCACACGCGCTCGCTGCCGACTTTTTTGCCGTTACGCAAAATTTCGACGGTATCGAAGTTTTGTTGTCCCCAGTGCAGTAATTTGCGCGCCTGATCTTCACGGCCTTTCGGACTGTCCGCACCCATAACCACCGCAATCAGTCGGCGCTGACCATCGACGCTGGAGGCGATCAGGTTAAAACCCGCACCTGAAGTGTGACCGGTTTTCAGCCCGTCGACGTTGAGGGTTTTGTCCCACAATAGCCCGTTACGGTTTTGCTGGGTGATGCCGTTCCACGTCAGGCTTTTTTCGCTGTACATGTGGTAGAAATCCGGCTCGCCGTGAATGATGGCGCGGGACAGCACCGCCAGATCGTAGGCCGAACTGTGCTGCCCTGGCGCATCCAGCCCGTGGACAGTTTCGAAGTGGGTGTCGCGCAGATTCAGCTTCTGCACATAATCATTCATCATGGCGACAAACTGCGCCTGGCCGCCCGCAACATGATCGGCCAGCGCCACGCAGGCATCATTACCGGAATCGACAATCAGACCACGGCTCAGATCGCGCACGGTCAAGCGGTCGCCTGGTTTCAGGAACATCAGCGATGAACCGTCAAAAACCGGGTTTCCTTTCGCCCACGCATCCTTCCCTACCGTCACCACATCATCCGCGCTGATACGATGGCTGTCGATCGCCCGATCCACTACATAGCCGGTCATCAGTTTGGTTAAACTCGCCGGATTACGCTGCTGATGCTCGTTGCCCGCAGTTAAGATTTGCCCGGTGGTGTAATCCATCAATACCCAGGAGCCAGCCTGAATAGCTGGCGGCTGTGGGGCAAAAGGTAAGTCGTCGGCCTGCGCGTTATGTACGCAAATCGCCAGCAAAGAAGCAGCAAACAAACGGCGTTTCAATGAAATATCCTCAATAGCATCTAAAATCGCTGTCCTTTTTACGGAACTTCGCGTGTCGTTACCTGGTTAAATTGCAAAAAAGTGTGACACAGATCAGTTTTAACGCGCTGTTTTTGCGAGGTTCTGCGGAACAGTGACGGGTTTTCCTTCGGCACACAGGGTGGGATGGTTTACCATAAGCGACATATTTACTGACAGGATGAGCAACTGGTGTCTGATTCCGCCGCAACGCCCACTTTTCTCTTTCACGATTATGAGACTTTCGGTACCAGCCCGGCGCTGGATCGCCCGGCGCAGTTCGCCGCGCTGCGTACTGATGCCGATTTTAATGTCATCGGCGAGCCGGAAGTTTTCTACTGTAAACCGGCAGATGATTACCTGCCGCAGCCCGAAGCAGTGCTGATCACCGGTATCACGCCGCAGATTGCGCGCGCCAAAGGCGAGAACGAGGCCGCGTTCGCCCGGCGTATTCACGATCTCTTTACCGTACCGAAAACCTGCGTACTCGGTTACAACAATGTGCGTTTTGACGACGAAGTCACGCGCAATATCTTTTATCGCAACTTTTACGATCCGTACGCCTGGAGCTGGCAGAACAACAATTCGCGCTGGGATCTGCTGGATGTGATGCGCGCCTGCTACGCCCTGCGCCCGGACGGTATCAACTGGCCGGAGAACGACGATGGCCTGCCGAGTTTTCGCCTTGAACATCTGACGAAAGCCAACGGTATCGAACACAGTAATGCCCACGATGCGATGGCCGATGTGTACGCCACCATTGCAATGGCGCAACTGGTTAAAGCAAAACAGCCAAAGCTGTTTGACTATCTCTATAGCCATCGCAACAAGCAGAAACTGGCGGCGCTGATCGATGTTCCGCAAATGAAGCCGCTGGTGCACGTTTCCGGCATGTTCGGCGCGTGGCGTGGCAATACCAGTTGGGTTGCGCCGCTGGCCTGGCACCCGGAGAACCGCAACGCGGTGATTATGGTGGATCTCGCGGGCGATATGTCACCGCTGCTGGAGCTGGATGCCGATGCGCTGCGCGAGCGTCTGTACACGCCAAAAGCGGATCTCGGTGAAAGCGCGGCGGTGCCGGTAAAGCTGGTGCATCTGAATAAATGCCCGGTACTGGCGCAGGCCAATACGCTGCGCCCGCAGGATGCAGAGCGGCTGGGCATTAACCGCCAGCAGTGTCTTGATAACCTGCAAATTCTGCGCGATAACCCGCAGGTGCGGGAAAAAGTGCTGGCCATTTTTGCCGAAGCCGAACCCTTCGTGCCGTCAGAGAATGTTGATGCGCAGATCTACAACGGCTTTTTCAGCGATGCCGACCGCGCAGCAATGAAAATCCTGCTCGAAACCGAGCCGCGTAACCTGCCCGCTCTCGATATTACCTTTGCCGACGGGCGCATTGAAAAGCTGCTGTTTAACTACCGGGCGCGCAACTTCCCCGGCACGCTGGATGAAAACGAGCAGCAGCGCTGGTTGCAGCATCGCCGTAACGTCTTTACGCCGGAGTATTTGCAACAGTACGCCGAACAGATCCAGGCGCTGTTCCAGCAATACGACGGTAACAGTGAAAAACAGGCTCTACTGAAAGCGCTGTGGCAGTACGCGGAAGAGATTGTCTGAGCGCGAGTAGCCTGACCTTGAAGCATAAAAAAACCGGAGGCTTTGACCTCCGGTTTTTTGTCTCTGCGTAAAGCGATTTACGCGATGTCTTCGTACTGTGGCACCGGGTTGCGGAAGCTGCGGGTGACACAGGCCAGGTAAACCAGGCCTATTGCGCCCCAGATGAGACCCAGAATCATTGAGCTCTGCTCAAGGTTGATCCACAGCGCGCCCACCGTCAGCGCACCACACACCGGCAGAACCAGGTAGTTGAAGTGATCTTTCAGCGTTTTATTGCGTTTTTCACGGATCCAGAACTGCGAGATCACCGACAGATTCACAAAAGTGAATGCCACCAGCGCACCAAAGTTAATCAGCGCCGTTGCCGTGACCAGATCGAATTTAATCGCCAGCAGTGCAATCGCGCCGACCAGCAGAACGTTCCACGCTGGGGTACGCCATTTCGGATGTACATAGCCGAAGAAACGGGACGGGAACACGCCGTCGCGGCCCATTACGTACATCAGACGGGAGACGCCCGCATGCGCGGCCATACCGGAAGCCAGAACGGTAACGCTGGAGAAGATCAGCACGCCCCACTGGAAGGTTTTACCGGCTACGTACAGCATGATTTCCGGCTGTGAAGCATCCGGATCTTTAAAGCGGGAGATATCCGGGAAGTAGAGTTGCAGGAAGTAAGATGCCGCAATAAACACTACGCCGCCAATCAGCGCGGTGAGGAAGATAGCACGCGGGATCACGCGTTCAGCATCTTTGGTCTCTTCAGACAGCGAGGAGATACCGTCAAAACCAAGGAACGAGAAACACAGGATGGTTGCGCCAGTGATCATCGGCACAACGTGCGCACCTTCAGACCAGAATGGACGGGAACTGACCAGCGTGCCCGCGCCTTCACCATGTGAAACGCCGTAAATGATCAGACCGACGATGACCGCGACGATGCCCATTTGCAGGATCACGATCAGGGTGTTGAAGTTCGCCACGGTCTTGATGCTGCGCAGGTTAGAGATGGTCATAAAAGCCACCAGAGCGACCACGAAGAGCCACGACGGTACGGACGGCACCAGCGCTTCGAAGTAAATTTTCGCCAGCAGGATGTTGATCATCGGCATGAACAGATAGTCCAGCAGCGATGACCAGCCGACCATAAAGCCGACAGCCGGAGAAATAGATTTCTGTGCGTAAGTGTACGCAGAGCCTGCGGACGGGAAGCGGCGCACCAGCTTACCGTAGCTCAACGCAGTAAAGAGGATGGCGACCAGCGCAAACGCATAAGCGGTTGCGACATGACCATCGGTCAGGCCGGAGACGATACCAAATGTATCGAACAGCGTCATCGGCTGCATATAGGCAAGGCCCATCATTACAACCGGAATTAACGTAAGCGTCTTACGTAATTCCACGCGAGAGGTTTTTGGAGTAACGTTATGCGACATGGCTATCCCCCAGAACGGTGTATACCGCCGCAAAAGCAAAAAATTGCCCCATTTGTGTTCTTTCCTCAGCGACAACGACTGTCGGTTTTTAAATGTGTATCTATCCGGTACGAAGCCCGGCCTCTTTTATTGAATGACGTTTTTGCCCGCAAAAAAAATAACCGACGGATTAAGGTCGGTTACTCTCTATTTTTGCAGCGGCACATTTTGCACCAGATTGAGGCGCGATGACAATACAGTGCAAGCCAACTCACTGCATTGGTGCAATCAAACGACTGATTTTCAAGCGTTTGGCGAACTATTAATCATACGAATAGCATTTTTTGCACAAAAATCGTCACGACAACGGCATATTAAACGGATCGGGGTAGAGATATTCGAAGCCCAGCTCATTACAAATCCGGCTGCCATCAATCACTTTGCCCTTATCCTGAGACGTTGATTCGAGGAAATGCGGCGGCGCCAGTCCAAGCTGACGTGCCATCTGCGGATAAAAGCTTTCCCGAGAGGGATGAGACGGCGCGCAGAGATTGTAGATGTGCCCACCTTTGGGTGCCTGTAACAGCAGCGTAATAGCCGCAATAACATCTTCCAGATGCACCAGATTAACGCCATGCTGGCCGTCAGGCGCGGTTTTTCCGGCGAGGAATCGCCCCGGGTGACGCGCAGGCCCGACAAGCCCCGCCAGGCGCAGAATATCAACGGAAGTCCCCGGCAAATTGTGCAGCCAGTCTTCCAGTTCTTTCAGTACCCGCCCGCTGGGCGTCACCGGCTCGCGCGGCGTGCTCTCTTTCACGATGCCCGTTGCATCGCCATAGACAGATGTCGAACTGGTAAAGATGATGCGAGGAATACGATACGCCAGCGCGCTGTCGACAATTTCCTGTGTCGCCTGCAAATAGAACTCTTCGCCAGGCCCACTGCGCCGCGCGGGAAGCGTGATCACCAGTGCATCGACATTCATCAGCGCGTCGAGATCGTCCGTATCACATACCAGTTCCGGTTCGAGATTCAGCAAATAACTTTCGATACCGCACATGCGCGCGGCTTCCACGCCATCGGGGCGGGTTTTGCTGCCGGTCACCTGCCAGCCCCGCGCCATTAACGATAATGCCAGCGGCATGCCCAGCCATCCTAACCCGACAATTGCGACCTTTTTCATGCTTCCTCCCCTTCCTTTCCGGCACCTGACTCTTCAAGGCTACGCCAGCCAGCGACAACTGACAATTCATACAATGTATATGAAATGAATGAATGATTAAAAAAAGCCCTTGCGTTTGTCAGCTAAAGTGGTTTAGGTTAATCAACATTATGTGAATAAGCATTCATTGAGAATTTTATGACCCGCGTTCAATTTAAACACCACCATCATCACCATCATCCTGACTAGTCTTTCAGGCGATGTGTGCTGGAAGACGTTTGGATCTTCCAGTGGTGCATGAACGCAGAGAAAGCCCCCGGAAGATCTTCTTCCGGGGGCTTTTTTTTGAACCAAATTCAGCAGGATAAAGAGGACAACAGAATGTTAGATAATACGCGTTTACGCATAGCTATTCAGAAATCCGGCCGCCTGAGCGATGACTCTCGCGAACTTCTGGCCCGTTGCGGCATTAAGATCAACCTGCACACGCAGCGTCTGATCGCACTGGCGGAAAATATGCCGATCGATATTCTGCGCGTACGCGATGACGACATTCCGGGGCTTATCATGGACGGCGTCGTCGACCTGGGCATCATTGGCGAGAACGTGCTGGAAGAAGAGTTGCTGACTCGCCGCGCGCAGGGCGAAGATCCGCGTTACTTCACCCTGCGCCGTCTTGATTTCGGCGGTTGCCGCCTGTCGCTGGCCACGCCGGTGGATGAGTCCTGGGATGGCCCGGCAGCGCTGGATGGTAAACGCATCGCCACCTCTTACCCGCACCTGCTGAAACGCTATCTGGATCAGAAAGGCGTCTCTTTCAAATCCTGTCTGCTGAACGGTTCTGTTGAAGTTGCACCGCGCGCCGGTCTGGCCGACGCGATTTGCGACCTGGTATCAACCGGCGCCACGCTGGAAGCTAACGGTCTGCGCGAAGTTGAAGTGATTTACCGCTCGAAGGCGTGCCTTATCCAGCGCGACGGCGAGATGAGCGACGCCAAACAGCAACTGATCGATAAATTGCTGACCCGTATTCAGGGCGTTATTCAGGCCCGCGAATCGAAATACATCATGATGCACGCGCCAAGCGAGCGTCTGGAAGAAGTTGTCGCTCTGCTGCCGGGCGCTGAACGCCCGACCATTCTGCCGCTGGCGGGTGACCAGCAGCGCGTGGCGATGCACATGGTGAGCAGCGAAACCCTGTTCTGGGAAACGATGGAAAAACTGAAAGCGCTGGGCGCCAGCTCCATCCTGGTTCTGCCGATTGAGAAGATGATGGAGTAAGGCCATGAGTTTCAATACCGTAATTGACTGGAACAGTTGTAGCGAACAACAGCAACGCGACCTGCTGATGCGCCCGGCTATCTCAGCCTCGGAGAGCATTACCCGCACGGTAGTGGAAATCCTTGATAATGTCCGCGCGCGCGGCGATAACGCGCTGCGCGAATACAGTGCCAAATTCGACAAAACGCAGGTTGATGCGCTGAAAGTCACCGCTGACGAAATCCGCGAGGCCAGCGCCCGACTGAGTGACGAACTCAAGCAAGCGATGGCCGTGGCGGTGAAAAATATCGACACCTTCCACAATGCACAAAAATTGTCGACCGTGGATGTGGAAACGCTGCCTGGGGTGCGCTGCCAGCAGGTGACCCGCCCTATCGCCTCCGTCGGCCTCTATATTCCCGGCGGTTCGGCTCCGCTGTTCTCCACGGTGCTGATGCTGGCGACGCCAGCACGTATCGCTGGATGCCAGAAAGTGGTGCTCTGCTCGCCGCCGCCGATTGCCGATGAAATTCTCTATGCCGCGCAGCTGTGCGGCGTGCAGGAGATCTTTAAAGTCGGCGGCGCGCAGGCCATTGCGGCGCTGGCTTTCGGCACTGAATCCGTACCGAAAGTTGACAAGATCTTTGGGCCGGGCAACGCCTTTGTTACCGAAGCCAAACGCCAGGTGAGCCAGCGTCTCGATGGCGCGGCCATTGATATGCCGGCAGGCCCTTCCGAAGTGCTGGTGATTGCCGACAGCGGCGCAACGCCGGATTTCGTGGCCTCCGATCTGCTGTCGCAGGCGGAACACGGCCCCGATTCTCAGGTGATCCTGCTGACGCCGGACAGCAGCATGGCTTCCCGCGTTGCCGACGCCGTTGCGCGTCAACTGGCGGATCTGCCGCGCGCGGAAACCGCTCGCCAGGCGCTCTCTGCCAGCCGCCTGATTGTGGCGCGCGATCTGGCGCAGTGCGTGGCGATTTCCAATCTCTACGGCCCGGAGCACCTGATTATTCAGACCCGCGACGCCCGTTCGCTTGTCGATGGCATCACCAGCGCCGGTTCGGTGTTCCTCGGCGACTGGTCGCCAGAATCGGCTGGCGATTATGCTTCCGGCACCAACCACGTTCTGCCGACCTATGGCTATACCGCAACCTGCTCCAGCCTGGGGCTGGCAGATTTCCAGAAACGCATGACAGTGCAGGAACTTTCGCGCGACGGTTTTGCGCGGCTTGCCGGCACCATCGAAACGCTGGCGGCGGCTGAACGTCTGACCGCCCACAAAAACGCCGTCACCCTGCGCGTCAAGGCGCTGAAGGAGCAAGCATGAGCATTGAAGAACTGGCGCGTAAAAACGTACGCGAACTGACGCCTTACCAGTCTGCCCGCCGCCTGGGCGGCAAAGGGGATGTCTGGCTGAACGCCAACGAGTTCCCGACAGCGGTGCAATATGAACTTACGCAACAGACGCTGAACCGCTATCCGGAGTGCCAGCCGAAAGCGGTTATCGAAAATTATGCGCAGTATGCCGGGGTGAAACCGGAGCAGGTGCTGGTCAGCCGTGGCGCAGATGAAGGCATCGAACTGCTGATCCGCGCCTTCTGCGAACCAGGCCAGGATGCGGTTCTGTTCTGCCCGCCGACTTACGGCATGTACAGCGTCAGCGCCGAAACGCTGGGTGTCGAGTACCGAACCGTGCAGGCGCTGGCAGACTGGCAGCTCGATTTACCGGCTATCGCCGACAAACTGGACGGCGTGAAAGTGGTCTATGTTTGCAGCCCGAACAACCCGACCGGACAGATTATTAAGCCGCAAGATATGCGCGTCTTGCTGGAAATGACGCGCGGTAAAGCCCTTGTGGTAGCCGATGAAGCCTATATTGAATTCTGCCCGCAGGCGACGCTGGCCGGTTGGCTGGCAGAATATCCGCATCTGGTGGTGCTGCGCACGCTGTCGAAAGCCTTTGCGCTGGCGGGTCTGCGCTGTGGTTTCACGCTTGCCAATGAAGAGGTGATCGCCCTGCTGCTGAAAGTGATCGCCCCTTACCCGCTCTCTACGCCGGTGGCCGACATCGCCGCGCAGGCGCTCAGCCCGCTGGGCATTGTGGCCATGCGTGAACGTGTGGCACAGATCCTCGCGGAGCGCCAGTATCTGGTTAGCGCATTAAAGGATATTCCGTGCGTTGAGCAGGTGTTCGACTCGGAAACGAACTATATTCTCGTGCGCCTGACAGCCTCCAGTGCGGTGTTTAAATCTTTGTGGGATCAGGGCATTATCCTGAGAGACCAGAACAAACAACCTTCTTTAAGCGGCTGCCTGCGTATCACCATCGGCACCCGCGCAGAGAGCCAGCGCGTCATCGACGCCTTACGTGCGGAGCAAGTATGAGCCAGAAGTACCTGTTTATTGACCGTGACGGAACATTGATTTCCGAGCCGCCAAGTGACTTTCAGGTCGACAAATTCGACAAACTGGCCTTTGAGCCAGAGGTGATCCCCGTGCTACTGAAGCTGCAAAAAGCGGGCTACCAGCTGGTGATGATCACCAATCAGGATGGTCTGGGCACCAGCAGCTTCCCGCAGGCCGATTTCGATGGTCCGCATAACCTGATGATGCAGATCTTCACCTCGCAAGGGGTGAATTTTGAAGAGGTGTTGATCTGCCCGCATTTCCCTGACGATGGCTGCGACTGCCGCAAACCGAAGGTGAAAATGGTGGAGCGCTGGCTGGCAGAACAGGCGCTGGATCGCGCCAACAGCTATGTGATTGGCGACCGCGCAACCGATATCGAACTGGCGGACAACATGGGGATCGGCGGTCTGCGCTATCACCGCGAGACGCTGAACTGGGCGATGATCGGTGAGCAATTGACGCGCCGCGATCGTTATGCTCACGTCGAACGCACCACTAAAGAGACGCAGATTGATGTCAAAGTGTGGCTGGATCGCGAAGGCGGCAGCAAAATTCACACCGGCGTCGGTTTCTTCGATCACATGCTGGATCAGATCGCCACCCACGGCGGTTTCCGCATGGAGATCACCGTTAAAGGCGATCTCTATATTGACGATCACCACACGGTGGAAGATACCGGCCTGGCGCTGGGCGAAGCGCTGAAACTGGCGCTGGGCGACAAGCGCGGCATCAACCGTTTTGGCTTTGTACTGCCAATGGATGAGTGTCTGGCACGCTGCGCCATGGATATCTCTGGCCGTCCGCACCTGGAATATAAAGCCGAGTTCACCTATCAGCGCGTGGGTGATTTGAGCACCGAAATGGTCGAGCACTTCTTCCGTTCGCTCTCCTACACCATGGCGCTGACTCTGCATCTGAAGACCAAAGGCAAAAACGACCATCACCGTGTGGAAAGCCTGTTTAAAGCCTTCGGCCGCACGTTGCGTCAGGCAATTCGCGTGGAAGGCGATACCCTTCCCTCCTCAAAAGGAGTGCTGTAATGAATGTGGTGATCCTTGATACCGGCTGCGCCAACCTGAATTCGGTGAAATCCGCCATCGCCCGTCACGGTTATGAACCGCTGGTGAGCCGCGACCCGGATGTGGTGCTGCGCGCCGACAAACTGTTTCTTCCCGGCGTTGGTACCGCGCAGGCGGCGATGGACCAATTGCGCGAACGCGAACTTATCGATCTGGTGAAAGCCTGTACCCAACCGGTGCTCGGCATCTGTCTTGGCATGCAGTTGCTGGGCCGTTTCAGCGAGGAGAATAAGGGCGTCGATTTATTGGGTATCATCGACCAGGATGTGCCGAAAATGAAAGATGTCGGCCTGCCGCTGCCGCATATGGGCTGGAACCAGGTCTATCCGAAAGCGGGCAACCGCCTGTTCCAGGGCATTGACGATGGCGCGTACTTCTACTTTGTTCACAGCTATGCGATGCCGGTCAATGAGAACACCATTGCTCAGTGCCAGTACGGTGAAGCGTTCACCGCCGCCGTACAAAAAGATAACTTTTATGGTGTGCAGTTTCACCCGGAACGCTCGGGGCGCGCGGGTGCGCAACTGTTGAAAAACTTCCTGGAGATGTGATGATTATTCCCGCTTTAGATTTAATCGACGGCACGGTGGTGCGTCTCCATCAGGGCGATTATGCGCAACAGCGTGACTACGGCAACGATCCGCTACCGCGTTTGCAGGATTATGCTGCACAAGGTGCCGAAGTTCTGCACCTGGTGGATTTAACCGGGGCGAAAGATCCGGCTAAACGCCAGATCCCGCTGCTGAAAACGCTGGTCGCCGGAGTGAATGTTCCGGTGCAGGTCGGCGGTGGTGTGCGCAGCGAAGAAGATGTTGCGGCCCTGCTTGACGCGGGCGTGGCGCGGGTGGTGATTGGTTCTACCGCCGTCAAATCCCCGGAAGTGGTAAAAGGCTGGTTCACCCGGTTTGGTGCGGACCGACTGGTGCTGGCGCTGGATGTGCGTATTGATAAACAAGGTACGAAACAGGTGGCAGTCAGCGGCTGGCAGGAGAACTCCGGCGTTACGCTGGAGACGCTGGTGGAAACCTACCTCGCTGTGGGCCTGAAACATGTGCTGTGCACGGATATTTCCCGCGACGGTACGCTGGCCGGTTCCAATGTTTCGCTGTACGAAGAGATTTGCGCGCGCTGGCCGCAGGTGGCGTTCCAGTCTTCAGGCGGTATTGGCGATATAAATGATATTGCCGCCCTGCGCGGTACCGGTGTACGCGGCGTGATTGTCGGACGTGCGCTGCTGGAAGGTAAATTCACTGTGAAGGAGGCCATTCAATGCTGGCAAAACGGATAATCCCTTGTCTCGACGTGCGTGATGGCCAGGTGGTGAAAGGCGTGCAGTTTCGCAATCACGAAATTATTGGCGATATTGTTCCGCTGGCGAAACGCTATGCCGAAGAAGGTGCAGACGAGCTGGTGTTTTATGACATCACCGCCTCCAGCGATGGTCGTGTTGTGGATAAAAGTTGGGTTGCGCGCGTCGCGGAAGTGATTGATATCCCCTTCTGCGTGGCAGGCGGTATTAAATCTGCCGATGATGCCGCAAAAATTCTCTCATTCGGTGCGGATAAAATCTCCATCAACTCTCCGGCGCTGGCCGATCCTGAGTTGATCACCCGACTGGCTGACCGCTTTGGCGTGCAGTGTATTGTGGTAGGTATTGATACCTGGTTTGATGCCGCTACCGGTAAATACCACGTAAACCAGTATACCGGCGATGAAAGCCGTACCCGTGTGACAAAATGGGAAACGCTGGACTGGGTGCAGGAAGTGCAGAAGCGTGGCGCCGGGGAAATCGTGCTGAATATGATGAACCAGGATGGCGTGCGCAACGGTTACGATCTTGAGCAGTTGAAAAAAGTGCGTGCGGTGTGCCATGTTCCGCTGATTGCTTCCGGCGGTGCAGGCACCATGGAACACTTTCTGGAAGCGTTCCGCGATGCGGATGTTGACGGTGCGCTGGCCGCTTCTGTCTTCCACAAACAGATTATTAATATTGGTGAATTAAAAACGTACCTGGCAGGCCAGGGCGTGGAGATTAGGGTATGTTAACAGAGCAACAACTGGCCCAACTGGACTGGGAAAAAACCGACGGACTGCTGCCCGCCGTGGTGCAACATGCGGTTTCCGGCGAAGTGCTGATGCTGGGTTATATGAATAAAGAGGCGCTGGCGAAGACGCTGGAAAGCGGTAAAGTGACCTTTTTCTCCCGCACCAAAGGGCGTTTGTGGACCAAAGGGGAAACCTCTGGCCACTTCCTTAATCTGGTTAATATTGCCCCGGACTGTGACAACGATACCCTGCTGGTGCTGGTGAACCCGATCGGGCCAACCTGCCACACCGGCACCTCAAGCTGCTTTGGCGATAATAGCCATCAGTGGTTGTTCCTGTATCAACTTGAAGAGCTGCTGGCATCGCGTAAAACCGCCGATCCGGCCAGTTCCTATACGGCCAGACTGTATGCCAGCGGCACCAAGCGTATCGCGCAAAAAGTCGGCGAAGAAGGTGTGGAAACAGCGCTGGCCGCGACCGTACACGACCGCGAAGAGCTGACGAATGAAGCCTCTGACCTGATGTATCACCTGCTGGTGCTGTTGCAGGATCAGCAACTGGATCTGACCACCGTGATTGAGAACCTGCGCAAGCGGCATCAGTAAGGCGTAAAAAAACCGGGCAACGCCCGGTTTTTTATTTACGCGTTTGACTGATGATTCCTGAAGGCGTTACGCACCAGTACGTAGCCTGAACCAATAATAACTCCCAGTAAAACCGCCAGTATCAGTGTCAAGGCGCGCTTAGGGCTGTCACGATGGATCGATAGCGTGGGTTTCATAACATAGCGATAACCGTGAACACTTTCCGGTTTCACCTTAATTGTCTGAATATTCAAAAGGTTTTGACGAACCTTGTAATAATCATCGGAGAATAGCAAAGGGCGGGATGATTCATTTTTGATCATTGATTCCAGCGCTGAGCTCCCAAGCAAGAACAACGTATCCTGCGACACGTTTTGCGCCTGCCGCACCTGCGGAGACTGCACTTCTGCCTCTTTTGCAACAGAAAGCGCCTGCGCAATCTGTTTAATGCGCAGATCTTTTTGTTCCTGCGCCACTTTTTCCTGCGCTGCGAGTGTTTCAACCAAATCGGCTGAACGGGATTTGATGCTGGTGTTTAAATCATCGATCAGCTCTTTGGCGATCTGTTGATCTACTTTTTCAATATATTGCGCCAGTTTTTGCTGAGCTTCTCTGGCCGTCGGGCCCTGATAGGTAAGTTTGAGAGGTAGCGGTTGCCCCTGCACCGCAGGGTCAATGGTCAGTTTCTCGGGTTTTTCCTGGTTATACAGTGTTTCAGCTAAAGCAGAAAAAGCAGAATTAAAACGCCCAATTACAAGCTGCTGAATGTCAGCAATCTCGTACTTGCCATCATTGTTCAGCACACTCATTGCGTTTGTATAGCTGGCAATCTGCCCGGCATCAGGCGAACTGATAACAGCGACGGAAGTCCATTTCTCCTTGGCAACGCTTAAATAAGCGACAGCAATAACCAGACACAACAGAACAAATAATCCAACGAGCCATTTTCCACGCCAGATTTGCAAGAAAAGGTCAATTAAATCAACATTTTCCTGATTATTGCCTCGGCTGGCTGGGAAGCCATTTTTTTCGTACGTCATAGCAACCTTAAATGAGAAGCGCATAAGAGAAATAGTATAGAGCGCGAGTTTAACCATTCATGCTTTTTTTTCTATAGGATTACATGTAAATGTGTTTTGCTGTTTATTATTTCACCTTATTCTGATGTCTATAACTTATAGCGATTAGCCTGTCAGCATCATACAATATGCGAATTGTATTAGATGTCATAAAGGATGAGAGATGAAATTTCTGGTTACCGGCGCGGCCGGCTTTATCGGCTTCCACGTCAGCGAGCGCCTTTTGCAGGCAGGCCACCAGGTTGTAGGGATTGATAATCTCAATGATTATTACGATGTGAGTCTGAAACAGGCGCGCCTGGATCTGCTGGCCTCGCCCGGCTTCAGCTTCCACAAGATTGACCTCGCCGACCGTGAGAATATGGCGCAGTTGTTTGCGACGGAGAAATTCGACCGGGTGATCCATCTGGCGGCGCAGGCTGGCGTACGCTATTCGCTGGAAAATCCGCATGTTTATGCCGAATCAAATCTCATTGGGCATCTGAACGTACTGGAAGGTTGCCGCCACAATAAAGTACAGCACTTGCTCTATGCCTCCTCCAGTTCTGTTTATGGCCTGAACCGTAAAATGCCGTTCTCCACAGATGATTCCGTTGATCATCCGGTTTCGCTGTATGCGGCAACCAAAAAAGCTAACGAGTTGATGTCCCACACCTACTCTCACCTGTACGGATTACCGACTACCGGTTTGCGTTTCTTCACCGTTTATGGCCCGTGGGGCCGCCCGGACATGGCGCTGTTTAAATTCACCAAAGCGATGCTGGAAGGCAAAAGCATCGACGTTTATAACTACGGCAAGATGAAGCGCGACTTCACCTATATCGACGATATCGTTGAAGCGATTGTCCGTATGCAGGAGGTCATTCCGCAGGCCAATCCGGCCTGGACGGTTGAAACCGGCACGCCAGCCAGCAGCTCTGCGCCTTACCACGTCTATAACATCGGCAATAGCTCACCGGTGGAGTTGATGGATTACATTACGGCGCTGGAAGAGGCGCTGGGCATTGAAGCACAGAAAAACATGCTGCCGATTCAACCGGGCGATGTGCTGGAGACCAGCGCAGATACTCAACCACTGTACGAAACGATCGGTTTCAAACCGCAAACCTCGGTTAAAGAAGGGGTGAAACGCTTTGTTGAGTGGTACAGAGACTTTTATAAGGTATAAAAAAACGGCCCTTATGGGCCGTTTTCATTTTTCGTCTTTAGTCGTTACCGAATAAATCACGGGTATAGACTTTATCCGCAACATCAGACAGTTCTTCCGCCATACGGTTGGAGATAATCACGTCAGCTTCCTGCTTAAACGCCTCCAGGTCGCGCACTACGCGGGAATGGAAGAATTCATCCTCCTGCATCACCGGTTCATAAATGATAACCTGCACGCCCTTCGCTTTAATGCGTTTCATGATGCCCTGAATGGACGACGCGCGGAAGTTATCGGAACCGCTCTTCATGATCAGGCGGTAAACGCCGACCACTTTCGGTTTACGCGAAAGAATGGAATCGGCGATAAAGTCTTTACGCGTGCGGTTAGCATCAACGATGGCCGAAATAATGTTGTTCGGCACTGACTGGTAATTTGCCAGCAGCTGTTTGGTGTCTTTCGGCAGACAGTAGCCGCCGTAACCAAATGACGGGTTGTTGTAGTGGTTGCCGATGCGCGGATCGAGACAAACGCCTTCAATAATCTGGCGGCTGTTCAGCCCCAGGCTTTCCGCGTAGCTGTCCAGCTCGTTGAAGTAAGCAACACGCATCGCCAGATAGGTGTTGGCGAACAGTTTGATCGCTTCGGCTTCCGTAGAGTCGGTAAACAGCACGCGAATATCTTTTTTAATCGCCCCTTCCTGCAACAGCGCGGCAAAACGCTCAGCACGTTCAGAACGCTCGCCGATGACGATACGTGACGGATGCAGGTTATCGTACAGCGCTTTCCCTTCACGCAGGAATTCTGGTGAGAAAATGATGTTATCCACGCCGAATTTTTCGCGGATCGACTGGGTAAAGCCCACCGGAATGGTGGATTTGATAATCATCACCGCCTGCGGGTTAATTTCCAGCACATCGCGGATCACCGATTCCACGCTGCTGGTATTGAAGTAGTTGGTTTTCGGGTCGTAATCCGTTGGGGTGGCGATAATCACAAAGTCGGCGCCGCGATAGGCTTCCTGCTTGTCCGTGGTGGCACGGAAATTCAGTGGCTTATTCTGCAAATACTCCTGGATTTCCTTATCAACGATGGGAGAAATCTTCTGGTTAAGCATATCAACTTTGGATTGCACGATATCCAGCGCGACGACCTCATGGTTCTGCGCGATCAGAATCCCGTTTGATAGCCCAACGTAACCTGTTCCGGAGATTGTTATTTTCATTCGATAAGCAACTTTTGTGAGTGTATGAAACCGGAGATGACGAGCCTGTCGCCACCCACTTAATATCAATAACTGTTGGGGTTTTTACCTCTTCTGTTGAGGGACTGTCAAGGCGACAACCAGCCTGCAACAGCGGCGTTGATGCGAAGTTTAATGTCGAAATGTCAACAAATTAAAGACGAGTACCCTGAAAAACCGCGCTACGGCCGAAAAAAAGCCCGGTTACACTAACCGGGCTTACATTCATCAAACGAATGATTTCAGATTAATCCAGCCACTCGGTGTGGAAGACGCCATCTTTGTCAGTACGTTTATAGGTGTGCGCACCGAAGTAGTCGCGCTGGGCCTGGATCAGGTTCGCTGGCAGCACGGCTGAACGGTAGCTGTCGTAATAGGCCACGGCGGCAGAGAAAGTCGGTACCGGAATACCGTTCTGCACAGCGTAAGCCACGACATCACGCAGCGCCAGCTGGTAATCATCAGCAATTTTCTTGAAATACGGTGCCAGCAACAGGTTAGCGATTGCCGGTGTTTCTGCGTAAGCGTCAGTGATTTTCTGCAGGAACTGCGCACGAATGATGCAGCCCGCGCGGAAAATCTTCGCGATTTCGCCGTAGTTCAGATCCCAGTTGTGCTCGTCAGAAGCGGCACGCAGCTGCGAGAAGCCCTGAGCATAAGAGACGATTTTACCCAGATAGAGCGCGCGGCGCACTTTCTCGATAAATTCCGCTTTATCGCCAGCCGGTTTGGCTTGCGGGCCGGAAAGCACTTTAGACGCCGCAACGCGTTGCTCTTTCAGCGAGGAGATGTAGCGCGCGAAAACGGATTCGGTGATCAGCGACAGCGGCTCGCCGAGATCCAGGGAGCTCTGGCTGGTCCATTTACCGGTACCTTTGTTTGCCGCTTCATCCAGGATCACATCAACCAGGTATTTACCCTCTTCATCTTTCTTGGTGAAGATATCTTTGGTGATGTCGATCAGGTAGCTGCTCAGCTCGCCGGCATTCCACTCGCTGAAGGTTTTCGCCAGCTCTTCGTTAGAGAGGTTCAGACCACCTTTCAGCAGCGCGTAAGCTTCCGCGATCAACTGCATGTCACCGTATTCGATGCCGTTGTGCACCATTTTCACGTAGTGACCCGCACCATCCGGACCGATGTAAGTAACGCACGGCTCGCCATCTTCAGCCACAGCAGCGATTTTCGTCAGGATCGGCGCAACCAGTTCATACGCTTCTTTCTGACCGCCAGGCATGATTGACGGGCCTTTCAGCGCGCCCTCTTCACCGCCGGAAACACCGGTACCGATGAAGTTAAAACCTTCGGCAGAAAGTTCGCGGTTACGACGGATGGTGTCCTGGAAGAAGGTGTTACCGCCATCAATGATGATGTCGCCTTTGTCCAGGTACGGTTTCAGGGATTCAATCGCCTTGTCAGTACCCTCGCCGGCTTTCACCATCAGCAGGATGCGGCGCGGGGTTTCCAGGGATTCGACAAATTCTTGCACGGTGTAGTAAGGAACCAGCTTTTTGCCCGGGTTTTCGGCAATCACTTCTTCGGTTTTTTCGCGGGAGCGGTTGAACACGGAAACGGTGTAGCCACGGCTCTCAATGTTGAGCGCAAGGTTGCGCCCCATCACTGCCATACCCACAACGCCGATTTGTTGCTTGGACATTACATACTCCTGTCAGGTTAGAGCACCCGGCCGGTCTGTCTTCGACCGGGATAAGTAAAAACAATGTTAACTCAGGAACTCATCGAGCTGGTAGCAATAGATGCCACCACAAACATTTGGATGGTCTGAAAGCGCTAATAAGCACCATCCCGACGAAGAACGACCTTTACTGTCTTAAAAAGAATGGCGATATCATTCCACAAGGACCAGTTTTTTACATACCATGAATCAAAATAAACACGTGTTTCGTAATCAACGTCGTTACGACCGCTGACTTGCCATAAACCGGTCATTCCAGGTTTTGCCATCAGATAGTAGTCAACGTCCAGTTCGTAACGTTCTAATTCCTCAGTTACAATCGGCCGCGGTCCGACCAGGCTCATTTCTCCTTTCAGGACATTAAAGAGCTGTGGTAGCTCATCAAGGCTGGTTTTACGGATAAAATGACCAACACGGGTGATTCGCGGATCGTTTTTAAGTTTAAAATCTTTTTCCCATTCCTCACGCGCTTGCGGGTCCGAATCCAGCAAATTCTGTAAGACTTCTTGTGAATTCATTACCATAGAGCGGAATTTATAGCATGGGAATAACTTACCGTGACGCCCAACACGCTGGTGCCCATAGATTGCAGGCCCCCCATCACGCGTAACTTTGTACCACAGATATAAAAGGAGCGGCGATGCGACAATAAGGATGATCAATGTACAGACAATGTCAAAAGTACGTTTCAGGAAACGCGATGTACGTTTTGCAAGGTTATTATTGATACGCAGCAACATCACTTCGTGGCTGAAAATAAAAGACATATCCGTATTGTAAAGCGGTAGCCCTCTCAGTGAAGGAATAACAGTAACAGAGCGACATTGGTGTTTGGATAGTTCCCTTAACCAACCCAGTGTTTTGTCGATTTCATCCACATCAAAAGCAATAATAAAATGAATATGCTTAATATCGGCGCTCTGCCAGATATCATTCGCATCTTTTATTATTGGGCAATCCAAAAGATGAGTTTCGGAGCTTTCCTCGTCAAAAAAAGCGCACACCTCAAAGCCCAACATTTCCTCACTCTGCAGAGCGTAATAGGCTTCACGGGCATTTTTGCCGCTGCCCAAAATGATGGTTTTCTTTCTCCAGATGCCAAATTTATTGAGCAGAAATTTTGTAGAAAAGCGGAAAAACGGGACAAGAAAAAGCGCCAGACTCCAGCAAAAAACCCAAACAAAACGAGAGAATTGCCATTTCGTAAACGCGATTAATGCCAGATCAAAAATGGCGAATATCACGATAGTGCGCAATATTTCTTTTAATTCATACCAGAAAGGCTTCCGGTAAGAGTAATGTCGGAGCCTGATCAAAAACCAGGCAACGCAGGTTAACGATAAAATAAAGTGCGAAACAATACGGAACTGAAATTGCTCCTTTGGAATAAAGCGCTGTAGGTCATCAAAAAGAAAATAAACCAGAGCGAGAGAAAAAACTAATGAAAGATTGAAAAATATAAAGTCTGACAGCGCAAGAAAAAACTGGCACAAGAAAGGCTTGTAATTATTCCGCACATCCTTAAGCTCCATGTTTTCTCACCATGCTCTTTGAATGAAAAATTGGTATATATTCATCATCAGAACTTTTCCTTAATTGCAGTAAGTGTCATTCTGACCAATTCATCAGCTTTATCTGAAGTTGTGGACTCAGCATAGCAGCGAAGCTCTGGTGCGTTGCCGGACGGACGCAGATGAATAATATCAAGATTATCCAGTCGCAATCTCACACCGTCCGTCATATCCATTCCTGCCACGCTCATGTTATGGAACCCGAAATCTTTAATAACGGAATTCGCATCTGCAACTACTTTTGCCAGCAGAGCTGTGCTGCGGCTTGCAGCAAACTCCTGAAGCCGGTCTGAAGAAGTGTAACGTGCAGGCAGTGCTTGTACTTGTGCACTGATTTTTTTCTGCTGGCTGGAAACCAGCAGCGTCACCGCTGATAGTAAGGCATCACGCGTAGGTAGTGCTTTGAGCGTACGCCCATACTTATGAATATTACTGGCCAGCATATAACCGCCATTCGCTTCGAAACCAGCGACATTTTCGAATTTATTAAGCAACGATTCCAACGCAGCAATAACATACGGCGAACCAATTTTCGTTAGAACTACCTCAGGAATTAATCCACTTGCCGCGATAATGCTATTACAGCTTACTGGTACAGCGGCAGCAGTGACACCAAGGTGAGCAGAACATAGCAGCCCAAGGATATCGCCTCGCAGCCATTGTCCGTTTTCGTCACTTAGCAAAGGACGATCCCCATCACCATCCGTTGAAAAGACAGCGTCAAGATCAAACTCACGCAACCATTCCTTTGCGCGCTGCCGATCTTCCGCCGAAACCGCTTCTGTATCGATAGGAACAAACGAATCACTGCGTCCTAAACTGACAACATCGGCTCCAAGTGTAGAGAAAATCTGGGGATAAATATCTCTGCCAGCACTTGAGTGCTCATAGATGCCAATTCGCAAACCGGTTAATGCATTTTTTGGGAAAAAGGAAGTATAGCGTTCGACATATTTTTCGCTGGCGACCGGGCAAACATTCAATGCCGGAAGCATTACGGGCATGCTGAATGGTATCTCTTCCGCCAGTATCGCCACTTCGTCAGCTTTAGTGATTTCGCCGTTTGGATGATAGAATTTTAAACCATTCCGATCGAAAGGAATGTGACTCCCCGTGATCATTATTGCCGGAATTTTCTCTTCAAGGGCGTAGTAAGCCAGGCCCGGTGTGGGTATGACCCCACAATACAACGGCTTAAATCCCATAAATGCAATAACCGCTGCACACGCCCTTGCCATATCATAGCTACTGGGGCGATTGTCAATTCCGATGGCAACAGTGTTGAAAGAGTAATTAACAGCACTAACCTTCAGAAAATTAGCAGTAAAAGCACCACAAACTTCTGGACAGAAATCTGTTACCAAACCTCTGGCACCACTGGTACCAAAATTGATATTTGAATTTTTAATTACGACATTGCTTAAATAATCTGACATTCTATTTCTTCTCTGAAACAAAATTTCCAACACGAATAATATCGTCTTCGCTTAAATTCTTTCCTGACTGAATTTCTATTATTTCCAGGGGAATTAAGCCAGGATTTGCCAGTACATGGGTTACACCTGCTGGAATAAATGTTGACTGATTTTCTTCAACATAGTATTCGCGATCGTTAAGGATGACTTTTGCCCGTCCGGAAACGACAGTCCAGTGCTCAGCCCTGTGATGGTGGATCTGCGCGGTCAGCTGTTTCTCAGGACGAACTACGACTTTGCGGACCAAATATTCCTGTCCCTGTACAAGAGTACGGACGCTTCCCCATGGACGAAAGATTTCACGATGATCGCGATGCTCCGTACGACGCGCCGATTTCAAATGCTCTACGACTTTTTTGACGTTCTGTACGTGGTTTTTATCAGCAATCAAGATGGCATCGCAGGTCTGTACTACCACAGTATTTTGTAAACCGAGGGTAGCGACTAAAGCATCTTCGGCATGCACATAGGTGTCACGACAATCAAACTGAACGACATCACCGCGTTGAACGTTTCCATCCTCATCTTTTTGCGAGATATCCCAGAGTGATGACCACGAACCGACATCTGACCAACCTGCATCCATTGGAACGACGATAGCGTGTTCAGTATGCTCCATGACAGCATAGTCAATCGATTCAGCAGGGCATTGCGAAAAGGCTTGCTCATCGATACGAACAAAATCCAGGTCGCGATCGGTATGCTTCACGGCAGCTTCACAGCATGCATAAATATCTGGTCTATATCGTTTTAACTCATCAAGATAGCTTTTTGCTTTAAACATAAACATGCCGCTATTCCAGTAATACTCACCGCTGGAAATATAGTTGCAAGCGACATCATAGTCAGGTTTTTCCACAAACTCGGCCACAACAAAAGCATCATTACCCTGAGCCTGACCACGGCGAATATAGCCATAGCCCGTTTCAGGATGAGAAGGAACAATACCAAATGTCACTAATTTATCTTGCTCAGCGTGAGGGACCGCGTGCATCACTGAAGAGACAAAAGCGCCCTCATTCTGGATAATATGATCAGCGGCAAGCACAAGCATTATCGGCTCAACATCTTTATCAATATTCTTTAAAATAGTGAATGCAGCTAATGCTATCGCAGGTGCGGTATTCCGACCTACTGGTTCCAGAATAATATTGTCTGCAAGTTTATCAATAGTGCGTAACTGCTCTGCGACCAAAAACCTGTGTTCATTATTGCATATGACAACCGGCGAATAAGTCTTTAATTCTTTCAGCCGTTGCACAGTATGCTGCAACATGGTCATGTTGCCCTCAACTTCCAGGAATTGTTTTGGATACATTTCTCGTGAAAGCGGCCATAAACGACTACCACTGCCACCAGCCATGATCACAGGCATTATCTTGTTCATATCATTACCAATATTAACGAATTATCTGTCGAGAATTGCAAAACTCGGTCCATTTTGAGTCGACATAAATATTAAATTCACGCTCGAATCTTTCTTGCGAAAATCGTTCAGCGTTCTTTCGGCACGATTCAGGGGTGAACAGGCCTATGTTATTTTCGAAGACTTGAATGGCATCAATAATAGATTTCGAAGTTTGTTGCGAAAAAAATACGCCTGTTGGCTCGTTGCAACCCATGGGAATCACCGTCTCCAGCGCACCACCTTTACCGAAAGCAATAACAGGAGTTCCACATGCCTGCGCTTCTACCGGAATGATGCCGAAATCTTCTTCTGCTGCGAAAACGAAGGCTTTGGCTTTTTCCATATGTTGCTTAAGAACGTCGAAGGGTTGATATCCCATAATTGTCACATTCGAAGCTGCACTTTTTTTAATTTTTTCAAACTCAGGACCATCACCAATAACAATAAGCTTTTTATCAGGCATTGCATTGAAAGCTTCAACAATCAGGCCAATACGCTTATACGGCACCATCCGTGAAGCAGTTAAGTAAAAATCTGACTTTTCAGTTCCGACTTTAAATTTTTCAACCGCGACAGGTGGATATATGACATCTGCGTCTCGCCCATACACCTTTTTAATTCTGCGGGCAATGTACTGAGAGTTTGCCACAAAATGATCGACACCATTTGCAGTACGGCAATCCCAGATACGCATTTTGTGCAAAACCCATTTTGCCAGCCACCCCTTCAGCCCATTATTCAATCCTGATTCACGTAGATATTGATGCTGTAAATCCCAGGCATAGCGTATCGGTGAATGGACATAACTTATATGTAACTGATCCGGACCTGTAATCACGCCTTTCGCTACCGCATGCGCACTTGAAATAACGATATCAGCAGCGGAAACATCGAGTTGCTCAATAGCCAAGGGCATCAATGGCAAGTATTTTTGATAAAGCCTTTTAGCTTTCGGCAGCTTTTGAATAAATGTGGTTGTTGCTATTTTCCCATGGAAAAAAGAGCGCTGTTCATCGGTTAAAAAATCAACCACAGAGAATAGCTCAGCATCTGGATAAACGTTAAGAATCGCGGCAGAAACTTGTTCTGAACCAGCGTATGAAAGTAGCCACTCATGAACAAGTGAAATCTTCGTTTCCGTAATATTCATCTTATATCTCTTCAAAGACTTTAGAAATTTTTCTGGCCACTTCTTCCCAACTGAACAATTTAGCCTGCGCAAAACCTTTATCAATCATCATGGCTCGAGTTTCTGTGTTATTCACGATTTCATTTATTGCAGCCGTAATTTGTTCGACGGATTCAGGATCCACTAACAGTGCTGCATCACCTGCAACTTCAGGTAAAGAGGTAACAGTTGATGTTACAACAGGCACACCGCAAGCCATCGCCTCAATCACTGGCAAGCCAAACCCCTCATACAGCGATGGGAAAATAAGCGCAAGTGAACCGCGGTATAAACCAGGCAAGTCATCTTCCAATATAAAACCTGTAAAAATAACCCGTTCCTTACATCCGACTTCGTCAATAAGTGCTAAAAGTTCGTTAGTGGGTTTACCGGTTAGAACTAATTTAATTGTCGGATCGATATCAGACCGGGCAAACGAATGAATAATTCTTTTTTCATTTTTATGTGTTTTACGGTTACTAACGCACAACAAATATTCATAACCCGGTTTATAGGGAGTGACACTGGCGTTAAAATTTTTGGAAACCCCGTTCCCAACATTAATTATTTTATCTTTAGCAACACCAGACCATTCAGCGATACGATTGCGGGAGAAATCAGAAACGGTAAATATGTATTCAGCGCGACGACAGCCATGTTTTATGACATATTCATAAAAAAAATCTTTTGTTCGCGATGCATTATCATCAATGTCAATATGATTTAAATCATGAATGGTAAAAATATAGTTACAGGCACAAAACAAGGGTGGAATATATCCGGGAAAGAAAATCACATCTTTTTTATTTACTGATAATGATTTAAATGCCGTAACAATTGTTGCTAATGGCGATGCACAATTTTTATAGAACTCCCGGCTATCTATTTTTTTTAAATAGTGTGTCAACTCAAAGGTAAAACGGCCAATCCCCCCTTTACCCAGCCAACTACTATCCATTATGATTTTTTTCATAATATCCTTTATGTAATTTTAACCCAGGCAATAAAGCCAGAACACACCAAAAGAACAGCGAGAACGTGGATGAAGATGGCGCCGAACTCAGTGCTGAAGCAATAAAATACGCCATTGCCATAACCATATAAGGACGCAGCGGATGGATTTTTTCACTAACCAATTGCCGAGAGAATCCATAAATAAATTGAGTGCTAATATATATCAGGTTTAGTATCAATCCCAGGATACCCGTCTCTAAGGCCATCCAAAAAAAATAATTGTCCGTATTAATACGCTTATCATCCTGCGCGATCAAATTACCTGATCCTTGAGTACCCAGACCAACCCCCATCGGATTATCTGCCAGATATGCCATCGATTTTGCTGCCATATCAAAACGCCCCTGAGTAGATCCTTTCGACGTAGCAGATGAATCCGTAAACCTGCCGACAAGGAGATCAGTATATTTATCCAGATAATCAGTTTGAAGGGCAATAACCGGAATCATTAAGATACACAGCACAAAAGCCGTTTTTATCAATGTGCGGTTTGTTACGAAATAGGCGAAATAGATCAAAAATACAATAAGTATTGCCCCCCTCGTTAACGTCATGCACACGGCAACTGACATTATGATGCTCAAAATCAGCATTCTCTTGCGCATGATTCTTTGGGCGTAACACTCCATACACAGAAAAATGCCTATTGCCAGCGTATAGCCAAAATTTAAGGCATCACTAAATCCTCCGGTCGCTCGGATTGTATCATCGTAACTATCTATGAGTCTGAATTGTTCTCCCGCATAGTGAGAGTCATATCCTAACAGCTTAATGAATTCACCATGCATGAATACATCGATGATGGCTATCAGAGCACAGATTGTCAGCGTATATACACTAAACCGGCTAAGTTTATAGACATTGACATCACTTTTCTCTCTTCGCGTCAGCATCGCTACACAGATAAATATTGAAGGGAATAGAATATAGCTTCGAGCCCCCATTATTGCTTGTATTTTGTCTGGTGAATAAACAATTAAAACTAAGACCAGCGCAGCAAGTGAAAGCCAGGTAAATAAGAGAAAAACCTTGAACATATCCAGTTTTTCCCTTACCAAAAAAACGCGACTCAATATTATTGCTATCAACACAAAGCTAATAATATCCCTTAACATAGCCCCTGGAGGGAAAGGTAAAATATTATTAAACCAGGAACTCAGGTATGGCGATATCAGGTTAACTGCAAGCAGTAACGATATGAGATTTGTGTACATAATCTACCAAAAGTTGTCTATTCCCATCATAAAATCAAATGCCAAGCCTTGGCGTTCCGCCGTTTCGCTTCCTAATGAATTTGATCAGGGTATCATATCCATCACGTTTCAAAACATATCCCAGCAGAGAATGAGCATAAAAAAGAGGCTCATTATTGAAGCCAATACTTCGGAATTTATTAATCATCTTCAAATAAGATGAGAAAGGAAGTGACAATTGGTCGCGGATATAGGGATAAAAATAATTCGCAATGTCATGTTTGATAGCATTGTATACGCCCGAAATTTTGCTGACTTCTTCAATATGTCTGGCAATCAATAAAAGCCCCTCGACCATATGAATTCGCCCTTCCGGTTTGTAACCGCCAGGTACAAATACTCCCTTTTCGGTCCCTGCGTTACCAAAATCTGGTGCTTCGGTATCACGGGAAAGTGTCATAATATCGCTAAAATAATAACCTTTTCCCTGCGTCAACAACATGCCAGCCAAATACATCTGATAGTACAAACGGCCATCAAATTTATCACAAGCGACAGATCTGGCTTTGGCAGCATCAACCACAAAACCAGAAATTACACCTACTCTACGGAAGAAGAATTTAATTGCATCTAATCCTGGTTCAAATAATTGGTCGTGCCCCAGATGCTTAACAACATCGCATAATTCATTAGGATCTTCCTTAAACCAGCCATAAGCGCGAGTTGCAAGAACAACATCAGGGTTAGCTTTTAACGTCGTAACAATTTTTTCCAGGGCATTAACGTTGAGGAGATCATCGTTGCCCATGATCAGACAATACTTGCCGGTAGTCACTTCAAAGCAATGTCTTAAGTTGCGATCATACCCTAGATTTTCTTCATTCAATACAACTTTGAGGTTTGTCAGGTTATGCTTATCGCGATATGCAACTGCGATTGCATTAATTTCCTCACGTTGTGGCGACACATCCTCACATATAATCACCTCAAAATCATCGTGGTCTTTGACATAACTCTGATTATAGATGCTATCTAATAACGGTTCTAAAAATTCAGCGCGATTATAAGAGGGAATACATATACTAATAAACATATTATCCTTCATAAGGTTTTGATAATTTTTGCAGGAATACCACCAATTAGAGATGGCTGTGTTACTTTGAGGTTTCTCACAACAGAGTTTGCCGCAATAATACAGCCCTCGCCAATCTCGCTCCCCCCCAGAATTACTGCATTATCACCGATCCAGCAATTATCACTTATTATAATCTCACCGAAATCACCAAGGGGTCGGTTTGCTGGCGCGTCATTCTGATAGCTTTTCCCTTTATATTCACCGTGACTATGATCACCAATATAAACCTTACTGCCAATCAGCACGCCTTTGCCTATTTTAATTTTATATGCGCAAGAAATATGCACAAAATCACTCATTGCAACATTTTCACCAATAAGCAAAACGGGGCTAAAATCGTTATTACCATAACGATATACTGTTTCCACCCAACAATTATCCCCCACACGGATATTATTAATTTTTTTGATCGTGGGAACGCCATACGGTTTAATATATAACTTAAAATTTTTACCTATAGAAGAAAATGAATGACCATAGATCAGAGTAAAAATTAACGCTTTGATTTTTTTTCTGACTCTTTGCTGTTTAAGAAAACAACTAACGATTATACTTCGCAACATGATCTATCTACTCACTTTATAAATTTCCACACCGGAAAGTCAGTATGATATTACTACTTAATGAAGAGTCTTTTTTAAAGATTTTCTAAAGTTAATAACCCAGAATGAAAATCCCGGATTGCGGTACAAAAATCGCAAAACAACCTTATATATCGTCAGATCATAGAAGGCTGCATCCGCATCTGCCAGGTAATTTGAAACTGTAAACGCGCTAGTTTTTTTATCATTATGAAGGAAGTTAAGCAAAAACTTGGCTGCTGACTTTCTCAAACTCTGGCTAATTAAGTGCTTTCGGGGATAAAACAAATCGACAATCGATGCCAGATTTTTGCCAAAAACAGTAAAGAGCCCGTATCCGCCAGAATTATCAGACGTAGATTGGATTAAATTATTATTAATATAACCAAAACATTTCCCTGATTTTACCAGAGGAAGCTGCCAGAACAAATGCAACAAATAGGTACCAGAAACAAAGGAAACACGACTTTGTTCAGCAAGTCTGGAGTAATTATGTTTATTGCAAATCATTCCTGAAATAAAAGTAAACATTACACCAACGCGATTGATAAACTCAGCGCCATTGTTATATTCATCAAAACTGATGACATCTTGTTTATCACTGATTATCTCATCACTTGAATTAACATAAATCAGATCGTAACTATTTTCTTTTCCCAATATTGTTAAGACTACGCTTAATGCGTTTGGTCGTAACACATCGTCATCACCAATCATCCAAAAATATCGGCCATTAGCAAGGCTAAAGCATTTTTCAAAGTTACCATCCATGCCAATATTCTCGTCATTTCTAACATACCGAATATCGTTATTGATGGCTAAATATTTATTGCATATTTCTTCAGTATTATCAGTAGAGTGATTATCACAAATAACAATCTCAATGCTATTTGAAAACTCACCTGCCTGTAATAGAAGGCTTGATAGCAACTTATCAAGATAGGTGGCCCGATTATAAGTTGGAATTGCTATTGTCAGCAATGAACTGTTTTTCATAGTTTTCTTTAAACTTTATATAAATATAGAATGACTGTGGCACAAAATATACCCAGATGAGGATGCAATAACTTATTATATAGAAACTTTCCAACTTAAAATAAGCTATGATCAACATACCTGTCGTCGTTAATATAGCCATTACTACCGAGGCCCATGTCATTTTTTCAGTTTTATGCACACGAATATATGTTGCCATACATGCGACGATATGATTGCCAATTATAGCTAAAGCAAGAAAACAGAATTGTGATGGTTCAAAAAAGCGTTGTGTAAATTTCAGTCCTAAGTGACCGAAAATAATTAAACAGATCAGAGCACCGATTAAACATATACCAATGAATAATGTTGACTGGATGAGCGATGTTTTATATGAGTGATTTAATTCATTTCTTTTACCACCGGCAATATATCCGCCCCATCGCGCATATTTTGTTGATATCCATGCCAGACCGGTTGCCATAATCATGTTACACAGCGTCAATGACATCCCTAATTTTCCGGCATAGACTGCTCCAAGAAATTTAAACGAGATAGGTGTCATTGTAAAAAAAATAAAGTATCCAGCCATCCAACTTAACGCTATACGCCATTGCATCGGCAAAATCTCTTTTACCCAAGAGATCCTGTGCACATTATTATTTTTATCACGTCCAGATAACAATGCATCTTTAATGATGTTTTTGAAATATTTCCTGCTGAATGCAAAAAACACAATACAGCCTGAAAGAGCGGATGCTGCTGTCGCGTATAATCCAATGCCTGAAACAATAAACACAACAGCAAAAGTAGCAGTAATGAGGGACTGAATTGCACGCATCTTATTGACATGTGCAACCAGACCACTTCCTTCAGCAATAGAGGTAATAGATATAAAAAGAAGGTTTAAAGCAGTGGCTATAACAAGGACGACCCATGCCGATATCCAGTCAACGCCTTGATTAGCTTCTGACAAGAAAAATTTGAGCCCTAGTGGTCCAATAAGACAAACAATGAGTAAAGAAACTGCGCAGTACCACTTTATTGATAATCTGACCAGGGATAAATACCGCTGTCTGTTCTTTTCTTCACCGGAAAGAGAATGACTACCTATATCATACTTCAAACCTACCATTTCATGGCTGGCAAATTGAGTAATGACAGTTGACAACCCCAACTCAAATATAATTTGCAAAGCAACCACAGAACTAAAAGTATAGTAATAGCCCTGGACTTGTTCACTCATGAAATAAGGTATAAGCAATATTATTGCTAAACCGGAAAGAATTGATGAAACCTTACCAAGTAACACATAGAAAATTGCGTCATCAATACCAATTTTTTGAAGAATTTTTTTTATCATCGCTTAATACTGCCCAGCATCTTTTCGACGCCACGTCTCAAATCGTATGTTGCTGTCCAACCAATATCCATCAACGCGCTTGTATTAGCCTTCGAATCCATTATTTCATCATGTCGAAGCGGGATCGCACCGTAGTCAATACTGGTATTACTGGGTAGCTGTCTTTTTATTTCTTCGATAATTTCTTTTAACGGGCTTGACACCCCAGTCCCAACCTCAAATTCAGTATATTTTCTTTTTGCTTCACATTTAATTACAGCAATATAGGCATCAACGACATCATCAATATAAACAAAATCTCTTTTCTGCAACCCAGTTGTACACTTAATTGCATGATCATTCTGTTGCAGTGACCTTATAATGAAAGGAATGAATTTATTTTCACCATCCCCTTCACCATAGACATGCTCAAGTCGCATATTGAAAAAAGAAAGTTCATTTTCCGCACAGAATATTTTAGCCAATTCATTTAATTGTCGCTTAGAAATAATATACGACTTCATATAGTTATATGTTTTTTCATACTTACCAAAAAATGAATCTGTTGAAATAAATTTTTTAATACCGACAACTGCGGCTAACTCCATTAACTGAAGAGGAAGTAAAACATTACAAGCCAGCACAGGAGATAGCCCATCCTGAACATTTCGACCATATTCAGTGGCAAGATGAATAATTGCATCAACAGTATCTAACTCTGCTGATCTCATTTTTAATTCATCATATGTTAGCCATGTGACCTTGCCACATGTTGTTCTGTCGCTATTCGGGCGTTTTATTGCAAAAACCTCATAACCAATGGCCAGTAAACGCTCTAAAAGTTTTGCACCAATGAAACCACTGGCACCGGTTAATATGATCTTTCTATTTTGCATAAAACGCCCGTAACTTAACGATTAGAAATTCAGACCAAAGAACTCTTCAAATTTGGAAACGACATAATCCAAATGTTCTTTTGTCAGGCCTGGATAAATACCGATCCAGAAAGTCTGATTCATAATGCGGTCAGTATTGGTTAACTGACCAACAACACGATATTTCACATTTGCAAAATATGGCTGGCGGGTAAGGTTACCGGCAAACAATAAGCGGGTACCGATTTTTGCGTCATCAAGGAATTTCACCAGGTCAACGCGCGTAACGCCGCTGGTTTCTTTGAGTGTAATCGGGAAACCAAACCACGATGGATCCGATTTTTCAGTAGCTTCCGGTAATTCCAGGAACTCAGCACAAGACTGAAGACCTTGCTTGAGATATGCAAAGTTCTCTTTACGCAGACGAACGAATTCATCAATACGCTCCAACTGCGCCAGGCCACACGCTGCCTGCATATCGGTAATTTTGAGGTTATAACCCAGATGAGAATAGGTATATTTATGATCGTAGCCGAACGGCAGCGAACCCAGCTGATGACCGAAACGCTTGCCGCAGGTGTTATCACAGCCCGGCGCACAGTAGCAATCGCGGCCCCAGTCGCGGAAAGACTCAATCAGCTTTTTCAGTTCAGCAGATTTGGTAAATACTGCGCCGCCCTCACCCATCGTAATATGGTGAGCAGGATAGAAACTTACGGTACCGATATCACCAAAAGTACCGACCATTTTGCCGTCATAAGTCGTACCAAGAGCATCGCAGCAGTCTTCAATCAGCCACAGATTATATTTATCGGCAATACGGCGAACTTCCGTCAGATCGAAGGCATTACCCAGCGTATGGGCAATCATAATAGCTTTGGTTTTATCTGATACTGCAGCTTCAATCAGTTTCGAATCGACGTTATAAGTCGGAATATCAACATCGATAAATACCGGAATTAAACCATTCTGGATCGTCGGGTTAACGGTAGTCGGGAACCCCGCAGCAACTGTAATCACTTCATCACCTGGTTTGAGGGCGCGGTCACCCAGTTTTGGCGACGTCAATGCAGTTAATGCCAGCAGGTTTGCTGAAGAGCCTGAAGTGGTGGTCAGAACATGCGGGACACCAATAAACTCACCCAGTTTTTTTTCAAAAGCATCGTTAAAACGGCCTGTAGTTAACCAGCCATCCAGCGATGCTTCTACCATCAATTGAAGCTCTTTTGCGCCAATCACTTTGCCAGAAGGCGGTACGACACTGCTGCCAGCAACAAACGGCTTTGGACTTAACGCTTCGTCAGCATATTGGGCAACTAGTTGAGAGATTTGCTCACGCAGGTTATTTGCGCTCATTGCTTTTTTCCTGTTAGTCAATTATTTCAAAGAGGTGTTCATGTATTCGCTGATTTCATTCCGTGAACGAGCAAGCATATCTTCACCAGCAATCCATGCTTTATGCCATTTCACAATACGCTCCAGCGTTTCAACTAAATTCCAGCGCGGCTGCCACCCCAGACGCATACGCGCTTTGGAGCAATCGAGTTTCAAATAGTGAGCTTCATGTGGATGCTCATTACCGTCTAACAGCCACGCTGCATCGTCTCCCCAAATTTTCACCATGGTTTCGACGATAAACTGCACGGGCATTGCATCATCTTCGCGTGGTCCAAAGTTCCAGCCCTCAGCGAAAGCAGGGCCTTCCTCATACAATCGCTGAGCGATAGTGATGTAACCAGAGAGAGGTTCAAGCACATGCTGCCACGGGCGAATAGCGTGTGGGTTGCGGATAATAACAGTTTGGTTGTTCTCAAAGGAACGCAGGATATCCGGAATCAAACGATCTTTCGCCCAGTCACCACCGCCAATCACGTTACCTGCACGCACGGAAGCGAGAGCTACTCCGTGTTTTGCATAGTCTTTTTCATTAAAAAATGAGTTTCTGTAGGCAGAGGCTACTAGCTCAGCGCATCCTTTACTGTTTGAGTAAGGATCGTAACCCCCCATTGCCTCATGCTCACGATATCCCCAGACCCATTCGCGGTTTTCGTAGCATTTGTCACTGGTAATGTTGACGATCGCCTTTACGCCACCCACGCGTTTAACCGCTTCCAGTAAATGGACTGTGCCCATTACATTGGTCGAATAGGTCTCGATAGGCTCATCGTAGGAGAGTCTGACCAGCGGCTGCGCGGCCATATGAAAGACGATTTCAGGCCTGAACGCGCTGATTGCCGCATGTAACTGATCGAAGTTACGAATATCGCCAATCGTGGAATCAATCAGATCGTCGACAGCCGCGCTTTCATATAAAGAAGGCTCGGTAGGAGGATTCAGCGAATACCCCTTCAGCACCGCACCCATCGATTGCAGCCAGAGCGTCAACCATGAGCCTTTAAAACCTGTATGACCGGTGATAAAGACTCGTTTACCTTTCCAGAATGATGCGTCAATCATCTTTTACTCCCACGTTTTCCAGGGAGCATTCCCTTTTTCCCAAAGGCCTTCCAGATAAGTTTTATCACGAAGGGTATCCATCGGCTGCCAGAAACCAGGATGCTCAAACGCCATTAACTCGCCCTGTTCAGCCAAACGCATCAGCGGTTCCTGTTCCCACGTCGTCGCATCGTTTTCGATCAGATCGATAACTGACGGGTGCAGGACAAAGAACCCACCATTGATCATCGCACCATCGCCTTTCGGTTTTTCTTTGAACGAGCGAACCTGGCGATTCTGAATATCCAGCGCACCAAAACGGCCTGGCGGAAAAGTAGCGGTCAGCGTGGCTTTTTTGCCATGTTTACGATGGAAATCGATCGTCGCGCTAATATCCAAATCAGATACGCCATCACCGTAAGTAAACAGAAAAGCCTCGTCATCTTTCACATACTCACGTACGCGTTTCAGGCGTCCGCCAGTCATTGAGGCTTCGCCCGTATCAACGAGTGTAACGTTCCAGGGTTCTACACGCTTCTGATGAACTTCCATACGATTTTCAGCCATATGAAAAGTCACATCAGACATATGCAGAAAATAGTTGGCGAAATACTCTTTAATGACATATCCCTTGTACCCGCAGCAAATAACAAAATCACGGATACCGTGAGCGGAATACATTTTCATGATATGCCATAAAATCGGTTTACCACCGATTTCAACCATGGGTTTTGGTTTTAATACGGTCTCTTCACTTAAACGTGTACCCAACCCACCGGCTAAAATAACGGCTTTCATCTCTTTATCCTCTGTCTTATTTTGATACGGTAAACGCGTCCGCATAAAAGTGTTTAGCCGGTAATCCCAATGTCATCAGATCTTTTCGGCTCGCGTCGATCATCACAGGTGAACCACAAGCATAAACATCGAAATCCGCTAAGTTTTCGAAGTCTTCCACGACCGCATTGTGAACAAAACCCTTACGTCCTTGCCAGTTGCTTTCTTCACCTGAGACCACAGGAATAAAATGGATATCAGGATTCGCATCAGCCCATTGCTGAGGTAAAGACGAATAGAAATGCGTTGAATGCTGCATTCCCCAATAGATATAGATCTTCCGTTGCGTATTTTCGGCAATCAGCGATTCAACCATCGCTTTTACCGGAGCGAACCCCGTCCCTCCGGCGATAAATATTACCGGGCGCTCATTGTTACGGATGAAGAATGTTCCGCACGGCCCTTCAATTCGCATCAATGTATTTGCCGCAAGCCCGCCGAAAATTAACTGGCTCATTTGTCCATCAGGCACATTGCGAATATGCAATTCAATGCCTTCTTTTTCATTGGCATTAGCAATTGAGTAACTGCGCGTTACACCTTGATACTGCAAATTAATATACTGACCCGGTAAGTAGTTAATCTGCGCCGTCGGCGGGAAACGCAGCAGCAACTTGATTACGTCCGCAGAAACATTTTCAGCGCTAACCACTTTACATGGGGTAATTTTTTTAACCTGCCCGGCAAGCTCAGGATAATACGTTGCCTGTAGCGATATATCACCCTGGGGACGGCAACTACATGTCAGGATATTATTTCCTGCAGTAATAACCTGGCCCTCGGCATCGATCACTTCCCCGGCCATCAGTCCGGCTTCGCAAATACCACAACTGCCGTTTTTACAGCTGTGTTCAAGGTGGATACCTGAATCAAGGGCAGAATCAAGCAGCGTTTTCCCGCTGTCGCCTTCAAAGGCAATATCAGCAGGGAATATTTTAATTACATGTGACACGGACAGTTACTCGAAAAATTTCGCTGAGGTAAATGAAGGCGCCACCGCATCTTTGCCGGAGAGCTCAGGCTCTACGGCTAGCGGCCACGCGATATTCAATTCCGGATCGTTCCAGATGATACTACTTTCCGACTGCGGGCAGTAATAATTGGTGGCTTTATAAACAAATTCAGCGCTATCGCTTAACACGACAAATCCATGTGCAAAACCTTCAGGGATCCACAACTGACGCTTATTTTCCGCGGATAAATGTACGCCGACCCACTGCCCAAATGTCGGTGAGCTTTTGCGAACATCTACCGCAACATCAAAAACTTCCCCTGCTACAGCACGCACCAGTTTTCCCTGAGCATGGGGATCTAACTGATAATGCAGACCACGTAAAACCCCTTTTTTGGATTTGGAGTGATTGTCCTGCACGAATTGTACTTTACGCCCAACCGCCTCTTCAAACTGACGCTGGCTGAAGCTTTCAAAGAAAAAGCCGCGATCATCGCCAAAAACCTTTGGCTCAAAAATTAATACATCAGGGATCGCAGTCTCAACGATTTTCATTTTTAGTGACCTTTAACCATTCTTAACAGATATTGACCGTAAGCATTTTTTTTCAGCGGCTCAGCCAATTTTTTAACCTGCTCTGCATCAATGAAATTCTTGCGGTAAGCAATCTCTTCAGGACAAGAAACTTTAAGCCCCTGCCGTGCTTCAATGGTCTGAATAAAATTACTGGCTTCAATCAAACTCTGGTGGGTACCGGTATCCAGCCACGCATAACCACGCCCCATCATCGCCACGGACAAACGTCCCTGCTCCATGTAAAGGCGATTGATATCGGTAATCTCTAATTCACCGCGAGCCGAAGGCTTCAGACTTTTCGCCAGCGCAACCACATCATTATCGTAAAAATAGAGACCGGTCACCGCATAATTACTTTTCGGTTCCAGCGGCTTCTCTTCCAGGCTGACAGCAGTACCTTCGCTATCAAACTCGACGACACCGTAGCGTTCAGGATCGGTAACATGATAGGCAAAAACAGTCGCACCGCTTTCCTGGTTGACCGCTGTATCCATCAGTTTCGGCAAATCATGGCCATAGAAAATATTGTCGCCCAGCACCAGTGCGCAAGGATCGTTACCAATAAATTCTTCACCGAGGATAAATGCCTGCGCCAACCCGTCCGGGCTTGGCTGAACTTTATAATGCAGGGTTAATCCCCACTGGCTTCCATCACCAAGCAACTGTTCAAAACGGGGGAGATCCTGCGGCGTGCTGATGATCAGAATATCGCGAATCCCGGCCAGCATCAGTGTGGACAGGGGATAATAAATCATTGGCTTATCGTAAATCGGCAACAGTTGTTTGCTCACTGCCATTGTTACCGGATACAAGCGGGTTCCCGAACCGCCCGCCAGTATGATTCCTTTACGTGTTTTCATTTCGTATTCCCGCGCAAAAAATACCTGCCCAGAGGCATTTTCAAGAAGTTAATTTGACGTTGCAGCAAAGAGCTCAGCAAGCATACGTTTTACGCCGTTCTCCCATGGAGGCAGAACAAGACCGAATTCACGCTGGAATTTTTCTGTGTTGAGGCGCGAATTACCAGGGCGCTTCGCTGGAGTCGGATAAGCTTCTGTAGCAATCGGGTTAGCTTTATTAAGCGCCAGTGTTAAACCCGCTTTCCTCGCCTCGTCAAACACCATTTGCGCAAAGGCGTACCAGGTTGTGGTTCCCGCAGCAACCAGATGGTAAAGCCCGGCGACCTCCGGTTTACTCATTGCAGTACGAATCGCATGCGCCGTACAGTCGGCCAGTAATTCAGCACCGGTTGGTGCCCCATACTGATCATCGATAATGGAGAGCTCTTCGCGGTCTTTCGCCAGTTTAAGCATTGTTTTGGCAAAGTTATTTCCTTTGCTGGCGTAGACCCAACTGGTACGGAAAATAAGATGATGAGGGCAATGTTGCTGGACGGCCTTTTCCCCTGCCAGCTTAGTCTCACCATAGACATTCAGCGGCGCGGGAGCATCCGTTTCACACCAGGGTTTGTCACCGGTGCCAGGAAAAACATAATCTGTCGAATAGTGCACCAGCCAGCCGCCAATCGCGCCAACTTCACGCGCAATGGCCTCGACACTGGTTGCATTCAGCAGTTGCGCAAACTCACGCTCTGATTCAGCTTTATCCACGGCAGTGTGCGCAGCGGCATTCACCACCACATCAGGGCGAATACGGCGAACGGTTTCAGCCACCTCGTTCGGTTTACTGAAATCACCACAATACTCAGTAGAGTGAACGTCAACAGCAACCACCTTGCCAAGGGGCGCCAGCGCACGTTGCAGCTCCCAACCTACCTGCCCCGTTTTACCGAATAACAAAATATTCATGATTAACGCTTCTCGTAGTTCTGTTCGATCCAGCTTTTGTACGCGCCGCTTTTAACGTTCTCAACCCAATTCTGATTATCGAGGTACCACTGCACTGTCTTACGGATGCCCGACTCAAAGGTTTCCTGCGGTTTCCAGCCCAGTTCGCGACTGATTTTCTCAGCGTCGATGGCGTACCGCCTGTCGTGGCCAGGACGATCGGTAACATAGGTGATTTGATCGCGGTAAGAACCGGTTTTCGGCACGATCTCATCAAGCAAATCACAGATTGTATAGACAACATCGAGGTTCTGTTTTTCGTTATGGCCGCCAATGTTGTAAGTTTCACCGGCAACACCCTGAGTAACCACGGTATAGAGGGCACGGGCGTGATCTTCAACGTACAACCAGTCGCGGATTTGATCGCCTTTGCCATAGATTGGCAACGGTTTGCCTTCAAGCGCATTGAGAATAACCAGCGGGATCAATTTTTCCGGGAAGTGGTAAGGACCGTAGTTATTGGAACAGTTGGTGACAATGGTAGGCATACCATAGGTACGTAACCAGGCGCGAACCAGATGATCGCTGGAGGCTTTTGACGCGGAGTAAGGGCTGCTCGGCGCATAGGCCGTTTTTTCAGTAAACAGCGGTAACGGCTGACCTTGCGGCTGCTCATCAGGATGTGGCAAATCACCGTAAACTTCATCTGTCGAGATATGATGAAAACGGAATGCTTCTTTTGCCGCATCTGCCAGCGAGGACCAATACGCACGAACAGCTTCCAGCAATACGTAGGTGCCTACAATATTGGTTTCAATGAAGGCCGCAGGCCCGGTGATAGAACGGTCAACATGGCTTTCCGCAGCCAGGTGCATTACTGCATCCGGCTTGTGCTCATCCAGGATACGCGCCATTTCTGCTGCATTGCAAATATCCGCATGCTCAAAAAAATAACGCTCGCTATCCGAGACGTCTGTAAGTGATTGAAGATTTCCTGCATAGGTCAATTTATCGACATTAACCACAGAATCTTGCGTGTTATTAATGATATGACGAACCACTGCAGAGCCAATAAAGCCTGCGCCACCGGTAACCAATATTTTCACGAGAATTATCCGTACTTGCTATGCAATATTTTGAACTATATGAACGGGCGAAAGAGAGAAGCCAAATAATTTCAGGCACGCTACCGCCCCAGGCTCTTCAGCTACCTGTTAACTGATTGAAACTATCTTCTATTTCTGTCGTTAACATGTTTCGTTAACGTAATTTCTGTTTTGCCATCAGGCACAAAATGCTAAGCGGCTATTCTCTACCGAAACAGGCACTGAAACAAGGGAAAATCTTAGTTCTGGTCGTACAATAATCCCGCAAAAACACGCTTTTACTTATTGATTTAATAGTAAAATAAATAAAGGCAGTAAGAATAACCTGAGAATGAAACACCTCATAGCGACTCTTTACTGCCTTATAAACTAGCGTTGCAACTGCAACGTTTTAATTGCTTATTGTGTAAGTAATTTCTTAATACTATCGCGGAACTTCTGACCTTCTTTCAGGTTGCGTAAGCCATACTGCACAAAAGCCTGCATATAGCCCATTTTCTTACCGCAGTCGTAGCTCTCGCCGGTCATCAGCATTGCATCAACAGACTGTTTTTCCGCCAGTTTGGCAATCGCATCGGTCAACTGGATACGGCCCCAGGCGCCCGGTTCGGTTTTCTCCAGCTCAGGCCAGATATCCGCAGAAAGCACATAGCGCCCTACGGCCATCAGGTCAGAATCCAGCGTTTGCGGCTGATCCGGTTTTTCGATGAACTGAACGATACGGCTAATCTTGCCTTCAGTATCCAGCGGCTCTTTAGTCTGAATCACGGAGTATTCAGAGAGATCGCCTTTCATGCGTTTTGCCAGTACCTGGCTGCGACCCGTTTCCGTGAAACGCGCCACCATGGCGGCAAGGTTGTAGCGCAGCGGATCCGCAGTGGCGTTGTCCAGAACGATATCCGGCAGGACCACCACGAACGGGTTGTCGCCAATAATCGGATGCGCACAGAGGATAGAGTGACCCAGACCCAGCGGCTGCGCCTGACGCACGTTCATGATCGTTACGCCCGGCGGACAAATAGACTGTACTTCCGCCAGCAGCTGGCGCTTAACACGCTGCTCCAGCAGCGCTTCCAGCTCATATGAGGTGTCGAAGTGGTTCTCCACTGCGTTTTTAGACGAGTGAGTAACCAGAACGATTTCTTTGATCCCTGCAGCAACAACTTCATCGACGATATACTGAATCATCGGCTTGTCGACAATCGGCAGCATCTCTTTTGGAATGGCCTTCGTGGCAGGAAGCATATGCATTCCCAGCCCTGCTACCGGAATAACTGCTTTCAAATTAACCATTATTTCTATCCACCTATAATAATTGGACGAAGTATAAACCTTTAACCTGGTTTCGCCAGCAAGTTAGCGATGAGGATCGGTAAAAAGTCTTATGTTGTGTTATGACTGTCCAGATCAGGCCAACGATGTAATCCTAACCCCCCGGTTAAATCACCAGGATTTATCGCAAAAGCCCGTAATAACGGGTTATAACCGCTTCGCCGGTAGTCGGAAGTTCAAATTATCAACATTCACCACATGCTGATCGACCCTGTCGATATCCACCGAGCTTTGCCCGTTTTCGTTAACTGCGTGAATATTCGCCAGGGACAACAGCGTGTCCTGCCTGGCCATAAAGCGTCCGCGCACATCTTTACGCATGTCAAAATTGAGTTTCAACGCCGGGCCATTAGCTGCATCTTGCATTACATTGATATTGCGTAAGAAAAGATGTTGCGGCTTGTTATGCAACTCGAGTGTCGCATGCTGCATTTTTAGATTAGTGATCGCCACAAACGACGTGGCATTACCGGACGATATCTGGATACCACGCAGTTTATATTTGCTACCGCTGTTATCCTGCTGAATATCGTTCAGTTTAAAGTTCTGCGGAATGGATAAATAATTCCCCTTGATCACGCCATAACCAATCAACATTCCGGCACTATTGACCATACTGACATTATCAATAACAAAATTATCGCAGCCGTAAATAGCGATCGTGGCATTATCCAGGCCCGCCTTTTTGCTGAAATCGGGAGTGATATTTTCGGCTTTAACGTTGCGGATAATGAAATGTTTGCCGTTCTCGACGTGTACCAGTTGGCGGCAATTACTGCCGGTAATATTGGCCACGACGAAATTTTTAACCGCCTGATCTTCCGGGTAATTATTGTCGTAGGTACTGCCCGCCAGCCCGATACCGATTCCCCAGTTAATCTGGCCGTTGGTGCAATCGATATTTTTGATGACATGGTCGGAAATCAGGATATTGCGATCGTTAATTGCCACGTTCCATTCGATGGCATCGCCCTGCAAATCGCTGAAACGGCTATTCGTGATGCGCGCGCCATCCAGTTGATTATGGTAACCCTGGCGCAGGATACCGTAGTTAGCCTTGCTGACAGTGATGTTATCTATCAGTAAGTTACGCATCGTGCCGGTATTTTTGCCACCAATATAAATCTGCATGATCGGGCCGTAGCCACTCATGCTGACGCCCTGGATGACACAGTTGGAACCGCGCACATCCAGCGTAATGTTATACAAGCTTCCGCCTTTCTCGCCGATAACGCGGCTACCATCCTGCAACACAAATCGTCCGCGCCCACTGCTCTTTAGCGTACCGCGTATCAAAAGCGTTTTACCCGGCGGGATAAAGATCCCGGTATTGATATTTTCACACACCAGGCCGGCGGGAATTTCTACCGTTTGCCCCTCGTTAAAGGCTTTATTTAACGCAGCGGGCCAGTCGTTGTGATCATAATCACTGATATTGACGGAACCCTTGCCCCCCAGCGCACGCGCGGCTGGCGAATGCAGTAACGGAAGCGCTGCCAGTGCAGAGCTGGCAGCGAGAAAAGTGCGGCGTGAGAGCGGTGTTGATGCTTTTTTTGCGGTCATAAAACCTCGATTCAAAGCGCCTGCAACAGGCTGGCAAGCTGCTGATTGATGATCTTTTGATTAAAGTCGGCTTCGACTTTTTCCCGCGCACGCGTCACCACCGGCGCTAAATCCTGGCCCTGCATCGAGCCAAACGCGGCAAGCCGCTGCGCCAGCGCCTGAGCATCGTTTTCCGGCACCAGCCAGCCAGATTTCCCGGCTTCAATCAGCTCCGGAATGCCGCTGTGCACCGTCGAAACCACCGGAATGCCCACGGCCATCGCTTCCATCAGGGCAACGGGTATCCCTTCCATATCGCCATCCGCGCCCGTCACCGAAGGTAACAGGAAAACATCCGCTTCATCGAGCATGGCCTTGACTTCATGGCTCGGTTTGAAGCCCGGCATCTCGATCACATCTTCCAGTTGGAACTGTTCGATCAACGTACGCAAACGGCGTTCCCACGGACCGATACCCAGAATGCGATATTTGAAATCGACGCCGCGTTCCTTCAGCAGGCGGCAGGCTTCAATCGCCACATGCAGCCCTTTTTTCTCGGTAAGACGCGCCACTGAGATAATTTGCAGCGGAGTGCCCGGCGTTCTAACCGGGCGCAGGCTAAAGCGCGCCATATCGACGCCCATACGCGAAACCGCGATTTTTTTCTCCGGGCATCCCATCTTTTTCAGTCTTCCCGCCCACAGTTCGCTGATCGGCAGCATCAAATCCCCGCGCTGGAACAGTTGCTGATACTCCGGCGTGTAGTGGTTCAGCACATCGCGATGGGAAATATCGATGCCATGGAAAACCGTGGCAATTTTGCCCTTCAGCACCCCAAGTTCACGCAGTTTTGCCGCCGTAACGCCTGCCGGGCCAAAGTGAGCAATAAAAATATCCGCCTTGAAGGTACGTGGCGCGAGGGCGCAAATCGCCGGCAGGATCAGGTTACGCGCCTCGTTACCATAGCGGCTGATATTCAGCGCTTTCCAGGTTGCTGATTTCCACATCCCGCGCGCCATTGCCTGCGCACGGTAACCCAGCTTCGCCATACGTCCTTCCGGTTCCGACAGCAACCAGCGGGTTTTCTCCGCCAGTCGGTATTCAGTGTACGCCGCATGGGTATTGTTCATATCGCCCTTTTGCAGAGCGATGATTTCCACCTCAAACCCCATATTGATAAACGCAACAATCTGGTTGAGGACAAAGGTTTCGGAAGATAATGGAAACTTCAGCAAAAAGAAGCTGACTTTCATTTCACCTCCTGTACGCGATCAAGCACCGATTTCACCATCTTCATGCCCTGTTCGCGTTCAGCCGCAACCGCTGTTGCCAGACGCTGGTTAATTGCAGGTAACTGACCCAGCGAATCGGCGACCATCGCCGCCAGCGAACCGTCCAGCAAGTGACGAATATCGACCGCCATTTCCGGCATGCCCAGTTGCTGCATGATGCCCGCCGATTTGTGTTCGTAGTTGATGGCAATCGCCGGGGTACCAAAGTTCATTGAGATGATCGCCGAGTGCAGACGCGTGCCGACAGTCAAATCGCAGGCGGCCAGCAATTTTCCCATCTCCAGATCGTTGAGTTCATCCATCACCACATGGTATTGCGACGGATCGTTAACGTACTGGCCCAGGTTGAGCGCCACCATGCGGTCATCTTTGTTGTAGCTGTCGATACCGGTACAGGTGGAAAGCGCAATCACCTGGTAGCCCGCATCGATAATGCGGTTGACCACTCCGGCAAATGCCTGTTCGTAGGCCTGCTGCGTGGTATTCAATCGCTTGTCGAACGGTGCCAGTTCGCGCAGGGTAATGGCGACGGTTTTCTGTTTTGCTGCCAGGTTCAGCCAGTGCTGCACCGCATAGCTGGCAACAAAATCGTGCTGATGGTGATCCACCAGCCAGGCGGTATCCACGCCCTGCTCCACTTTCGCTGTAGTGATATTGCTCTGCTTCATCAGATTCAGGCTGACGGTTTCACGTAAGATCAGCGCATCACAGTGACCGAAAACATAATTCGCCAGTTGGTTGAAAGCTTCATTCTGGAACGGGCCAACGCTGTGACCAATCATATAAAGCGGCTTTTTCGCCATGAAGGTGCAGAGCGCATGTTCAAATTGCGGCACGCCATAGAGATCGACAAAGAACGAACCGCCGACCTGAATAATCGCGTCATAATCGTTAAGCCTGCGGACAAAATCGGTAAAGCCCTGGGCGATGGCGATATTGCGCAGCTTGCCGGTGTCCGTCACGCGTGAAAGCAGAACCTGGTGCTGATAGCGACGGCGTAGCACTTTCTTCACCCGCCCCATCAGACCGGCGGCGTTATTGTGCTCTTTCATCTGGCTGTAGAGCGGATCGCCCATCACCGGACGGTTTAATAACCATGATGAACTCACCGGATAGCGACTCATCACGTCAACGTCTGCATCAGGATTAATCAGGGCAATCGCATCCAGCAATCCGCGTAAAATTGCGCTGTCACCACGGTTTCCGCAGGTATGATTGCCAAGGATCAATAATTTCATAACGACCTCATGAAGGGGTTCAATAACGTTTCTTATCCTGCGCGAAGCAGCGTTTTAAGTTTCTCGTTGCGGCAAAACTGGCGCTTCATCTCCACCACCAGCGCGTTGCGCGAGACAATCAGCATCACCGCGAAAGCCAGTACGCCTGCCGCGACCTGTACTGCCAGCATGGCGGCGAGCGGCATATGCCCGTTCAGCGCCAGCCCAAGGCCATAGCTCACGACCAGCGTCGGCAGAGATAAGTAGAACGGCAGCCACAGGCTGAGGATGTACTGACGATAGCTGGAACCGAGCACCGGTTTGATCATCACGAAGTAGCTCAATACGGTGTTGATGATTTGTACCAGCAGGAAACCCAGCGTTACGCCCAGCGCACCGGCCAGATGGCCGCCGATAATAATGGCGGGAATAAAGAGAAACGTTTTGAAAACATTGAATTTAAAACTGATATCCACCCGAGCTTTCGCCATCAGCAGCGAACCGATAGGGTTACCGACCGCGCGCAACAGGCCAACAATACAGAGCAATTGCAGGATCGGGATAATGCTGTTCCACTTGTCGCCAAAGACCAGCGGCACAAAGTTGTTCGACACCACCATCAGCCCCAGCAGGATGGGGAAGTTGATGATCCCCACCACCGACAGCAGCTTGTAGAAGTTAACACGCAGCTTCTCCGTGTCGTCCTGAATTTTGGCGAACGCCGGGAACAGTACGCGGGTAATAATCGGGTTGAGCTTCATCGGCGGCACCACCGCCACGTTGTACGCCAGGTTGTATCCCCCGGCGACGCTGGCGCCGAGGATACGCGCCAGCACTAACGTGGAGAGGTTGGTGTTGACATAGTTAATGATGCTGTCAGCCGTCAGCCATGCGCCAAAGCGCAGATTTGAACTGACCGACGCAAGGGAGAAATGCAAGCCAGGGCGATAGATCTTGCGGCCAAAATAGCCGAACAGCAGCGTACGAACGGCGCTGTTGACCAGATAACCGAGGATGGCTGTCATCGCCAGCGGCCAGTAAAAGGCGCTGATCACCGTAAAGCAGAAGCCCGCCAGTACCGACACGGTTTCAATCGCGCCAATCTTATTGAACTCCAGCTCTTTCTGCATCAGCGCGCGGAACTGCTGACCGTGCGGGATCACCACAAAGGCGAACGACAGGGTTTTGATCAGCGGCGCCAGATCCGGGTTGTGCAAGACGCTGGCAATGACGTTGCTCAGCGAGAAAACCAGCAGACAAACCACAATCCCCAGCCCAACGTTCAGCCAGTACAGGGTGGTGAGTTCCAGATGGCTTATCTCTTTGCGCTGAATAATGGAGTTAGCAATACCAAAATCCGACAGCGTATCCGCCAGCGCGATAATCACCAGTGAGACGGTCAACAGACCGAACTGGTGATTATCGATAATGCGCGCCAGCACCGTCATCTGCACCAGCCCCAGGCCGATGATGGTTAAAGTGGCCATCGCTGACCACTTTGCACCGCTGATGGTTTTTTCTCTCAGGCTCATGACCTTTCCTTTAATACGCCGCTTTATTAATAAAGCCTTTAAAGATGGTCAGAAAAACGATTTTGATATCGAACCACAGACTCCACTCGCGGATGTACTCCAGGTCGAACTCAACGCGTTTTTCCATTTTTTCCAGCGTGTCGGTTTCGCCGCGCCAGCCGTTAATCTGCGCCCAGCCGGTAATGCCTGGTTTCACTTTATGACGCAGCATGTAACCCTCAATCAGCGAACGGTACTGCTCGTTGTGCGCCACCGCATGCGGGCGTGGGCCAACGATAGACATGCCGCCGAGCAGCACATTAATGAACTGCGGCAGTTCGTCGAGCGAGGTACGGCGCAGGAAGCTCCCCACTTTGGTTACACGCGGATCGTTCTGCGTTGCCTGGGTCACCACTTTGTCGTTTTCCATCACCCTCATGGAACGGAATTTCCAGACTTTGATTGGCTTACCGTCCATGCCATAACGGGTCTGACGGAAGATAATCGGGCCGGGAGAGCTGAGTTTTACCGCCACCGCAATCGCCAGCAGAACCGGAGAGATCAGCAGTAAAATCATTGACGAGAGTACAATGTCTTCAAGGCGTTTCAGAATGCGGTTCACGCCGGAAAGCGGTGTTTCGTACAGCGGAACTACCGGCACGCCATTCATCTCTTCAATCCGCGAATGCAGAATATTGAAGGTGAAGACATCCGGGATCAGGATCACTGAACAGGTGGTGTCTGCCAACTGACGCACCAGCTTTTTGATGCTGGCCGCATCATTCATCGACATCGCGATATAGACGTTGTGAATTTTCCCCGCTTTCGCATCGTCAACCAGCTGGTCGAGATTACCCGCCCAGCCGGTGGTGATGCCGCCCGGTTGCGGATCGTGGTACACCCCCACCACATCGAATCCCAACCAGGGTTCATTGCGAAAACCTTCCAGCAACGCCTGGCCCATCGGCATATCCCCCGCCACCGCAACGCGGCGCGTGTTATAGCCCAGGTTCCGCAGCCAGCCTGCGCCAAAGCGGATTACCGCGCGGCTCAGCATCAGCCCCATACTGGTTAACAAATACCAGGGGAGATAAATCATGAAAGTGTTATCGAAATCGTTGTTGAACGAGAGCAGCCCCGCGCTGAAAATCAGGCTGAGCGTCCAGTTCTGCAACAGTAGGGTCAGTTCAGTCGTAATTTTTACCCCTCGCCAGGAGCGATAAAAATCGGTCATTCCGCCAATCATCTGGAAGACAACCAGGGAGAGCAGAGCCATCAGCAGATGCATGTAGAAAAAGGGCAACGCATTCAATTTGCACACCAGCCACAGCCCACCGAACATAATGGTGATGTCAGAGAATCGCTGCACGATTGAGATTAACGATGCATTCGTTTTGGCCCGGTCGCGCTTTTTTAGATGAGTCATCGTTTTACCTGCCTGTATGTTGACTCTCCCCACGTCCGGGGGAGAGCAACGCCGAGATTTACTGATTCAACAGCGCCAGAATTTCCTGCGTTCGTGCCTCCATCAGTGACACATCGCGACGCGACTCAACGTTCAGTCGCACTACCGGCTCGGTATTGGATGAACGGAGGTTAAAGCGCCACTCAGGGAAGGCGATGCTGATGCCGTCGGTGCGATCGATCTCCAGCGCGCCGGGCGTAAAATGCTGCTCAACACGCTGGATAGCCGTGACCGGATCGGCAAGCTTGCTGTTGATTTCACCACTCGCCGGGAACGCCAGCATTCGATCGCTGACCAGCTCGGCGAGGGTTTTACCTTTCAGGCACAGCAGCTCAGTGACCAGCAGCCACGGGATCATGCCGCTGTCGCAATAGGCGAAATCGCGGAAGTAGTGGTGCGCGCTCATCTCGCCGCCATAGATGGCATCTTCGTTACGCATACGTTCTTTAATAAATGCGTGCCCGGTTTTTGACATCACCGGCGTGCCGCCCGCGCGCGTCACCACATCCACCGTGTTCCAGGAGAGGCGGGGGTCGTGGATGATTTTGGCGCCAGGGTGTTTTTCGAGGAACGCTTCCGCCAGCAAACCAACGATGTAGTAGCCTTCAATAAAGCGCCCTTCACCATCGAACAAGAAGCAGCGGTCGAAATCGCCGTCAAAGGCGATCCCCATGTCGGCGTGATGTTCCAGCACCGCATTGCGGGTATCCGCGCGACACTCCGGCAGCAGCGGGTTAGGAATACCGTGCGGGAAAGTGCCGTCCGGTTCGTTATGCACTTTGATAAAGGTCACCGGCACGTTCAGCGCTTTGAAGCGGGCTTCAATGGCATCCACTACCGGACCTGCCGCGCCGTTACCGGAGTTGATCACCAGTTTCAATGGCTTAAGGTTAGCCGGATTGATATAGCCCAGCAGATGATCGATATAGGCATCGCGCAGGTTAATCTGCTCATAGCTGCCGCGTTTTTCCGCATCCACCGGCGGAAAGTCGTTGGCTTCCGCCAGACGCTGCACATCGCGCAGCCCGGTATCGCCGCTGATTGGACGTGCGCCTTTGCGCACCAGCTTCATGCCGTTATAGTCCATCGGGTTGTGGCTGGCAGTCACTTCGATGCCGCCATCCACGCCGAGATGGAACGTGGCAAAATAGATCTCTTCGGTACCGGAAAGACCGATATCCAGCACGTTGACGCCCGCATCCTGCAGCCCTTTCGCCAACGCCAGTTTCAACGATTCGCTGGTCTGACGCACATCGCCGCCCAGCACAATCGTTTGCGGCTTCAGGTATTCACCGTAGGCGCGGCCGATACGCCATGCGATATCTTCATTCAGTTCTTCGCCCAGCTTTCCACGGATATCGTAAGCTTTAAAACAGGTTAATTTTTCCATCATTACCTCTTCTTAAGGCAACAGTCAGCCTTGACCGTAAAATGGCCATTTGTTATTGATTCGTTTGTTTTTTCTGCCGGACGGGCAACACCGCGTCCGGCACTGGCTTTTAAACTCGCCCGTAGCGATCCGCAAAGCGCACGATGTCGTCTTCTTCCAGGTACGAACCCGAACGAACTTCAATCAGATCGAGCGGAATTTTCCCCGGGTTTTCCAGACAGTGATGCGCGCCAAGCGGGATATAGATCGATTCATTCTCACCGAGTAATTTCACTTCATCATTGATGGTCACTTTCGCCGTTCCCGCCACCACTACCCAGTGCTCCGCACGGTGATGATGCATCTGTACGGAGAGCCCCTCGCCCGGCTTCACGGTAATGCGTTTCACTTGATAGCGATCGCCGGTATCGATGGAGTCATATTTGCCCCATGGGCGGTAAACTTCACGGTGGATATGATGCTCGTGACGCCCGTCGGCTTTGATTTTCTCTACCACTTTTTTCACATCCTGTACCTGATTGCGATCGGCAATCAGCACCGCATCTTTGGTCTGAACCACCACCAGATCTTTCACGCCGACGGTCGTGACCAGCCCGGACTCCGCATATACGTAGCTGTTTTGGGTGTTATGGCTGATGACGTCGCCGTGATGGACGTTTCCCTCCGGTGTGTGCTGGCTGATTTCCCACAGCGAAGACCAGGAACCGACATCGCTCCAGCCAGCATCCATCGGCACGACCACCGCATCCGCCGTGCGTTCCATTACCGCATAGTCAATCGACTCTTCCGGGCAGGCGAGGAACGCTTCTTCGTCAACGCGGACAAAATCCATATCCGGATCGGCGGCCTGCATCGCCTGTTCGCAGGCACGCAAAATGTCCGGACGATATTTATTCAGCTCTTCAAGGAAACGACCGGCACGGAACAGGAACATACCGCTGTTCCAGTAATATTCGCCGCTGGCAACGTAACCCTGTGCAGTTTCCAGGTTCGGTTTTTCAACGAACTGCGCCACCTCAAAGGCGACGGAATCGGCCTGCCCGGCACTGACACCGCCGCGGCGGATATAGCCATAGCCCGTTTCCGGCAGATCCGGCACGATGCCGAAGGTCACCAGTTTGCCACTCTGCGCATAAGGAATAGCGTCGCGAACCGAGGCGCGAAACGCCTCTTCGTTCTGAATGACATGGTCGGCCGCCAGCACCAGCATCAGCGGATCGCTGTCCGGGTTGTGGCGTTTTATCGCCAGCGCCGCCAGCGCAATCGCCGGAGCGGTATTACGGCCAGCCGGTTCGAGAATGATGTTCTCGGTCAGCTTGTGCAGTTGACGCAGTTGCTCGGCGACAATAAAGCGATGTTGTTCATTACAAATCACCACCGGGCTTTCACACTCGACACCATTCAGGCGACAGACGGTGGTCTGCAACATGGTGAGATCGCCCTTCAGGCAGAGAAACTGTTTAGGGTAAAGCACGCGGGACAACGGCCACAGACGGCTTCCGGAGCCTCCGGCCATCACTACCGGATAGAGTTGTGTTTGACTCATGATTTATCCCCATTCCCGTCAAAATTCAGGCGGCCTTCGTGCTGCGCGCTTTCGCGGGCGCGTACGGGCTTCACGGAACTTTCCGGGCTGATATCAGCAATAAACTGGTTTAATACGCTCTCTTTTTCGAGCGTGCGTTCGGCATATTCACGTGCCACCGTGTTGTTTTTGGGCAGCGCCAGCGCGCGCTCAATGCCCCAAGTCAGCGCCTCGACCGATTCCGGCTCCACGCAGACCGCAATGCCTGGCTCTGCCAGACAGAGTTGCCCGAGCTCAGTGCTCTCTTCAGCAGTGATTACCGCATTACCGCCCACCGCCAGAATGTTGGTCAGCTTGGACGGCAATACCGCATCGGCCGCACCACGTTTCTGAATAACCAGATGGCAATCGCCCATTTTCAGCAGCGCCGGCAGCGCATCGTACGGCTGCAACGGGAAGAAGATGACGTTGTTCAGGCCGCGTTCACTAACCTGTTTTTCCAGCCGCGCCTTCCCCCCGCCCTGACCGACAATGACAAACAGCCATGGATGGGTGTGTAACTGCGCAGCGGCTTCAATGACGTTTTCCAGCCCCTGCTTCTCGCCGATGTTGCCGGAGTAAAGAATGATTTTTTTGTCATCCGGCAGACCGAGATTGCGGCGCAGTTCCGTGACATCGGCATCGCTGACATCGCGAAACCGCGCCACTTCCGACCAGTTCGGGAAGAAGATGATTTTGTCGGCCTCCACCCCTTTCTCGCGCGCTTTGTTCATCATTGAGCGAGAGATGGTGGAGACGTTATCGACGTTATGCAGATTGCTGCGTTCAAACGCGGTCGCCAGCTTCGCCACGCGGCCGCTTTTACCTTTACCCGCCATTCCCAGACCGAGCATGGCGTCCACTTCATAATCCTGAATATGCAGCACGGTTTTTGCGCCGCTCAGTTTGGCCAGCAGGCGCATCCCCGGCGTGCAAAACAACGTTGGCACCACGCCGATAATGCGGTCCGGTTTCCAGCTACGCTGCGCCATCAGCGGGAAAAAGCTGCTGAGGGCAAAGCTGCCCAGATGCAGTAAACGCTTCAGGGTCGATGGCTGTTTTGGCACATACAGCGGGCAGCGCCACACCGTGGCGGCACCCTGCTCTTTACGCCAGCGCCAGGCGCTGTAGTGCTCGCCGACTTTCCATTCCGGATAGTAAGGCGGCGCTGTGATCACGCGCACTTCATGGCCCTGACGGGCCATCCATTCCACCATTTCGCCGGTGTACTTACCGATCCCGGTAAGCTCCGGCGAATAGTTGATGCCATAGACCAGGATCTTCATAAGCCCGGTACTCCCTGTGCGTCGAGGAAATAGGCGCGGCTGTTGTCATGCACCAGCGGGTCGGCAATCAGCGACTCCGGCGTCCCCCAGCGATAGTCATTGTGCTGATCCGGCGGCAGTGCGAGCGTTTGCTCGTCCACGCGCAGGCGGAAACCCAGCACAATGTAGTGGGTGGAAAAATCGCTACCGGAGAAATTATCGTCATAGAAGTGCTGCCAGACGCCGTAAAACTCGCCTGCAGACATCGGCAGGCGCAGCCCCAGTTCCGCCAGGGTCAGCCGCTCGAAAGCGGCCGCCAGCGGTTCGTCCTTTTGCACGCGTCCGCCCGGCACAAACCAGTATCCCTGGGCCGGACGGTTAGTGCGCTTGCCGAGCAAAAACTCGCCGCGTGAGTTTTCCACGATCAAATCGATGGAAATCAGCGGGGTGGAGCGCACCACCGTGGCAAAATCTTCCTGACTTAAAAACATGCCTACCCCCGGAACCGGTGCTGGTTTTCAAGGAACCACTGGTAGGTGCTTGCAAGCCCTGCTTCCAGTGAGATCTCGTGATACCAGCCAAGCTGATGCAGACGCGTCACATCCAGCAATTTACGCGGCGTACCGTCCGGCTTGGTGGCGTCAAACACCACGCGGCCTTTGTAGCCGACAACGCTGGCAACTGTCTGCGCCAGTTCGCGAATCGTGCAATCCACACCAGTACCAACGTTGATATGCGACAGCATCGGTTCGGTGTTCTCTTGCCACACTTCGCGCGCCAGCTCCTGAACATGGATGCTGGCTGCCGCCATATCGTCCACGTGCAGGAATTCACGCATCGGCGTGCCGCTTCCCCACACCACCACGTCCGGCGTGTTCTCCTGCGTCGCCTCGTGGAAGCGGCGCAGCAGCGCCGGGATCACGTGCGAATTGCTCGGGTGGAAGTTATCGTGCGGACCATACAGGTTCGTCGGCATTACCGAGCGGTAGTCGCGGTCATACTGGCGATTGTAGGACTCGCACAGTTTGATACCGGCGATCTTGGCAATCGCGTACGGCTCGTTGGTCGGCTCCAGCGTCCCCTGCAACAGCTCACTTTCCGCGATCGGTTGGTGTGCCAGTTTCGGGTAGATACAGGACGAACCGAGGAACAACAGCTTGTTCACGTCATGCTTATGCGCTGAGTGAATGATGTTGCTCTCAATCATCATGTTTTCGTAGATGAAGTCCGCCGGGTAGGTATTGTTCGCCACAATACCGCCCACTTTTGCCGCCGCCAGGTAAACCTGGTCGATACGGTTGCTGGCGAAAAAAGCATCGACAGCAGCGGAATCCAGCAGGTTCAGCTCTTCACGGGAGCGCAGTACCAGTTCAACATCCGCACGTTGTTCGAGCTGGCGAACAATGGCTGATCCCACCATCCCGCGATGGCCAGCCACGAAAATACGTTGTTTGGTCATGCTTAAGACTCCAGCGCGATGGCAACCTCGTAACCGTGGGCTTTAAGCAGTGAGTGTTTTTTCGCTGCTTCCAGATCTTTCGCCACCATCTCGGAGACCATCTCCTGCAGCGTGGTTTCCGGTTTCCAGCCCAGTTTTTCGTGTGCTTTGGTCGGATCGCCCAGCAGGGTTTCCACTTCCGCAGGACGGAAATAGCGCGGGTCAACGGCGACGATTACATCACCCGGTTTCACGCCCGGAGCATCATGACCGGTCACGGAAACCACAATACCCTTCTCTTCTACGCCGGTGCCTTCAAAGCGCAGTTTGATACCCAGTTGTGCCGCGGCCATTTCCACGAACTGACGCACGGAGTACTGCACGCCGGTGGCGATAACGAAGTCTTCCGGTTTTTCCTGTTGCAGCATCATCCACTGCATTCTCACGTAGTCTTTCGCATGGCCCCAGTCACGCAGGGAGTCCATGTTGCCGAGGTACAGGCAGGATTCCAGACCCTGAGCAATGTTGGCGATCGCACGGGTAATTTTACGGGTTACGAAAGTTTCGCCGCGACGCGGAGATTCGTGGTTGAACAGAATGCCGTTGCAGGCATACATGCCATAAGATTCACGGTAGTTCACGGTGATCCAGTAGGCATAAAGTTTGGCAACTGCATACGGAGAACGCGGGTAGAACGGCGTGGTCTCTTTCTGCGGAATTTCCTGCACCAGACCATACAGTTCAGAGGTTGATGCCTGGTAGAAACGGGTTTTCTTCTCAAGGCCGAGGAAGCGAATCGCTTCCAGCAGACGCAGCGTACCCATCGCATCCACGTCGGCGGTGTATTCCGGGGATTCAAACGAAACGGCCACATGGCTCATTGCGCCCAGGTTGTAGACTTCATCCGGTTGAACTTCCTGCAGGATACGGGTCAGGTTGGACGTATCCGTCAGGTCGCCGTAGTGCAGATGGAACTTCGGATTGCAGGTGTGCGGATCCTGATAGATGTGATCCACACGCTCGGTATTGAATGAGGAAGCACGGCGTTTAATACCATGAACTTCATAGCCTTTTTCCAGAAGCAGTTCTGCCAGATAAGAGCCATCTTGCCCGGTTACGCCGGTGATGAGAGCGACTTTAGACATAATTTATTTTCCTCAATAGTCCCTGTTAGGGAGTTACCTTTTCAACGCGTTCGCGCGTCACCACTGCGGGATTGCCACGGCAAATTGCATTTGCCGGAAGCGATTTAAAAACACTGCTGCGCGCACCGACTACCGTCCCGTCGCCGATGGAGACGCCTGGCGCGACAAAGACATCCGTCGCTAGCCAGCACTTCTCACCAATCACGATTGGCGTCGCGTTAATATCGAAATGCGCGCTCTGATAATCGTGACTGCCGGTGCACAAATAACATTTCTGTGAAACCACGGAATTTGCGCCGATGGTGATATCGCCAAGGGTGTACAACACCGCGTCATCGCCAACCCAACTGTAATCGCCTAAGGTTAATTTCCACGGGTAGGTAATCTTTACCGATGGGCGAATAACCACGCCCTTACCAACCTTTGCGCCAAATAAACGCAAGAGGAATGCACGCCAGCGATACAGCACCTGTGGAGACCAGGCAAATAATGTCGCCTGTACCGCCCACCACAGTTGAACCTTAATAGCATTGCCGCCCCGAAAGCCTTTCGGCACGGAGAATCCTTGTAAATCCTGCATCTTTTTTCCCTATATTTGAGCGTTATGCTTTGTTATATAAGGCCTTTGCTTTGCCAGTCGTCCGCAAGCGCAATATATATGACAATTGCGCCCAAAAACCCGGGACTCGTAATATCGTGCGCTGAACTTTGCGGGCATCCTGGCACAATTCAACGTTATTAGAGGTAGATACGCCGCCCATTGAAAATTCAGATACCAGCCCTTTCAAACGTTTGAAAGGAAAACCGGCTTTAAACATTCTGGCCGCTAATGCGTAATCGGAAGAGACTTTAAATTGCAGATCGTAGGGGTATGTTTTCAGACCATTTACCGGGAAAAATATAGCCTGATGGCTGGCCGGTAAGCTGTGGTAAATATACCAGCCATGTTTGGCGCTACGGCGTAATTTGTTGCCGTCGCCAAAATCCAGCAGCGCATCGCCAATATACATGGCGTTCTCGTTTTCTTCATCTAACTGGCGAACAACATCCACAATTTCCTCATGGAAAATATCGCCGGAATTCAAAAACAATGCATAGCGTCCCGTCGCCATGTCAATGCCTTTATTCATGGCATCATAGATGCCTTTGTCACGCTCGCTGATAAAACGTAAATTGTATTGTCCGTTGAGATTTTTCAGAAATTCCGCAGTACCATCCTGCGAGCCGCCGTCAACGACAATCCATTCGAATTCGATATTCTGCGCTTTCGCCAGGTGAGCCAGAGACTGCCAGGTCTTCATCACACCTTCATAATTGCGAAACGCGACAGTAATAACACTTAGCAGCATATGACCCACCTTTTCATGAATTCACGATATTCAGCGCTTTACGCAGAATAAACGGACAAACAATTAAAAACGCATATTCCGGGCTAAAAATTGACCCCGTAAAAAACAACGATATAGGCGTAAACAGGTAAAGCTGTACGCGAAAATTCTGATTATTGCCAAAGGCATTTACCATCATTTTCCCGACTTTGAACAAATACCAGCCTGTCAACAACACTGCGAACCACGAGAAATAAATGATCAGCAGATACAACCCATTGTCTATTGTTTTCCCGACATCTGCACCGTTAAAGATTCCGAATGATGCGACATATTCATAAAGTGAGCCAAATCTTACTACCCCATCAATATTGGTCAGTGAATATCCCACCATCACCAGCGGACCGATAATACGATAATAAGAAGAAGAACCTTCCGTACCTAAATCGCCGAGTCGTTCTGCAATATAGGGGAAAGCGAAAACCACACCGACAATAAACACTGCAAGAGAAATAATTGCCAGTGGTAACTTTTTACGAATCGCCTCTTTGTTCAGATACTGGAATGCCCACTCCAGCAAATAAAACAGGATAAAAGTCATTACCCCAGAGAACGATCCCGAAAGTACTATCCCTGCCAAAATCATAGCATCGGTCTTCGGCGTTTTGATACCAAACTGTTTGATACTGAGCCAAATTGAGATTAATGCCAGAGCGAAGAATGCCGGTTCGAAATATAACGCGGTAGTACGCTTACCGCCGAACTTGATAAAATTCAGCACGTAACTGTTGCTGTAGATGAGGTATTTAGAAATACCCTCCATCAAACTACTCCCACCGGTGAGAATAATCTGAGCCATCTCCATCGCCGCAAGCATCACCACCATTGCCACAACCACATAGAAGAATCGCAAAATCTTGCGGTAATTATGCGGTGATATGGTTTTAAAGCGGATGCTCCACACCATGCCAACAATGATCACAATGTAAACAAACAGCATGGTTGAAGTGACATATTTGCTGGCATCCAGCGATTTACCAAAAATAAAGTTAAACAGCGTTAACCCGGCTCCGGCCCCCAGTGCAATCATCAACTTTTTCAGATTGATTTTGTCGAGGTAGAGCAGCAACAGTAGCGGCAAAAACGTCACGATCGTGATCGGGAAACTTTCACCGAGCTGCATGATTTTCACGTTAACCAGCAAGTAAATCACCGGCAGCAGCAGGTAACTACAGACTCTGATAGAACGAGACATATTCCTCCAGCATCTGTTGTCCACTGTAGGCCTGGCGGCTGCGCGCGCGAAATGCGTCGAGGCTTTCGCCAAACACCGCCTGGGCAATTTCTGCTTTACGGCACTGCACCAGCGGCAGCACCTCCTGTTCGGCAAAAGTTTTACCGCCGGATTTCTGCAACACTTCCCGCGCCGCATCGCTGTGCGTGGCGATCACCGGCACGCCAATGGAGAGCGCTTCGCAGAGGATCAGCGGGTAGTTATCCACCCGGGAAGAGAAGACCAGTGCATCCATCTGATTGAGTTCACTCATCAATTGGCGCTTATCTGTAAGAAAGCCGTGGTTGACAACGTTTTGCCCCTCAAACGGAGAAAACTTGCCAAAGGTGTGCAACTCCACTCGGTCACCCAGCGCCATGATGTCGCGCACCAGTTGCTGATTGGTTTTACCGTCGTAGCGCAGGTCATGGGCAACCACGGCGATTTTCGGTTTTCCTTCGGTGGCTTTTACCGGCGCAAGTTCAGCCAGAATCGCCTCGGTCGCAACATCAATACCGTTATTAATAATATTGCAGCGCCCTGCGCCATAGAGGCTGTTAAAAGCGTCCGCCACATGCTGGCTGGGGGAGATAAACTGGCAGCCCAGCGCCAGCATATTGTTAAACAACTGGCGCTTGCGGTTGACCAGTTGATGCGCACGATCCACCTTCACCGGCGGATAGTTGCTCAATGTCGGGCATTTGCGGCAATTCTCTTTCCAGCCTTCGCAGCCATCGGTAAAGGCGCAGCGCCCGGTTACGCTCCAGTGATCGTGCAGCGTCCAGACCAGCGTGACGTCAGGTTTGTGCGCTTTAACTTTCTGGCAGAACGCCACCAAATCATCAAGGTTCAGCCAGTAGCTGTGCATTACATGAAAGTGCAGCACCACCGGTCCTTGCGTGCGGGTGACGGTGCGATAAAGGTTATTCAAATTGCCAAAAACGTCGCGGTTAAACAGGCGGAACAGCGCGAGATTAGCAACGGAAGTCAGACGCGGCGTCTGCTTGTAAACCTGCGGATAGTTATCGTGACTGACACTTTTTTTCCCGCCTTTGCCGTAGCCATAAATAAAACGTGATTGCATACCCTTTTGCAGCGCGCGCTGGTGTAAATCCAGCGCCACGCCCGCAGCGCCGCCTTCGGCAAGGCGGACATTGAACTGTAAAATATTCATTTGATCACCTTCACGCGCGCTTTCTCGCCCACCACCAGCGCGTTATCGGGGATGCTGTCGAGTACGACGCTTCCCGCGCCGATAGTGACATTGTTGCCAATCGTAATGTCGCCAATGATCACCACATTCGCGCCCAGCTCGACATTGTTGCCAATCACCGGGCAGGCCAGATTATCGGCACCGCGATTACCGATGGTAACGGCGTGGCGAATCGTGAAATCATCACCCGCGACCACATTTTTATTGATCACCACCGCATAACCGTGATGGATAGTAAAACGGCGCCCGATGGTCGCAGCAGCCTGGATTTCGTAGCCAAACAGACACTCGGTGACAAAGCGATAGAGCAGGATCGCGGGCGCAGCCCACAGGTTATTGATGACGTGTTTTTTGCGCCACACGGAGCAAAAGTGGGCAATACGGTAAGCCGCAACCATGCAGCAAGGGCGCAAGCTCCAGTGGTTTGCGCGAAAATCTTCCAGTCGCATTATTTCCCCCGCAGCCCGTCAGCCAGTCGTTTACCGTTACGCAGCGAGAATAACGTCAGCAGCGTGCGCCAGGTCATGCGCTTATTGCGGATCTGATACAACGTAAATAACTGATATTTTTTACTGGCGCGATCGAACTTGTTTTTATGCTTCCGATAAAAGTGGAAGTAGCCAGAGAATTTCTTCGGCGACGAGGTGATTTGCATTTCGCCGTGATTAACGTGCAGAATCTGCGTGGCTTCTTCAATCTTCCACGGTTCGCCATACTCATCCACCATGCGCAGGAAAATATCGTAATCCTGAGCCGCTTTCAGTTGCGTATCGAACAAGCTCTCTTTGAAGCGCCAGGCCCAGGTAAAGACCTGGTTGCCGACGATGTTGCGCTTCCAGAACAGCTTGCGCGAGAACGGCGATTTCGGATACAGCGGCAGACTGGTGGGCTGCGCATAAACCTCGCCCTGGCAGAGATAATCATTGGCATAGAGAAACGCGCGGGTGTTGAGCAGATGTTTGTGCGCCAGAAAAACTGACAGTCGGTTCGGCGTCCATTCATCGTCGTCATCAATCCCGGTAATGTACTGCCCCTGCGCCTGTAAAATCGCCTGGTTACGTACCGCGCAGGCACCCGAGTTATAGGGGTTGCGCGTATAGCTCACGCGCGAATCACCCAGTTCCTCAACAAACTGTTGCAGTTGTTCATACGCGTCGGAACAGTCGTCCACAACGATCATTTCCCAGTGCGGGTAATCCTGGCGCAGCACCGATTTAATGGCGCGGATCGCCAGCTGTTGCCGGTTCCAGGTTGGCATATAGATAGAAATTAATGGGTTTGCTGTTGTGCTCATGATGCGATCCCTAATGCGTTCAACATGCCACGTTCGCCCCCACGTCTGCTCTCCCCCCGGGCGGAGGGAGAGCAGTTCGTGCTAAAGATTGAAGTGAGGGACTGGTTATTTCGAATCGGACTTGTATTCGTATTCGTAGTAGCCGTAATCCTGATAGCCCGTCGCGCGGCGGAAAATCGAGTTCAGGATCACGCCTTTAACCTCAATACCGTTCTGTTCGAAGCGGCTCAGGCTGGTCTGGATCTCTTTCAGCGTATTCACGGCGTAGCGAGCCACCATCAGCGTAGTGCCGGCATGACGACCGACAATCGCCGCATCCGTAACCGCCAGAATTGGCGGGGTGTCGATCAGCACCAGGTCATAGTGACTGCTGGCCCATTTCACCAGTTGCGTAAAACGTTCGCTCATCAACAGTTCGGACGGATTCGGCGGCACCTGTCCGCGCGGAACCAGATCGAAATTGCTGATGGAGGTTGGTTTGGCGCAATTCTCAACCGAACCTTTTCCGGCCAGCACATCGGACAAACCGTTAATGTTGTCGGTGCCCAGCAGTTCGTGGGTGTAGCCTTTGCGCATGTCACAGTCGATGAGCAGCACACGTTTGTTCGTCTGGCTGATCACCGCTGCGAGGTTGGCGCAGACAAAGGTTTTACCGATGGAGGGGCTGACCCCGGTCATCATCAACACATTATTAGTGGACTGCATCATGGCGAAGTGCAGGCTGGTACGCAGACTGCGCACGGCTTCAATCGCCAGATCCGTCGGGTTACCCACCGCCAGCAACTGGCTCTGCTTGTAGCGCTTCACGCCCTTAACGGTTTTGACGCTATCACGCGCTTTCTGCCATTCGGAAAGCGGGATGCTGGCATACACGCTGATGCCGTGCTCTTCAAGGATCTGCGGGCTTTCCACACCGCGATTGAACAACGAGCGCAGCAGAACGCCAACCACAGAGACAATCAGGCCAAGAATAATGCTGCCGAGAATGATCAACGCTTTCTTCGGCTTCAGCACGCCAGGCTGAGTGATCGCCGGGTCAACAATACGCACATCGCCCACGGTACTGGCCTGGGTAATACGCAGTTCCTGCTGTTTATTCAGCAGTTGCATATAGACCTGCTGGCCGGATTCCACATCACGCGTCAGGCGAACAATTTCCTGTTGCGTTTGCGGCATCGCGGTAATGCGGTTGTTCAGCTTCGCTTTTTCATCTTCCAACGCTTTACGTTTTTCCAGCAGCGTGCGGTATGCCGGGTGAACTTTGGTATACAACTTGGAGATTTCCGCTTCACGGAAAGTCAGTTCGTTCAACTGCGAGTCGATGTTGACCATCGAATCGAGCACCGATTTGGCTTCCAGCGGCAGATCGACAGAGTCTTTGGTCTGGCGATAGGTGTTGAGCTTATCTTCTGCGATATCCAGATTGTGGCGCACTTCCGGCAGCTGTTTATCGAGGAATACCAGGCTCTTCGCTGCTTCCTCGGATTTACGCTCGATATTTTGCTCAAGGTAATTACGGGTAATGCTGTTCAAAATAGCGCGGATCTGATCGCGATCTTCACCGGTATACGTCAGGCTGAGCACACCGGTATCTTTACCGTTTTCCACTACCGTCAGGTTATTTTGCAGGTTGTTAATCATCCCCAGCGTGGAGAATTTAGTGACGGTAAACTCGGAGTCATTCGAGGCAAGAATATCGCTCACCATCATGGTCACGCCCTGCTTGCTCAACAACTTGCCAACTTCGCCACGCGCCTCAAAACCGCCATCGCTGGTTAACTGATACTGTTTTGGGCTCAGCACTTTCAGCGTAAAGGTCTGCTGATTCATCCCGGCAGGCAACGTAAAGGTGGTGACTTTCACCGTCTCGTTCTGCCTCCCCATCAGCCGCTCCCAGCCGGTACCGAACAGCGGAAAGGTGTTTTTCACTACGGAGATGTCGAGATCCAGATCCTCAACGGTTTTGCCCAGCACCATACGCGACTGGATAAGCTGGATTTCCGCATCTGACGCCGGTGGCTTATTCGCCAGGGCGCTGCTGATATCCTGCACCAGTGAACTGCCGGTGTTTTGTTCGATTTGCACCAGTGAATCGGCGCTGTAAATGGGTGTCGCAAACAGGCAATAGACAACCGCGATCAGTGCAAACACCGAGGTGATGCCCAGTACCCACCAGCGAGCTTCAATGATAGTGCCGAGCAAACGGCCAATATCGATTTCGTCATTGCCCACCACCGGGGCAGCAGAATGCGAATGGTGTGTTTTCTCTGTCATTATTATCCCTGCTGAGCTTGCAATGCCTGCGCCCACTGGCGGGCAGACTGGTCAAGTAAGGTGTAAACGGCTTCAAAAGCTTCACGACTTTTACGATACGGGTCGGGAATTTCTCGTTCGTTATCCCAGTGGCCAAATAACATGACCTTGCCGCGCATCTCCGGGGCAATCTCACACAGGCTGGCGATGTGGCGTTTTTCCATGACCAGAATCAGGTCATATTCACGACACATGGCACCGGAAACCTGCCGCGCGCGATGTCCCTCCAGAGAAAGTTGATTGTCTGCCGCTACGCTCACTGCGTTAGCATCCGCGCCACGTCCGACCAGCGCGCCCAGCCCTGCCGATGCCACTGTTAATCCGGGCTGGTATTTTTTCAGCAGTCGTTCTGCTGTTGGGGAACGACAAATGTTCCCCACACAAACCACCAGAATTTTGTTGAACATAGTCATTGCAAGTTTTGGATATCGTTGGCCGTGTTGGTCATGTAGCGAACGCCACTGATTGTCGGCAGCAACTGGTTGATAAGACGATTCCAGCGCGCCACCGGCGCAGTCGTGACGTACACCACGTCATACGGCTGGAGTCGGAAATTCGTCGCCATCACCAGAGAGGTGGCGTCCGACATATCAAGCTGGTAGATATTGGCAATCTTGCCGCTGCGATCGCTCTCGCCGCCTTTCAACGGACGGATAACGAAGATGCCGCTGGCGTTGGAGGTCGTCAGGTCGATACCTTCGGCCTGGCCAAGCGCTTCCGTCAGCGTCATGCCGCTGAAGTCCATTTTGAGCGTGCTCTGTTTTTTCACTTCGCCCATCACGAACACTTTCAGATCGTCATTACGCGGTACAAAGAGGATATCGCCTGGATAAAGCAGGCGGTTCTGGCTGAGGTCGCCATTCTGCATCAGCGCCTGGAGCGAAATGCGCTGCTCTTTTCCCTGATGCGTCAGCACTACGTTGCGCCAGTCGGCGTTGTCGGTCAGCCCGCCCGCCGCGTTGATAGCGTCCAGCACGGTAAGCGGCACGTTGGTGATCGCCTGCTGGCCGGACTTGGCGACCTGGCCGGAGATGTAGGCTTTTTGTGAGCGGAATGCGGCGATATTAACGTCCACCTGCGGGTCAGCAATGTACGTCGCTAAACGGCTGGTAATATCACTGCGGATCTCGGCGAGGGTTTTCCCCACCACCTGTACTTTCCCGACATAGGGATAAAACATGGTGCCATCAGGCTGTACCCAGTTGCCTGTGTCGCTGGAACTACGATATTGGCCCGCTGGCGTGGTTAATTCCGGGTGATCCCAGACGGTGACATTCAATACATCCCCTGGCCCTACACGATACTGGTAAGCCGCAATTTCATTGTCAAGCGACATATTTGGTTGAGCGACATTAACGCGCGGGCGCAATTGTTCAATCAGACGTGGTGTTAAAGGATAAACATTCACCATGCGGTCTAAATCAAAGTCTGCATCCTGCTGTTTAATCACATCCTTTCCCATCGTAGTCATATTGCTACCGGGGAAAACAGTGCAGCCACTCATCATGCTTATGGACACCAATAATGGCATCAATTTCATTTTAGATTTCATCATTGATTAATTATCACTTTGGCAGAGTAATTATCCTGTGCGATTTATATAAGCGCTCAAGTTGTACACAGAATCAGAATGCAGTTAATTACGAAAGAATATAACTGGCATCAATCCTAAAAAGCGTTTATTCAACCACATGCGGTTACAGAATAATCCAGGCTGATTGACATACCCACAGGCACGCTACCGCCCCTGGCTTTCAGTTACCAATTCACTGAACATCTCTAACTCATTGATAGTTATCCCTTACAGGCCTTAAGGTTGCAATGTACCGCAGACCAGAAAAAATACGGCAGGAATCGAATTTGTAACGAATAACGATGACGAAAATAACATCGTTAGTATATTTGAGTGATGCAGGAAGAATTGTTGCAGCTAAGCGAATAGCAGGCAAGGCACCAGCCCTGATAAACATATTTTTAAGAATAAGTTTAAGAACAAACTTTTCGAATTTTAAGACTAACCGTATATTGACAAACTTTGTATATGGAATTACTTATGCGAAATATCCTAATTTGCTAATTTTTCCCTTATAATTAATCACAGTAACAATAAGGAAATTGAATTTATACGTATTGCTCATAACCAATAAATTAAGAATAATCGCAGGCTGGCATTGCAATTTCATCCAGCTTTATCCATGATCGCACTGTGACAATTGTCATATCACAGAAGGTGTTACGTTTACGATGGAATGGATTGCCGATCCATCAATCTGGGCCGGGTTGGTCACGCTGGTCGTGATCGAGCTGGTACTCGGTATTGATAACCTGGTTTTTATTGCGATTCTTGCGGAAAAATTGCCGGCGGCGCAGCGCGATCGCGCCCGTATTACCGGGCTGCTGCTGGCGATGTTGATGCGATTGCTTTTACTGGCCTCAATCTCCTGGCTGGTGACACTCACTAATCCTCTGTTTACGGTGCGCAGCTTAAGCTTCAGCGCGCGCGATCTGATTATGCTGCTCGGCGGCCTGTTCCTGCTGTTTAAAGCGACGGTGGAACTTAATGAGCGCCTTGAAGGCAAAGACAGCGACAATCCAACGCAGCGACGTGGCGCGAAATTCTGGGCTGTGGTCATCCAGATCGTGGTGCTGGATGCAGTCTTCTCGCTCGACTCGGTGATCACTGCCGTCGGCATGGTTGACCACCTGGCCGTCATGATGGCCGCCGTGGTGATTGCCATTTCCCTGATGCTGCTGGCCAGTAAATCGCTGACGCGCTTCGTCAACAGCCACCCGACAATTGTTATTCTCTGTCTCAGTTTCCTGCTGATGATCGGTTTTAGCCTGGTGGCGGATGGTTTTGGTTTCCATATTCCGAAAGGTTATCTGTACGCCGCAATTGGCTTCTCGGTGATGATTGAAGCGCTGAACCAGTTGGCTATCTTTAATCGCCGCCGTTTTCTGTTCGCCAACCAGACGCTACGCCAGCGCACGACAGAAACGGTGATGCGCCTGCTCAGCGGGCGGAAAGAGGATGCTGAACTGGATGCCGATACCGCCTCGATGCTGCACGACAGTGACGACAACCAGATCTTTAATCCGCAGGAGCGGCGCATGATTGAGCGGGTGCTGAACCTCAATCAGCGCTCGGTCAGCAGCATCATGACGTCGCGCCACGATATTGAGCATATCGATCTCAGCGCGCCGGAAGCAGAGATCCGCGCCCTGCTGGATAAAAACCAGCATACGCGCGTGGTGGTTACGGGCGGCGATACTGAAGAGGATTTGCTTGGCGTTGTTCATGTGCTCGATCTGCTGCAACAATCTCTGCGCGGCGAACCGCTGGATCTCAAGGCGCTAATCCGTCAGCCGCTGGTGTTCCCGGAAGCGCTGCCGCTGTTGCAGGCGCTGGAGCAGTTCCGCAATGCCCGCACCCACTTCGCTTTCGTGGTCGATGAGTTTGGTTCCGTGGAAGGCATTGTCACTCTCAGCGATGTGATGGAAACCATCGCCGGGAATCTGCCAAACGAAGTGGAAGAGATCGATGCCCGCCATGATATTCAGAAAAACAGCGATGGCAGCTGGACGGCCAATGGTCATATGCCGCTGGAGGATCTGGTGCAGTACATCGCAATACCGCTGGATGAGAAGCGTGACTACCACACCATTGCCGGCCTGCTGATGGAGTACCTGCAGCGGATCCCCAAACCCGGTGAAGAGGTGCAGGTAGGCGATGTTCTGCTGAAAACCCTGGAAGTTGAGAGCCACCGCGTGCAGAAAGTGCAAATTATTCCGCTGACGCGTGACGAAGATCCGGACTACGAAGTGTAAAGGGCTACGCTTTAACCACCGTCACCCCACGGTGGTTAAACGGGGCCAGCAGGCGATCGTCCGTCTGCGCGTCCACCACCAGCGTGTTGATAAGCGAGATATCGCCAATCACCCATGGCGATGCGCTGTTCAGTTTCTCCGGCGAGGCCAGAACTACAGTCTCTGCCGCCCTGTCGGCCAGCGCGCGCTTGATACGCGACTCCTCAAAATCCCCGGTGCTGAGACCGGCGTCCACATGTACGCCGGTCACGCCCATAAAAAAGAGGTCGCCGCGTATCCGGCTGATAGATTCCAGCGCGCCTGCGCCAACGTTGACGATCGAATGTTTGTAGAGATGGCCACCGATCATCACCACTTCAATCAGCGGATGCTGTGCCAGCCCAACGGCGATACTGGGGCTGTGTGTTACCACGGTAATGCGTAAATCCTGTGGGAAATACGTAATCAGTTCAGAGGTCGTCGTACCGCCATCAATCATAACAACCTGCCCTGCTGAGACGAGCTGCGCGCCTTTCTGCGCGATACGCCGCTTGGCGTCAGACTGCAAATGTTGCCGCTCGGCAAATGTCACCGTAGCGGCGGAAGATGGCAGTGCGCCGCCGTGCACACGCTGTAACAAACCCTCAGCCGCCAGCTCACGCAGATCCCGCCGCACGGTATCTTCCGAGACGCCAAATCGTTCGCTGAGTTCCTTCGACAGCACCTGCCCTTCTTCAGCAAGCTGGTTGAGGATCAATTGCTTACGTTGTGGGGTTAGCATCGCGTTGCTCCTGTTTGCACGAAAAACCTTGATAATGCACGAATGTGCACGTTATGCTGCTATCTTACCTGCACAGGAGCTGATATGTCATCTGAAAATGCACAAATACGCATTATTGCGTCGATGCCCCTCGCTGAAGACTGGGGAAAACTGACCAAATACACCTTTGATTATCGCCGTCATGACGGTGAATGGCAGCGCCAGACCCGCGAGGTGTATGACCGGGGCAACGGCGCGGTGATCCTGCTGTATAACCGCCGCAAGCGGAGCGTGATCCTCACCCGACAGTTTCGTTTACCGCTTTTCGTCAACCAGCATCACGGTTTTTTGCTGGAAGCGGCTGCTGGCCTGCTGGATGAGCTTGAGCCTGAGGAGCGCATTCGTCACGAAGCGGAAGAAGAGACCGGCTACCGGCTGGAACAGGTACAGAAAGTGTTTGTGGCGTGGATGAGCCCCGGCTCCGTCAGCGAAAAACTGCACTTTTTTATTGCTGAATACGATGACAGCAAACGCACCGGAAGCGGTGGCGGCGTAATCGAAGAGGGAGAGGATATTGAAGTGGTGGAGATGGATTTTGCCACCGCGCTGGCGGCAATCCGTACGGGCGATATTGCCGACGGCAAAACCATTATGCTACTGCAACATCTGGCGCTGGAAGGCATTTTATAGCCCTGCAGCGCCGTTGCTTATCCGGCCGAACTGGCCGGATAGTTACATCTTATCAAGCAGCTTTTTCAGGTCTTTGCTGTTTTGCGAATCTTTATTACGCTCAGCCCAGTCGTTGAGACGACGTTTGGCTTCATCCTGCAAATGTTTACGCAACACCTGGTCCACTTGCAGGCTATAGTTGAGCGCCTGCCATTTACCGTAAACGCGCAGTGGGATCGGCGTCGCTTTCAGGAAGTCGATCAGCGCGCTATCACCTTCCCATCCTTCCAGAACCCGGACATTGAAGCGCGTATCGGTCTGCTCCTGCACCAGATCCATCTTGCCTTCCCCGGTGAGCGCCAGCAGCGCGGAGCTACCCTGCATATCGCTGAAGGTCATCTGCCCGTTATCCAGCGACAACTCTGCGCTGAAATTATCCAGCCGGGTGGCACTGTCGAAATTATCTTTCGCATGCACATCGCTGCTGCGAGCCACCGCCTGTTGTACCAGTTGCTGGAAGTTAAGCCCTTCCATGCGGCTGTTTTTCAGATCGACGTGTGCATTCCCCTGCCAGTCGCGGCGGAAAGATTCTGCATCGATATCCGGGCCGCTGAAATCGCCCGCCATGGTCAGGCTGCCGGTCAGCGCAATCGGGTAGTTAAACGCTTTCAGGATATTACCAATCTCAATGCTCTCCAGCCGTGGCTGGAACTCGGCGCGAGGTTGCTTGCCGCGCACGTCCAGCGTGCCGGGCAATGAGATTTGCCCGTCCCCCATTTTGCCCTGCAACGTCGGGATAGCCAGCAAACCGGCATTATTGTTGAGCTGACCGCTGACATCGGCAAACTGCATACCGCGCCAGCGTACGTTTTTCGCAGTGATGCCGATTTGCGCCGTAAAATCGCGCAGTTCGTTGTACTGCGGCGTATCCGCCCCGCTGGAAATCACCGGGCGCGGCAGGCGATTTTGTTCCTGTCCCTGTGGCATCACGCCGTCGCCGTTCAGCGTCCCTTCCGGCGGCAGCAAGTTATCCAGATTGAGATTGTCGAACTGCACATCGACTGCCCAGACTGGCTGCGTACCAAACGTTACGCTCCCCTTACCGGTAAAGGCGCTGTCATTCGCGCTCAGGGTGACATCATTCAGCGTCAGCCGCTGTGCCGCGCTTTGCCACTGCGCTTGCAATGTGCCCGCCCCGCTGATGCCCTTCGGCGGCGTATCGCCCCCCTGAAGTTGCCACTGCAATTTATCAATAGCGGCGCTGACATTACGCGGATAATCGCGTGCATCTATTTTAGCGCTGAATGAAAGCGTCAGGTCGCGCTGATTGCGGTTAACCCGCCCGGAGAAATCCAGCGTCGCCTGATATTGCGCATCCTGCTCCATTTGCAGACGAATATCGCGTACCGTCACCGGTTCATCGTTGGCGCGCTGGAAAACCAGCAGGCTATCCGCAACCTGTAAGCGGGCAATATCCCATGACCAGCCGCGATCCGATTCCACCTGCGGCAGTGAGTTGCCATGAGGCGCCACTGGCGCATTTTTTTCCGGTGCCGCTTCACTTTGCGGAGTGAGCTGAATCACCGCGCCCTTCAGCATCACTTGTTTCACCTGTAACTGGTGCGACAGCAACGGCAACAGGTTGACATCAAGACGCATATTATCGGCTTTCACCACCGGCATTTCCGCGCCGGGGGCCGTCAACGTGACGCGGCCAGAGAGGATGCTAAGCTGCGGCCAGACGTGCCAGCGCAGCGGGCCATCAAGCTGTAGCTGATAGCCGCTTCGCGCCTCGACCTGACGCACCATGTAAGCGCGGAAATCGTTCGGATTGACCAGTAACACTAATGCCGAAAGGCCGGCAACCAGCACGACCAGCAAAATCATCAGTGTTGTTAACGCTCTTCTCATCACATCCTCAATGGAGATCAGTCAGTCTTTATCAATGCGGCTGGCGACCGCGCCTTGCTGATCGCGATACTTCGCATCTTCACGTCGGTTATAAGGACGATCGGCCGGCCCGGAGAGCGGCTCAAAGCTCAGGGCGCCAATCAGCATGCCCGGTCGCAGCGCCAGCGGCAGCTTGCCTGAATTATAGAACTCCAGCACGATACAGCCCGACCAGCCGGGATCGATGCGGTGCGCGGTTACGTGCACCATCAAACCCAGACGCGCAAGTGAAGAGCGCCCGTCCAGCCAGCCGACCAGATCGGCAGGCAAGGTAACGGATTCATAAGTCACCGCCAGCGCCAGTTCACCCGGATGCAGGAAAAACGCCTCGCCTTCATCAAGCACAATCTCGTCGCTCATTACCCGGTCAAGCGCCGCGCTGACTTCATGCTTCGGGCCGCTGAGATCGATAAATGCCGCCGTATGTCCGCTGAAAGTGCGGAATTTATTGCCGAGGCGGACATCCACCGTCGCCCCGTTAATCCGTTCTACCGGCGGACGCGGGTTAATAGCAAGCCGACCGTCATTCAGCCAGGCTTCAATATCGCGGTCACAAAGACGCATGGCGCATTCTCCTTAATAGTGCGACACGCCCCTGAGAAGATCAGGGGCCGGACTTAACACTCAGTGCTATAGCCTAACATGTATTATTCAAAAAACTGGCTGATTTTGGCTTTCAGGATATCGATGGCGATGCGGTTTTTACCGCCGCGCGGCACGATGATGTCGGCGTATTGCTTGGAGGGTTCAATAAATTGCAGGAACATCGGACGCACGGTTTTCTGATATTGCGCCATGACCGAGTCCATTGAACGGCCACGCTCGTTAACGTCGCGCTTGATGCGGCGCATCAGGCAGATATCCAGCGGCGTATCAACAAAAATGGAGAAATTCATCTCATCGCGCAGGCGTGAATCAGTCAGTAACAGGATCCCTTCCAGGATGATCACTTTTTTCGCTTCAATGCGGATAGTTTCTTTGGTGCGAGTATGTTCCACATAGCTGTACACCGGTAACTCAATAGCTTCGCCGCGCTTGAGAGACTGCAAATGCTGGAATAACAGACTATGATCCATTGCACTGGGGTGGTCATAGTTGGTTTTTACACGCTCTTCCATCGATAGATGGCTTTGATCTTTGTAGTAGCTATCTTCTGGAATAACGCCAATGTGTTCATCACCCACCTGCTCGCGCAGTTCACGATACAGCGTGCTGGCGATAAGACTTTTACCTGAAGCAGATGCGCCGGCGATGCCGATGATGACGCACTGATGAGACTGATCAGTCATAAATTTAGCGACCTGATTAACCTGGATGTAAAGGAAGGACGACGCCGAAGCGTCAAACACGGCAATTATAGGGATTTCACCGTCGTGATACCAGCCGAATCCTTAGCGGAAACAGGGACGGTAAAAAGCCGCTCGCTTTTGCCCGTCTGGCTGACCAGCCATAAATTAAAACGCTCAAAATTAACCCGGCAGATGTGTTTTTATTACTGACTAAGTAATTAATAACATTATGGTGTCAAATTATGAGCGCCCGGCATAGGAATTGTAAATTGTTTGTACTAGCATAATCCAAAATTCAAATTTCACTCTCCGGACGCGGTTCCGGACGTCACAGGGTTGCGGATAAAGCGGTAATGAAGAAACAACACCAGCGCGTTTTGGTTACCACCCCACATCCTGGGTTGCGGCTTGTCAGTTTAGGGCTGCTCTCTTTCATCTTTACGCTCTTCTCGCTGGAGCTTATCCGTTTTGGCACTGTTATCGCACCGCTGTGGTTTCCCACCGCCATCATTATGGTGGGATTTTACCGCCACGCCGGGCGGATGTGGCCGGGCATCGCGCTGGTCTGCGTGCTGGGCAATGTCGCGGCGACAATCATGCTCTTATCGGCCAACGCAGTCGATCTACGCTATACCGCCGTCAATGTTATTGAGGCCGCGATAGGCGCGGTGCTACTGCGCAAACTGTTGCCCTGGTATAACCCGCTGCAAAACCTCGGCGACTGGCTGCGTCTGGCGGTCGGCAGCGCGATTATCCCGCCGCTGGTCGGCGGCGTGCTGGTTTGTCTGCTGGTGCCCGGCGACAATATTCTGCGTACTTTTCTGGTCTGGGTGCTGTCGGAATCCATCGGCGCGCTGGCGCTGGTGCCGCTCGGCCTGCTGTTTAAACCGCATTACCTGCTGCGTCACCGTAGACCTCAGCTGCTGCTGGAAACACTCGTTACGCTCGCTGCCACGCTCGGGCTAAGCTGGCTGGCGCTGCACTACCTGCCGTGGCCGTTTACTGCGGTCATTGTACTGCTGATGTGGAGCGCCGTGCGTCTGCCGCGGGTTGAAGCCTTTCTCGTCTTTCTGATTACCATCATGATGGTCTCGCTGATGATTGCAGATGATCCCTCTCTCATCACCATGCCGAAAAACAACGTGATGATGAACGCACCGTGGCTGCCGTTTCTGATGATCCTGCTGCCGGTGAACGTCATGACAATGGTGATGTACGCCTTTCGCGCCGAGCGCAAACACATCATCGAAAGCGAAGAGCGCTTTCGAAATGCGATGGAGTATTCTGCTATCGGGATGGCGCTGGTGAGCACCGACGGACAGTGGTTACAGGCCAACAAAGCGTTATGTCAGTTTCTGGGCTACAGCCAGGAGGAGCTGCAGCAGATGACCTTCCAGCAGCTCACCTGCCCGGAAGATTTAAACAGCGATCTGGAACAGCTTGAGCAACTGGTGCGCGGCGACATCTCCACTTACTCCATGGAAAAGCGCTATTACACGCGCAGCGGTGAGCTGGTGTGGGCGCTGATGGCAGTTTCCGTTGTGCGCCATACGGATGGCACCCCGCTCTACTTTATCGCCCAGGTCGAAGACATTAACGATCTGAAGCAGACCGAGTGGGTTAACAAGCGCCTGATGGAGCGTATCACGCTGGCGAACGAAGCGGGCGGGATTGGCATCTGGGAGTGGGAGCTTGAGCCGGACATTATCAGTTGGGATAAGCGCATGTTCGAGATGTACGAAGTGCCGCCCCACACGAAACCGACATGGCAATTGTGGTACGAGCGCGTGCTGCCGGAAGACAGGCCGGAAACCGAACGCATTATCCGCGACGGGCTGGCGGCGCGCATGGCCTTCAAACTGGAGTTCCGCATTAGCGTCAAAGGCGGTATTCGCCATATTCGCGCGCTGGCAAACCGCGTGCTGAACAAGCATGGCGAAGTCGAACGCCTGCTCGGCGTCAATATGGATATGACGGAAGTTAAGCAGTTGAACGACGCGCTGTTCCAGGAAAAAGAGCGCCTGCACATTACGCTGGATTCCATCGGCGAAGCGGTGCTTTGTACCGATGTGGATATGAACGTCACTTTTATGAATCCGGTGGCGGAAAAAATGAGCGGCTGGGCGCAGGAACAGGCTATCGGCCAGCCGTTGCTGACAGTGCTGCGCATTACGTTTGGTGATAATGGTCCGGTGATGGAAAACATCCACAGTGGTGATATGTCACGTTCGGCCATTGAACAGGATGTGGTACTGCACTGCCGCACCGGCGGCAGCTTCGACATTCACTACAGCGTAACGCCGCTCAGCACGCTGGATGGGCAACATATCGGCTCTGTGCTGGTGATCCAGGACGTAACGGAATCCCGCAAAATGCTGCGGCAACTGAGCTACAGCGCTTCCCACGATGCGCTGACCCATCTGGCGAACCGGGTCAGTTTTGAAAACCATCTCAAACGCCTGCTGCTGACAGTACAGGAATTCCACCAGCGTCATGCGCTGGTGTTTATCGATCTTGACCGCTTTAAAGCCGTCAACGATACAGCCGGGCACGCGGCGGGGGATGCCCTGCTGCGCGAGATCGCGTCGCTGATGCTCAGCATGTTGCGTTCGACCGATATTCTTGCCCGCCTTGGCGGCGATGAATTCGGTTTACTGCTGCCGGACTGTAATGTCGAGAGCGCGCGGTATATTTCCGGGCGTATTGTTGAAGCCATCAATGACTACCACTTTATGTGGGAAGGCCGTTTGCACCGCATCGGCGCCAGCGCCGGAATTTCGCTGATTGATGAAACTAACTATCAGGCTTCAGAAGTGATGTCGCAGGCGGATATCGCCTGTTATGCCTCCAAAAATAATGGGCGCGGGATCGTGACCGTGTACGAACCGCAGCAAGGCCAGATGCAGCATGATCGCAGCATCATGTCGCTGGATGAACAGTGGCATATGATCAAAGACAATCATCTGCTGCTGATTGCCCGCGGCGTAGCGTCGCCGCGCGTACCGGAGGCCTGCAACTTCTGGCTACTCTCCCTGCGCTTGTGGACCAGCGAAGGCGAAGTGATGGAGGAGCACGCTTTCCGTTCCGGCCTTAGCGAACCAGAGCTGATCCGCGCGCTCGACCGCCGCGTATTCCATGAGTTTTTCCGTAACCACGCTACTGCCGTTGCGGGTAAAGGGCTCGGCGTTGCCCTGCCGCTTTCCGTGGCCGGGCTCTCCAGCACAACGCTGGTGAATGAACTGCTCGAACTGCTGGAAAGCGGCCCGCTATCCGCCCGGCTGTTGCATCTGGTGGTACATGCCGATGCGCTGATGCGTGAAGATAACACCCTGCTCGACAATCTGAAGCGGCTGCGCCAGGCGGGTTGCCGCATTATTCTCAGCCGTATCGGGCACGATCTGGATATTTTTAACCGCCTGAGTCCGAATATGGTCGATTACCTGATGCTCGATCCGGAACTGGTTACCAACGTTCACGGTAATCTGATGGACGAGATGATGGTGACCATTATTCAGGGCCACGCCCAGCGTCTGGGCATGAAGAGCATTGCCGGGCCGACCAATCAGCCGCTGATGATGGATACCCTTTCCGGCGTCGGCATCGATATGATTTATGGCGATATTATTTCGCAGGCTCAGCCGCTGGATTTGATGCTGAATACCAGTTATTTCGCTATCAACTGACAAACAGGGTGGCGCCTTATCCGGACGGAAAATGCATTAAAACCACAAGGCATCACACTTCAGGCTCCCACCCCTCCGTATACCAGATATGCAACAGTGCATAGGAGCGCCACGGCTGCCAGCGTTCGGCATAGCGCCTCGTCTGCGCGGGTGTCATCCCGGCAAAACGCTGCTTGATCAGATAATCGTCGGGTAGAAAAATATCTTTCGCCTGCCAGCCGCGCAGGGCAAAGTAGCTGGCAGTCCAGCGGCCGATACCAGGAAAGGTTTGCAAGGCTTTCACTCCCTGTTCCACATCCACCGGTGCCGTCAGCGGCAGCAAACCGTCGCAGGCCGCCTGTGCCAGATATATCAGCGACTCAGCGCGTTTGCGCGGCATGCCGAGCGTTTGTAAATCCCCGACTTGCGCCGCAGAGAGCTGCTGCGGAGTGGGAAAACAGATAAAACCGCGCTCATCCAGCACATCGCCATAACGCTGCGCAACCTTTGCCGTCAGCTTTGCCGCCATCGCCACGCTGACTAACTGGCCTAAAATCGCCCGCACGCCCTGCTCAAATGGATCAACACATCCCGGCAGGCGCAACCCCGGTCGCGCAGCGCCCAATGTCCCCAGCGCCGCGGTCACCTCCTGCGGATTGCAGTCAAGATCAAACAAGCAGCGAATCCGTTGCAGGCACAGTTCTGCAATCGGCTGCAAACCTTCGCTGAGCGTGACCCTCAATGTCGCGCTCGCCTCATCCGGTTCGGCAATAATCAACCCGCGATGCTCGCCAGCGGCAAAGGAGCGCACATAGCGTGTCGCATCAATCTCTTCAACACCCGCCACGGCGCGATCGCCTAAAAATCCCAACATCCAGGCCCAGTCATAGGGCGGCTGCCAGCGCAGTTCGTACATAGTTGCTCCTCTTTTCTGCTAACAGCATAAACGGCATCGGAATTTTCCGCCTTGCTTTCATATTCCGGTTGTCGCCCGCGCCGCATTCGGCTAAAGTCGCCCCCCTTCTTCACTGGCATGGGGATAAACACGTGTTTGTAGGCTTTGACTACGGGACAGCAAACTGCTCGATTGCAGTAATGCGCGATGGCGCGCCACACCTGCTGACCATGGAAAATAACAGTACGCTGCTGCCATCTATGCTCTGCGCGCCAACGCGCGAAGCCGTCAGCGAATGGCTCTATCGTCACCATCAGGTTCCGGCTACGGGGAGCGAAACCCAGGCGCTACTGCGCCGGGCAGTGAGCTTTAACCGTGAGGAAGATATTGAGGTCAACGCCGCCAGCGTACAATTTGGCCTCGCCTCGCTGCGTCAGTATGTGAGCGATCCGGAAGAGGTTTACTTCGTTAAATCGCCGAAATCCTTCCTCGGCGCCAGCGGCCTGAAACCGCAGCAGATCGCCCTGTTTGAGGATCTGGTCTGCGCCATGATGCTGCACATTCGCCAGCAGGCCGAAACGCAACTGCCGGAAAGCATCAACCAGGCGGTCATTGGCCGACCGATCAACTTCCAGGGGCTCGGCGGCGATGATGCTAACGCCCAGGCACAGGGGATCCTTGAGCGCGCGGCGAAACGCGCCGGTTTCCGTGATGTGGTGTTCCAGTATGAACCGGTAGCAGCAGGGCTCGATTTTGAAGCCACACTAAGCGAAGAGAAACGCGTGCTGGTGGTGGATATTGGCGGCGGAACAACAGACTGCTCCATTCTGCTGATGGGCCCACAGTGGCGCGCCAGACAGGATCGTGCAGCCAGCCTACTCGGCCACAGCGGTTGCCGCGTTGGCGGTAACGATCTGGATATCGCACTGGCGTTTAAAAGCCTGATGCCTCTGCTTGGTATGGGCGGCCAGACGGAAAAAGGCATCGCCCTGCCAATTCTGCCGTGGTGGAACGCGGTGGCGATCAACGATGTGCCGGCGCAAACCGAATTTTACAGCGCCGCCAATGGCCGTCTGCTCAACGATCTGCTGCGCGACGCCCGCGACGCGGAAAAAGTGGCCCTGCTGCTGAAAGTGTGGCGGCAGCGTCTGAGCTACCGGCTGGTGCGCAGCGCCGAAGAGAGCAAAATAGCGCTCTCGGAAGAAGCGCATGTCACCGCGCCGCTGCCGTTTATCAGCGACGATCTTGCCACTGCCATCACCCAGGAGGGTCTGGAAGCGGCGCTCAATCAGCCGTTACAGCGCATTATTGAGCAGGTGCAGTTGGCGCTGGAAAACAGCAACGAAACGCCGGAAGTAATCTACCTGACCGGCGGGAGCGCCCGCTCGCCCATCATCAAGAAAGCGCTGGCGGAAACGCTGCCGGGGATTCCGATTGCGGGCGGCGATGATTTTGGCTCTGTCACCGCCGGGCTTGCCCGCTGGGCGCAGGTTCTGTTTCGCTAATATTTTGCCGGATGATCGCCATCCGGCATGATTTTCTTCTCCATATTACCCCTAACGCAAATTTCCATCCCCGCTCGACGTTTCTAAACAGTGTTTCATATTTCCTCCATTTTTCTGCGTTAAGGCCTCACTAAACTAGTATTATTTTGGTCATGGTTTTTTCAGGACGAGATACATATAACGATGAAACGCAGTTTCACTTTTCGCCGCACGCTTGTTGCGGTCGTGGTTATCGCAGCGGCAGGTGCCGCGTGGTACCACTTTAGCCATCAAGAGGCTACTTCTTCTTCCGCCACCGGGCACACGCAACGTCAGGCTGGCAGCGGTCGCCACGGCATGCGCGGCGGCGCGTTACCGCCGGTACAGGCTGCCACAGCGACCCGCGAATCCGTTCCACGTTATCTCTCAGGTCTCGGTACGATTACGGCAACCAATACCGTGACCGTCCGCAGCCGTGTTTCCGGCCAACTGATGGCGCTCCACTTCCAGGAAGGGCAACAGGTTAAGGCCGGCGATCTGCTGGCTGAAATCGACCCCAGCGAATTTAAAGTGGCACTGGCGCAGGCACAGGGGCAACTGGCAAAAGATAAAGCCACGCTGGCGAATGCGCGCCGCGATCTGGCCCGCTATCAGCAACTGGCGAAAACCAGTCTCGTCTCCCGTCAGGATCTCGATACCCAGCAGGCGCTGGTAACGGAATCTGAAGGCACCGTCAAAGCCGATGAAGCTTCGGTCGCCAGCGCCCAGTTGCAGCTGGACTGGAGCCGCATCACGGCACCCATCTCCGGGCGCGTTGGCTTAAAGCAGGTGGATATTGGTAACCAAATCAGCAGCAGCGACACCACCGGTATTGTGGTGCTGACGCAAACCCACCCGATTGACCTCGTTTTTACCCTGCCGGAAAGCGAAATCGCCACCGTGGTGCAGGCGCAAAAAGCAGGCCAACCGCTGGTAGTGGAAGCCTGGGATCGCACGAACAAACAGAAACTGAGCAGCGGTTCGCTGCTCAGTCTTGATAACCAGATCGATGCCACCACCGGCACCATCAAACTGAAAGCACGCTTTAATAACCAGGACGACGCGCTGTTCCCCAACCAGTTCGTCAATGCGCGCATGCTGGTCGCCACGCAACAAGATGCCGTTGTGATCCCTGCCGCTGCGCTGCAAATGGGTAATGAAGGCAACTTTGTCTGGGTGGTGAATGAGAATAACCAGGTCAGCAAACATATCGTTACGCCGGGTATTCAGGACAGCCAGAAAGTGGTGATTGCCGCCGGGCTGTCGGCGGGCGATCGCGTAGTGACGGACGGTATCGACCGTCTGACCGAAGGGGCCAAAGTGGAAGTGGTGGATGCGCAAAGCGCCCAGCAGATGCCCACAAAACGTGAGCATCCGGCGAAAGGAGCGCACTCCTGATGCAGTTGCTACCGCCAGGCCGGACGGGAGGTCCTTCCCGTCTGTTTATCTTACGCCCGGTCGCCACCACCTTATTGATGGTGGCGATTCTGCTTGCCGGGGTCATCGGCTACCGTTTTCTTCCCGTCTCTGCGCTGCCGGAAGTGGATTACCCCACCATTCAAGTAGTCACCCTTTACCCCGGAGCCAGCCCGGATGTGGTGACGTCGGCGATAACCGCGCCGCTCGAACGGCAATTTGGCCAGATGTCGGGCTTAAAACAGATGTCGTCGCAAAGCTCCGGCGGCGCATCGGTGGTGACGTTGCAGTTCCAGCTCACGCTGCCGTTGGATGTTGCCGAGCAGGAAGTGCAGGCGGCAATGAACGCGGCCAACAGCTTGCTCCCTTCCGATCTGCCTAACCCGCCGGTTTACAGCAAAGTTAACCCGGCCGATCCGCCGATCATGACGCTGGCAGTCACCTCTTCCGCCATGCCGATGACGCAGGTGGAAGATATGGTCGAAACGCGCGTCGCGCAGAAAATTTCGCAGGTTTCCGGCGTTGGTCTGGTCACGCTTTCCGGCGGCCAGCGCCCGGCAGTGCGCGTCAAACTTAACGCACAGGCCATCGCCGCGCTGGGGTTGACCAGCGAAACCATTCGTACCGCCATCGACAATGCCAACGTTAACTCGGCAAAAGGGAGCCTCGATGGCCCAACGCGCGCCGTCACGCTCTCGGCCAACGATCAGATGCAGTCCGCCGAAGAGTACCGCCAGTTGATTGTCGCTTACCAGAACGGTGCGCCCATTCGCCTGGGCGATGTGGCAACCGTGGAACAGGGCGCAGAAAATAGCTGGCTTGGCGCATGGGCGAATAAGCAACAGGCTATTGTGATGAACGTCCAGCGTCAGCCGGGCGCCAACATTATTGATACCGCCGACAGCATTCGTACTCTGCTGCCGCAGTTAACGGAGAGCCTGCCGAAATCGGTCACGGTGAAAGTGCTCTCCGATCGCACCAACAACATCCGCGCCTCGGTCAGCGACACCCAGTTCGAACTGATGCTGGCTATCGCGCTGGTGGTGATGATTATCTATCTGTTTCTGCGCAATATTCCGGCCACTATCATCCCTGGCGTGGCCGTGCCGCTGTCGCTTATCGGCACCTTTGCGGTGATGGTGTTTCTCGATTTCTCTATCAATAACCTGACGCTGATGGCGCTGACCATCGCCACCGGCTTTGTGGTGGATGACGCGATTGTGGTGATTGAGAACATCTCGCGCTATATCGAAAAAGGGGAAAAACCGCTGGCGGCGGCGCTGAAAGGCGCAGGCGAGATCGGCTTTACCATTATCTCCCTCACCTTCTCGCTGATTGCCGTGCTGATCCCGCTGCTGTTTATGGGCGATATTGTCGGGCGCCTGTTCCGCGAGTTCGCCGTCACGCTGGCGGTGGCCATTCTTATCTCGGCTATCGTTTCACTGACACTGACGCCGATGATGTGCGCGCGCATGCTGAGCGCTGAATCCCTGCGCAAGCAGAACCGTTTTTCCCGCGCCTCGGAGCGTTTTTTTGAGCGCGTGATTGCCGGGTATGGCCACCTGCTGGCGAAAGTGCTCAACCACCCGTGGCTGACGCTCAGCGTGGCGATAGGCACGCTGTTGCTGTCGGTGGCGCTGTGGGTTTTCATCCCGAAAGGCTTCTTCCCGGTACAGGACAACGGCATCATTCAGGGCACGCTCCAGGCGCCTCAGTCGGCGTCGTTTGCCAGCATGGCGCAGCGCCAGCGGCAGGTGGCCGACGTTATCCTGCAGGATCCGGCGGTTGAAAGCCTGACCTCGTTTGTTGGCGTCGATGGTACCAACCCGTCGCTGAACAGCGCGCGTCTGCAAATCAACCTTAAGCCGCTGGATGAGCGCGACGACCGCGTACAGACAGTGATTGCGCGCCTGCAACAGGCGGCGGCAAAAGTGCCCGGCGTGGCGCTCTATCTGCAACCGACGCAGGATCTGACCATCGACACCACGGTCAGCCGCACCCAGTACCAGTTTACCTTGCAGGCAAACTCGCTGGAGGCGCTGAGCACCTGGGTGCCGCAACTGATCGCTAAACTGGAAGCGCTGCCGCAACTTGCTGATGTCAGCAGCGACTGGCAGGACAAAGGGCTGGTGGCCAGGATCAACGTTGACCGCAACACCGCCAGCCGTCTTGGTATCACCATGTCGGATGTTGATAACGCGCTGTATAACGCCTTCGGCCAGCGGCTGATCTCCACCATCTATACCCAGTCAAACCAGTATCGTGTGGTGCTGGAACACGACACCACGCAAACGCCAGGGCTGGCAGCGCTGGAGAACATCCGCCTGGCCAGCAGCAGCGGCGGCGTGGTGCCGTTATCCTCGATTGCCAAAGTGGAACAACGCTTTGCGCCGCTGAGTATTAACCACCTCGATCAATTCCCCTCCACCACCATCTCTTTTAACGTGGCGAGCGGCTATTCACTGGGCGATGCGGTTCAGGCGATCACCGACAGCGAAAAAACCCTCAATTTCCCGACGGATATCCGCACCCAGTTCCAGGGCAGCACGCTGGCGTTCCAGTCTGCACTTGGCAGCACGGTCTGGCTGATCGTCGCAGCGGTGGTGGCAATGTATATCGTGCTCGGCGTGCTATATGAGAGTTTTATTCACCCGGTCACTATTCTCTCGACGTTGCCGACCGCGGGCGTTGGCGCGCTGCTGGCGCTGATGATTTCCGGCAGTGAGCTGGATGTGATTGCCATTATCGGCATCATTCTGCTGATTGGTATCGTCAAGAAAAATGCCATCATGATGATCGACTTCGCTCTCGCCGCCGAACGCGAAGAGGGGATGGCGCCGCGCGACGCGATTTTCCAGGCCTGCCTGCTGCGTTTTCGCCCGATCCTGATGACCACGCTGGCGGCCCTGCTCGGTGCGCTGCCGCTGATGCTCAGCACTGGCGTGGGCGCAGAGCTGCGCCGCCCGCTGGGTATCGGCATGGTGGGAGGCTTGCTGGTCAGCCAGGTGCTGACGCTGTTTACCACACCGGTGATTTATCTGCTGTTCGACCGCCTGTCGCTGGCCGTAAAACAGCGCTTCCCGCGCCGTGAAGAGGAGGCGTAAGTGAAGTTTTTCGCCCTCTTCATTTACCGCCCGGTGGCGACGATTTTGATTTCGCTGGCGATAACGCTGTGCGGCATCCTCGGCTTCCGGCTGTTGCCGGTGGCCCCGCTGCCGCAGGTCGATTTTCCGGTGATCATGGTCAGCGCCTCGCTACCTGGCGCCTCGCCGGAGACGATGGCGTCGTCGGTCGCTACGCCGCTGGAACGCTCGCTGGGGCGGATTGCCGGGGTCAGCGAGATGACCTCCTCCAGCTCGCTGGGCAGTACGCGCATCATTTTAGAGTTTAATTTTGACCGCAATATCAACGGTGCCGCGCGCGATGTGCAGGCGGCGATCAACGCGGCGCAAAGCCTGCTGCCAAGCGGTATGCCGAGCCGTCCGACCTACCGCAAAGCGAACCCGTCGGACGCGCCGATCATGATCCTGACGCTGACCTCGGATACCTATTCGCAGGGCCAGTTATACGATTTTGCCTCGACGCAGCTGGCACAAACCATCTCACAGATCGACGGCGTCGGCGATGTGGATGTCGGCGGAAGTTCGCTGCCCGCGGTGCGCGTCGATCTCAATCCGCAGGCGCTGTTTAATCAGGGCGTGTCACTCGATGCCGTGCGTACCGCCATCAGCAGCGCCAACGTCCGTCGTCCGCAGGGCGCTGTGGATGACGGCGCTCAACGCTGGCAAATACAAACGAATGATGAGCTGAAAACGGCGGCCGAATACCAGCCGTTGATCATTCATTACAACAACGGCGCGGCAGTACGTTTAAGCGATGTCGCCACGGTCAGCGACTCGGTGCAGGATGTGCGCAACGCCGGGATGACCAACGCAAAGCCGGCGATTTTGCTGATGATCCGCAAACTACCGGAAGCCAATATTATTCAGACGGTGGACAGCATCCGCGCCCGCCTGCCGGAATTACAGAAAACCATTCCTGCCGCTATCGATCTGCAAATCGCCCAGGATCGTTCGCCAACCATTCGCGCCTCGCTGGCGGAAGTGGAGCAGACACTGGTGATCTCGGTGGCGCTGGTGATCCTGGTGGTGTTCCTGTTTTTGCGTTCCGGCCGCGCGACGCTTATTCCGGCTGTCGCCGTACCGGTTTCGCTGATTGGCACCTTTGCCGCTATGTACCTGTGCGGTTTCAGCCTGAATAACCTGTCGCTGATGGCGCTGACCATCGCCACCGGCTTTGTCGTTGACGATGCCATTGTGGTGCTGGAAAACATCTCCCGCCATCTTGAAGCGGGCGTAAAACCGTTACAGGCGGCATTGCAGGGGACGCGGGAAGTCGGTTTTACCGTGCTGTCGATGAGCCTGTCGCTGGTAGCGGTGTTCCTGCCGCTGCTGCTGATGGCCGGTCTGCCGGGCAGGCTATTGCGCGAGTTTGCCGTCACGTTGTCGGTGGCGATTGGCATCTCGCTGGTCATTTCACTGACGCTGACGCCGATGATGTGCGGCTGGCTGCTGAAGCGCCATAAACCGCGCGAACGCACTCGGGAAAGAGGCGTTGGTCGTCTGCTGATTGCGCTCCAGCAGCAGTACGCCCGTTCGTTGAAATGGGTGCTTAACCACGCCCGGCTGGTGGGTCTGGTGCTACTTGGCACCATCGCATTGAATGTCTGGCTCTATATCTCCATTCCGAAAACCTTCTTCCCGGAGCAGGACACCGGCGTGCTGATGGGCGGCATTCAGGCGGATCAGAGTATCTCCTTCCAGGCGATGCGCGGTAAGTTGCAGGATTTTATGAAAATCATCCGTGACGACCCGGCGGTGGATAATGTCACCGGTTTTACCGGCGGCTCGCGCGTGAACAGCGGCATGATGTTTATCACCCTCAAATCCCGACATATTCGTAATGAAACGGCGCAGCAGGTGATTGACCGGTTACGCATTAAACTGGCGAAAGAGCCTGGTGCAAGCCTGTTTTTGATGGCCGTACAGGATATTCGCGTCGGCGGGCGGCAGGCCAATGCCAGCTACCAGTTCGCCCTGCTGTCGGACGATCTCAGCGCCCTGCGCGAATGGGAGCCGAAGATCCGTAAAGCGCTGGCGGCGCTGCCGCAGCTGGCGGACGTCAACTCAGACCAGCAGGACAACGGCGCGGAGATGAACCTGGTTTACGATCGCGAAACGATGTCGCGGCTGGGCATCAGCGTTGAAGCGGCCAACAGCCTGCTGAATAACGCCTTTGGTCAGCGGCAGATCTCCACTATTTATCAACCGCTTAACCAGTACAAAGTGGTGATGGAAGTTGATCCCCGCTATACCCAGGACGTGAGCGCGCTGGACAAGATGTATGTGATCAACAGCGAAGGCCAGTCGATTCCGCTCTCTTACTTTGCCCACTGGCAACCGGCGAATGCGCCGCTGTCGGTGAACCATCAGGGGCTGTCGGCGGCGTCGACCATCGCCTTTAACCTGCCGACAGGCACGTCGCTGTCGGAAGCCAGCGACGCCATCGATCGTGCGATGACGCAACTTGGCGTCCCTTCGAGCGTGCGCGGCAGCTTCGCCGGTACAGCACAAGTATTCCAGGAGACGATGAATTCACAGGTGATCCTGATCCTGGCAGCGATTGCCACGGTCTATATCGTGCTGGGGATCCTCTACGAGAGCTACGTCCACCCGCTGACCATTCTCTCCACGCTGCCCTCGGCGGGCGTCGGCGCACTGCTGGCGCTGGAACTGTTTGGCGCGCCCTTTAGCCTGATCGCACTGATTGGCATCATGTTGCTGATCGGGATAGTGAAGAAGAATGCCATAATGATGGTCGACTTCGCCCTCGAAGCCCAGCGCAAGGGCAGTCTGAGCGCAGAAGAGGCCATTTTCCAGGCCTGTTTGCTGCGTTTTCGTCCGATCATGATGACCACCCTGGCGGCGCTGTTTGGCGCGCTGCCGCTGGTCATTTCCGGCGGCGATGGCTCCGAACTGCGCCAGCCGCTGGGGATCACTATCGTCGGCGGCCTGGTGATGAGCCAGCTTCTTACCCTGTATACAACGCCGGTGGTCTATCTCTTCTTTGACCGCCTGCGTATGCGTTTTAGCCAGAAAGAGAGAGAGCCTGTTAGTGAATGAATGAACTCCCCAAAAACATCCGCTGGCAACTATGGATTGTCGCCTTTGGCTTTTTTATGCAGTCGCTGGATACCACTATTGTGAATACCGCCCTCCCCTCGATGGCGCGAAGCCTGGGGGAGAGCCCGCTGCATATGCACATGGTGGTGGTCTCCTATGTATTGACCGTGGCGGTGATGCTGCCAGCCAGCGGCTGGCTGGCGGATCGGGTCGGCGTGCGCAATATCTTTTTCATCGCCATTGTGCTGTTCACCACCGGTTCGCTATTTTGCGCGCAGGCCTCAACCCTTGACCAACTGGTGATGGCGCGGGTTTTACAGGGTGTCGGCGGGGCAATGATGGTGCCAGTAGGCAGGCTGACGGTGATGAAAATTGTCCCGCGTGACCAATATATGGCGGCGATGACCTTCGTCACTCTGCCGGGGCAAATCGGCCCGCTGCTCGGCCCGGCGCTCGGCGGGGTTCTGGTGGAATATGCGTCGTGGCACTGGATCTTCCTGATTAACCTGCCGGTCGGCATTATCGGCGCGATCGCCACACTGAGCCTGATGCCGAACTATAAACTGCAAACCCGTCGTTTTGACATGGCGGGTTTTGCGTTGCTGGCCTGCGGTATGGCGACGCTGACGCTGGCGCTCGACGGTAGCCGCGGGCTGGGGCTTTCGACCGTCCAGCTTGGCGCGCTGGTGACGGTGGGCGCAGCGGCGACGCTATTTTATCTGCTGCACGCCAGAGGCAACGACAGCGCGTTGTTCAACCTGCGGCTGTTCCGCACGCCTTCGTTTTCATTGGGGCTGGCCGGGAGCTTCGCCGGGCGTATCGGCAGTGGCATGCTTCCGTTTATGACGCCGGTGTTTTTGCAGATTGGCCTTGGCTTTTCACCGTTCCACGCCGGGCTGATGATGATCCCGATGGTGCTGGGCAGTATGGGCATGAAGCGGATTGTCGTGCAGCTGGTTAACCGTTTTGGTTATCGCCGCGCGCTGGTCTGTTCCACCCTTGGCCTGGCGCTGGTAAGCCTGCTGTTTATGACCACCGCCCTGCTCGGCTGGTACTATCTGCTGCCGGTGGTGCTGTTCTGTCAGGGAATGATTAACTCGATGCGCTTCTCTTCAATGAACACCCTGACGCTGAAAGATCTGCCCGATGAACTGGCCAGCGGAGGCAACAGCCTGCTGTCGATGATCATGCAGTTGTCGATGAGTATCGGCGTTACCGTCGCCGGTTTGCTGCTTGGCCTGTTCGGCCAGCAACATCTTTCAGCAGATAGCGGCGTGGCGCACCATGTTTTCCTTTACGCTTATCTCAGTATGGCGGTGATTATTTCATTACCGGCGTTGATCTTCGCCCGCGTCCCGCATGACGCCAGCCAGAACGTCGTGATTGCCCGTCGCAACAGGAGAGAATCATGAAATTCTGGCGGCCGGGTATCACGGCCAAACTTTTTCTGGCCATTTTGACTACCTGCATCGTACTGCTGATCATCATGCACTGGGCGGTGCGAATCAGCTTTGAGCGCGGGTTTATCGACTATATTAAGCGCGGCAACGAGCAGCGCCTGCAACTGTTGAGCGACACGCTGGCCGAGCAGTACGCCCAGCACGGCGACTGGCAATTTCTGCGCAATAACGACCGGATGATTTTCCAAATCCTGCGATCTTTCGAACGCGATAACGACCATGAAGATGATCACGCTGGTATGCCGGAACGCGGCATGCGGCAGGATCGCGCAATGAGCAACAATGGTAGCGCAGATCGTGGAATGGCAGCGGACAACCAGGGAGCGGCTCGGGGCATGGGGCCAGACAATAACGCCGAATCCGATCGCGGGATGGAAAACGATGATCCACCTCCTGGTCCACCTGGTCCGCCGCCACCGCGCGGCTGGCGCACGGTGTTCTGGGTTGTCGATCAGAACAACAATGTGCTGGTCGGCCCGCGCGGCACGGTGCCGGACGAAGGCAACCGCCGGGCGATTGTGGTGAACCAGAAAACGGTGGGCTGGGTGATTGCCTCCCCGGTTGAACGGTTAACGCGCAATACCGACATCAATTTTGACCGTCAACAGCGCCGTACCAGTTGGTTGATTGTCTGCCTTGCTACGCTGCTGGCGGCGCTGGCCACCTTCCCGCTGGCGCGCGGCCTGCTGGCACCGGTGAAACGGCTGGTCGAGGGGACGCACAAACTGGCCTCCGGGGATTTCTCGACGCGCGTCACGACGGACAGCCAGGATGAACTGGGCAGGCTGGCACGCGACTTTAACCTGCTGGCCAGTACGCTGGAGAAAAACCAGCAAATGCGTCGCGATTTTATGGCTGATATCTCCCACGAACTGCGCACGCCGCTGGCGGTACTGCGCGGCGAGCTGGAGGCGATTCAGGACGGCGTACGCAAATTTACGCCGGAGTCGGTACTGTCGTTACAGGCAGAGGTCGGCACGCTCACCAAGCTGGTGAACGATTTACATCAGTTGTCGATGTCCGACGAGGGCGCGCTGGCCTACCAGCGCACGCCGGTGGATGTGGTGACGTTGCTGGAGATTGCGGCTGGCGCGTTTCATGAACGTTTTATCAGCCGAAACCTGAACTTGTCGCTGGATTTGCAGTCCACCAGTGGCAGAGTATTTGGCGATCCCGATCGCCTGATGCAGCTGTTTAATAATCTGCTGGAAAACAGCCTGCGCTATACGGATGGCGGCGGACAAACGCAAATTCAGTCCACCACCCGCGACGGCAAACTGATCCTGCGCTTTGCCGACAGCGCGCCGGGCGTTACCGACGAGCAGCTGACGCGCTTGTTTGAGCGTTTCTACCGCACGGAAGGATCGCGCAACCGCGCCAGCGGCGGCTCCGGCCTGGGGCTGGCAATCTGTTTGAATATTGTGGAGGCCCACGGTGGCGCTATCCACGCCGGGCACTCGCCATTTGGCGGGGTTACCATTACAGTTGAATTACCGCTTGAAGGCGAACAATCGAGAGAAGTATGACTGAGCTACCCATTGATGAAAACACGCCGCGTATTCTGATCGTGGAAGATGAGCCGAAGCTGGGACAGTTGCTGATCGATTATCTGCGGGCGGCCAGCTACGCGCCGACGCTGATTAACCACGGCGATCAGGTGCTGGGATATGTCCGCCAGACGCCGCCGGATTTGATCCTGCTCGATCTGATGCTGCCCGGCACCGATGGTCTGACCCTGTGCCGGGAGATCCGTCGCTTCTCCAATGTGCCGGTCATTATGGTGACGGCAAAAATTGAGGAGATCGATCGTCTGCTGGGGCTGGAAATTGGCGCCGACGACTACATCTGCAAACCCTACAGCCCGCGCGAAGTGGTAGCGCGAGTCAAAACCATTCTGCGCCGCTGCAAGCCGCAACGCGAATTGCAGGCGCTGGATGCGGAAAGCCCGCTGATTGTTGATGAAGGGCGTTTCCAGGCAAGCTGGCACAACAAACTGCTGGATCTCACCCCGGCTGAGTTCCGCCTGCTGAAAACCCTCTCCAGCGAGCCGGGTAAGGTCTTCTCCCGCGAACAACTGCTCAACCATCTTTATGATGACTATCGCGTGGTGACCGACCGCACTATCGATAGCCATATCAAAAACCTGCGCCGTAAACTGGAAGCGCTGGATGAGGAACAATCCTTTATCCGCGCAGTTTATGGCGTCGGCTACCGCTGGGAAGCCGACGCCTGCAAACTGGCGTAACGCTGTCGGGCTTCACGCCCGACGGTGTTTTATTTACGCAACAGCCGCTGTAAACGCTGTTTGCGCCAGCGGGCGATCGGCTCAGCGAAGACAAAGAGCCGCAATCCCCGCACCAGCAGCAATCCGCCCCAAATCGCTACCACCCACAGTGACCACAGCGGTTCTGGCGCGGTACTGCGATTAAGGAAATAGAGCAGCGCGCAGACAATGACGGCGGTGATAAGCGATCGCCAGAAGCGGCTTTCGGCATCGAGCTTTTCCCGCGCAGCAGTAATGCGCTGATCCAGCGCCTCTTCCCCCGCTTCCGCCTGCCCGGATAACTCAGTGACACTGACGCCAAACACCGCCGCTAACGCACTCAGCGTCTCCAGCGAAGGTTGATCGCCACTTTCAATTCGCTGCACCGTTCTGACGCTCAACGCGGCCATCTCTGCAAGCTGCTCCTGCGACCAGGCGCGGGCCAGACGGAACGCTTTCACTTTATTGCTCATGATATTTCTCCACAGGAAACCGGCTTGCAGTGTCGCTGAACCACGCGGACAGCAACACGATCGTTACCCGACAGCAACACGACACCGCCCCGACAGCGCCCTGACAAGGCCCAGCGCCGAGTATAAACCGGTCGTGAACAATGCTGTAATCCTCTGTATCATGGCGGGCGGCTTCAGACGTATCAAAACAATAATAAAGGAGAAGGATGGTGAGGAAATATGACTATGGCGTACTGATGCTGCTGTTGGCTGCGTTCAGTTGCCAGGCGGAAATAACCGACGAAGAAATGGCCGCCGATTGCGCGAAGATCTCTGGTTATGCAAAACAGGGCGAGCAGTTTTACAAAGCGAAAAACTATCCCAAAGCCCGGGAAGCGTTCGAACAACAAGTGGCATGGCAGGAGCAGTGCGACGCCAACGTTCAGCAGTTTGATGAAGACAAGCTGGCGACTGCGTATAACAACGTGGCGCTCACCTGGATTCGCGAAGGTAAATATCGTAAAGCGCAGGCCTGGCTGGCTATCTATCCGGACAATAAAAAATCGGCCTATAACCTGTCGCTGATTAAGGACAAACTCGACGCGCTGCCAAAACCCACCTCTCCCTCCGGTGAATACTGGCAGTACGCCGGGCGAGGCAACTTTCAAACCTTTATTCTCAAGCCGCGGGGCGGCGATAGCTGGCAGGCGGACTGGGAAGGCGCTTATTTTGGGTTGATGGCGATGTACTCGGGCCCCAATTTAGGCGAGTTCTCAGAAAAAGTGACGCTGAAAGAGGGCAAAGGCGCGGTGGTGATTAAAGATTTTGGCATGCAATGCACTATCTCCCTGGCGCTTTCACCGGATGGTCTGAAGCTCGATGCCCGCACCGACAATGCTGAAAACTGCGGTTTCGGCCATAACGTCAGCGCCGACGGCACTTATCTGCGCGTGAACTAACGCGCAGGTTTACTCCCCTGGCGCGCGGCGCTACAATTCCCGCCCTAAATTTAGGGGAACTCCCCCGCCGCCTCACCTGGTGAGGCGATCTGACCTGTCATCAGAACGAGAAAATCATGTTTAAACCGGAACTCCTGTCCCCGGCGGGAACGCTGAAAAATATGCGTTACGCCTTCGCTTACGGCGCGGACGCCGTTTACGCTGGCCAGCCGCGCTACTCGCTGCGCGTACGCAATAACGAATTCAACCACGAAAACCTGCAAATCGGCATCAATGAAGCCCACGCGCAGGGCAAAAAATTCTACGTGGTGGTAAATATCGCGCCGCATAACGCCAAGCTGAAAACGTTCATCCGCGATCTGAAACCAGTGGTGGAGATGGGGCCGGATGCGCTGATTATGTCCGATCCGGGGCTTATCATGATGGTGCGCGAAAACTTCCCGCAGATGCCGATTCACCTCTCCGTGCAGGCGAACGCGGTCAACTGGGCAACGGTGAAATTCTGGCAGCAGATGGGGCTGACGCGTGTGATCCTCTCCCGCGAGCTGTCGCTGGAAGAGATCGCCGAAATTCGCAGCCAGGTGCCGGAAATGGAGATCGAAATCTTCGTGCACGGCGCACTGTGCATGGCTTATTCCGGCCGTTGCCTGCTTTCAGGCTATATCAACAAGCGCGATCCGAACCAGGGCACCTGCACTAACGCCTGCCGCTGGGAATATAACGTGCAGGAAGGCAAAGAAGACGCTATCGGCAATATCGTACATGTTCACGAACCGATTCCGGTGCAGAACATCGAACCCACGCTGGGCGTCGGCGCGCCGACCGATAAAGTCTTTATGATTGAGGAAGCGCAGCGTCCAGGCGAGTACATGACCGCCTTCGAGGACGAGCACGGCACCTACATCATGAACTCGAAAGATCTGCGCGCAATTGCCCACGTTGAGCGCCTGACGCAGATGGGCGTGCACTCGCTGAAAATTGAAGGCCGTACCAAATCGTTCTACTACTGCGCCCGTACCGCGCAGGTTTACCGCAAAGCGATCGACGATGCCGCCGCGGGTAAACCGTTCGACACTTCGCTGCTGGAAACGCTGGAAGGGCTGGCGCATCGCGGTTACACCGAAGGTTTCCTGCGCCGCCACACGCACGATGATTACCAGAACTATGACTATGGCTACTCGGTTTCCGAGCGCCAGCAGTTTGTCGGCGAATTCACCGGCGAGCGTAAAGGCAATCTGGCAGCCGTCGCGGTGAAAAATAAGTTTTCGGTCGGCGACAGCCTGGAGCTGATGACGCCGCAGGGCAACGTCAACTTTACGCTTGAGCAGATGGAAAACGCCAAAGGCGAAGCGATGCCGGTAGCACCAGGCGATGGTTATACTGTCTGGTTGCCGGTTCCGCAGGATATGGCGCTGGAATATGCGCTTCTGATGCGCAATTTCACCGGACAGTCGACGCGTAATCCTCACGCGAAGTAATTTAGCAGGGTTATTTTTACGGCTGGAAAAATCTTAGAATCGGATCACATACCTCCCCGGTCGTTATGGGTATTATCCATCTCGCTGAAAAACATAACCCATAAATGCTAGCTGTACCAGGAACCACCTCCTTAGCCTGCGTAATCTCCCTTACGCAGGCTGATTTTTTTTAACTCTTTTTTCCGCTTTTTTTACCCCCTCCCCGCTCGTGAGATACACTTTCCTCATTGCATGCAATAAGGACGAGAAATATGGGCAAAATTCCTGGAAGCTTATTGATCCTCAACGGTAAAAGCGCTGGCGACGAAACGCTGCGCACAGCTATCGCGTTGCTGCGTGACGAAGGCATGGATATTCAGGTGCGCGTCACCTGGGAAAAAGGCGATGCCGGGCGCTACGTTAAGGAAGCGCAGCAGCTTGGCGTGGATACGGTGATCGCTGGCGGTGGCGATGGCACCATCAACGAAGTGGCGACAGCGCTGGTGAACTGCACGGGTGATAATATTCCGGCGCTCGGTATTTTGCCGCTCGGCACCGCCAATGATTTTGCCACCAGCGCGGGGATCCCCGAGACGCTGGAGAAAGCGTTACAGCTGGCCATCGTGGGTAAAGCGGTGGCTATCGATATCGCCCGCGTCAACGATAAAACCTGTTTTATCAATATGGCAACCGGTGGTTTTGGTACCCGCATCACCACGGAAACACCGGAAAAACTAAAGGCCGCGCTGGGCGGGGTTTCTTATCTGATCCACGGGCTGCTGCGGCTGGATAAGCTGAAAGCCGACCGCTGCGAAATTCGCGGTGAGGATTTCCAGTGGCAGGGTGATGCGCTGGTGATTGGCATTGGTAACGGCCGCCAGGCGGGCGGCGGACAACAGCTTTGCCCGCAGGCGCTGATTAACGATGGCCTATTGCATCTGCGTATTTTTACCGGCGAAGAGTTGTTACCGGCGCTGTTAACCACCCTGACGCAGCCGGACGATAATCCGCATATTATTGACGGAAAATCGGCGTGGTTTGAGATCAGCGCTCCGCATGAAATTACCTTTAACCTCGACGGTGAACCGCTGAGCGGCGAGCATTTCCGCATTGAAGTGCTGCCCAACGCGTTGCAGTGCCGGTTACCGCCTGATTGCCCATTATTACGCTGACCCACTTAAAAATGCCTTTCCATGCCCTCGTCAGCGGGAGGGTTTAATCGAAATAATTGACTGATTCATAAGAAAATCTCCTCCCCGAAATGGAGAGGAGATAACGGAAAAGTTATGCGATGGTCACTTTCTGATCAAGATAAACATCCTGCACGGCGTTAATCAGTTTCACGCCGTCAGCCATGGTTTTCTTGAACGCTTTACGGCCAAGGATCAACCCCATGCCACCCGCGCGTTTATTGATAACCGCCGTACGGACAGCATCGGCCAGATCGGTGTCCCCACCAGCAGCGCCACCGGAGTTAATAAGCCCCGCGCGCCCCATGTAGCAGTTCGCCAGTTGGTAACGCACCAGATCGATCGGGTTATCGCTGGTCAGTTTGCTGTAGACGCGTTCATCGGTATAACCGAAGTTAACCGCCTTATAGCCGCCGTTATTTTCCGCCATTTTCTGCTTCACGATGTCCGCGCCGATAGTGGCGGCAATGTGATTCGCCTGGCCGGTCAAATCCGCCGAAACATGGTAATCCACGCCATCTTTCTTGAAAGCAGAGTTGCGCAGGTAGGCCCACAGCACGGTCACCAGCCCCAGCTCATGCGCGCGTTCAAAGGCGGCAGAGATCTCTTCAATCTGGCGGCGGGATTCCAGCGATCCAAAATAGATGGTCGCGCCAACGGCCACTGCGCCCATATTGAATGCCTGCTCAACGCTGGCATACAGCGTCTGGTCATATTCCGTCGGGTAGCTGAGGGTTTCATTGTGGTTGAGTTTGACGAGGAAGGGAATGCGGTGCGCGTAGCGGCGGGAAACAGAGGCCAGCACACCGTAGGTGGAGGCAACGCAGTTACACCCGGCTTCAATCGCCAGCTCCACGATATTCTTCGGATCAAAATAGAGCGGATTCGCTGCAAAGGATGCGCCCGCCGAGTGCTCAATCCCCTGGTCAACCGGCAGAATGGACAGATACCCGGTTCCCGCCAGCCGCCCGTGGTTATACAGCGTCTGCATGTTACGTAGTACCGCAGGCGGACGGTTGTTATCGACCATCACGCGATCCACATAATCGCCGCCCGGCAAATAGAGTTGGTCAGCGGGGATGGTCATACAGCGGTGTTGCAGAAGGCTGTCGGCGTCTTTGCCGAGTAACTGCACAATATCAGTCATAGCTATGCTCCCGTAAGCTTCGCGCAAAGCGAATTGGATTATCCCGACCTGCCTTACGGCAGGCAGAAATAAGCCTGGTACTCATGGGCGAGATTTTCCACCGCTGCCTTTTTTTCAGCATTATCTGCTGGCACGTTTCGGTTCCTGGTTTACCACCACTGATGGAAATGGTGAACCGGCCCGTTTCCGCTACCGACTTCCAGCGAATCCGCCTGCATCAGCGCGGCCGTCAGCCACTGTTTGGCTTCCGCGACCGTCGACGCCCAGTCGTTGTGGCGCGGGCGCAGCGCAGCCAGCGCGGCGGAGAGCGTGCAGCCTGTGCCGTGGGTATTTTTCGTCGCCACTCGCGGTGCGGTAAAGCGTAGCGCGCCATCACGAGTGAAGAGCCAGTCCGGGCTTTCGGCGTCATCCAGATGACCGCCTTTCATCAGCACCGCCTCGCAGCCGAGTGCCAGCAGCGCTTCTCCCTGCGCATGCATCTCCTGCTCGGTGCGGGCATGTGGCGCGTCAAGCAGCGCCGCGGCCTCAGGCAGATTGGGCGTAATAAGTGAAACCTGCGGCAGTAAATGCTGACGCAGCGCCGACACGGCGGAGGGTGACAGCAGCGGATCGCCGCTCTTGGCGAGCATTACCGTATCCAGCACCACATTGCGCACCTGATAGCGGCGCAGGCGCTCCGCCACCGCTTCAACAATATCGGTTTCCGCCAGCATGCCGATTTTGGTGGTGTCGATACGCACATCGCTGAGTACCGAGTCGAGTTGCGCGGCGACAAAATCCGGTTCGATACGGTACACCGACTGCACGCCGCGGGTGTTTTGCGCCACCAGCGCGGTGATCACCGAGCAGCCGTAAGCGCCAAGCGCCGAGAAGGTTTTTAAATCTGCCTGAATTCCCGCGCCACCGCTGGGATCGGTACCGGCGATGGTCAATGCATTGATTCGCCTCATAACGACCCCTCCCCGCCGAGCGCGTAGAGCGCGTCCAGAAACGCGGGCGTAAAGCTGCCCGGCCCGTTGCTGTTCGCGACCGCCAGGCTACCCGCCAGCCCGAACCAGGCGCTGGCGGCGGCCACATTCACCAGGCGATCGCCTTGCAGCGCACAACTGGCGGCCACCACGGCGGATAACGCGCAACCTGTGCCGACAACCCGCGTCATCAGCACATCGCCCCCGGTGACCATCAGTGTACGACGGCCATCAGTGACATAGTCCACTTCGCCGGTAACGGCCACCACAGCGCCGGTTTGCCGCGCCAGCGCCTGCGCTGCGGGCAACGCATTGCTGGTGGTATCGGTGGTATCCACGCCGCGCCCGCCTGCGCTCACTCCCGCGAGTGCCAGAATTTCGGAGGCATTGCCGCGGATCGCCGCCGGATGCAGGGCAAGCAGTTGCTGGCAAAATTGCGTACGGAAAGTGAGTGCGCCGACGGCCACAGGATCGAGCGTCCAGGGTTTACCTGCCGCATTTGCGCTTTCGGCAGCCGCCAGCATCGCATCGGCCCGCTCGCGGGTTAAGGTACCAACGTTAATCAACAGCGCATCGGCAATCGCACTGAATTGCTGCGCCTCGTCACGATCAATCACCATGGCCGGTGACGCGCCAAGCGCCAGTAGCACATTGGCGGTAAAGGTTTGTACAACATCGTTGGTCATACAGTGAACAAGCGGGGAATGGCGGCGGAATTGCTGTAAGGCATGTGCGGTTTGCGCACGATCGAGCAGGTCAGGTTGCATGGTTTCGCTCCTGCCAGGCCGTGGAAGAAGTGATAGCCCGACAGGCATCTGACTTCCCTACGCTGGCATTATCCAGATCAGGTATTACGGGTATTTCTCAGCCTTCACAAAGAAGGGCACCCCGAGTCATTTAAAACAAATTCAACTACTTGCGATTAATGCTCTCATTAATCCCTGTTCAGGATCATGCCAGCGGGAAGACAAAGACACAACCCTTAAAAATGCGCTGTGTCCCAACTTGTGTCCCCAAATGTGTCCCAAATTCAGAGGGTAAGGCTGGCTGGTTGGTTAAATCGGCGGTAACATAACCCGCAAATCTACAGGGAGTTTTATGTTATGCAGATTTGCAGGATGGACTACAACGACGTATCGGGAGACGGCTTAAACTTCATGTTTACGGTGTCGGAACGTTTCCAGTGTTTTCGGGGATAGCACCAGTAACCAACATCGCAGAGTGTGCATTTATACGAAATGCGGCTTTGCCTGTAGGCACTTACTGGATCGTTGATGCCCCGTCCGGGAGTATTGCCAACCAGGTAGAGCGATTTGTTAAGGATTTCAGGAATGGAACAAATCACGAGGAGTGGTTTGGATTGTTCAATGCCTCCACAATGAGTGATCACGTTTTCGTTAATGGCGTTGACAGAGGATCTTTCCGGCTTCACCCGTTGCGCCCAAATGGCGAGGGGGAGTCGTGGGGATGTATAACTTTCTATAACATTCCTGATTTCCAGTTAGTCAGAACCTCGTTACTTGCACGTAAAAAAGTTCGAGTGCCGGGGGGAAAAGGATTAATGGCATATGGACGTATAGACGTAACAGGGCGGACTGATTATGCGTCATGCAAATTTAATAATTAACACACTGATCGGTCTTCTCTGCCTTGTGGCTTCATTCTTTATCGTGCTGTTCCCTCTGGGCGGGCTGGTCGAGTATTTGTCTCAAATCAGTAATGATTTTCTGAACCGCACCGGGTTGGGATTTGCTGATGGCGAAGCTGATCCATCGTTTCTATGGGTGCTGTTCCTACTCATGCTCGTTGTTACTGCACTGTTGATGTTCATTATTCAGAAAGTACGGCGAAAATATCAGTAGCCAAACATAAGTAAAAGACCACCTTCTTAGAAGGTGGCTTTTGAGAATGCCCCCTGTAAGGGGGCTATTGTCACTTTCCGCTTATTGCTCTAGCAATTCCATTTGCTGTTCATGTATTTGTTCCGTTTTCTCCTGATGCCTCACATATCGTCTGATAATTTCCTCGTTCACACGCAGGCCGCTACTTTTTAACGTACAGCCTACGGTAAATTTAAGCGCGCCAGACTGGCCCCGAACCTAAAAAGGCGGGGCTTTTTTCATTTTTGAACATTATTCGGGTACACAACGGCGGAAAATCCCGTCGTTACTGACGTGGGTATCTTACAGATTGGGTAATACAGGTATTTCTCAGCCTTCACAAGGAAGGGCACCCCGAATCAGTTGAATCTGATTCAACTGATTGCGATTAGCAGCCGTTAATCGCCACTCAGCGATAATGCCAGCGGAGATCAAAGACACAACCCCCGGACGAATTCCCCAGGGCAAATCCCGGGCGTCACGTTAATCAATGCCGGTTTCGGGCAGCGAATACGGCCATGTGGACCGAGAAAGTTTAAAGCATATAACAAGCCTGCAAGTACAAATCCGGATTGTTTGATCGTTATCCGGCCGGTTGCTGAAGAAATCACCCTGCCACAAAAAGAGAGGCAGGCCGAAGCCTGCCTGTCACCGTTTGTCATCAGTTAAGTTTGAAGACAGCCACAGCCTGTTTAAGTAATTGCGACTGCTCTTTCAGCGAATGTGCCGCGGCAGAGGCTTCCTCAACAAGTGCGGCGTTCTGCTGGGTAACGGAATCCATTTGCGCGACAGCAATATTGATCTGCTCAATACCGCGGCTTTGCTCATTGGTGGAGAGATCAATCTCCGACATCAGTTCGGACACCTGTTTAACGGAAGCGATAATGCGCTTCATGCTTTCGCCCGCTCGCTCCACCCTTTCGCTGCCAAGCTGAACCTGAGTGCCGGACTGCTCAATCAACTCCTTAATCTCTTTCGCAGCAACCGACGAGCGTTGTGCCAGATTACGGACTTCGCTGGCGACAACGGCAAAACCGCGTCCCTGCTCTCCGGCGCGGGCTGCCTCAACGGCCGCGTTAAGCGCCAGGATATTAGTCTGGAAAGCAATGTCTTCAATCAGGCCGATAATTGTATCGATTTTGCCTGAGCTGCTTTCGATTTCCTTCATTGAAAGCACCGCTTCTTCAACGATGGTGTTGCCCTCTTGCGCAGAGTTGCGCATGTTGCTGGCAAGTTGGTTAGCCTGGTGCGTGTTTTCTGAGGTGTGTTTCACCGTGGAAGTCAGTTGTTCCATACTGGCAGCCGTTTCGCCAAGGGAAGTGGCCTGCGACTCTGTTCGCGCCGAGAGATCCGTATTTCCTGCGGCAATTTCTTCGGCGGCATGAGCCACGCTTTCGCTTGAATGACGAACCTGCGCAATGATGTCCACCAGCGAAAGACGCATCTGCTCCAGCGAGCTGAGCAACGTCCCGATTTCATCTTTCGAGCGCGAGATCACCGGGCTATGCAGTTCTCCGGCAGCCATCTGCTGACAGTGAAGCCGCGCAGCGTCAAGAGGAGAAAGAACGCGCCGCCGTATCAGGATAAACATGGCGATGATAATCAGCGTAAACAGCAGAGCGAAGATAACGATAGTGACCACACTGTTGGTAAAGCGGCTCTGCGCATCATTGTTAAGGCGCTGCGCGTTTTTCTCGCGAAACGCCAGCAAATTATCCAGCGTGATTTCGAACTGACGATCGAGTACCGGAATTGTATCGCTGACCAGTTGATTAAAGCGCGCGCTGTCATTACGGTTCGCGGCATCCATCAACGGTTTCAGACCATCATTGACATAAACATGCCAGGCATTGTTATAGGGAACGGAAAACTGTTCTTCACCGGCAATATGTGAAGCCGCCTGATAGGCGTCAAAAGCAGCAGAAGCTTTCTGCATCACTTCTTGCGCTTTCTCAAGTGATGCCCGGGCTTTCTCGCTATCGCCAAGGCTGGAGTTAATCATCGCTTCCATCAGCCTGACCCGCAATGTACGGCTGTGGTTGATCGGATCGATCACGGATAACACCACGCGAATTTCTTTGTTCACGCTATCCAGTGACTGGTTGCTGCGCGTAAGTGACCAAAGGTTAGAGGTAGAACTGATGAGGAAGATACAGAGTAAGAGACTGAAAATAAGAAAAGAAAACCGTCGTAATGACATATTTTTACCCTTGTATAAGATAACGACACAACCATCGGCCCCACAAAAAGCGGTGCGGCCTGCGACAATTATCGGCACAAGAGCGTGAATATTTAGGTTAAGGTTAAGAAGATAATTACGAATAACGCTGACGCAAAACTATTGTCGTGAGCGAGGAGAAGAGATCTCTTAAGTAACGCCTTGCTGGTATTCAAAAAAGAGGCATCACGCCAAAACCGCTCAACCTGAAGCCCGCCGGTTCCATTCCTGACTTCCCTGATTTAACGGGCGTCGCCCCTTGTCACTAAGCGCAGAAAAGGCTTATGAACACACGTTTGTTACATCCTTAGCCTCTGCAGCCCCAACGCTAAACTGTCTGCAGCCTAATATAAGCGAATCACGCCCGCGCGTCCCTTAAAGGAAATTAATTATCAGGCTGCGGGCTCAGGTTTTCAGTCAGCTGGCCGATATCATTACACGGCGTCTGGTAGCTCATCGGCATGATGTGGCAATAGATCCATGAATATCAATGCATTACAAAACTCAAAGCACGGGTTCTACCCACATGCGGTTGCGGCAGGAGAATGTACATGAATTATTTTGAGCAGATCAGCTTTGCATCAGATGAGAGCATCAAGAACCTGCTGGACAGCCGACGCAGCGCGACGCTGACCGCGGAGCAGAAACAGATCATGTTTAAGCGCCACGTGGAAATCATCAATCTGGAGCTGTCGTATAACTGCAACCGTAAGTGCGATTACTGCCCGGTGAGCTTCTCTAACCGCCAGGCGCTTCAGCGTTATATGGATACGACTACACTGGAGAAGATCTGCGCCGAACTGGCATCGATCCGCTACGAAAACCGCATCTCGCTGAACCTCTATAACGAGCCGCTGCTGGATTTAGATCTGGAGCGCAAAATCACCCTCATCAAAGAGGCGCTGCCCTATAGCCACATCGCCTTTAACAGCAACGGTGATTTCCTCGATATCGAGCGTTTGAGTACGCTCTCTGACAGCGGATTAAACAATATCTGCGTCACGCTGCATCCTTCTTCAAATGTTACACAAACCCCTGCTGCGATCCGCCGCCGGGTAACCAAACTGCTGGATAAGCTGGAGTGCGGCGATAAGTACCCGGATTTCAGCATCAATGATGTGGTCAACTCGACATCGATTTTATTCCGTCATCGCGGCGTGCAAATCAAGATCCAGTGGCCGGACTGGCGCAAATATGGCACCAACCGCGCGGGCGTGCTGACCGAGCATGCCGCGTCGGCAACCATTCGCACCAGCCCCTGCGTCAAACCGTTTCGCGAATTCACCATCTTTTACGATGGTACAGTGCAGCCGTGCTGTGAGAGCTTTTTAGATGACAAGACCAACCTCGCACCGGCGGGCAACGTGGCGACATCATCCATCTTTGATATTTACGCGTCAAAAACCCTCAGCGGTTTCCGCCGCGGGCTGTTTGATTTTGGGCTGAAGCAAGGTATTTGCGCCTCCTGCGCGGTTGCGGATTACACGCCCCAGCAAGACGACGCCGAGCGTAAACGTATTTTGCAGTCATTGTGAATAAGCGCCTAACCGCACTCAGGTGATAATGAAAATGAACAACGTAGAACAATTTATTTTAGCGGAAGCAGATTATTTCCATCCGATGCTGGAACGCGCACAGCAGTCCACGCTGGAGCAGAGAGAAAACTGGCGTCGCGAAACCATTCGTGAGCGTCAGGAACGTATGTCATTAGAGGTCTTCGACCTGTTGCAGGGCACCGTGAAATACGGCCCGTTCAAAGGATTACATCTCGATCGCGACACCTGGTGGGGAAAACTCGATCTCGGCTCCCAGTGCCTGGGGCTGTACGAAAAAGAGATCCTGAATCTGATCGAGGCAACAGAAGCTGGCCGCTTCTCAACTTTTATCGACATTGGTGCTGCGGATGGCTACTACGCCATCGGTATGCTGGTTTCCGGCAAGATTGGCAAGACCATCTGCTTTGAGCAAACGGAAAAAGGCCGCGCCGTCATTGCGGAAAACTGGAAAAAGAACCACTCGGTCGGCGAGCTGACCATCCTCGGTGAAGCCAATGCTGCCAGTTTTGCCAGCCTGCGCGCGCAAGATCTGGATAACGCGCTGGTGCTGATCGACATCGAAGGCTTCGAGTTTGAACTGCTGACCGATGAGGTATTAAACCTGCTGAAATCCTGCACGGTGATCATCGAGATTCACCACTGGATGGACGATTTCCTTGCCAAATACAATGCTTTTCTGCGCAACGCCGCGCACTATTTCGACATTGAAACCGTGCAACGCGTTGAACGCGAAACCAGCAATCTGCCTGAACTGCGCGACTTTACCGATGACAACCGCCTGTTGCTCACTTCTGAACGCCGCCCTGGCATGATGCGTTTTCTGAAACTGACGCCAAAAGCGCAGTAATCGCTGTAAACCGAAGCGCTACCGGCACAATGCCGATGGCGCTTCGTATATCTCTTACTTCCACAGCTTATGCGCAATAGCCTGCAACTGCTGGGAGATCTCCTGCAAATTGGTCCCCTGCTCCTGCAACGCGCCGGTTGAATGGCGCACGATAAGTTTTGCAGGCAGCACCGACGAGCTGCGCGCCGCATCGCCATGACCGCTGTCGAGCAGACGACGCACCGCTTCTTTGCCCTGCAAATCGAGATCCAGCGAAACGGTGGTCAGCGACGGATGGAAAAACGAACTTTCATAAGTGCCGTCGTAACCCACCACCGATTTCTCGCCGGGAATGGCAATCTGATGTTGATGGAAGGCGCTCAATACGCCCAGCGCCATCTGATCGTTGCCTACCAGCACGGCGGTGAAATTCGGCGTTTCGCGCAGCATCTGTAATGCGCCAGCGTAACCGCTCTGTGCATCCCAGTTACCATGAAACACCGTTACCGGTTTCAACCCATAGCCGCTGAGCGTATCGATCCAGCTTTTCAGCCGTAGATTCGCCGACACCGACGATTCCGGCCCGGCCAGCAGCGCGATCTCGCGGTGGCCCAGTTCATACAGATGCTTAACACTGGCGCGGGTACCGTCCGCCGGGTTAAACGAAACGTTAAACACGGAACTGTACGGATCGACATCGAGAAACAAGCAGACGATGTCATCGTTGTCAGAGGCGATATGCTGGGCCTCTTCGGTTTCCAGCGGCACGTTAATGATCACTTTATCGACCAGCTGTGACTTCAGTTCATTGATGGCGGACTGGATATCTTGATTGACGTTCTCATCGATCATCGAAATCAAGACCTGGTAGCCATCAAGGTTGGCGTAGCGTTTCACCGCCGCCGCCACCTGCGAAGGGGCATGCAGCGCCAGCGAAGTGGTCACCAGGCCGATAGTCTGACTCTGCTTTCCCACTAATTGCTGCGCCAGCCGGTTCGGTACGTAACGCAATAACTCTATGGATTTCTCCACTTTTAAACGCGTGGCTTCGGATACATTGGCAGATTTGTTGAGTACCCTGGACACGGTCTGGTAGGAGACACCCGCATGGCGGGCTACGTCTTCCAGCGTTGCACTTTTAGACTTCATGGTCCGGTTCCTTATGTTGTTATGCGCCAAGTGTAACAGGGGCTTCCTAAAAAAACGCTCACCACACATTCTCCCGCTTCAATTTCGCAAAATAAGTATCACGCTCACAATACCCAACATTGTGAAGAAATTCGCTATTGGTAACAAAAAAGGCTGATTTATTTGCAGTTAATCACACATTCGCAATCGTTAGTTTGCCTGTTTTTACATTTAGGCATTTTATGACATCGTTTATGTGAACGTAATACAAAACAATAAGAGGAATGATATGAACACTACGCTACGCACTCTCACTCTTGCGTTAGCCGCTGCGCTGACTTCACCTTCACTGCTGGCTGCGACATCTGTACCGATCGACTTTCACGGCTACCTGCGCGGCGGCGTAGGCGTGTCCGGCGATGGCGGGCAGGTTGAGTGGCAAAAGAACAAGCTGGGCCGCCTGGGTAACGAATCCGATACCTACGGCGAACTGGAACTGGGCTCGGAAGTGTATAAAAAAGACGAGGTGAGTTTTTACCTCGACAGCATGGTGAGCATGGTTTCCGACGGCTCTAACGACAACGAAACCACTATTGGCGACGACGCTCAGTTCGGCCTGCGTCAGTTGAATCTGCAAATCAAAGGGCTTATTCCCAACGATCCCAACGCCGTAATCTGGGGCGGTAAACGTTACTACCAGCGCCACGATCTGCACATTATTGATACCAAATACTGGAACATCTCCGGTTCCGGTGCCGGGATTGAAAACTACACCTTCGGCCCTGGGGCGGTCTCGGTAGCCTGGATCCGTGGCGACGCTAACGATGTTGATTACCGCGTCGATAACGATAACGACGTCAACATCAACTATATCGACGTTCGCTATGCGGGCTGGAAACCGTGGTCAGGCGCGTGGACAGAGTTCGGCATCGACTACGCTATGCCAAATCCGACCAAAAAACAGAAAGAGTACGGCGGATTATACGAAGCGGATGACGGCGTGATGGTGACCGGCGAAATCAGCCAGGATATGTTTGGCGGCTATAACAAACTGGTGCTGCAATACGCCAACAAAGGGCTGGCGCAGAACATGGTGTCGCAGGGCGGCGGCTGGTACGACATGTGGCACTATGTGAACGACGCCAGCGGTTACCGCGTGATTAACACCGGCCTGATTCCGCTTACCGAGAAGTTCTCACTGAACCACGTGCTGACCTACGGTTCAGCCAACGACATTACGGAATATACCGACAAAACCCGCCTGGTTTCACTGGTTGGCCGCGCACAGTATCAGCTCACCAATTATGTACGTCTGATTGGTGAAGTCGGCGGTTTCTACCAGAAAGACGACTATAAAAACGGCACCCACTACAAACAGAGCGGCGAAAAATACACCTTCGCTGTAGGTCTGGCGGATGGCCCGGAATTTATGTCACGGCCTGAATTGCGCGTATTCGCTTCGTATTTAAATGATTCGGAAGATGGAAAATCATTTGAAGACGGCACTAAAAATAATACGTGGAACTTTGGCGTACAGGTGGAAGCCTGGTGGTAAATAAACTTTATCCTTCACGTTATCACTTTATTGGCAGCATCTGTTTACTCCGCTCACTTATTTGAGCAGGAACAGGTTTGTCGCCACGATATAACGCGAATGATTTTGTATATTAATTTATTGCCCTCGTTATTTATCTCCAAGAACTGCCAGGCCATTGCTTGACAGAATTTATATTGCCATTGCTTTTCTGTTAGTTATTTCGGGATACCCTCACGGGTATCCCTTTTTTATTTATGCGCGGGAGGAGAAATGTTCATCGAGTAATTTACGCAGCGCATCTGACTGTTTACCAAATATGGCATGCACCTGCTGACCGAGAATAATCACCCCCAACGCGCCTTCATTTTGCAACGCCTGCGAATCCACAATGGCCAGATCTTTCACCGTCACACGCAAACGGGTCAGACAGGCATCAACATTTTCAATGTTCTCCGCACCGCCAAATGCCTGCGCCAGCCGCTGGATCAGTTGCAGCTCAGCATCGCTGATGGGCGCTGCCGCGGTATTTTTCGGTTCGGAGAAGTAGTGCAGGAAGGATTTAAGACTCACCATCATCGGCTCCTGATTTTCGACAGATAAAAAAAAGCCTGCCCGAATGGGCAGGCACATTACGTCGGCTTATGCCTGGCGGCTAACAACGCGACAATCCCACGGTGTCAGCACCAGCGAGCCGCTGACGGTCGCGGCCGACAGACAATCCTGGTAGCCTGGCGGCAGCGTAATCGTCTGTTGCTGAGCGCTGAAGTTCTGGATAAAGACAAATGTGGTTTCGCCGTCGGTACGCGCGGTAGCCACCACGCCCGGCGGAAAATCCTGCTCAACGGCACGCGGCAGCGCCAGTTCGTCAATAATGCTGGCAAAGAAATCGCGCTGGAAGGCCAGATCGTTGCGCGAAGCGACGTGCCACGCCTTACCTTTGCCGAACTGATTGACCGTTACCGCCGGGCGCCCGGCGTAGAAATCATCCCGGTAAGTGGCCAGTGGTTTGGCGCTCTCGGCATGGATCAGTTCGCACAAATGACGCGCCTGATAAGGCCCCTGTAACCCGGCCTCGTTGCCCGCCAGCCCCTGCACCAGATTGCGTTCATTGTCATCCAGGCAGTCGATCTCCTCCGCCCAGATACCCACCAGTTTGCGCAGCGGACCAGGGAAGCCGCCGAGATAGCAGAGATCGCTTTCGTTCACCACACCGGTCCAGTAAGAGGTGACCAGATGCCCGCCCGCCGCGACAAACGCTTCGGCGCGTTCGGCAAAGCCCTCACGTACCATATAGAGCATGGGCGCGATCACCAGTTGATAACGGCTCAGATCCGCGTCGGCGTTAATGACATCCACCGCGATGCCCTTTTCCCAGAACGGGCGATAGTGTTCATTAACCGTTTTTTCGTACTCCATCCCCTTATTGCGCGGGCCTTCGGCATCATCCAGCGCCCAGCGGTTTTGCTGGTCGAAAATGATCGCCACGCGCGCGTCAGTGCGACAGCCCATTACCGGCGTGAGTTTTGCCAGCATCTCGCCCAGCGTACACACTTCGCGCCCGACGCGGGTATCCAGGTGGCCAACATGGTCGATTACCGCGCCATGGAACTTCTCAACCGAGCCGCGACTTTTCCGCCACTGGAAGTACTGCACCGAATCCGCGCCGTGCGCCACCGCCTGTAATGACGACAGAATATGCATTCCCGGCTTTTTCACTTTGCTGGTCGGCTGCCAGTTAGTGACGCTCGGTGTGGATTCCATCAGCACAAACGGCTTGCCGCCTTTCAGCGTGCGCATCATGTCGTGATACATCGCGGTGTAGCAGGCGAGCTGCGTTTCGTCTTTGTCCCGGTGCCACATCGGATAGCTGTCCCAGGAGATAAAGTCGAGCGCTGGCGCGAGTTGCCAGTAGTCGTAATCGTAGAAATACTCCATAAAGTTGGTAGTCACCGGAAGCTGCGCATTCGCGGCTTTCAATGGCGCGATTTCATGGCGGCAGAAATCGGCGACCTGCGCGGTATTAAAGCGCCGCCAGTCGAGATTCAGACCGTGGATCGACACTTCGCCCTGCGGCGACGGCGACTGAATTTGCGACCAGTCGCTGTAAGTGTGGCTCCAGAAATCGCTCCACCAGGCGTGATTGAGGTTTTCCAGCGTCTGGTAACGGGCTTGCAGCCAGTCGCGGAATTTTTGCTGACACAAATCGCAGTGGCATTCTCCGCCGTACTCGTTGGAAATATGCCAGCCGAGTACCGCCGGATGCTGCGCATAGCGCTCAGCCAGCAGCGTATTGATTTTCAGCGTTTTTTCCCGGTAGATCGGCGATGTCATGCAGTGATTGTGCCGCCCGCCGTGCAGCGCCGGCACGCGATCGCGCCCGACGCGCAGCACTTGCGGATATTTCTGCGACATCCAGGCGGGCCGTGCGCCGCTCGGCGTAGCGAGGAAAATATGAATTCCCGCTGCATATAATTTTTCAATCACCGAATCGAGCCAGGCGAAATTAAACTCACCTTCCCGCGGCTCCAGTTTCGACCAGCTAAATATCCCGATCGACATGACATTGCAATTTGCCTGCTTCATCATGGCAATATCGTCATCAATAATACCGGGATAATTCTCCCATTGTTCCGGGTTATAGTCCGCGCCATGCAATAGCGAGACAACCTTCGGGCTTAAAGGCGCAAATTTATTCATATTAAACGTCCTGAAATTTACAACACCAGAGTTAATTAAAGACTTTCACTGAGGGCAGCACTTTCCCCTGACAATCAAACAGCGCTTGATTTTCCCGCGCGTTGCCTTCTTTCCACTTATCGTTGATATAATTCATTCCCGCCTGCGTCGCCCAGGTATTTCCCGGCACGGCAATCCAGGTTGGCTCCCAATAAAAAATACCTTTACCGCGATGGCCCTGAACATTAATCACGGACTGCATTAAATCGTGGATATAGTCATATTGCCCCTGCACGGTGCCAGGGTAGCCGCCCGCTTTCTCTTCTTTCTCCTGGAAGCTGTTTTCCGCGTTATCGCAGTTAGCCAGCGTATAGCCGTAAGCCGCTTCCACCACAATCACATCTTTGTTGTAGCGCTTGCTGATGTCGTCCATATTGGCCTGCAACGCGCTTATCGGCCCGTTCCAGTAGGTATACATCGACAGGCCAATCACATCGAACGGCACATTGCGTTTGGTGATTTCATCAAACCACCAGCGGAAGGTATCGTTTTTGGTGCCCTCCGCCAGGTGCAGCATGATCTCCACCTGTTCGCCGTTTTTCAGGTTCTCCTTCAGCCCGTCAATCGCTGAGGTGAGCAGCCCCGCCAGCCGGTCGAATTCTCCGCCGCCCTGCCCCCAGCTTTTGCCTTCCGGCCACAGTATGCCGGAGTTAATTTCATTGCCGATTTGCACCATATCCGGCAGCACGCCCTCCTGCTTAAAGCGGGCGATGGTGTCGCGGGTATAGTCGTGGATCGCCGTTTTTAGCTGCGCATAATCCATTTTTTCCCAGGCTTTCGGTTTGAACTGTTTGCCGGGATCGGTCCAGAAATCGCTGTAGTGAAAATCGAGCAGCAGCTTCATGCCCTGCGCTTTCGCCCGTTTTGCCAGCGCCAGCGTGGTCGCCAGATCGTTATCGCCGCCGCCGTAAGCCTGGCCCTGCGCGTCTTTCGGATCGACCCACAAACGCAGGCGCACATAGTTAACGCCGTTAGCTTTCAGGATGGCGAGCGCATCCTGTTGCTGATTTTTGTCGTTATAAAATTTCGCCCCGTGCTTTTCGGCATCCAACAGCGTGGAGATATCAGCCCCTTTAATAAAGTCGGCGGGCATGCCGCTGAACGGGCGCGTCTTTAACGCGTCGGCGGCAAACGTGCTGGCGGACAAACTACAGAGACAAACAGCAAGCAGAGCGGGTGTAAATCTTTTCATGTGGTTATCCTTTGGTGCTGCCGGAGGTCAGGCCGGAGACGAAGTATTTTTGTAAGGCAAGGTAGAGAATGGCCACCGGCACGGCGATCAATACCGCGCCCGCCGCATAGGTGGTGTAACTGGCACCCATTTTTTGCGCTACCAGGTTGTAGAGGCCAATCGGCAGCGTGTATTTGTCCGGGGTGCGCAAAATGGTGCTGGAGAGGATGAAATCCCCCAGCGGCCCGGTGAAGGAGAACAACGCCACTACCGCCACAATCGGCTTCGACAGCGGCATGATGATCTCGATAAAGATGCGGAAGTTGCTGGCGCCGTCCATGCGCGCAGATTCATCCAGATCGCGCGGGATGGCATCGAGGTAGCCTTTCATCAGGTAAGTGTTCATCGGGATCATCCCGGCCACGTAGATTAGCACCAGCGCCATATGGCTGTTGATCAAACCCAGCAGCTGCGACAGCACGAAGATGGCGATCAGCGCGGAAAACTGCGGGATCATCTGCAACAGCAAAAACAGCATCAGGCCATTCTGCCGCCCCTTAAAACGGAAGCGCGAAAAGGCGTAGGCGGTAAAGCTGACGCTGATTAAGGTCAGCACCATCGTCAGCAGGCTGATCTTCATTGAATTCCAGTACCAGGTCAGGTAGTTCACCTGACCGTTAAACAGATCGGCATAGTGCTGGAATGAGAGGTTCTCCGGGATGATCGAGGTGCTGAGCAGGCTGTTACCGGCGTTCAGCGACGCGCCGACCGTCCAGACCAGCGGGTAGATAATGATCAACGATACCAGCGCGATAACCAGCCAGGAGAGCGACAGGCGGATCCACTTCTCGCGGCGGATACTTTGTGATTTAGCCATTTTTCTTCCCTTATGCCATGTCGTCGTTTTTAAAAGATTTGGTCGCGCGGAACTGCCACAACGCCAGCCCGACGACAAAAATCGACAGCAAAATGGTGATGGTCGCCGCAATCGCGTACTGCGAAGAGGACATCGTCAGTTTGTAAATCCACGACACCAGGATATCGGTGCCGCCAGCGTTCGCGCCCGCCACCGCCGGACCGCCGTTGTTAAACAGGTAGATGATGTTGAAGTTATTAAAATTGAAGGTGTACTGAGTGATGATGATCGGCGCGATTGAGTAGAGCACCAGCGGCAGCGTAATAGTGCGCAGCCGGGTCCAGGTGCTGGCGCCATCCATCTTCGCCGCTTCGTACAGATCGTCCGGAATCGCCTGCAACACCCCGGTGGTCATGGCAAAGACAAACGGGAAGCCGAGCCAGGTTTGCATCATGATCAGCGCGGTTTTCGTCCAGAACGGATCGGTCAGCCACGCTTTCGGCGCAATACCGAAGAAAGCCAGAATGGCGTTGTTAATCACGCCAAATGAGTCGTTAAACATTCCGGCGAAGACCAGAATGGTGGCAAAGCCCGGCACCGCCCACGGCAAAATAAAAATGGTGCGTACCAGCGGCTTGAAGCGCAGATCTTTCTGGTTCACCAGGATCGCCAGCAGCACACCAACGGTGCATTGCAACGTGGTCGCCAGCAGCGTCCAGACCACCGTCCACTGCAACACATCGAGGAAGGTCGAACGCCAGATCGACAGGGTAAAGATATTGACGAAATTCTTTAATCCCACCCAGTCCACCAGTTTGGCGGGCGGCGTGTGATAGAGGTTGTAGTTGGTGAAAGCAATAGAGAAGCCGAACAGGATCGGGAAAATCACCACAAACACCAGCAGGATGAAGCCGGGCGTGATCATCAGATAAGGAAAACCGTCGCTGAGCAGCAGTTGATACTGCTTGCGCACGCTGTTCAGCGGCTTACCTTCGTCGCGCTTTTTGCCGTTGATCCATGCATCGCGTAGCGACAGATACCAGACCATCAGGCCAAAGGCGATGATCAGCAGGCTGATGATCCCTTCTGCCAGCAAAAAGATCGAGTTATCGCGCGGTACTTCTTCGCCGAGGGTATATAACCCCCAGATCCCCTCGCGCAAAAAATCATAAAAAATGCCGGTAAAACTGCTCAGCAGGACAAGGAAGATAAGGCCTTTTAGCCACTGGCGATGATAAAACTGACCAAAGCCCGGCACAATGGCCAGCAGCAGCCCGCACCACGCATGACGCCCTGCTTGCGTTTTGGCAAAATTCTCGCTGGGACTGATAATCACGTACGACTCCTTTTCGACAACGGGAGGTTGCCCTCCCGTTCTGCTACAACAAGCGGTTACTGGTTACTGGCCTGCATGGCTTCAACTTGCATGTGGATCTGTTTGGTCGCGGCATCGAGCGCGGCCTGCGGTTCCTGCTTGCCGGTCAGGCTCAGTTCCAGTGCGGCATTTGCCGGTCCCCAGACTTCGCCCATCTCAGGAATGCCCGGCATTGCCGTCGCGCGCGCAGCCTGTACCGCCACTGCGCTGGCCTTTTCGTCATTTTTAATGACCGGATCGTCAATCATTGCTTTCTGCGCCGGGATCTCGCGGGTGGCGATATAGCGCGTTTTCACGTACTGCGGCTGGTTGATAAATTCGATAAATTGCTGCGCCAGTTGCTTGTCTTTACTCCAGGTGGAGACGACATAACCTTTCACGCCGAGGAAGGAGCTCATCGGTTTGCCGTCCGGCAAGTTTGGCAGCGGCACCACGCCGTAATTAATGCCAGCGGCTTCATAGGGCTGGAAAGCCCACGGGCCGTTAATCACCGCCACAGCTTTTTTCTCGGTAAACAGTGAATCGATGGCGTTCAGCCCGTTATCGCCGAGGATCCCCGACGGAAACACCCCTTCGCTGTAGAATTTTTTCAGGAAGGTGACCGCTTCTACCGCGCCCGGTTTATTCAGGCCGATATCCTGCGGGTTGTAGCCGCCTTTGTCGTTTTTGCCGAACAGGTAGCCGCCCATTGGGCCGATAGCGCCCCAGCTGTAATAGATTTGGTCAAATTTCGCGAGCAGACCGTATTTGTTCTGCTCGCGCTGTTTTTTCGAGTACTCAAGCCACTCCGGCAGGCTTTGCAGCGGCTTGTCGAGCAGATCTTTGTTGTAAATCAGCACCAGCGTTTCTACCGCTTTCGGTACGCCATACAGAGTGTTATCCAGACGAAAAGCGTTGATGGAGGCCGGGGTAAAGGCGTCAACCTTTTCTTTGTCCAGATTCAGGGGGGTCAGCAGCCCTTGCACAACCGCGCCACCCAACTGATCATTGGGGATAACCAGCACATCCGGCCCGATGCCAGCCGGGCCATCAAGGCGTAATTTTTCCAGTTGCTGTGCGTAGGGCATCTCCTGCACGTTCACTTTAACGTCGTACTTTTGCTCAAAATCTTTGACGGCATCCTGGATACCGACGGACTTTTTGATGTCTTCCCAGACGTTAAGCTGCTTTGTCGCCGCGTGCGCCGACAGGCTAATAAGCTGGCCGGCAGCCAGTGCAGAGAGGATCAGTGCGGTAAGTGTTCTCTTTTTCATTATCACCCTCATGTCAAGGTATAACATTTTAGTGGTTTTTATGGTGCAACATCCGATGAGACAGCTTAAAAATCACCTGATATCACTGGGCTTAAAACGCATTCACGCGCCTTATCGAATTTGTTATACGCTACGCTTGAGCGATGAATAAAACGAGAATTAACTGTCAGTTGTGTGACAGATGCAACAGAAATGGAAATTCGATATAGGGCGCGAAATCACTGGAAGTTATAGTCTGAGCATGAATTTTCGCGGTTGAGCAGACCTGTCGCCTGATTGTTATACGTAAAACAAAAACATCCGACAACGCGCTTATCGCAGCACATAACGGCTACTAATTTCGGGGAACGTTGATGTCCAATATACGACTGAGGAATGTCACCAAACGGTTTGGCGACACGGTGACGCTGAACAATGTGAATCTGTCGATTGAAGACGGCGAGTTTGCCGTATTTGTCGGCCCCTCCGGCTGCGGGAAATCGACCATGCTGCGCATGATTGCGGGACTGGAAGAGGTCAGCGAAGGGGAAGTATTGATTGGCGATGAGGTGATGAATGATGTCGCGCCCGCACATCGCGGCGTCTCGATGGTGTTCCAGTCTTATGCGCTCTATCCGCATATGACCGTGGCGGAAAATATGGGCTACGGCCTGAAAGTGAACAAAGTGCCGAAGGAGGAGATCCGCCGCCAGGTGGAGATGGTCGCCAAAACCTTACAGCTCAGCCACCTGCTGGACAGAAAACCGAAACAGCTCTCCGGCGGTCAGCGCCAGCGCGTGGCGATTGGTCGCGCTATTGTGCGTAACCCGCGTGTGTTTATGTTTGATGAACCGCTCTCCAACCTTGATGCCGAACTGCGCGTTGAGATGCGCCTGCATATTGCTCGTCTGCATCAGGAGCTGAAAACCACCATGGTGTATGTCACGCATGACCAGGTGGAAGCGATGACGCTGGCCGATAAAATCGTGGTGATGAATTACGGCAATGTCGAGCAGATGGGCTCGCCGATGGAGCTCTATTACAACCCGAAAAATAAGTTTGTCGCCGGATTTATCGGCTCACCGAAGATGAACTTCCTGCCGGCGACGGTGAAAGCGTGGCAGCCAGGCGAGCTTACCGTCACCCTTGCGCAGGGGCATCCGTTAACGCTGGCGATCACGACTTCGCGCCTTGAGCCGGGGGCTGCGGTGACGCTGGGGATCCGCCCGGAGCACCTCTCCACCGATGTCACACGCGGTACGCAGCTGGAGTTTCAGTGCGAAGTGGTAGAGCGGCTCGGCAACAATACTTATCTTTTCGGCCAGTGCTATGGCCACGACAACATTAAAATCCTGCTGCCCGGCGATGTGCATTTCCGCCCGTGGCAGAAAATCACCCTCGCCTTTGATAGCCCGCACTGCATGATTTTCAATGACCAGGATCTGCGCGTCAGCGCCGATATTCCGGTGCCGGACGTCGATTAAGGTCTATCGCCGGATAGCGGCTAACGCCTTATCCGGCCTACGGGATCTCATCACCTGCAATATCAATTCCCCCCAGCCCAACCCTTTTGCCGCCTGCACAATGCTGCCCGTTGAGTGGGTGAGAACTCTCCGTCGGAGGATTTTCACTGCCCGAGGATAAGTGCTTCCCGATTCTGATGGTTTCTCATATCAATCAGCCTGACTACCATTAATCACACACCCACTCCCATCCCTTACTTAACGGAGCACATATGAAAGCAATCGCCATTACCCGCGCTGCTCAGGGTAACAGTAACCTGGATTTCCTCAGTGATATTGAGCTGCCGCAACCGCAGGCCAGCGGCCACGATCTGCTGGTCGAAGTGAAAGCCATATCCGTCAACCCGGTTGATACCAAAGTTCGTGCCGGATTTAATGCCGATACCCCGCGCGTACTGGGCTGGGACGCCGTTGGCGTGGTCAAAGCTGTTGGTCAAGCAGTAACGCTGTTTCAGCCAGGTGATGAAGTGTGGTATGCGGGCGCGTTGACCCGTCCGGGCAGCAATAGCGAATATCAACTGGTCGATGAGCGCATTGTGGCGCACAAACCGAAAACGCTGGATAACGCCCAGGCAGCGGCGCTGCCGCTGACCGCCATCACCGCATGGGAAATGCTGTTTGACCGGCTTGGCATCAACGAGAACGGCAACGAAGGCGACGTGTTGCTGATCGTTGGCGCGGCGGGCGGCGTAGGTTCCATCATGACGCAGCTGGCGCGTAAACTGACCCGCCTGACGGTTATCGGCACCGCATCGCGCCCTGCCAGCCAGCAGTGGGTGAAAGAACTGGGTGCGCATCATGTGATTGATCACAGCAAACCGTTGACCGAAGAGCTGGCGCGAATTGGCATTGCGCAGGTGACGCACGTCGCCAGCCTGAACAATACCCAGGAGCACTATCAGCAGCTGATTAATGCGCTGCAACCGCAGGGTAAGCTGGCACTGATTGACGATCCGGAAAGCCTGGATGCGTTGCCGCTGAAGGTGAAAAGCATCTCTCTGCACTGGGAATTTATGTTTACCCGTTCGATGTTCACCACCCGCGATATTATCGAGCAACACAATCTGCTCACCCGCGTGGCGCAGTTGATTGATCAGGGCGTGCTGAAAACCACGCTCGGCGAGCACTTCGGCACCATTAATGCCGCGAATTTACGTAAAGCGCATGCACTGCTGGAAAGCCAGCGCGCCGTCGGCAAGATTGTGCTGGAAGGGTTTGCTGGCTGATCGGCCAGCCAGGATTATTCCCAAACGTTACAAGCGGATAGCGAAAATCGCTCTCCGCCTGTACAGCTATGACCTGGGTTTGCTTACACTTTTTACCAAAGCGTTATTTTTTCCCGGTTGCTCAGCACCGCATTAACGGCAATGATGGCGTGCTACATAAGCAACTGCGTGAAATGTAAAAAGAACAACCTGGAGAAACAATGAGTAAAACGAAAATGATGCTTCTGGGCGCGCTGTTGGTCACCGCCTCCTCGGCGTTTGCGGCTCCGCAGACGGCCACACCGGGGGCGACCGGCACGCAATCGTATGAAATTAAGGACTTTGTTGCCGACTTTACTAAATTTAATATCGGCGATACCGTGCCAGAGATGTACCGTAGCGAAGAGTACAACATCAAACAGTGGCAGTTGCGTAACCTGCCTGCACCAGAAGCCGGTAGCCACTGGACCTACATGGGCGGCAACTACGTGCTGATCACCGACGCTGAAGGCAAAATTCTCAAAGCCTATAACGGCGACATTTTCTACCATCGTTAAGGGAGCGCCTGTGATTATCCGCCGCTGGCAGGAGAGTGACAGGCCGTTTCTGCGTACGCTGTTTTTACACGCCCGCAGAGCTGGCTGGAGCTGGCTCGATGGGCGTGACTGGCAACTGGAAGACTTTGATGCCGCCACCCTCGATGAAGTGATTTGGGTCGCTGAAGAGGAGGGTCACCGGCTCGGTTTCGCCTCGGTGTACGAAAACGACAACTTCCTGCATAACTTGTTTGTTGACCCGGCCTTTCAGGGCAAAGGAGTCGGCAGCGCACTTCTCAAACATGTACAGACCACGTTTACCGGCACCGGTGCGCTGAAATGCTTGTTGCAGAATAAGGCCGCGCTGGCGTTTTATGAGCGCCACGGCTGGCGGCCAGAAGCGCAGGGCGTGTCACCGGAAGGGGATTACGTGCTGATGCACTATGTGAAACAGTAAAATTGGTGAAGCAGTAAAATTGCAGGCCGGAATGCGGGATTACCCCATCCGGCCTGCTCTCTCTTCGAACCTGCGACGTCGCCATCTTCAGATCCGCATCGCCACCATGCGGGTTTTACACCGCGCGGAAAGCGATATCGCCAGGAATAACTTCACCCTGCCAGTAAAGCTGCGCGGCAACACGATCCGCAAGATTGCGGTAGATAGCCGTAAATTCACTGTCCGGGCGGCTGACCACCGTCGGTGTGCCCTTATCCAGATCTTCACGCAGTGTAATGTGCAGCGGTAACTGACCAAGCAGTTGGGTGTGATACTGTTCCGCCAGTTTCTCTGCGCCGCCGGTGCCGAAAATCGGCTCGTGGTGACCGCAGTTGCTGCAAATGTGCATGCTCATGTTCTCGACGATCCCCAGAACCGGCACTTCCACTTTCTCAAACATCACGATGCCTTTTTTGGCGTCGATCAGCGCAATGTCCTGCGGCGTGGTAACCACCACTGCGCCGGTAACCGGAATGTTCTGCGCCAGCGTTAACTGGATATCCCCGGTGCCTGGCGGCATATCCAGCACCAGATAATCAAGATCCGGCCACATCGATTCCTGCAACAGTTGCAGCAACGCTTTGCTGGCCATCGGGCCGCGCCACACCATGGCGTTATCGTCGGTGACCAGATAACCGATGGAGTTGGTCGCCAGGCCATGCGCCATGATCGGCGCCATATGCGTTCCGTCCGGCGAGGTTGGGCGCTCATGTTCTGCGCCCAGCATCAGCGGAATAGACGGGCCGTAGATGTCCGCATCCAGAATACCGACTTTTGCCCCTTCCGCCGCCAGCGCCAGCGCCAGGTTTACCGCCGTGGAGGACTTCCCTACCCCGCCTTTGCCGGAGCTGACCGCAATGATATTTTTCACGCCGTTGACGCCAGGCTGATTCTTCACGCGTTTCAGGGTGGCGATGTTGTGCGACAGCTTCCAGTCGATGGCGCGCGCTTCGGTAATGCGCAGCAGCTCCGCGCTGCACTGCGCTTTTAACTCTTCAAACGCGGTACGCCAGACGAACGGCATCACCAGTTCGATATGCAGGGTGCCATCCAGCCACGCAACATGGTGCACGGCTTTTAACGCCGTGAGGTTATGCTTCAGGGTTGGGTGCTGAAAATTGGCCAATGTTCCCGAAACTATGGCGCGCAAAGCTTCCGGGGATTTGGCCGGGGATTGCGAACTCATCCCGACTCCTTTGTAGTTGTTCTGAAGAAACGACATTGTAGCGGCCAAGTTTACCGCACAGGTAATAATTATCCATTTACGGATTCATGCCGTTAACACATAGCGTAATTATTGCGCATATTGGCGCATGTGGTTTAAAACGCTCCTGATAGCGTCGTTCAATTATTCCCATATCTGCATATATGGTCTAAAACGCCTCGATCGCGTAGCGCGCTAATTCCCCTTTTGGTACTATCGATACCCCTTTTTCTCAAGAAGATGTAATGCCTACTATGACTCAAGTCGCGAAGAAAATTCTGGTAACGTGCGCACTGCCGTACGCCAACGGCTCTATCCACCTCGGCCATATGCTGGAGCACATCCAGGCTGATGTCTGGGTCCGTTACCAGCGAATGCGCGGCCACGAGGTGAACTTCATTTGCGCGGACGATGCCCACGGCACGCCGATCATGCTGAAAGCGCAGCAGCTGGGGATCACCCCGGAGCAGATGATCACCGAAATGAGTCAGGAACATCAGACTGATTTTGCTGGCTTTAACATCAGCTACGACAACTACCACTCCACGCACAGCGACGAGAACCGCGAGCTGTCGGAGCTTATTTACACGCGCCTGAAAGAGAACGGTTTTATTAAGAACCGCACTATCTCTCAGCTCTACGATCCGGAAAAAGGCATGTTCCTGCCGGACCGTTTTGTGAAAGGCACCTGCCCGAAATGTAAATCGCCGGATCAGTACGGTGATAACTGCGAAGTGTGCGGCGCGACCTACAGCCCGACCGAGCTGATCGAGCCGAAATCAGTGGTATCCGGCGCGACGCCGGTAATGCGTGATTCCGAACACTTCTTCTTCGATCTGCCTTCCTTCAGCGAAATGTTACAGGCATGGACCCGCAGCGGCGCGCTGCAGGAGCAGGTGGCCAACAAAATGCAGGAGTGGTTCGAATCCGGGCTGCAACAGTGGGATATCTCCCGCGATGCGCCGTACTTCGGCTTCGAAATCCCGGGCGCGCCGGGCAAATATTTCTATGTCTGGCTGGATGCGCCGATCGGCTACATGGGCTCGTTCAAAAACCTGTGCGACAAACGCGGCGATACCACCAGCTTCGACGCATACTGGAAGAAAGATTCCGACGCCGAGCTGTATCACTTTATCGGTAAAGATATCGTCTACTTCCACAGCCTGTTCTGGCCTGCGATGCTGGAAGGCAGCAATTTCCGTAAGCCGACCAACCTGTTTGTTCACGGCTATGTGACGGTGAACGGCGCGAAGATGTCCAAATCGCGTGGCACCTTCATTAAAGCCAGCACCTGGCTGAACCATTTTGATGCCGACAGCCTGCGCTACTACTACGCGGCGAAGCTCTCTTCGCGCATTGATGATATCGACCTTAACCTGGAAGACTTTATCCAGCGCGTGAACGCCGACATCGTCAACAAAGTGGTGAATCTGGCCTCCCGTAACGCGGGCTTTATCGCCAAACGCTTTGACGGCGTGCTGGCGGCAGAGCTGGCGGATCCGGCGCTGTACCAGACCTTTATCGACGCGGCAGCCAGCATTGGTGAAGCGTGGGAAAACCGCGAATTCAGCAAAGCGGTACGCGAAATCATGGCACTGGCCGATGTGGCTAACCGCTATGTTGATGAGCAGGCGCCGTGGGTGGTGGCAAAACAGGAAGGCCGCGATACCGATCTGCAGGCCATCTGCTCAATGGGCATCAATCTGTTCCGCGTTCTGCTGACATACCTGAAACCGGTTCTGCCATCGCTCTCTGAGCGCGCGGAAGCGTTCCTCAACACCACGCTGGAGTGGGGTGCCATTAACCAGCCGCTGCTCGGCCATAAAGTGAATACCTTCAAAGCGTTGTACAACCGCATTGAGATGAAACAGGTCGAAGCGCTGGTTGAAGCGTCGAAAGAAGAAGTGAAAGCGGCTGCCGCACCGGTGACCGGCGAACTGGCCGACAATCCGATTCAGGAAACCATCAGCTTTGATGATTTCGCCAAAGTCGATCTGCGCGTGGCGCTGATTGAGAACGCGGAATTCGTTGAGGGCTCTGACAAGCTGCTGCGCCTGACGCTGGATCTGGACGGCGAGAAACGCAATGTCTTCTCCGGCATTCGTTCTGCCTACCCGGACCCGAGCGCGCTGATTGGCCGCCTGACGGTGATGGTGGCAAACCTTGCGCCGCGTAAAATGCGCTTCGGCATCTCCGAAGGGATGGTGATGGCCGCAGGCCCTGGCGGCAAGGACATCTTCCTGCTCAGCCCGGACAGCGGTGCGAAAGCAGGCCAACAGGTCAAATAACAATAAAGGCGCTGATATCAGCGCCTTTTTTCTATACTGATACCAGTTTATGGAAACAGGGGAATCACCGTGAATATCCGTCATCTTTTTGCCGCCCTTTTCGCCTTTACCCTGCTCTTCAGCCTGAGCGGCTGCGGGGAGAAAGAGCAGAGTAAAACCTTTAGCTGGTCGGCACCAGGAACCGAACTGACGCTGACCTATTACTACAAAGACGACAAAGTGCTGCGCCAGACGGCGAAAAATAAGATCGACTACAGCGCCATTGGCGCGAGCAACAAAGAGGAAGCGATGAAAGTCCTCGGGCCGATCAGCCAGAAATACCAGAGCGTCAAAGGGATCAAAGAGAGCGTTGATTACCAGCAAACCTATGCGCAGGAGACGCTGGATGTAGATTACAGCGCGGTGAATTTCGCCGATCTGAACGCATTACAGGGCACGGCGTTTACCGGCACGGTGCAGGATGGTATCAGTATGCAGAAGTCGGAAGCGCTGTTGAAAGCGAAGGGCTTTAAAGAGGTTCAGTAATTCGTCATCTTGCCCGGTGGCGCTACGCTTACCGGGCCAGTGAAGGTCGTAAGCCGGATAACGCAACGCCGTCATCGGGCAGTTTTTCACAACGCTCAGGCGACATAGCCTGATGGCGCTTCGCTTATCAGGCCTGCGCTTTCGGCTTTTGCACCTTGCTGGCTAAGCCACGCAGGAAATAGCGCAGAAACTGGTCGCCGCACTCGCGGAAGTTTTTATGTTCCGGCGCGCGCATCATGGCGGTGATTTCCGGCATCGACACACGGAACTGCTGCGCGGTGAGGATCGCCAGAATATCGTCGGTCTTTAACGAAAAGGCGATACGCAATTTTTTCAGCACAATGTTGTTATTCAGTTTGCGCTCGACCACCAGCGGCGGCGCGCTGTCATCTTTGCCGCGTTTTTCGTAAATCAGCCCATTGAGAAAAGCGGATAACACAATATCCGGACACGGCTTATACCCTGCCTCATCCTCTTTACGCAGCCACGGAGCAATCTGTTCGGCGGTGACCACCGTATCCGCCAGTGCAAGAATGCGCACCAGCGCGTTATTGTCCACTTGCAGTGTGTAACGCAGGCTGCGCAGGATATCGTTATTAAGCATCTCTTTCCCCAAAATGATAAACCAGCGCGCAGTGTAGGCATCGCACAGGAATTTACAACCCCAGCGCCTCTTTTAAATTCTTCAGATAGCGGCGGCTGACCGGCACCGTCAGCCCGTCACGCAGCAATAGCTCCGCCTGGCCGTTATCTTCAAGGCGAATCTCTTTCAGGTGCGCCATATTCACCAGATACTGACGATGGCAGCGAACCAGCGGCGTGCGGCTCTCCAGCGTACGCAACGTCAGCTCAGTAAAGCCCTCTTTGCCCTCCTGGCTGGTGACATAAACGCCGCTCATCCGGCTGCTGACAAACGCCACCTCATCCATCTGCAACAGCCAGATACGGCTGTGCCCGGTACAGGGAATAAATTTCAGCGCTTCCTGATTCTCCGGCAGCACCGACACATCCTGCACACCGCGCTCCTGGCGCAGGCGCGTCAACGTTTTCTCCAGACGACGTGCCTCAATAGGTTTAAGCAGGTAGTCGAACGCATGTTCCTCAAACGCCTGCACCGCATACTCATCAAAAGCGGTAAGAAACACCACATAAGGGCGATTGCCGGGATCAAGCATGCCGACCATCTCAAGCCCGCTGATGCGCGGCATCTGAATATCAAGAAACAGCACGTCGGGGTGCAGCTTGTGCACCGCGCCAATCGCTTCCACGGCATTGCCGCACTCGCCAACAATCTCGATGTCGCTCTCTTCCTGAAGCAGAATACGCAGGTTTTCCCGGGCCAGCGGTTCATCATCAACAATCAGCACTTTTAACATGCCTGTTCCTCCAGCGGGAGTCTTAAGGTAATGCGGGTAAACAGATCCGGTTCGCAGGCAATGCTGATACCGCAGTCGTTACCGAAGCGGGCGCGCAACCGCTTATCCACCAGGCTCATCCCCAGCCCGCTGGCATCGTTTTTCGGTTGATACAGACCCGCATTATCCTCAACCGCCAGCACCAGATGTTCCCCGTCCTGGCTGGCGTTGATGGAAATCTCGCCGACGCCGAGCAGCTGCGATGTACCATGCTTGATGGCATTTTCGACAATCGGTTGCAGCGTAAATGCCGGCAACTGCAAATGCGACAGCGCCTCCGGCACGTGTAACTGCACATGCAACCGCGACTGGAAGCGCGCTTTTTCGATTTGCAGGTAGGCATTCACATGTTCAATTTCATCCGCCAGCGTAACGATCTCTGACGGACGCTTTAAGTTTTTGCGAAAGAAGGTCGAGAGGTATTGCACCAGCAACCCGGCCTGGTCGCTGTCGCGGCGGATCACCGCTTTCAACGTATTCAGCGCATTGAACAGGAAATGTGGGTTCACCTGCGCATGCAGGAGTTTAATTTCCGACTGAGTCAGCAGCGCCTTCTGCCGTTCGTACTGCCCGGCGAGAATTTGCGCCGACAGCAGTTGCGCGATCCCTTCGCCCAGCGTGCGGTTGATGGAGCTGAACAGGCGGTTTTTCGCCTCGTATAACTTAATGGTGCCCACCACGCGCTGGTTTTCGCCGCGTAGCGGAATAACTAATGTCGAACCTAATTTGCACTGCGGATGCAACGAGCAGCGATACGGCACTTCGTTACCGTCAGCGTACACCACTTCGCCGGTTTCGATGGCGCGCTGCGTCCAGACCGAAGAGATCGGCCGCCCCGGTAAGTGGTGATCGTCGCCAATGCCGGTAAACGCCAGCAGCTTGTCGCGATCGGTAATGGCCACCGCACCAATCTCCAGCTCTTTATAGAGCACCTGCGCCACCTTCATGCTGTTTTCTTCGTTAAAACCCTGGCGCAAAATCCCTTCGGTGGAGGCGGCCACTTTCAGCGCGGTGGCGGAAAACGCCGAGGTGTACTTCTCGAACATGGCGCGTTTATCGAGCAGGATACGCATAAACAGCGCGGCGCCGACGGTATTGGTGACCATCATCGGCGCGGCAATGCTCTGCACCAGATGCAGGGCACTGTCGAACGGCCGGGCAATCAGCAGAATAATCAGCATCTGCGTCAGCTCCGCCACACAAGTGATTGCCCCGGCGGTGAGCGGGCTAAAGACCCGATCGGTACGCCCGCGCTTAATCAACGCACTGTGAACCAGGCCGCCAAGCAGCCCTTCGACAATGGTGGAGATCATACAGCTCAGCGCCGTCATGCCGCCCATCGAGTAACGGTGCAGGCCGCCGGTTAATCCGACCAGACCGCCCACCAGCGGGCCGCCGAGCAGGCCGCCCATGACCGCGCCAATCGCCCGGGTATTCGCAATAGAGTCTTCGATGTGCAGCCCGAAATAAGTGCCAAGAATGCAGAAAATAGAGAAGGTGACATAGCACAATAATTTATGCGGCAGACGGACGGTAACCTGCATTAGCGGGATAAACAGGCGCGTCTTACTCATCAACCAGGCGATAACCAGAAACACGCACATCTGTTGTAGCAGCAACAGCACCAGATTGAATTCGTACATACCGGCAAATACCACATCAACTAAAGCGCGTAACATACATGGAGTCGCCGTACGTTTCTTTGAAGCGCTGCAAAAAAACGCTAAATCGTGCTCTGTATCACAAAGTCTTGCCAGATGATTCACCTTTCACCTGCCGTCCGGGCAATTTTTCGCCAATTTCTCTTCATACGACCGCCAGAGGCTACAGTTAAAGTGGGAGCCAGTAAGCAAAGGTGAAACTATGGCGCTTTACACAATTGGTGAAGTGGCGTTGTTATGCGATGTCAATCCCGTCACGCTGCGAGCCTGGCAGCGACGTTACGGGTTATTGAAACCTCAACGCACGGATGGCGGCCATCGACTCTTTACCGAATCGGACATTGATCGCATTCGGGAAATTAAAAGCTGGATAAGTAATGGTGTTCAGGTCAGCAAAGTGCAGACCCTGCTTTCCAGCGAACCTGACGAGGTTCGCGACGGCTGGCGGGAGCAGCAAGAGACCGCGCTGCGCTACCTGCAACAGGGCAATCAGCAGCAGTTGCACCAGTGGATCAAAGAGCACGAACGCGACTACCCGGCCAGTACGCTGACCAGCAATTTGATCATGCCTTTACGCCACCGCCTGCAAAACCCGCAGCCCGCTCTGCAAGCGATGCTCAGCCTGCTCGATGGCATATTGATTACTCATATTTCCGGCTCTCTGGCGCTGGCGCGCAAAAAGAGCGGCCAGGACGCGCTGGTGATCGGCTGGAATATTCACGACACCCCCCGTTTATGGCTGGAAGGCTGGATAGCAAGCCAGCAAGGATGGCGGGTAGATGTGCTGGCACATTCGTTAACCCATCTGCGCCCGGAGATGTTCGACGGCCAGACGCTGCTGGTGTGGTGCGGAGAAAGCCCGACAACAGCGCAACTGCATCAGTTGCTGACATGGCAGGAAAACGGCCACCGCGTTGCGCTTCTCGGTATTTAATGTTTTATCAACAACCCGGCTCCCTTTATACTACTTGCCTTAACAAAAGGAACGACATATGAAGGCTGGTAAAATTATCGTCATCGCGGTTTTTCTGCTGATGGCCATCGGCGGCATCAGCGGCGTGATGCTCGCAGGTTATTCGTTTATTGTGCGTGGCGGTGCTGGCTAAGCCAGCGCGTCAACCGCTCAAATGCCTGGTCGACAATAATCGCGGCCAGCGCCACCAGAATTGCTCCCTGAATAACATAAGCCGTATTAAAACCGCTCAGCCCGATGATAATCGGCGTACCGAGCGTGCTCGCGCCCACCGTTGAGGCAATCGCCGCCGTGCCGATATTGATGATCACCGAGGTGCGCACACCGGCAATGATCACCGGCGCCGCCAGCGGCAGCTCCACTTTCACCAACCGCTGCCACGCGCTCATTCCCATGCCCTGCGCCACGCTTTGTACGCTCTCTGGCACGGCGGCGATCCCGGCCAGCGTTCCCTGTAAAATCGGCAAAATACCGTACAATACCAGCGCAATCACCGCCGGCTCTTTACCAAACCCCATGACCGGCACGGCAATCGCCAGCACCGCCACCGGCGGAAAAGTTTGCCCGACGGCGGCGATGGTTTCCGCCAGCGGACGAAACTCACGCCCGGCCGGGCGGGTCACCACAATGCCAACACCGATACCCAGCACAATGGCAATCGCGCTGGAAATGCCCACCAGCGCAAAATGCGCTGCGGCCAGCGACACAAAGCTCTCCTGCAGATAGACCGGGCGCGGCAGTTGCGGAAACAGTGTGCTGAATAACGCAGCGCTGTGCGGCAGCCACAGCAATAGCGCCACAAACAGCGCGATCAACCATAACAGGGGATCACGCAGAAGCCTCACCACTGGCCTCCACGCGCAATAAATCACGGAAATGCAGACTGCCGCAGGGCTGGCCGCTGTCATCATGCACCGGCAGGATCTCGCACTGTTGGGCGACAAACGCCGACAACGCTTCGCGCAGCGTCATCTCCGCCCGCAGCGGTTCTCCCTCATAAACCGGTTCACGGCGCAGATAGCCTTTCACCTGGCGCAGCGACAACAGACGCACGCCCAGCTCGCTACGACCGAAAAATTCACGGACAAAATCGTTGTGCGGCGCGGTCAGCAGCGCCAGCGGTGTCCCCTGCTGCACCACTTTGCCCTTATCCATCAACACCAGATGATCTGCCAGCTGTAGCGCCTCATCAATATCGTGCGTCACCAGTACAATGGTGCGCCCAAGCAGGCGGTGAATGCGCACCATCTCCTGCTGCAATGCCGCGCGGGTGACCGGATCCAGCGCACCGAAAGGTTCATCCATCAACAGCACTTCCGGATCGGCCGCCAGCGCGCGAGCCACTCCGACCCGCTGCTGTTGCCCGCCGGAAAGCTGATGCGGGAAACGGTCGCGCAGGGAAACATCCAGCCCCAGCAGCGCCATCAGTTCATCCACCCGTGCCTCGCGCTGGCCGCGCGACCACTTTTGCAGTTGCAGCACGGTGGCGATGTTCTGCGCCACCGTCCAGTGCGGGAACAACCCAATCGACTGGATGGCATACCCCATGCGGCGGCGCAGCTCCAGCACCGGAAGCAGGCGAATATCCTCACCGGCAAAATAAATCGCGCCTTCATCATGCTCGATCAGCCGGTTGATCATCTTCAGCGTGGTCGATTTTCCGGAACCTGAGGTGCCAATCAGTACCGAAAAAGCGCCCGTTTTGACATGCAGATCGAGATGGCTGACGGCCTGCTGTCCGGCAAAGGTTTTGCTGACATTTTTAAATTCAATCATGTTGTTTTACCTTCAGCAGCGCGAGGCTTAAACCAAACAGCGCATCCACGACAACGGCCAGCGCAATAACCGGGATCACACCAAGCAACACTAAATCCAGCGCGCTGCTCAGTAGCCCCTGGAAGACCAACGAACCGAAGCCGCCTGCCCCGATCAGCGCCGCGATCACCGCCATGCCGACCGTCTGCACCGCCACAACGCGCAAACTGCGTAGCAGCAGCGGCAGCGCCAGCGGAATGCGTACCTGCCAGAAACGCTGGCGCGCGCTCATGCCCATCGCCTCGGCACTCTCCAGCACCTCCTGCGGCACCTGGTTAAGCCCGGCGACCACGCCGCGCACCAGCGGCAACAAGGCATACAAAATAAGGGCAATCAGCGCGGGCGTCATGCCGGTTCCGGCAATGCCGAAACGGCTCAGAACCGGGAAGTGCAGCACCAGCCCGGCCAACGGCGCAATCAGCAGGCCGAACAGCCCGACAGAAGGAATGGTCTGGATGATATTGAGCACCGTGAAAACCGGCCCCTGGCGTGTCGGATGGCGGTAGCACCATAAACCGATGGCAAATCCCACCCCCAGCGCGGGGATGAGCGTACCGAAAAGCAGCGTCAGATGCTGCGCCAGCGCATCATTAAACACTTCCTGGCGGTTGCGGTATTCATGCAGCAATGAGAGATCGTCCAGCTCGCCGCTGAGCAGTAAGAACAGCGGCAGACACCAGATTTGCGCATTGAGCAGCCAGCGCCAGACCGGATGGCTGGCAAGGCGGCGAATGGCGTCGCTACAGGCCAGCAGCGCCAACGCCAGCCACAGCCACAACCCGCTTCCCGGCGAGGTTCGCGCCAACGCGCTGCCCGACTGCGCCAGTTCCGTCGCCGCCCTGCCCGCGCTCCATACCAAAAGGCAGAACAGCGCTTCGGCCAGCAGCAGCGTACCGATTTGCGCCCCGCGCCCTGGCACAAAACTGAGTATCAGCAACAGACAGGGCACCAGTAGCCAGAACGCCGGAAACAGCTGCCACAACGCGCGACTTTCGCCTGAGACCAGCCGGTTTGGCGCATAGTTAACAAACGGTAGCCAGGCTGCCAGCAGCCCGACGACCATTAACAGCAGCAGCACACGATTATGGCAACGTCGCGAATCCTCCATAACAGCGCTTATTTCACCAGCCCTTTTTCTTTCAGGTAATCGGCTGCCACTTTTTTCGCATCCAGCCCTTCAACGGCAATGCTGGCGTTCAGTTTTTGCAGCGTTTTTTCATCCAGGCTGGCGAAGACCGGTTTCAGCCACGCACCCAACTGCGGATACGCTTTTAACACCGCTTCACGCACCACCGGCGTGGGCGCATAGATCGGTTGCACGCCTTTCGGATCGCTCAGCGTTTGCAGCCCCAGCGCCGCAACCGGACCATCCGTGCCGTAGGCCATCGCCGCATTCACACCGGAGGTTTGCTGCGCGGCAGCTTTGATGGTTACTGCCGTATCGCCGCCAGCCAGCGACAGCAGTTGATCCTGTTTCAGTGTAAAGTCGTACGCTTTCTCAAAGGCCGGTAACGCATCGGTGCGTTCGATAAACTCCGCCGATGCCGCCAGTTTGAATTCACCGCCCTCTTTCAGGTAACGGCTCAGATCGGCTAAGGATGTGAGCTTATTTTTCTGCGCCAGATCCTGACGCACGGCAATCGTCCATGTGTTATTCGCCGGAGCGGGCGTCAGCCAGACCAGCTTATTCTGTTCGGCATCGAGTTTTTTCACTTTCTCGTAGCCCTGCTGCGCGTTTTTCCATGCGGGATCGCTTTCATCTTTAAAGAAAAATGCGCCGTTACCGGTGTATTCGGGGTAGATATCCAGCTCGCCGGAGGTAATCGCCCCGCGCACCACCGGCGTGGTGCCAAGCTGCACTTTATTGACTGTTTTTACGCCATGGCTTTCCAGAACCTGCAAGATGATATTGCCCAGCAGCGCCCCTTCGGTATCAATTTTGGATCCCACTTTTACCGGTTCCGCTGCCTGCAACGGCAGGCTCGTGGCAGCCACCAGCAGCAGTGAGCACGCAATCTTATGGGTGATTGTCATTGTACTTCCCTCATTTTTTACCGCCTTTTTCAGCAGCTTGAGAAAAAAGCGTAGCCGAAAAATAGCGGCTTTGTCGCGTGAAAGCCCTAAACGATAAAGGAATAAGGTATAGCGGAAAAAATCAGGCCGGTTGCCCGGCCTGGGAAGGATTAGCGCAGTTCGAACTCGCCCTGATTGACGCGTGCGGAATCAACACCGATAAAGACGTTGAATTTGCCCGGCTCCGCAGCATATTTCATCTGCTGGTTCCAGAATTTCAGCGCATTCACATCGATCGGGAAGCTGACGGTTTTGGTTTCGCCCGGTTGCAGGTTCACCTTGTCAAAGCCGCGCAGCTGTTTCACCGGACGGCTCATCGACGCGGTGACATCCTGCAAATACATCTGGATCACCGTTTCACCCGCGCGCTTACCGGTGTTGGTCACCTCCACGCTGGCGGTCACTTTGCCAGTGTTCGTCATCGACGGCGCGGACATTTTCACCTCAGAGACTTTGAAAGTGGTGTAGCTAAGGCCGTAACCGAACGGATAGAGCGGCCCGTTCGCTTCATCAAAGTAACGGGAAGTGTATTTGTTCGGCTTGTCGGCATTGTACGGACGGCCGGTATTCAAATGGCTGTAGTAAACCGGGATCTGCCCCACCGAGCGCGGGAAGGACATCGGCAACTTGCCGGACGGGTTGTAATCGCCAAACAGAATATCGGCGATGGCGTTACCGCCTTCCGTCCCGGCGAACCAGGTTTCGAGGATCGCATCAGCCTGCTGATCCTCTTTCACCAGCGCCAGCGGGCGACCATTCATCAGCACCAGCACCAGCGGTTTACCGGTCGCTTTCAGCGCGGCAATCAGATCGCGCTGGCTTTGCGGAATAGTGATGTCAGTACGGCTGGACGCTTCGTGCGCCATCCCCTGCGCTTCACCCACCACAGCTACCACCACGTCGGATTTCTTCGCCGCCGCCACCGCTTCATTAATCATCTCTTGCGGCGAACGCGGATCGACCACCACCGCCGGTTCATACAGATTGAGGAAGTTAACGATGTCTTTGTCGTTAGTGATGTTCGCCCCTTTGGCGTACAGCACGTTGCCTTTACCGGCCAGCGCATTGCGGATGCCGGTCAGCACGGTAACAGACTGATCGGCCACACCCGCCGCAGACCAGCTTCCCATTGAGTCACGCTTGCTGTCGGCCAGCGGCCCAACCACCGCCACGGTGTCGGTTTTTTTCAGCGGCAGGGTTTCAAGGCGGTTTTTCAGCAGCACCATACTTTCGCGCGCCACTTGACGCGCTTCTTTGCGATGCAGACGGCTTTCCGCATTGGTATCTTGCGGATCGCTCTCTTTCGGGCCGAGATGGCTGTACGGATCGTTAAACAAGCCCATGTCGTACTTCACGTTCAGCACATGACGCGTGGCATCGTTCAGCTCCTCCATCGTCACCTTGCCGGATTTCACCAGACCCGGCAGATACTTGCTGTAGTACTCGTCGCTCATGCTCATGTTGATGCCGGACTTCAGCGCCACACGCACCGCATCTTCCGGATCGGCAGCCGTGCCGTGTTTGATAAGTTCCTTGATCGCACCGTGATCGGAAATGGTGATGCCTTTGAAGTGCCACTGATCGCGCAGCAGATCTTTTAACAGCCAGGAATCCGACGAAGCGGGCGTGCCGTTCAGCGAGTTAAGCGCCACCATCACGCCGCCGCTACCGGCATCGAGCGCCGCTTTATACGGCGGCATATAGTCGTTAAACAGACGCTGCGGGCTCATATCGACGGTGTTGTACTCTTTACCGCCTTCCACCGCGCCATACGCAGCAAAGTGTTTAACGCTGGTCATCACTGAGTAGCGATCCGCCGGGCTTTTGCCCTGCATCGCTTCGACCATCGTGCGCCCCATTTCAGAGGTCAGGAAGGTGTCTTCGCCAAACCCTTCCGACACGCGGCCCCAGCGCGGATCGCGGGAAACATCCACCATGGGTGCCCAGGTCATATTCAGGCCGTCATCGGCGGCTTCATAAGCAGAAATGCGCCCTACAGTGCGCACCGCGTCAAGGTTAAAACTGGAGGCCAGGCCAAGGCTAATCGGGAAGACGGTACGCTGGCCGTGAACCACATCATAAGCGAAAAAGAGAGGAATTTTCAGGCGGCTAAGCTGCATCGCCTGATCCTGCATCGCGCGGATATCCGGGCGGGTAACGGTGTTAAAAATCGCCCCCACCTGGCTCTTTTTAATCATCTCGCGGATAGCTTCCTTCGGGTTATCCGGGCCAACACTGATAAGACGCAACTGGCCAATTTTTTCATCAACTGTCATCTTTTTGAGCAACTCAGTGACAAATGCATCCCTTGCTTCAGGCGTCAGCGGATGGTTGCCAATCAACTCCTCAGCCAGCGCGGGTTGCAGCGCGAGGCTCACAGCGACACCTACAGAACATAGCCATTTCATGTCGTATTTACTCTCTTGTATTTCACCCATAACCGCGGAACGGACCGCGAAAAAAACGCAGTGTGCCATAATCCTGGCATGTCTTGCAGAGTTGGGCTCTGATTTTTCTGCGAATTCACTCCCCCGTCAGGTTTAGCAGGACTACTATTACAGGCACAAAAATGCTGACTCACCACAAGGAGTGGAATATGTCATTCGCAACTTCAAACGAGAACCGCACTTTTTTACACGAACTGAAACGGCTGGTCGGCGCATCTCACCTGTTGACCGATCCCGCTAAAACCGCCCGCTACCGTAAAGGCTTTCGCTCCGGCCACGGCGATGCGCTGGCGGTGGTGTTTCCCGGAACGTTAGTGGAGCTATGGCGCGTGCTGCATGCCTGCGTCAACGCCGACAAAATCATCCTGATGCAGGCGGCGAATACTGGCCTGACCGAAGGCTCAACGCCCAGCGGCAATGATTATGATCGCGATATCGTGATTATCAGTACCCTGCGGCTCGACAAGCTGCACCTGCTGGATAACGGCGAGCAGGTGCTGGCGTATCCTGGCACCACGCTCTACTCGCTGGAAAAGGCGCTTAAACCGCTGGGCCGCGAGCCGCACTCGGTGATTGGCTCCTCCTGCATTGGCGCCTCGGTGATTGGCGGGATCTGCAATAACTCCGGTGGTTCACTGGTGCAGCGCGGCCCGGCCTATACCGAGATGTCGCTGTTCGCCCGTATCGATGAGCAGGGCAAATTGCAGTTAGTTAACCATCTGGGCATTGATTTGGGCGAAACGCCGGAGCAGATCCTCAGCGCGCTGGATGACGAGCGCATCAAAGCGGATAACGTGCGCCACGATCAGCGTCACGGTCACGATCATGATTACATCACCCGCGTGCGCGACGTCGAAGCCGATACTCCGGCGCGCTACAACGCCGATCCGGATCGGCTGTTTGAATCTTCCGGCTGTGCGGGCAAACTCGCGGTTTTTGCTGTACGTCTGGATACTTTCCCGGCGGAAAAACAGCAACAAGTATTCTATATCGGCACCAACCAGACCGCCGTATTAACGGAGATCCGCCGCCACATTCTGGCGAACTTCGCCCATCTGCCGGTGGCGGGCGAATATATGCACCGCGATATTTACGACATCGCCGAACGCTACGGTAAAGACACCTTCCTGATGATCGACAAGCTCGGCACCGACAAAATGCCGCTGTTCTTTACCCTGAAGGGACGCACCGAAGCGGTGCTGGATAAAGCGCCGCTGTTCAAGCCGCACTTTATTGACCGTTCACTGCAAAAAATCAGCGCCGTCTTCCCGTCTCATCTGCCGCCGCGCATGAAAACGTGGCGTGATAAGTATGAGCATCATCTGCTGTTGAAAATGTCAGGCGATGGGATCGCAGAAGCGCAAAACTGGCTGACGGACTATTTTGCCAGCGCCGAAGGCGACTTTTTCGTCTGTACGCCGGAGGAAGGGAGCAAAGCCTTTTTACATCGCTTTGCCGCCGCCGGTGCGGCGATCCGCTATCAGGCGGTACATGCTGATGAAGTGGAAGATATTCTGGCGCTCGACATCGCCCTGAGGCGCAACGATACCGAATGGTTTGAGCATCTGCCGCCAGAAATCGACAACCAACTGGTGCACAAACTCTACTACGGCCACTTTATGTGCCACGTTTTCCACCAGGATTATATCGTCAAGAAAGGCGTCGACGCCCATGCGCTGAAAGAGCAAATGCTTGAACTGCTGCGCCAGCGCGGCGCGCAATACCCTGCCGAACATAACGTGGGTCACCTGTATGAAGCCGCAGAAACGCTAAAACAGTTTTATCGGGAAAATGATCCGACAAACAGCATGAATCCCGGTATCGGAAAAACCACTAAGCGTAAATTCTGGCAAGAGGAATTAACGACAGATAATCACGCTGATGTGGTGATAAAATAGCCACAATACAGGCTGTATTGTGTGCTCCTTTCGTAATAGAGTAGCGAAAAACGCCAGAGAAACGTTTCTCTGGCTCCCCGCTTTGAAGGAGCACACCTTTCCATGTCTGCTGTCGATATTCTCTCCGGCCCTGCTGTCGTGGTGCGCGACGCCACACCTGACGATGTGCACGCCATTGCCTCGCTGTACGCCTGGCACGTGCTGCATGGTCGCGCCTCCTTCGAAGAAGTTCCCCCGACGATTGACGAAATGCGTGCTCGCATGAGCAAAATCACCAGCGATGGCCTGCCGTGGATGGTTGCGCTGTATCACGGCATTATCGTTGGTTACTGCTACGCCGGTTTCTATCGCCCGCGTCAGGCTTATCGCTATACGCTGGAAGAGTCGATTTACGTCGATGCCAGCATGACCGGTCGCGGTATCGGTTCAACGCTGATGAGCGCCCTGATTGCACGCTGTGAAGAGGGGCCGTGGCGGCAACTGATTGCGGTGGTTGGCGATGGCAATAATAATTCCGGCTCCCTGCGGCTGCATAAAAAGCACGGCTTTGAGATTGTCGGGCAACTACGTAGCGTCGGCTACAAGAAAGGGGACTGGCGGGATACGCTGATTATGCAGCGTCCACTCAACGACGGTGACTGGACGCTGCCGGAGTAATTAATCGTTCTGCGCGGTTTGCTCGCCTGCTGCGCTGTTATTCTGCGTCATCTGCGCCGCTTTCTGGCGCTTATAACTCAGCGCCGCCGCCGGAACCGGCTGCACTTTCCCGGTTTCAATCCAGGTACGTAAACGGCTGGCATCGGCAAAGTGCGTAAATTTGCCGAATGCATCCATCACCACCAGCGCCACCGGCTTGTTATTAATCACCGTGCGCATCACCAGGCAGTGCCCTGCCGCATTGGTAAAGCCGGTTTTGGTCAACTGGATATTCCAGTTATCGCGGTAGACCAGATGGTTGGTATTGCGAAACGGCAGCGTATAGGCCGGATTGCTGAAGGTCGCCATCTCTTCGCGCGTGGTGCTCAATTGCCCAATCAATGGATACTGTTTGGTGGCAATCAGCAGCTTGGTCAGATCGCGTGCGGTAGAAACGTTGTGAATCGACAGCCCGGTCGGTTCAACATAATGCGTATTGGTCATGCCCAGCGCTTTGGCTTTGGCATTCATCGCGGCGATAAACGCGTTGTAACCGCCCGGATAGTGATGCGCAAGGCTTGCGGCCGCGCGGTTTTCCGACGACATCAGCGCCAGCAGCAGCATGTTTTTACGGCTGATTTCGCTGTTCAGGCGCACGCGGGAGTAGATCCCTTTCATTTCCGGCGTCTGGCTGATATCGACGTTGAGTTTCTCATCCAGCGGCAAATGGGCATCCAGCACTACCATCGCGGTCATCAACTTGGTGATGGAGGCGATAGGACGCACCAGATCCGGGTGACTGGAGTAGATCACCTGATTGGTTTGCAGATCGACAATCATCGCGCTACCTGAGGCAATTTCAGGTTGTGCGGCAGTGGTCGCGGCAGTGGTTTTCGCGACAGCAAACGGCGCCACGGGCGCAGCCAGCAATAAAGCCAGGCTTAATAAAGAGACTCGAAATTTCTGCATGGTGAGACTTCTGAAAATTATTCACGCACGTTGTTACGCACACCGCTTTCATTAATCAGGAAAATAATGAGGCTGGCCTGCGCATAATAGCCGCCATGCAGGGTTGTCGCCACAGAAGAATCATTGCTGAAGATTGCATTGCTGGCATTTACGCCAGCAATGCATTTTATCAGAACAGGCGGTAGCCGTAGCCCCAGAGGATCACCGTCAGCGCCAGCAGCACTTCCAGCACCAGCACGCCAATCGCCAGCGTGGAACTGGAGAAACTCAGCCCCTCTTCTTTATTGATATTCAGGAAGGTTGGAATACCGACATAGAGCAGATAACCGGTATAGAACAGTGCGACGGTACCCACCAGCGCGCACAGCCATACCAGCGGATAGAGCGCCACAATACCGCTCAGGAACAGCGGCGTCGCAACATATCCGGCAAATACCATACAGCGCGCCAGCCCGGGACGATTCGGATAGCTTCGCGCCATCCACCAGATGACGCGGCCCATCACGGCAACCCCTGCCAGCATCAGCGCATAAAACAGTACCGCCATGTAGAAGCCGGTAAACAACGACAGCCTGACGACATTCTCCTCACCGAAGTTCCAGCCAATTTGCGTGGTACCGATAAACGCACAAATAACCGGTACCGCCGCCATAACCAGCACGTGGTGAGTGTAGTGATGCGAAACCGTTTCGTCTTCGCTTTTGATCACCTTCATTTCACGATCGGGATGGGAAAACAGTCCCCAGACATGGTTCATAACGCCCCCTTGCTGACAGCCCGAATAACGACACTGTAAGTATAATTCACTCTTGCGATTATTTTTTGCACAGCCGTAAAAATAGCGCTGCCGCACAACGTATCCTTCCGACAAGAACCCTCAGTCGGGTGTATGCTTATAAGCGTTTTACCGGGAGGGCTTCTTTTTAATGGATATCAATAATCTGATTAGCCAGTATGGCTACGCCGCGCTGGTTATTGGCAGTATTGCTGAAGGTGAGACCATTACGCTGCTTGGCGGAGTTGCAGCGCATCAGGGGTTATTACGCTTCCCGCTGGTGGTTATCTCCGTGGCGCTGGGCGGCATGATTGGCGACCAGTTGCTTTATCTGCTCGGTCGCCGCTACGGCATGAAAATACTGCGCCGTTTCTCACGCCATCGCGACAAAATCCATCAGGCGCAAACGCTGATCCGCCGCCATCCATATCTGTTTGTGATTGGTTCGCGCTTTATGTACGGCTTTCGCATCGTTGGCCCATTGCTGATTGGCACCAGCCATCTGCGTCCGAAAATCTTTCTGCCGCTGAATATTCTTGGCGCGATCGTCTGGGCGTTACTGTTCACCACGCTGGGCTATGTTGGCGGGGAAGTGATTGGCCCGTGGCTGCATCAGTTCGATCAGCATGTAAAACGCTGGATTTGGCTGGTCATCGCTATCGCGCTGGTGGTTTGTCTGCGCTGGTGGTTCCGGCGCCGTCGTAAAAAGCGCCAGAACAGCACAGAGCACGATTAAGCTTTAGGTTTGAACTGCGGGTTAGCGAGCATAAATCCGCCGTCGATAATAAACGACTGCCCGGTGGTATAACTGGCGTGCGCTGAACAGAGCCAGGCAACCATGCTGGCTATCTCTTTGGTGGTACCGGGCCGGGCCAGCGGAATATTCGGCATCGAACCGGGTTTAGCATCATCATCGCTCATGTTATTCATCGGCGTGGCTATCGCGCCGGGCGCGACCGCATTGACGAGAATGTTGTGTTCAACCAGTTCCAGCGCCATCGACTGGGTTAATCCGCCCAGCGCATGTTTCGCCGCGGTATAGGCGCTCGCTTCCGGCAGCGGCGTATGTTCATGTACCGAGGTGATGTTAATGATGCGTCCGCCCTGACCCTGTGCCACCATTTGCCGCGCCGCAATTTGCGCGCAGAGAAACGCGCCGTCAACATCGACGGTAAAAATGCTGCGCCAGTCTTCGAACGTCACCTCCAGGAAAGGCGCTTTGCTCATTGCGCCGGCATTATTGACCAGCGCATCGATACGTCCGAAACGGGAAATCAGCGTTTGTATCGCCTGTGCGCCTTCCGGCAACTGGCTAAGATCAAGCTGGATGGTTTCGGCCCTTCGCCCGAAAGCCTCCACCTGCCGTGCCGTCTCTTGCGCACCCTTTTCATCCGAATGCCAGGTAATACCAATATCGAAGCCCTGCTCTGCCAGCATCAGCGCGCATTGCTTGCCGATACCGGAATCTGCTGCAGTGACCACAGCAACGTTGGTAACAGACATCATTCGCCCTCCGGTGATTGCAAACCATTAAGTATAGAAAAAAGGCAAAAATGCAGCAGATTATCTAAGCTTTGTACTTCCGTATGCATGAAGGACGTTAAAAATGTTGAAGATTTTACTTTGGGTGATCCTGATTATCTTTCTGATTGGTCTGCTGGTGGTGACAGGTGTGTTTAAGATGATTTTTTAATGCTGAGCGCGTGGCGGCTGCACTTCACCCAACCTGAAGTGCAGCGCCATCCGTCAGGTTAGTTCCCCTGCGCGCTGTAGTTAATCGGCACCCAGCGGTAGCCTTTATCGGCTTTTATCACTTTGCCAATGCCAGGAAACGCAATATGCGCGGCGGCTATCCAGTCCCCCTCACGGGCCACCTGCGCCAGCACTTTCTGGCGCGTGGCAACGGCCTGCTGCTGGTTGACATCAAAATGAATCGCCACGTCAGGGTTCGGTAGCTGCACCGGATGCGCATGGATAATGTCTCCCCACAACATCAGCGTCTTACCGCCGTGAGTGACACGATAGATCACGCTGCCCGGCGTATGCCCCGGCGCAGGCACCGCATCAATACCGGGAATGATTTCCGTCGGTGCGCGGAAGGTACTGAGTTTACCGGCATCAATCACCGGACGCAGCGAGCGTTCGGACTCAGCAAAGGTGTGGCGTTGGCTCTCTTCAACCTCTTTCAGATGCGCCGGGTTGAGCCAGAAATCCACGTCGCGCTGATCGACCCGCACCGTGGCATTGCGAAACACCAGCTTGCCGTCGCGCTGCACACCGCCAGAGTGATCGGCATGAATGTGAGTCAGCAACACCATATCAATTGCATCCGGATCGATGCCCGCCGCCCGCAGGTTATCCAGGAGATGACCGCCCGCATCGCCAAACAGCGGCCCGGCCCCCGTATCGACCAGAATCAACTGCTTACCGGTATTAATGACAAAGGCGTTGATCGACGTTTCGGCGTGAACCGTCAGGTTGGCTTTCGCCATCTGCGATTGCAGCGTTGCGGGGGAAATATGCGTGAGCAGCTTGTCAAACGGCACGGCGACCGTGCCATCGGAAACGGCGGTGATTTGCCAGTCACCCATCGCCATCCGGTAATATCCCGGCGCCTGCGCCTGATGCGTACTGGGCGGCTGCGCTGCATGAGTGCTGAAGATCATCGTTGCGCCCACCAGCGCCATCAGCAAAGGATAATGTTTCATCACTTTTCTCCTGTTGTTTTCGTTGCAACAGTATCCCGCCAGCGATACTATCACTCCAATTGATTGGAGCGATAATGACTATCAAAGAGAATGATTTCCGTAAAATCGATCTGAACCTGCTGATCGCCTTTGCCGTCCTGTTTCGCGAACAGAGCGTCTCTGCTGCGGCGGATAAGCTGCATCTGGGCCAGCCCGCAGTGAGCGGCGTGCTGTCGCGTCTGCGCACGCTGTTTGACGATCCGCTGTTTATTCGCAGTGGCCATCGCATGCAGCCCACCGCCCGCGCGGAAGAGCTGCACAGCGAGCTGCTACCGCTGCTGGAGCAGTTGCAAAGCGCGCTGTTTCAGCAGGCGGCGTTTGATGCGAAAACCGTGAATGTCACGCTGACGCTCGGTATGGCTGACTGGGTAGAAATGTGGCTGATGCCACGTCTGATCCCGGCGCTTCAACAGGCGGCTCCTGGCATGCGCCTGAACGTGGTGGCCAGCGATCCTTTCAGCGATGCCACGCGGCTCGAAGGCGGCGAGATGGATATGGCGATCAGCGTTGCCACCGCCGGGCCGCGCTGGCTTGAACGTGAAGTGCTGACCACCATGTCATATGTCACGCTCTGGCACCCGCAACAACTGACGCTCAGCGCGCCGCTGGATATCGATACGTTTGCCGCTCAGCCCCATTTGATGGTCAGCTACCGCGAGGCAACCAGCAGTCATTTCGATACGTTGCTGGCAAAAACCGGACGCCAACGCCGCGTGCATTACACCACGCCGCATTTTGCCGCCCTGCCCGGTCTGCTGGAAACAATGCCAGCGCTGGCGACCGTACCCGCCGGGCTGGCAACGGAGTGGCAGAGAACGCGCGGTTTGCTGGCAAGCCCGCTGCCGCTGGATGCAGAACCGGTCGAAGTGGCGTTACTGTGGCACCAGCGCCACAGCAGCGACCCGGCGGTAATGTGGCTGAAAGAGTTTATCCGTCATCTGATTGGGTAAAAAAACGGGCCCTTCAGCGGGCCCGTTTGCATTACTTCAGGCTTGCGCCGTTGCTGGCAATCACATCGCGATACCAGTAAAAACTCTTCTTGCGGCTGCGTGCCAGCGTGCCGTTGCCGTTATCATCGCGATCCACATAGATAAAACCGTAACGCTTGGAAATCTCGGCTTTCGATGCGCTGACTAAGTCAATCGGCCCCCAGCTTGTGTAACCCATCACCTCGACGCCGTCGTCAATCGCTTCGCGCACCTGCACCAGATGGTCGTTCAGATAGGTAATGCGGTAGTCGTCGTTGATACTGCCATCGGCTTCCACCTTATCCTTCGCGCCCAGACCGTTCTCGACGATAAACAGCGGCTTTTGCCAGCGATCCCACAGCATATTCAGCAGCGTACGCAGGCCAACCGGATCGATCTGCCAGCCCCACTCTGAGCTGGCCAGATGCGGATTTTGCACCATGCTGAGAATATTGCCGCGCGCCTGCTGATTCAGCGCGTCGTCGGTGGTTACGCAGCCGGTCATGTAGTAGCTGAATGAGATAAAATCGACGGTGGATTTCAGCGCTTCGCGATCGGCATCAGTGATCTCAACGTGGATACCGTTATCACGGAAATAACGCAGCATATAGCCCGGATACGCGCCACGGCACTGCACATCGCCAAAGAACTGCCAGCTACGATTCTCTTGCAACGCTTCGAACACGTCGTCCGGCTTGCAGGTTAGCGGATACATTAGCCCACCCAGCAGCATATTGCCGATCTTGCCGTCCGGGATAATCTCATGGCAGGCCTTCACGGCCAGCGCGCTCGCCGCCAGTTGATGGTGAATTGCCTGATAAACCGCCTCCTTACTGCTGTTCTCTGGCAGCCCGACACCGGTCATTGGCGCGTGCAATGACATGTTGATCTCATTGAAAGTCAGCCACAATTTCACCTTCTCCTTGTAGCGGCTGAACACGGTGCGTGCATAACGCTCGAAGAAGCCAATGGTCTGTCGGCTGCCCCAGCCGCCATACTGTTTCACCAGCCCCCACGGCATCTCATAGTGGGATAAGGTGACCAGCGGCGTAATGTCGTATTTCGCCAGTTCATCAAACAGCTTGTCGTAGTAGGCAAGGCCCGCTTCATTCGGCGTGGTTTCGTCACCGTTCGGGAAAATACGCGTCCAGGCAATCGACACGCGCAGACAGCTAAACCCCATCTCCGCAAACAGCGCGATATCCTCCGGATAGCGGTGGTAAAAATCGATGGCGACATCTTTCAGCGCACTATCTCCCGCCACGCGTTCAACCACGTCGCCAAACACGCCTTTTGGCTGGACATCCGATGTTGAAAGGCCTTTTCCACCTTCCAGATACGCACCTTCAACCTGATTCGCAGCAATCGCGCCGCCCCATAAGAACGATTTCGGAAATGCTTTCATCACTTTCTCCTTTGATTAACCAGCGACCGCAAGCAGCGGCATTCCGGCCTGTACTGAGGTTGCAGCCACGGTACGCACACCACCGGTGCTGTCGCTGTTACTGATAATAATCGGCGTGGCGAGATCGTAGCCGGCGGCGAGGATCGCTGCGCGATCGAACTCCAGCAGCAGATCGCCCACGTTCACTCTGTCACCCACCTGAACATGCGCAGTGAAAGGCCCGCTTCCCAGCTTGACGGTGTCGATACCGACGTGGATCAACACTTCAACGCCGCTATCGCTGAGCAGCCCGATCGCATGTTTGGTAGCAAACAGCGATGCCACTTCTCCGGCAAACGGCGCCACCACGCGTCCGTCCTGCGGAATGATCGCCACGCCCTGCCCCAGTAAACCGCTGGCGAACGTGGCATCCGGCACCTGTTCCAGCGCCAGAACTGTACCGCTCATTGGCGCCAGAACCGTATTCTCCGCAGACATTGCCGCACCGTCTGGCTCTGCGGCGAGCGGAGCTTTTGGCAATCCGGCAAAAAAAGTCAGCACGCCGGATAAGAGCAGCGCTACGACGCTACCGATAATGCCGCCCCACAGCGTTGCATCGACACCACCCGGCGGGATCATCTGCGCCAGCGTAAAGATGTTGGCGAAACCAAAGGAATAGGCATGGCTACCGCTAAAGCCGACAATGCCACCGCCGATAGCTCCCGCCACACAACCAAAAATAAACGGACGGCGCAGCGGTAGCGTTAAACCGTACACGGCCGGTTCCGTGATGCCGAAAATCCCGGCGGCGATGGATGAACCCGCCAGCATCTTCTGACGCGCATCGCGGGTACGCAGAAAGATACCCATTGTTGCGCCAACCTGACCGAACACCGCAGGCAGCAGGATCGGCAGCATGGTGTCCTGCCCCAGGACAGCAATGTTGTTGATCATCAACGGTACGAGCCCCCAGTGCAGACCAAAAATCACGCAGACCTGCCACAGCGCGCCCAGCGACGCTCCGGCCAGCCAGGGTGCCAGCGTATAGATTGTCTGATAGCCATGTGCCAGCATCTGGCTCAGCCAGGTTGCGACCGGACCAATAATCAGGAACGTTAACGGGACGGTGACGGCGATGCAGATCAGCGGCGCAAAGAAATTTTTTACCGACGCATGCAGGAAGCGATTGCCCTGTTTTTCCAGCCAGCAACTGACCCAGGCGGCAAGAATAATTGGGATCACGGAACCGCTGTAATTGAGGAACGTCACCGGGATGCCGAGGAAAGATTCGCTGGCCGCACCGGCCGCCTGGCTGGCATTGAAGGCCGCGATCATCAGCGGGTGCGTCAGCGCGCCGCCAATCACCATGGTGACAAAAGGACTGCCGCCGAATTTTTTCCCGGCGGTGTAGCCCAGCACCAGCGGTAAGAAGAAAAAGAGCGCGTCGCTGGCGGCAAACCAGATTTTATAGGTGCCGCTGTCGGTGGTGAGCCAGCCACAGACAATCGCCAGCGCCAACAGTCCTTTGAGGATCCCGGATGCGGCAAGAATGCCGATAAACGGGGTAAAAATGCCGGAAACAATATCAATCAATCGCCCCAGAAGATTGCCTTTATCTTCTGGCGCCGCCGCTGGCGTTTCATCCGTTAATCCTGCCTCCTGGCGCACGGCATGCCACACTGCGTTCACATGGTTGCCAATCACAACCTGAAACTGGCCGCCGCTCTCCACCACCATAATCACACCGGGGTTGGTTTTTAAACCTTCGGCGTCCGCTTTCTGGATGTCTTTGAGTTTGAAGCGCAACCGGGTAGCACAGTGTACCAGGCTGCTGATGTTCTCCTTCCCACCGACGTGGCTGAGGATCGCTTTCGCCAACTCTTGATATTCCATGTTGAATTCCCTTGCATCTGTCGCCCGAAGGCGGTGACTGAGTAAAAAAAAACCTGAGCCAGCGCCTCACGGAGCCAGTCTCAGGTTTTGCCTGCGCAATGCAGTAACAATCCTTTTGCGTCTTGTTTTAACGCTTTTCTTTTCTCACCCGTTCAATATGAATGGCGAGGAACATAATTTCTTCGTTCGTTAGCTGACGCTGATAGCGGTTTACCAGATGGCGAGCGATTTTTTCCGCGCACTGCCATGCCAGTTGATAATTCTCTTTCACCGCCTGATGCAGAGAAAGATCGTCATCTGCTACCACCGTACGGTTCAGCAAGCGCTGTGAGAAAAATTTCAGATGCGTCACAAAGCGATGATAGCTCAGCGACTCTTCATCGTATTCCAGCGTTAACTGATACTTCACGATGTGCAAAATTTCCTGCATCACCTGGGTGATATGCATCACTTCCGGCATTTCGCTGTTCAGTTGCGCCGTCACCAGATGCAGGGCGATAAACCCGGCCTCATCTTCCGGCAACTCAACATTGAGGCGTTTAGCAAGTATCGCCCGCGCCTGCTGGCCCAGCGCAAACTCTTTCGGATAGAGATGCTTGATCTCCCACAACAATACGTTGCGCACCACTGCGCCCTTTTTTTGCCGCTCAAGTGCAAAATAACAGTGGTCGGTCAGCGTAATGTAGAGACTGTCCTGCAACTTGCCGAGCTGGCTGCGGGCCAGTTCGATGATGCGATCGCAGGCGGTCATCACTTCCAGCGGGATCTGGCTGAGCAGTTCGCTGAGACGGCGCACCAGCTCATCGCTTTGCAGAGCAAACACCTTCTCAATGCAGCGCTCATCCAGTTCATCGCCGGGGCGTTTCTGGAACGCCAGCCCCCGGCCCATGACAACCTGTTCGCGCTGCTGCTCATCCAGCACTACCACAACATTATTGTTTAATATTTTGGCGATTTTCATTCCGGCCCCGGAAACAAAAAAACCTGACCTCCGGCAGTTGCCGGACAATCAGGTTTCGCCTGCCTAAGCAGTAACAATCCAGGTGCCGACTCTACCAGTTTCCCGACGATGAAAAACACGCCGGGAGATTAAAATTGTGATCTTGCTCGCGCGATGCCTTAACGGAAAATCGCCTGATACGATGATTCATACTGCGGCGCGTTCCATTCACCATCAAAAATCGTCAGCGTGATGTAACCGCGATTTAACCAGCCGGTATCCGTATCCGCTTCGCTCGGCGTCAGCACTTTCTCACTCATTACCTGTTTTGCCCGCCCGTCCTCAAGTAACACATAGTTGTGTTGCGGCAGAGGAAAACGCTCATTGCCAATATACTTTTCACCTTTCACGGCACTTTTCGCCAGCGGCGGGTAGTTAATGCTCACCCCGGTGCCAGCGGGCAACAGCGGCTTGCCAGGCTGCCATTTAGCGTGGAGTTTATCGACCCGCGACACCACATCATCAACAGCGTCCGGCCAGTATTTATGCGTGCTTGGCCAGCCCGACCTCATCTCTTCAGCAGTCAGTAAATAGCCAATGCTGGCGGCAATGCCCGGGTAGCCATAGCGTACCGCGCGCGCCGCTGCGCCGACGGTGCCGGAATTGAGCTGCGCAACACCGGTATTCGGCCCGTCATTAACGCCGGAAATTACCAGATCCGGCGGGTTATCCTTCAGCACGCCGAGCAGGCCAAAATCCACGGCATCCGCCGGGGTTCCGGGGAAGCAGTAACGCTTCTCCGCCACCTTTTTAACGTCGAAGATCTTGTTCGGTTTGAAGGTGATCGCCGAACCGATGCCGCTCTGATTCGTCGCCGGCGCCACCATCCAGACGTCATACCCTTTCGCCGCCAGCTTCTGCTGCAGCGAAAGCGTACCCACAGAATCACAACCATCATCATTGACCAGCAAAATACGCATGGCGCGTTCCGCCGCCTGGACGCCGGGCGCTGCCAGCGCCGTTACCAACAACACCATCACTGTTTTTTTCATGGCTAAACTCCTTTTTAATTAAACAGACCAAATTTGTATTCCACGGAAACCGCGCCACCGATGCCCTTCGAGCGATGAAAAGTGCGTTTATCTTCGGTGAGCCATGGTTTTCCATTGTTCAGTTTCCAGCCGTAGCTGGGACCTATTCCGGCAAACAGCGAAAAACCTTCGAGGCGTTTCGGCGTCCAGGCGAAATATCCGCCGTACTCCCATTCAGTTAATGCGGTATTTTGATAATTGATGTTGTAACCGTAATTACCATACAGGCCGACGGTAAATTCTGGCGAGAAGGCATATTTGCCGTAGAGATAAAACATTTGTTCACCATCGTTGACATAATCATTTCCTTCACCGTCCGCCGGACTATTAAATGCGCCTCGGGTATTTTTCCCCAGATGCCAGTAAAAACTACCTAAGCCATTATTCAGCGGCGCTTTGGTTTTTGACCAGCCGATACCTGATTCCATATTGTGATATTGATAACCCACCAGCGTAAAAAGATGCCGGGCGCTATGGCTAAAACCTCGTGTACCCTCCCAATTATCAAGCCCGCGATTATAATACCAGGTGCCGCGTAATAAGAGATTTTGCCGTTCGGCAACCGGTATTGAAAATTGCGCTTCTATGCCATGGCGTAAAAGGTAATTATCACTTTCGCCCGTCATCCAGCTTATTCGTGTATTTTTCGACGGGCTCCAGATGATTTCTCCCGTTGCAATATGATCGATCGGTTTATTACTGGCGAGGGTATAGAAACGGCGCTTTTCCGGCTCATCGCGTTCCGAAAAACGCGTCACCCAGGCGCCGCGCGCCGAAACTGATCCCCAGCCGCTTTCCATGCTGATGCCCTGCCAGCTGCTCGGTGCCGCGCGGCTGCGCGTTACGTTCAGCACGCCAAATTTATAAAGCTGCCGCCAGCCCGCGTACAGCCGGGCGTACGCTGCTTCATCGCCCCACTTAAGTTTTGCGTAGAGCTGCCCGATTTTATTGAAACCTTCCGCATGACCGTTATTGTCTCGCAGCAGGTCGCGCCCGGCAAATGACGCGTTCGCCGAGAGTTTCGCCACGCTGTACCAGGAGGCGTCAATGCCCAGCAGATCGCCATACCAGCCGCTTTGATAATCCAGATGCGCCGCCTGCGCCCAGGCACTCTGATCGCCCACGCCGAGCAACGCCATCTGATCGCCGGTGTTAAACATCCAGATGTTTTTTAGCGTGAGATCGAGCTGGCTATCGGTAAGAAAAGGCGTGGCACCAACAGGCGCTGTGCAGACGGAAATAAAAACCAGAGGGAGTGGTAATTTAAAAGGTGCCATAATATGCATTCCATTATTATATTACTGGCCACTGAATAGCTATCGAACCGGTGTCGATATCGGTGACAAATGAATAGATTAATTAAAAAGAGTAATTTAGTCGTTCAATTAACACGTCAGATAAAAACAAAAAACCTAAATTCGGAATTCGCCATAACGAACCCTGTAAATTTAGGTTTTGCCTGTATAACAGTAACAATCCTGACGTTGTGCAAACAGAAATAGCACTCTGCTTTTAAATAATCCAGAGGCTATTTTATGAATAAAGAAAAAACGTGATTCAGCTAACGCAGAAATCGCGTGCTGGCGTAATTATTACATTATTCTGGATTCAGCTTAACACGTGAAATTGCCGCCGCTATCTCTTCCGACGTTTTATAGGTACGAATTTCAGCGAATAAATCACTGGCTTCATTATATTCTTTGCGCAAATAACCCAGCCACTGTTTAATACGCGCCACGTGATACAAACCAGTATTGCCCTGCTTTTCCAGCCGCGAATATTTCGCCAGCAGCGCCACCACATCAGGCCACGGCATACGCGGTTCGTTGTATTTCACCACCCGGCTCAGATTTGGCACATTCAGCGCGCCGCGACCGATCATCACCGCATCGCAGCCGGTGGCTGCCATACAATCCTGGGCGCTTTGCCAGTCCCAGATCTCGCCGTTGGCAATCACCGGGATCGATAACCGCTGCCGGATCTCCCCAATGGCCTGCCAGTTAATACACTCTGCTTTATAACCGTCTTCTTTGGTGCGCCCGTGTACCGCCAGTTCCGTCGCGCCCGCCTGCTGTACCGCATCGGCAATCTCAAACTGCCGGGCGGAGCTATCCCAGCCGAGACGCACTTTAACAGTAACGGGTAAATGCGACGGCACTGCCTCGCGCATCGCTTTCGCGCCGCGATAAATCAGCTCAGGATCTTTCAGTAACGTTGCGCCGCCGCCGCTGCCATTGACCAGTTTAGATGGACAGCCGCAATTCAGATCAACGCCCCATGAACCGAGTTCCACCGCCCGCGCGGCATTTTCCGCCAGCCATTGCGGGTATTGCCCCAGCAGTTGAACACGTACCAGCGTGCCGGAAGCGGTGCGGCTTTGCCGCTGCAACTCCGGGCAGATTTTATGGAATGATTTTACCGGCAGCAGTTGATCGACCACGCGCAAAAACTCGGTAATGCACAGATCGTAATCGTTAACCTCGGTCAGCAGCTCGCGCACCAGCGAATCGAGCACACCTTCCATCGGCGCCAGTAATACACGCATAGACCACCCCGGGAAAAAATGAGGCGACATAGTAGCGCCTCCGTTGCAGCGAGGAAAGTGCCTTTATTACGCGGGAAAACTACACTGAGCGAGGTTCACACGGCAAATCTTGTAAGAATGCCTGACGTTCACAAATGGAATGTTTGGTATGCTCATAATTCATGATGTGATCAGTAGCACGTTTTAAGCTTTAATTGTATGATGAATACGTTTCAGCAAGGGCTTTCACCATGAGTAAATCATTGAATATTATCTGGCAATATCTTCGTGCTTTCGTGCTTATCTATGCCTGTCTTTATGCAGGTATCTGGCTCTCTTCGCTACTGCCAATCACGATTCCTGGCAGCATTATTGGCATGCTGATTATGTTTGTGCTGCTGGCGCTGCAAATCCTTCCGGCGAAGTGGGTCAATCCTGGCTGCTTCCTGCTAATCCGCTATATGGCGCTGCTGTTCGTCCCGATTGGCGTGGGGGTGATGCAGTATTACGACCTGCTGCGGGCGCAGTTCGGGCCGATTATTGTTTCCTGTGCCGTCAGCACGGTAATTGTCTTTTTGGTGGTGAGCTGGAGTACGCATCTGGTACACGGCGAACGCAAAGTAGCAGGACAAAAAGGTAGCAAAGAATGATGACGTATATCTGGTGGTCGTTGCCCCTGACGCTGGTGGTCTTTTTTGCCGCGCGTAAGCTGGCCGCACGTTTCAAAATGCCGTTGCTGAATCCACTGCTGGTGGCAATGATCGTGATTATCCCCATTCTCTTAATCACCGGCATCCCCTACGATCACTATTTTCAGGGCAGCAAAGTTCTGAACGATCTGCTGCAACCGGCAGTAGTCGCGCTGGCTTTTCCGCTCTATGAACAGCTACACCAGATCCGCGCGCGCTGGAAATCGATCATCACCATCTGTTTTGTCGGCAGCGTGGTTGCAATGACCAGCGGCGCCGTTATTGCTTTATTGATGGGCGCGACACCGCAAATCGCTGCATCGGTATTACCGAAATCGGTCACCACTCCTATTGCGATGGCCGTAGGCGGCAGCATTGGCGGTATTCCGGCAATCAGCGCCGTTTGCGTGATTTTTGTCGGTGTGCTGGGCGCGGTATTCGGTCATACCCTGCTGAATGCAATGCATATTCATACCAAATCCGCCCGTGGGCTGGCGATGGGAACCGCGTCACATGCGCTGGGCACCGCGCGCTGCGCAGAGCTGGATTACCAGGAAGGAGCGTTCAGCTCGCTGGCGCTGGTTATTTGCGGGATCATTACCTCCCTGGTCGCGCCATTTTTGTTCCCAATCATTCTGGCTGTCGTCGGTTAAAATTTGCGATACTTCGCGCATTTATTGCTAGTGGTTACATAAGTTGCAATTGCAGTGTGATTTGAATCACACATAAGGGTAATTCCGCCCCGTAAACTACGATTCCAATACACTGCTATGAGGCACTGCTATGCATCCACGTTTTCACACTGCTTTTTCCGGGCTTACGGAGAACCTGCAAACCGCGCTGGCACCGCTGCTGGCTGATGCGCACTTCCCCGCGATGTTGAGCGCAGAGCAGGTGGCAACATTGCAACGTGCCAGCGGTCTGGATGAAGACGCGCTGGCGTTTGCGCTGCTGCCGCTGGCCGCAGCATGCGCCCGTACCGATCTCTCTCATTTCAATGTTGGTGCAATCGCGCGCGGTATCAGCGGTACGTGGTATTTCGGCGCGAATATGGAGTTTGCCGGCAGCACCCTGCAACAATCTGTGCACGCCGAGCAAAGCGCCATCAGCCATGCTTGGCTACGCGGTGAAAAATCCCTCTCCGCCGTGACGGTGAACTACACGCCGTGTGGTCACTGTCGTCAGTTTATGAATGAGCTCAACAGCGGGCTGGATCTGCATATTCATCTGCCGGGTCGCGCGCCGCATACGCTGGGTCATTACCTGCCGGATGCGTTTGGTCCGAAAGATCTGGAGATCAAAACGCTGCTGATGGATAACGCCGATCACGGTTTCCTGCCGGACGGCGATGAACTGGCGCAGGCGGCAATTAACGCAGCGAATCAGAGCCACGCGCCGTATACCAACTCCCCTGCCGGTGTGGCCATTTTGTGTCGTGGCGGTCAGATTTTCAGCGGTCGTTATGCCGAAAATGCTGCCTTCAACCCGTCGCTGCCGCCGTTACAAAGCGCGCTGAACCTGCTGAGCCTTAACGGTTATGATTACGCCGATATTGAACGGGCCGTGCTGGCAGAACGTGCTGATGCGCCACTCACCCAGTGGGATGCCACCGCCGCCACGCTGCGCACCATTGGCTGTCATCAGATAGAACGCCTGCAACTCGCCTGATCTCCTCACACTGCGGGCAAAACCCGCAGTGATGAAAAAGCCCGCAGTTGAGCTTCTGTTTCTTGCGCTTGCCAGACGGGTAAAGTAGCCTGAGTTAAATTTCACTCCTGTACTGAGTCTGCTGCATGCTAAAGCGTTTTTTCTACAGCCTGTTAGTCCTGATCGGCTTACTGCTGTTAACTGCGCTTGGCCTCGATCGCTGGATGAGCTGGAAAACCGCCCCCTATATTTATGACGATTTGCAGGATCTCCCCTGGCGTCAGGTTGGCGTGGTGCTCGGAACGGCAAAATATTACCGCACCGGCGTCATCAATCAGTATTATCGCTACCGGATTCAGGGCGCATTGAACGCCTACAACAGCGGCAAGGTCAACTACCTGCTGCTAAGCGGCGACAATGCGCTGCAAAGCTACAATGAACCGGTCACTATGCGTAAAGATTTGATTGCCGCAGGCGTCGATCCGGCAGACATCGTGCTCGACTATGCCGGTTTCCGCACGCTGGACTCCATTGTCCGCACGCGTAAGGTCTTCGACACTAACGATTTCATCATTATTACGCAGCGCTTCCACTGCGAGCGCGCACTGTTTATCGCGCAGCATATGGGGATTCAGGCGCAGTGTTATGCCGTGCCTTCACCAAAAGATATGTGGAGCGTGCGGGTACGCGAGTTTGGCGCCCGGCTGGGCACCATCGCCGATCTCTATCTCTTCAAACGCGAGCCGCGCTTCCTCGGCCCGCTGGTGCCGATTCCATCAATGCAGGAGGTTCCCGACGATGCGCAGGGCTATCCGGCAGTCACCGCCGGGCAGTTGATGGAATTGCAGAAGAAAGCGAAAAACTGAGCGCGTTTAATTCACTGATGTGTTGCGGGTCGTATTTTTCACCGGACGGATCAGTGTAAAACGACGCGCGAGAAAATCGCGGTGGTCAATAGTGGTCTGCGCCATGCGATCCAGCGTCCATAATCCGTTCAGAGCGTTGAATGGTAAAATCACCTCCCCTTCAGGCGTATCAACCAGATATTCACCGGTCTTCAGATAACCCACACTGCATACGATTCGCGCCGGTGGACTATTTTTTAAACGGAATTCTATTTTGCGAAACCCCGTTGGCACAATACAAAAATAGAAGAACGGTAACGCGGTAATTTTAATATCACCAGGGGTGGCAATAATATCGCCATCGCGCAATAACTCTACGCCTTTTAAATAGAAACTGGTCTGGTGATTTTTTTCGTACGGTAAACTATCAACTTTAAAATACACAAAATTCATAAGCACCCCTGAGCTGCGTATACAACTTTCACAGATTCATTCCTTTAAGCGTAAATAGCCATGCAGATGAAGGCATTCAGAATTGACTTAATTATTATACGGAGGGGAATAAGCGGTTGTGTAATTTGGGAAATAATGATCTGCCATCCCGATGATTTATTTAGTAAGACACCGCAGATGGCAGTTGAATAACACTATCAGGCCACTTTGTCCTCGCACTGATGTAAACAACGTTCCAGGTCGTAAATCAGGCTTCTGACCTGCTCGGGGGATAAATCAAAGAACTGCGAATCAAACACCGATGCGCCCGGCCCGGCTGGCGATGTGCTGTAGCCAAACTTCATCACCACGCCGTGCGCGTTATCTACTGCCCCAACCTGCCAGCCAGTGACGGGGAATGCGGGAAATACACCTGCGCTGTTCATCTCAATCTCCTTATAAACGCTGTGTCTTAATTCAGCGTAGCATTGAAATGAAAAATTTAACAAGTCAGTTGTCATGAAGTTTTTTTGTGGTCATCAGGCGCTATTTTCAGTAAGAAAAATCTATAACACGGTGAAAAAAGGCAAAAAAAAGCCCGCTACGGGAAGCGGGCTTGATAAGCATATCTGAATTATTTCTTACGTGCGTATTTTAATGAGTCCAGCGCTACGGCGAAAATGATGATTCCGCCCTTGATAATATACTGCCAGTACGGGTTGATACCGATATAGGTCAGGCCGTAGTTGATAACGGTGAAGATAATAACACCCGTTACCACACCGATAACCGTACCCACGCCGCCGCTGAAGGAGACGCCGCCCACCACGCACGCGGCGATCGCATCCAGCTCATACATGAAGCCGAGGTTGTTGGTCGCGGAACCGATACGACCGGCTTCCAGCATCCCACCGAACGCGTAGAACACACCGGAAAGGGCATAAATCATCAGCAGGTTCAGCGCAACGTTAACGCCCGAGACTTTCGCCGCTTCCGGGTTACCGCCGATGGCGAAAATATTTTTGCCAAAGCGGGTTTTATTCCACAGAACCCAGACAAAGGCGACAGCAATCAACGCATAGAAGGTGATGTACGACAGACGGAAGCTGCCCAGCGCGACAAAGCCCTGCGTAAAGGTCGAGAAGCCGCTGTCGAAGCCAGAAATGGGCGACGCGCCAACGAAGTCGTAGTACAGGGAGTTGATACCGTAAACGATGATCATCGTACCGAGCGTGGTAATAAACGGCGTCACGTTAAGGTACGCAATCACGATACCGTTCACCAGACCAATCACCGCGCCGATTGCGCAGACAATCAGAATCACCACCGGAATCGGCATGGTCGCCATATCCGGGAAGACTTTGTTGACGTTTTCCATCGACTGCAACAAGGTTGCCGCCACCACCGCGGCAAGCCCGACCTGGCGCCCTGCGGAAAGGTCAGTACCCTGAGTAACGATTAAGCCCGCCACACCCAGCGCAATAATAATACGCACTGAAGATTGGGTCAGAATATTACTTAAGTTCAGCAGACTTAAGAAAGTGGGATCCTGAAAAATGATAATGGCCAGTAACACTAAAAGAACAACGTAAATACCGCCGTCTTTCAGATAAGTGAGAAAAGTTTTCTTATTTAACGCACTCATGAGGAGCCCCTGATCTTAAAGGTGCAAAGACGCAAGACGGAGAATTTCGTTTTGCGTTGTCGTTTTAGTATCAACAATCCCGGAGACGAGGCCATTGCTCATTACCAGAATACGGTCAGTGATGCCTAACAACTCAGGCATTTCAGAGGAAATAATAATAATCCCCTTATTTTTCTTGGCCAGTTCGGCAATCAGTTGGTAGATTTCAAATTTCGCACCAACATCAATACCGCGGGTCGGCTCATCGAGCATTAAAATTTCCGGCTGAGTTAATAACCAGCGGCCAATAATAACCTTCTGCTGGTTACCACCGGATAACGAACCAATTTGTGTGCGGTGTCCTGGCGTTTTCACACGCATCGAGTCGATAACCCACTGAGTATCACTCTTCATGCGGCTATTATCCAGTAAGCCAACTTTGTTTTTATAGTTTTGAATATTAGAAATCAATGAGTTAAAACCGATATCAAGGTAAGCATAAATACCGGTAGAACGTCGCTCTTCGGTCACCAGCGCGAAGCCATTATTAATCGCTTCATTGGCGTTGTGATTATTAATCGGTTTGCCATGCAGCTTAATGGTCCCGGATGATTTCTCGCGAATGCCGAATAGGGTTTCAACAATGTCGGTACGTTTCGCCCCTACCAGCCCGGCAATGCCGAGAATTTCCCCTTTGCGCAAATCAAAGCTGATATCGCGAATGGAGGGCTGGCGCAACGAGGTCAGATTACGCACTTCAAGAATGGTTTCCCCTGGTGTGTTCTGTTTATCCGGGAAGCGCTGGTTCAGAGAACGTCCGACCATCATGGCGATGATCTTATCCATATCCAGCCCTTCCAGCGGCTGAGTGGCAATCCACTGGCCATCGCGCAGGACGGTTATTTCATCACACAACTGAAATATCTCTTCCATTTTATGGGAGATATAAACAATACCGCAGCCGCGTTCTTTCAGCTTGCGGATAATTTTAAAAAGATGATTGACTTCTTTTTCAGTCAGAGACGAAGTTGGTTCATCCATAATAACGATTTTGGCGTTATAGGAGAATGCTTTCGCAATTTCAATCATCTGCATTTGTGAAACAGACAATGTTCCCACACGCGCCCGTGGATCAATATCAATATCCAGCTCATCAAAAATGGCTTTGGTATCGCGGTACATTTTTTCCTGATCGACAAACATACCTTTGGTCGGGTAACGACCCAGCCACATATTGTCCATCACGGAACGTTGCAGCACCAGGTTAAGTTCCTGGTGAACCATCGAAATACCATTTTCCAGCGCTTCTTTCGCGGAATGGAAATCGATCTCTTGTCCCTGAAAAAGAATGCTACCGGAATCTTTTTGATAGATCCCAAAAAGACATTTTAATAATGTTGATTTACCTGCGCCGTTTTCACCCATTAATGCATGAATGGAATGTGGACGGACTTTTAAATTGACATTATCGAGTGCCTTTACGCCTGGAAAAGACTTGTTGATATTGCTCATTTCCAACAAGAATTCACCTGACGACTGAGTATTATTGCTGACCATAATTATACCTTGTTGGCCTGGCATATCGTATTATTAATGGGCGTATTAATTAATACGCCCAGTGAGAACATGCTTACTTAAATATTATTTACCGGCAATTTCAGCCAGGTTGTCTTTATCTACACCAACGTAAGGGATACGAACAATTTTATTGTCGATTTTCCAGTTGGTGCCATCAGCGGCGCCTTTACCTTCAGCGAGGTTTTTCGCCAGATCAAAGCTTGCTTTCGCCTGGTTGTTGGCATCGTTCAGCACCGTACCGGCCATCGCACCGGATTTCACCAGCGCCAGTGCTTCTGGCAGCGCATCGACGCCGAAGACCGGGATGGAGGACTTGTTGTGTGCTTTCAGTGCTTCAACTGCGCCCATTGCCATCGCATCGTTGTTAGCGATAACCACTTCAATTTTGTTTGCATTCGGGCCGGAGAGCCAGGCGTCCATTTTATCTTTCGCCTGAGCGGTATCCCACATTGCGGTATCCAGCGCCAGCTGCTGCGTTTTGATACCTTTGTCGTTCAGCTCTTTGATAACGTACGTGGTACGCGCTTCCGCATCCGGATGGCCCGGTTCGCCTTTCAGCAGTACGTACTGGATTTGACCGTCTTTGTTCAGGTCCCATGCCGGGTTAGCGGCCCAATGTTTCGCAATCAGGTCGCCCTGAATCACGCCGGATTCTTTAGAGTCAGTCCCCACATAGTAGGCTTTGTCGTAGCTATCCAGCGCTTTACGGGAAGGCTCTTTGTTGAAGAAAACAACCGGAACGTTCTGGCCGCGCGCTTTTTCAATTACCGTGCCCGCTGCCGCCGGGTCAACCAGGTTGATGGCCAGCGCTTTCACGCCCTTCGCCAGCAGAACGTCGATCTGATCATTCTGTTTTGACTGGTCGTTCTGGGAGTCGTTCATCAGCAACTGAACATCCGGCGCTGCTTTGGCATCTTTCTCAATTGCTTTACGCACAACAGACATGAAGTTGTCGTCATACTTATAAATGGTCACACCAATGCGGGTATCGGCTGCGTGTGCGGCTGCGCCAAAAAGCATGCTTGCCATAACAGCAGAAAGGGTCAACACCTTCTTATTCATGGTATCTCCGGTTTTTTTATATGCAGGGTAGTTCTTATGAATAATGCTCGGCAGGCCGGAATGTTACTAAAACGTTACGGTCGACCGAAGTTCACTCTAAAAAATTCCACTCGTCCGTGTTCGGTAACGCTCCAGAAGTTCGATTTCTTCGATGTATCAAAGCAATTACCCGTAGTTAAAGTGAATAATCACCGTTACATCGTGTTTCAGCTTCTAAGACGCTGACATCATAGTCAGCGCGTTGTTAAGATACTGTGAATTTACTCACAGATTGAAAACGGTTACATCACCCGATGTTATAAGTTAGTGATCGGAGCCACAGTTTGCCGGGCGGCAACAGAGTGGCGGCGCACCAGCGTGGGCATAAAGCAGTGCGACGCCTGCAGATCCAGCTTCCCTGCGGCTCCCAGCAGAGCCAGCTCAGTAGCAAGGCGCGCCATTGACGCCACCGGATAGCGCACAGTCGTCAGTTGCGGATCGGTGTAACGGGCGATGGGAATATCATCGAAGCCAATCAATGATAAATGCTGCGGCACCGCAATGCCGTTATCTTTCAGCGCCGTCAATGCCCCTGCTGCCATGCTGTCGTTGTAGGCGAAGACAGCGGTGAGTTGCAGATTGCGACCAAGCAGCTCAACCATTGCCGCTTCCCCGCCCTGCATATCCGGCGAACCAGTGCCAACCCAGCTATCCGGCGCCACAATCCCCTGCTCTTCCAGCGCGCGGAACCAGCCGTCACGGCGCAGATCGTTGTCTTCAATATGGTGGCTGGACGCCAGATAGCCGATGCGCTGATGACCATTATTCAGCAACATGCGGGTTGCCATTACCGCCCCGCTGACGTTATCAAGGCAGACGCAGCGGTGGGCATATCCTGGTACTAACCGGTTGATCAGCACCATGCCCGGAACCTGCTCCATAAAGCCTGCCAGCTCCTCATCGCTCAACGCTTTCGAGTGAACAATCAGGGCGTTACAGCGCTGGCGGATCAGCACTTCGATAGAGTGGCGCTCCTTTTCGGCTTCATGGTAACTGTTGCCGATCAGCACATATTTATCGTGCTGCTGCGCGACGGTATCCACCGCTTTGACCAGCGCGCCGAAGAAGGCATCCGAGACATCCATCACCACCACGCCGATGGTATCGCTCACCTGCGTGGCCAGCGCCTGCGCGTTGGCATTCGGGCGGTAACCAAGCTGGGCGACCGTTTTCATCACCGTCTCACGCGTATCCTGGCTTACCAGCGCGCTATTATTCAGCACGCGGGAAACCGTCGCGACGGAGACGCCCGCATGACGGGCAACGTCACGAATGGTGATCATTTTCACCCACCTTTTCTGGATTGCGGCTGTTCACACTCACCCCCTGGGTTAAGTAAGGAGGCTATTCTGGCAGTCGGTGCGGGAACGCTACGTGAGTGACTTCACATGAATGGAAACGGTTACATCCATTTTGTTAATGATTGTGATCGGGATCGTTATCTGGATGTGCGTTCTAATGATGTCCCTGAAGCACGAGCGGTTAATTGCCGCCACAACCACTCCAGGGGCCCCTGGCGGAAATGTTTAAGCCAGAATACGGAGAAGAGGATGTTGACCGCCCATACCACCGGCACAAACGCCAGCAGTTGCAAACGGTTAAACTTCATAAACAGACCAAGATGATTAAACAGCGTGGTGCAGATCAGGGTTTGCAGCAGATAGTTACTCAGCGCCATTCTGCCAACGCAGGCAATCGCGCTCACCAGTTTACTGCCGCAGATTTGCGGCCAGAACCCCCACGCCAGCGCGGCATAGCCAATCGCCTGCATCGGGCCGCCAAGTTCTCGCGGCGCCTGTAAAAAGAAAGCGCACCAACGGTAGGACCAGCCAAGCTGCCACTGTGCAACAATGGACGGAATGTTGATCAACATACCAAGCCCAATCAGCAGTGCGCCAACGCGCCGGTAGTGACGAAGAGTGAACTGCCCTCTCAGCCAGCCGCTACGCATCAGAGCCGCCCCCAGCAGCATCATGCCGGCCAGTTGCCAGCCGTATTGCGCCCCCAGCGCCAGCAGCGTATTCGACAGCATATCCGCGCGGTTACTGAGCGCCTCCGTAAAGCTGCCGCTGGTTTTCCACCACATTTCATACTGCACATTGGCGGCATCCGGCAGCCAGGAGCGGTTAGGCGTACTGCCCGAAATGGCACCCAGCAACAGCAGTACGGCGATACCAATCAGATACAGCACCACGCCGGTATTGAACATCGTCTTCACGCTGTGCGCGTCGCGGATCATCCGCCAGGCAATCAGCCCTACCAGCCCGTAGGCCAGCAGAATATCGCCATCCCAGAAAAAGAGGCCATGTATAAACCCGAGAATAACCAGAAGCGTCAGGCGCGAGTGGATCCAGCGTTTACCGCGCGGCAGCAGCATTTGCAGCCCTGCGCCGAACAGAATGGCGAACAGCGAGAGAAATTTCACCTGAGCAAACAGATCGAGCAGCGCCCATGTCCAGGCATCGCGCTGCGTGATGTCGCCATACCAGGCGGGATTCAGGTAGGCCGCCTTCGGCAAACCGAAGGCGGTAATATTCAGCAGCAGAATACCAAGAATCGCGATGCCACGAACGAAATCCAGCGTGACATTTCTCTCCATGTCTGGCTCCCGGCGAATCAGTTGCTGTGGCGTACGGCGCGCAGGAACTCCTGGCGGGTATTCTGGCTGGACTTAAACAGCCCGCCGAGCGAGGTGGTGGTAGTGGCACTGGTGGCGTCACGAATGCCGCGTGCTTTAACGCAATAATGCACGGCATCAATGGATACTGCGACATTGTTGGTACCCAGCAGCGTTTGCAGCGCCGTCAGGATCTGCTGCGTTAAACGCTCCTGCACCTGCGGGCGCTGGGCGAAAAACTGCACGATACGGTTGATTTTCGACAGACCAATGACCGACTCTTTCGGAATGTAGGCCACCGTCGCTTTGCCATCGATAGTCACAAAATGGTGCTCGCAGGTGCTGGTCAGCGTGATATCACGCACCGTCACCATTTCATCCACCTTCATTTTGTTCTCAATGACAGTGATTTTCGGGAAATTGGCGTAATCGAGGCCGGAGAAAATTTCATCGACATACATTTTGGCGATGCGATGCGGCGTTTCCATCAGGCTGTCATCATTCAGATCGAGGTTGAGTAGTTGCATAATCTCGGTCATATGCCCGGAAATAAGACGCTTACGGGTTTCGTTATCCATTTCGCGCACCGGGGGGCGCAGCGGTGTTTCCAGGCCGCGGGCGACCAGAGCCTCGTGAACGAGCGCCGCTTCTTTACTGAGTGATGACATATTATTTTTTCTCCTGCAGGTGTGGCATGCTTCGCCAGTTACGGCGAAGTGAGCGAACATTGTGCGTGAGGTCGCGCACATAATCCAGCCCTGGTCGTGATAATTATAGAAATCGTTATTGCCTTTCAGGCGCTACGTTTCCATACCAGTACGCCGCCGATCAGCAGCGCAATCGCCGCCACACCGAGCGCTGGTTCAAGGCGATGCGTCAGCCAGGTGGAGAGCGCCGACGTCATCGGGCCAACCAGTTGCCCCACGGCATAGCCGGTGGTCAGCAGTCCGGCCATATAACGTGTGTGATCGGGTGCAAGCTCTCGCCCATACAATAACGAAAGCTGTACCGCGCAGAGAAACCCGCCGCCGACCAGTAACGCACCGCACACCAGCCCGCTCATGCCAGGCAGCAACCAGGCGGCCAGCACGCCAGCGCCCTGCAACCACAACACGATCGCCAGCCGTTGGTGGCTGTGTCCCACATGACGCAGCAGGATACCGAGCGCAATCCCCACCACCGCTGCAGCACCGAATACCGGCCAGACAAACTGCGCGAAAAGGCTGCCGGGAAAACGCAACGCAGCCATTTGCGACAGAAACGTCGCGGGAAGAATATAACCGAATCCGGCAAGGCTGTAGCTCCACACCAGCCTTTTCAGATTTGCCGTCAGTTGCAACGGCTGCGGTTGTGTTCCGACGCGGTGCCACTCGCCAGGGCGCGGCAGATAGCGGGCGATCAGCGCCACCAGCAGCAATGCCAGTACGCCATACACCTGCCAGGCGGAAGCCGCACTTAAGCCTTTCGCCTGAATCGCCACCGCCAGCAGGCCGCTGATGGCAATCCCCGCGCCGGGGCCGGCAAACACTGCCGCGCTCAATCCCGGCTTACCGGCATGCGCCAGCCGCTCATTACTCCAGGCAGCGATCAACACCATCGCCCAGCCGCTCATCGCGCCAATCACCAGCCGTAACACACCGTGAACCAGCACGTTATCCGCTATAGCAGAGAGAAACGTCAGCGCAACCGCGCCGCAGATACCAAGCCACAGGCGCAGCTCGATATGCCGCTGGGCGCGCATCGCATCCCAGGCGCCAAGCAGATAACCAAGGTAGTTAATGGCGGCAACCAGCCCGGCGCTGGTCAGCGTGAGCTGCCCGTCGCGGATCATCAACGGCACCTGCGGGGTAAACGCAAAGCGGCCAATCCCCATCGCCACCACCAGCACAATAAAGCCGCAGAACGCTACTCGCTGCGCCATCGCCTCTCCGAATGTTAATAATAAGTTGTATTTATGATGCAACAGGTTAAATGGAGGCGAAAGTGAAAGTTACTCAGCTAAGGGAATAATCTGTATGATACCAGGATGTTACTTATTTTTAACCGTGAATACCTGAGGAGCCCCGCATGGAAATGCTCGAAGAGCACCGCTGTTTCGAAGGCTGGCAACAGCGCTGGCGTCACGACTCCGCCGTACTCAACTGTTCAATGACCTTTAGCATCTTTTTACCACCGCCGCGCAGTGTAACGCCGCCGCCGGTGCTGTTCTGGCTCTCCGGCCTGACCTGTAATGATGAAAACTTCACCACCAAAGCGGGCGCACAGCGTGTCGCGGCAGAACTGGGAATTGTGCTGGTGATGCCGGATACCAGCCCGCGCGGCGATGCAGTGCCCGACGTTGACGGCTACGATCTGGGCAAAGGCGCAGGCTTCTACCTCAATGCCACGCAACAACCGTGGGCAGCGCACTACCGGATGTATGATTATCTGCGTGACGAGTTACCGGCGCTGATCCAGGCGGAATTTAACGTCGGCCCGCGTTGCGCCATTAGCGGCCATTCAATGGGCGGCCATGGCGCATTGATAATGGCGCTGAAAAATCCGGGGCGTTATACCAGCGTGTCAGCGTTTGCGCCGATTGTTAATCCGTTGCAGGTACCGTGGGGACAGAAAGCGTTCACGGCGTATCTGGGCGATGATGCCGCGTTGTGGCGTGAGTGGGATAGCTGCGCGCTGATGCTGGAAAGCACAGAGGCCGATGCGATCCCGACGCTTATCGATCAGGGCGATAACGATCAGTTCCTTGCCGATCAACTGCAACCGGCACGGCTGGCGGAAGTGGCGCGGCAGAAAAGCTGGCCGCTGACGCTGCGTATCCAGTCCGGTTACGATCACAGCTACTTCTTTATTGCCTCCTTTATTGAAGATCATCTGCGCTTCCATGCCCAGCATTTGCTGAAATAACGGCAACCCCGGCGCTAACTGCTGTCGGGGCTTTTCCTGTCAGAAACGGTAATCGACGGCAATAAAGTCGCGGAGACCATCTTTGAGATTTTGTACCAGCTTGTGTTGCAGATCTTCTTGCTTAACCACGCTGACACTGGCGGGCGAGAACTTTTGACAGGCAAAAAAAAGCCCTCATAACGAGGGCTAAAAGAGTGAATTTATTTGCTAAGGCGTTCCGGGAACTCCATTTCACTATAGCGTACGAAACGGGTGCCTTTGGTCCATTTGTAACCAAGCCAAATCACCAGGAACAGCGGGATACCAATATAAGTAGCCGCAACCGCGCCCCAGTCGATGGAGTCGGCGAGAAACGCCTGATAATTCTGCCCGAGGGTGATGATCAGACAGAGCACGAAGGCAAAGATCGGCCCAAGTGGGAAGAAGCCGGAACGGTATGGCAGATCATTCAGCGAGTGCCCCTGCGCTACGTAACCGCGACGGAAGCGGTAATGGCTGATCGCGATACCGAGCCAGGCGATAAAGCCGGTCATCCCGGAGGTGTTCAGCAGCCACAGGTAAACGGTCTGATTGCCGAACATCGAGGTCAGGAAGCACAGCCCGGCGATCACCGTAGTGGCATACAGCGCGTTACGCGGCACGCCGCCCTTCGACAGTTTGGCGAAAATACGCGGCGCTTTGCCGTCGCAAGCCAGGGTATAAAGCATACGCGTAGAAGCGTACATACCGGAGTTACCCGCAGAAAGCACCGCCGTCAGGATCACCGCATTCATTACCGCCGCCGCAGAGAGCAAACCAGCATGTTCGAACACCAGCGTGAACGGGCTGACGCTGATGTCTTTTACATCATTACGCAGCAGGCTGGGATCGGTATATGGAATGATCAGGCTGATAATCAGGATGGCAAATACATAGAACAGCAGAATACGCCAGAACACCTGGCGCACCGCGCGCGGAATGTTTTTCTCAGGATTTTCAGATTCGCCCGCCGCAATACCAATCAGTTCGGTGCCCTGGAAGGAGAAGCCGACAATCATCGCCACGCCAATCATCGCCGAAAAACCACCGGCAAATGGCGCATCGCCAATCGTCCAGTTGCTCCAGCCCGCCGGTTTATCGCCCTGGAAGATACCGACGATCATCATCACGCCAACCACGATAAAGATAATGACCGTGGCGACTTTGATCAGCGAGAACCAGTATTCCGCTTCACCAAAGCCTTTTACTGAGATGTAGTTAAGCAGGAAGATCACCGCCAGGAACAGCGCGCTCCAGATCCAGCCTGGCGTATCCGGGAACCACCAGGTCATCACCAGTTGCGAGGCCACAAGGTCAACGGCAATGGTGACCGCCCAGTTGTACCAGTAGTTCCAGCCCAGCGCGAAGCCAAAGCCTTCTTCAACGTATTTTTGACCATAAGTGGAGAATGAACCCGAAACTGGCATATAAGCGGCGAGTTCGCCGAGGCTGGTCATCAGGAAATAGACCATCAGGCCGATCAGAATATAGGAGAACAGCGCCCCGCCAGGACCAGCTGAAGAAATGGTCGCCCCTGATGCGACAAACAAACCCGTACCAATGGAACCGCCAATGGCGATCATCGTCAAATGACGCGCCTTAAGTTCACGACGAAGCGTGGGCGCTTCTGTGGTTTTAATTTCGGAAACCATAAGAAAATGCTATCCATCCAAAAAATGAGGCGCGATTGTAGCAAACGAAACGCCCCCCTTCCGGTATAAAACACGTCATATTAGAGAGCTTCATGATAGGCGGCGAATTATAAGTAAAGCAGTGAATGGTTGATGTTGCGAGCCTGTCGGCAGGCTCGCTGTCATCAGAGAGAGCAATAGCTAATAAAGCGCTGTAATGCGCTGGAGAGGTGTTTCTGGCGATGATGGATGCGCCACAGCGTGCGTACCAGGCGCGGCAACGGAATGGGCACCTCCACCAGCGAACCGCTTTCCAGTTGTTCGGCAATCACGCGGCGCGACAGGCAACTAATGCCCAGCCCGTGACGTACCGCATGTTTGATGGCTTCCGAGTTGCCCAACTCCATGCCGAGATGAAACTGCGGCAGGTGCGACAGCAGTAAATAATCCACAAGTTCCCGCGTACCCGAACCACGTTCACGCAGGATCCACGGCGCGGCAGCCAGTTGCTCCAGCGTAACCGGCCCCTGCAATAACGGCGAGGAAGGCGGCGCGAAGACCACCAGTTCATCCTCCAGCCACGGTTCGGCAATAATCTCCGCGGTGTGGCACGGGCCTTCAATCAGACCAATATCCACACGGAAATCGGCTACCGCATTGATCACATCCTGGCTATTGCCGACGCTCAGCTCCAGCGGTAAATCGGGGAAATCGCGACGGTAGCGGGCAATCACTTCCGGCAGAATGTAGTTACCGATGGTACTGCTGGCAAAAACGCGGATGGCACCGTTATCTTCGCGAAACAACTGCTCAATTTCCGTTGCCTGCTCCAGCGCTGCCAGCGCACGCGGATAGAGCAGTCGCCCGTGTTCGTTCACCACCAGCCGCTTACCGACGCGGTCAAACAGTTGCACGCCAAGCTGCCCTTCCAGATCGGTAAGCGCAGCACTCACCGCCGACTGGGAGAGCGCCAGCATCTGCGAAGCCTGTGTGGTGGAGCCGCTTTTCAGCACTTCGGCGAAGACTTCCAACTGACGCAACGTTATATGCATAGAGGTTACTTACCACTTATAAAGATTGATTATAAATATATAATCAATTTTACCTTTAAGCCAGCGAGCCTTACCCTTTTATTCAGCAAAAGGAGAAGGTTATGACTGAAATCACACTACAGACTCACCGTCATCCGGCCTGGCGTTTTATCCCCGGCCTGTTACTCAGCGGTTTCATTACGGGGCTCGCCCTGTGGCTTGGCGCTATCCCGTCGGTAGCAGGTATGGGATTAAGCGCCCTGACGCTGGCGATCCTTATCGGTATGGTTATCGGCAACACGCTCTACCCTGCCCTGCATACGCAATGCGACAGCGGTGTACTGTTTGCCAAACAGCATCTGCTGCGGCTTGGCATTATTCTGTATGGTTTTCGCCTGACGTTTTCGCAAATTGCTGATGTCGGCGTAAGCGGGATTGCCATTGATACGTTGACCCTCTCCAGCACCTTTTTGCTGGCCTGCTTCCTTGGGCAAAAAGTCTTTGGGCTGGATAAAAAAACCAGTTGGTTGATTGGCGCTGGTAGCAGTATTTGCGGGGCCGCCGCCGTGCTGGCAACAGAGCCGGTGGTCAAGGCCGAGGCCAGTAAAGTCACCGTTGCCGTAGCGACCGTGGTGATCTTCGGTACGCTGGCGATCTTTATTTACCCTGCACTTTATCCGCTGCTGGGTCAGTGGTTCAGCCCGGAAACCTATGGCATCTGGATTGGCTCTACCGTGCATGAAGTGGCGCAAGTGGTTGCCGCCGGGCATGCCATCAGCCCCGATGCTGAAAACGCGGCAGTGATTGCCAAAATGCTGCGCGTCATGATGCTGGCTCCCTTCTTATTACTGCTGGCGGCACGCATCAAACAACTCAGCCCGCAGGCAGGCGCAGAAAAAAGTAAGCTGACGATCCCGTGGTTTGCACTTGGCTTTATCGCGGTAGCGGTGTTTAACTCGTTCCACCTGCTGCCCTCTTCCGCAGTGAATGCGTTGAACACGCTGGATACTCTGCTGCTGGCGATGGCAATGGCGGCGCTGGGGCTGACCACGCACATCAGCGCGCTGAAGAATGCCGGTGCGAAACCGCTGGTAATGGGATTACTGCTGTTTGTCTGGCTGATTGTCGGCGGCGGCGCGATTAATCTGGCCGTTCATCACCTGATGGCATAAACCACTACATGCCAGCCCTGGAGACCCGCTATTATTGACGTTTTCCCCTGGCGGGTTTTAACAGGAGTTTTTATGAAATACATTGGTGCGCATGTGAGCGCCTCGGGCGGCGTAGCGAATGCCGCCGTCCGCGCCGCTGAAATCGAGGCAACGGCTTTTGCGCTGTTTACCAAGAACCAGCGCCAGTGGCGTGCCGCGCCGCTGAGCACGGAGGCCATCGACGAATTCAAAGCCGCCTGCGAAAAATATCACTACACGCCCGCACAGATCCTGCCGCATGACAGTTACCTGATTAACCTCGGACATCCGGTGGCCGACGCGCTGGAAAAATCCCGCGAGGCCTTTGTGGACGAGCTGACGCGTTGTCAGCAACTGGGACTGACGTTGCTGAACTTCCATCCTGGCAGCCATCTGATGCAGATCCCGGAGGACGAGTGCCTGGCGCGTATCGCCGAATCCATCAATATCGCGCTGGCGCAAACCGAAGGGGTAACTGCGGTGATTGAGAACACTGCGGGCCAGGGCAGTAATCTTGGGTTTAAGTTTGAACATCTGGCGGCGATTATTGATGGCGTGGAAGATAAATCCCGCGTCGGCGTCTGCATTGATACCTGCCACGCTTTTGCCGCAGGTTACGATCTGCGTACGGAGCAGGCAACGGCAGAAACATTTGCTGAATTTGAGCGTGTGGTTGGCTTCAAATATCTGCGCGGTATGCACCTGAACGATGCGAAAAGCGCATTTGGCAGCCGCGTTGACCGCCACCACAGCCTTGGTGAAGGTAATATCGGCCACGATGCGTTTCGCTGGATTATGCGCGATGAGCGTTTCGATGGCATTCCGCTGATCCTCGAAACCGTCAACCCGGATATCTGGGCGGAAGAGATTGCCTGGCTGAAAGCGCAACAAGACGCTGACGCCGCGGCATAAATCGTGCTGCGGGACGCCCCATTGTCTGATGGCGTTTCGCTTATCAGCGTTGCCAGTTGGCGACAGCAAATTACGCCATAAAAAAAGGCCGCTTAGCGGCCTTTTTTACTCATTACGTTTTATGCAACTTTCGCAACCACTTCCGTTTCCGGACGTTTCAGGAAGGCATACACCAGACCTGTCAGCAGCGTACCGGCAACGATGGAGAGCAGGTAACCGAGAACCGGCGTAATCGCACCCGGGATCAGCAGTACAAACAGACCACCGTGCGGTGCCATCAGTTTTGCACCAATCGCCATTGAGATAGCACCTGTCAGCGCACCACCGGCGATACAGCACGGGATCACACGCATCGGATCACGAGCCGCGAACGGGATAGCCCCTTCAGAGATAAAGCACAGGCCGAGAACCAGCGCCGCTTTACCACCTTCACGTTGACCTTTATCGAACTTGTTACGCGCAACCAGCGTTGCTAAGCCCATTGCCAGCGGCGGAACCATACCGGCCGCCATAATGGCTGCCATCGGCGCGTAAGTCTGAGTACTCAACAGACCCACCCCAAACGCATAAGCCGCTTTGTTCACCGGGCCGCCCATGTCGGTACACATCATACCGCCGAGGATTGCGCCCAGCAGAACAGCGTTTGCCGTGCCCATGGTTTGCAGCCAGGAAGTCAGACCGGCCAGGATTTTCGCAACCGGCGTACCGATCAGGTAAATCATCGCCAGACCGACAATCAGGCTGGAGAACAACGGAATGATCAGAATCGGTTTCAGCGCTTCCATACTCGGTGGCAGCTTCAGACCTTTACTGATGGCTTTTGCCAGATAACCGGCGAGGAAACCGGCGATAATACCACCGATAAAACCGGAACCGGTGCTTACCGCCAGCATCCCGCCAATCAGACCCGGCGTCAGGCCCGGACGGTCAGCGATAGAAAAGGCGATGAAACCCGCCAGTACTGGCACCATCAGCGCGAATGCCGAACCACCACCGATTTTCATCAGCGCAGCCGCCAGCGTGCCTTCTTCTTTAAACGCGGTGATACCGAAAGCGAAGGAGAGTGCGATCAGCAAGCCACCCGCGACCACCATCGGCAGCATATAAGAGACGCCGGTCAGCAGGTGACGATAAGCGCCCGCGCCCTCTTTTTTCCCTTCCGAACTTTCGGACTGAGCCTGACCTGACGGTTGATAAGGCTTCGCTTCCGCGACGGCTTTATCTAGCTCCTGAGCCGTTTTCTTCAGCGCCAGACCCGTTGTGGTGCGGTACATCGGTTTACCCGCAAATTTTGCCAGGTCAACTTCAATATCGGCGGCAACCACGACCAGATCGGCTTGTGCCACCTCTTCCGGCGTGATGGCATTGCCTGCACCCACGGAACCACGCGTTTCCACTTTCACCCACCAGCCGCGTTTTTTTGCTTCGGTTTCAATGGCTTCTGCGGCCATAAAGGTGTGCGCCACGCCGGTCGGGCATGCGGTAACCGCAACGATGCGTTTCGGGCCATTGCTGGCAACTGGCGCAGCCGCTACCGCTGTCGGCGCAGTGTAAAGCGCGGCATGGTTTTTCGCTTCGCTGAGGAACAGATCCGGGTGTGCCACTGCACGATTGATATCGCCCAGCCACACTTTTTTCCCGCTGAGCGCACTGTCGTTTGGCAGTTGACTACCCAGCACAATCGCCAGTTCCGCTTCGCCAGGGTTTTCGATGAATTGCAGATTTGCTTTCTGCGCCGCCGCACCCAGTAAGGTCTTCGCCATATAGGCGCGGGCCTGTCCGAGTTCGGAGTCAATAATCAGCAGCGTTTTCATTATGCCTCTCCTGCTGTTAGTTAAAGGGTTTTAAGTCAACTCGCGCCATCATCGCGGCTAACTGGGTACGGTCGGTAATACCTACGTTACTCTGACTAACCGCCAGTGCAGCAACAGCGGTAGCCAGGCGTAATGTATGTTCACTGGACTCACGCATCAGCAAGCCATAAATCAGGCCGCCAACCATTGAATCCCCTGCGCCAACGGTGCTTACCACTTCCATTGACGGCGGTTTGGCAATCCATTCCCCTGAAGCGTTAACCCACAGAGCCCCTTCTGCGCCCAGCGAGATCACCACGTGGGCGATCCCCTGTTCGCGAAGCGCGTGAGCGGCTTCAATAACATCCTTCAATTCAGGTAATTTGCGGCCCGCCCAGATTTCCAGCTCGCGGCGGTTTGGTTTTACCAACCACGGCGCGGCTTTCAGGCCAGCCACCAGCGCATCACGGCTGCTATCGAAAATAATGCACGGGCACTGGCTGCGCAGGCGCGTCATCCAGTCGGTAAAGGCTTCCGGGCTAACGCCGGATGGCAGGCTGCCGCTGACGCAGACCATGTCGAACTGACCCAGCCAGGTCAGTGAGTCGTTGACAAAACGCTCCCAGTCAGCCGGAGTCACTTCAAAGCCGGAGAAATTGAAATCGGTCACTTCACCGTCTTTTTCCGTCAGCTTCACGTTAATGCGGGTACGTCCGGCAACCACCTGGAAACGGTTGGCAATACCCAACTCGCTGAACAGTTGCTGAAAACCATCCTGGTTATCCTTACCAAGGAACCCGCCAACGGTCACGTCAATGCCAAGATCTTTCAGTACCTTCGCAACGTTGATCCCTTTACCCGCCGCATGCAGGCCGGTAGTGCGGACCAGGTTCACTTCGCCGCGTTCAATTTCCGGGGTGAACCCCACCAGATCATAGGCCGGGTTCAGGGTAATAGTGGCAACACGTCTGCTCATTTACGCGCCCTCCCCAAGACCGGCAGCGATGGCTTCGCCTATCGCTTTCAGCGCCTGTTCAGCATCACTGCCCTGCGCCGTGAAACGCAGGCGATGCCCTTTTTTCACGCCCAGCGCGACAACTTTCATCAGGCTACGGCCGTTTGCCGGTTTACCGGTGCCGTCGAGGTTCGTCACGGTGATTTCGCTGGTAAATTGCTTGATGGTGTTGACCAGCATGGTGCCCGGACGGGCGTGCAGGCCGTGCTCGTTACGCACCACAAACTCATCGCTCAGCACATCGCCAACCAGCGCATCATCGCTGGTCAGCAGCGCCAGCAGCGTGGCCGCATCAGCATTCAGCAAGCTGTCAGCTTTGTTTTCTAACAGCAGATCGCTCAGGCGCTTCAGCACGGCAACAGGCTGCTCATCAGCCATTGCAACGCTGACCAGCAGCGCAGCTTGCTCACCTTCGACGTCGAACGGGGTTTCCGCGCGGCTTATCGCCACGGCGCTCAGCAAATTGCCTTCTGCGCTATCGTTCAGCCAGATGCCCTGACCAAGGTTCAGCGGTTTCTCATTAATCGCACGCGTAACATAAGCCGCGTCAACCGCACCGGCTTCTTTCAGACGCGCCGCATTCAGCGCCTGCAGTGTCAGCAGATCGCTTGCTGCAACATCAAGGGTTAAGGTGTCGTTATCCAGCTTCAGCGCCTCGCTCTGTTTCTCGCCCATCAGCAGAGCACGCAGCTCTTCAGCCGTGGTGGCGGATTGCAGTTGCGCAGCGACGTCATCATCGCTCAACACATGCGTCAGCTGACGCAGCAGGCCGAGGTGCTCATCGGAACTTGCAGCAATCCCGATAGCAACGTAGGCAACCTGGCCCTCGCTCCACAGAATGCCCTGCGGGAACTGGAACACTTTGACGCCGGTTTTCAGCACCTGGTCGCGCGTGTCGGTCGTGCCGTGCGGAATGGCAATACCATTGCCAAGATAGGTGGAGGTTTGCAGCTCGCGCGCCAGCATGCCATTGACGTAGCCATCAGCTACATTGCCTGCTGCTGCCAGCGCTGCTGCGATCTGGCGGATAGCCTCTTCTTTATTACCGGCCTGCTGGCCCGGATGGATGTCCTGAACGGATAACTGGAACATGTAACCCCTCTCTCGCTGATATTGAATCGTTTCAGCTAACTTGAGAAATAAGGCGCCATCACTCTGGTTCAGATATTACGCGATGACGCTGAAACGTTTCATGGAATCTTCACCTTTTTACTCCAGCAATCAAGAAATCTCTGAATTTGCGTTGCAGAATTTAGAGCTACTGCACATTTCATCATCGCGTTAAGCGAATTTGCTGAAGTGGATTTGAATTTCAGCACCGAAGTTTCAGCTTCATTCAGCTTTGATGAGAATGATTTGAAATGGCGTTTTGATTTTTCGTGGCAAATGTTGCTTAGCAGGCTGTGCTTTTTTAGCGCAACGGCGTAAACTCCGCGTCTCACTATTGGATCTCATGAAAAATGCAAAACTCTCCCGCCGCCGCCAGACCCGGCACGTTTGATTTTACATCGACGGCGTTCCTGATTGTCGCGTTCCTGACCGGCATTGCCGGTGCCCTGCAAACCCCCACGCTCAGCCTGTTTTTAACCAACGAAGTGCAAGTCCGCCCGGCGATGGTTGGTTTCTTTTTTACCGGCAGCGCGGTGATTGGCATTCTGGTCAGCCAGTTTCTTGCCGGACGTTCCGATCGCAAGGGCGATCGGAAGTCGCTGATTGTGTTCTGCTGCCTGCTGGGCATGTTGGCCTGCGTGCTTTTCGCCTGGAACCGCAACTACTTTGTTCTGCTGTTTGTCGGCGTGTTCCTCAGCAGTTTTGGTTCCACCTCCAACCCGCAGCTTTTTGCTCTGGCGCGTGAACATGCGGATCATACTGGTCGCGAGGCTGTGATGTTCAGCTCCATCCTGCGTGCGCAGGTCTCGCTGGCATGGGTGATTGGTCCGCCGATCGCTTACGCGCTGGCAATGGGCTTTGGTTTTACGGTGATGTATCTCTGCGCTGGCGCTGCGTTTATTGTCTGTGGCGCCATGGTGTGGCTGTTTTTGCCCACGATGCGCAAAGAACCCAAACTGAATTCGGCCGTGCTGGAAGCACCGCGCACGCATCGCCGCGATACACTTTTGTTGTTCGTAATTTGCACGCTGATGTGGGGCACTAATAGCCTGTATATCATTAATATGCCGCTGTTTATTATTGATGAATTGCATCTGTCGGAGAAACTGGCAGGGGTGATGATGGGCACTGCCGCCGGGCTGGAAATCCCGACCATGCTGATTGCGGGTTACTATGCGAAGCGTTTTGGTAAACGTTTTTTAATGCGCGTCAGCGCGGTTGCCGGGATCTTTTTCTATGTCGGGATGCTGACGGTGCATACGCCAGCCCTCCTGTTAGCTTTACAAGTGCTGAACGCTATTTATATCGGCATTCTCGCCGGGATTGGCATGCTCTATTTCCAGGATCTGATGCCTGGTCAGGCGGGTTCAGCCACCACCCTTTATACTAATACCACGCGTGTCGGCTGGATTATTGCCGGCTCTCTGGCAGGCGTGGTGGCAGAAATCTGGGACTATCACACGGTGTTCTGGATTGCGCTGGCGATGACGCTGATAACCCAGCTCTGTCTGACGCGTATTAAAGATATTTAGGGCGCCGTCTGGCGTTCTAAATCGAGCAGGTAAACCATCGCATCAGCGCGATTCGAGCCGCACATATCGCGGCCCGGCTGCAACCCGGCGCACACTTTTGGGCGCAGCGGCGAAGCGAAGATTTTGCAACGCTGCTGTTCATCCAGCTGGACGCAGGGAGTGTTGGCCGGTTTACCATTGGGCATGCCGGGGATTGGGCTGGAGATGGACGGTGCGGTACAACACGCTCCACAGTCCGGGCGGCATTGCATAGTGGCTCTCTTTTTTGACGGCGCGCCGGGCTGGCGCGTACAGGGCGCAAACTACCATCTTTTGCAGCCCAAAGGCAAAACTCAGATTCCGCTTGCCTGGAATCCGCCGCGCGAGTAGTTTGTCGCGATATTTTTGTTATTTTAATCTCACAGGACCCTTGCAATGCCAAGAGCGAACGAAATTAAAAAAGGTATGGTGCTGAATTACAACGGCAAACTGCTGATTGTGAAAGATATTGATATCCAGGCACCGAGCGCCCGTGGCGCAGCGACGCTGTACAAGATGCGTTTTTCCGATGTCCGTACCGGGTTGAAAGTGGAAGAGCGTTTTAAAGGCGATGATATCCTCGATACCGTTACCCTGAACCGCCGCTTTGTTGACTTCTCTTACATTGATGGCAACGAATACGTGTTCATGGATAAAGAAGATTACACGCCGTATACCTTCACGAAAGATCAGATTGAAGAAGAGCTGCAGTTTATTCCGGAAGGCGGCATGCCGGATATGCAGGTTCTGCTGTGGGATGGCCAGCTGCTGGCGCTCGAACTGCCGCAGACTGTCGATCTTGAAATCGTGGAAACGGCTCCGGGCATTAAAGGTGCTTCTGCCAGCTCCCGTACCAAACCCGCCACCCTGAATACTGGCCTGGTTGTGCAGGTGCCGGAATATCTGACCACCGGTGAGAAGATCCGCATCCATATCGAAGAGCGCCGCTACATGGGCCGCGCTGACTGATCTCGTGTTGCCATGAAAAAAGCCACTTCAATGAAGTGGCTTTTTTTTGCCTGATGGCGCTTTGCTTTACATCAGAACGACATTACAGCAAATCGCGGAACAGGGTTTTCTTCAGCGCCAGCTCAACGCCGCGCACTTCCGCCATCCCTTTCAGACGACCAATCGCCGAGTAACCCGGGTTAGTTTTCTTGCGCAGATCGTCCAGCATCTGGTGACCATGATCCGGGCGGAACGGGATCGGGCGCAGATCGCCTGCTTTCTTGCGGCGCTGCTCTTCAGTCAGAATCGCTGCCACAACAGAGACCATATCCACATCGCCCTGCAAATGCGCAGCCTCGTGGAAGGTTTTCGGGTTATCTTCACGGCACGTTGAACGCAGGTGCGTAAAGTGAATGCGATCGCCGAAGGTTTCAATCATCCGCACCAGATCGTTATCAGCACGCACACCGTATGAACCGGTACACATGGTGAAGCCGTTATTGATGCTGTCGACAGCTTCTTTCAGCCACTGCATATCTTCAATAGTCGAAACGATACGCGGCAGGCCGAGGATTGGACGCGGCGGATCGTCCGGGTGAACCGCCAGACGTACGCCCACTTCCTGAGCAACCGGCACAATAGCGCGCAGGAAATAAGCCATGTTTTCACGCAGTTGCGCTTTATCGATACCATCATATTCCGCCAGACGCGCACGGAACTGATCCAGCGTATAACCCTCTTCGGCGCCCGGCAGACCGGCGATGATATTGCGTGTCAGCTTTTCGACTTCCGCATCGCTCATCGCGTTGAAGTAAGCCTGCGCCTGGCGCTGCTCTTCTTCGCTGTAGTCCGCTTCCGCGCCTGGGCGTTTCAGGATATGCAGCTCGAAAGCGGCGAAGGCGATCTGGTCGAAACGCAGCGCTTTGGAACCGTCCGGCAATTGATATTCAAGATCGGTACGCGTCCAGTCGAGGATCGGCATAAAGTTGTAGCAGACAGTATCGATACCGCAGGTCGCCAGGTTACGGATGCTCTGCTGGTAATTGGCGATCCAGGTTTCATACTGGCCGGAATGGGTTTTGATATCTTCATGTACCGGGATACTCTCCACTACCGACCAGGTCAGCCCTTTTTCTGCCAGTAGCGCCTGACGCGCCTTGATCTCCTCAACCGGCCACACCTGACCATTTGGGATATGGTGCAGCGCAGTGACCACGCCGGTTGCACCTGCCTGCCGCACATCGTCAAGAGATACCGGATCGTTCGGTCCATACCAACGCCAGGTTTGTTCCATCGCCTTACCCTCTAAAGTTGTTATACCAATACACATCATTGCATGACGACTACCATACATGTTTAGCTGGAAGGGTCAATTCCTCCCACAGCAATGATTGATCCAGCTCACATTCCCCGGATATTTAAGGCATACCAATTCTTTTTGCTGTCATATAACTTTACACTGCTGTTGTTAATTATTGGTTAATCAGGTGTATACAGATGAAGACTATTGCTTCCGCATTGCTTCCCGCCACGGTACAGCAACCTCAGCATGATCGCACACAGCTGCGCTCGCGAATTGTGCACTTCGGTTTTGGCGCATTTCATCGCGCGCATCAGGCGCTGTTAACCGACCGGGTGCTGAATACGCAGGGCGGTGACTGGGGGATTTGTGAAATCAGCTTATTCAGCGGTGATGTACTGATGTCGCAACTGCGCGAGCAGGATCATCTGTATACCGTGCTGGAGAAAGGCGCAACCAGCAACCAGCCGATTATTGTCGGCGCAGTCAATGAGTGTCTGAACGCAAAGCTCGATTCCCTGCCTGCCATCATTGAGAAATTTTGTGAGCCTCAGGTGGCGATTGTTTCGCTGACGATTACCGAAAAAGGCTACTGTATCGACCCGGCCAGCGGCCAGCTGGATCTGCACCAGCCACGTATTGAACATGACCTTCAACACCCGCACGAGCCGCATTCGGCGCCGGGCATTCTGGTTGAAGCGTTGTATCGTCGTCGTGAGCGCGGGTTGCCGCCATTTACTGTACTCCCCTGCGATAACATTCCCGACAACGGGCATATTGTGAAAAATGCGGTGTTGGGCATGGCAAACACCCGCTCACCGGAACTGGCGCACTGGATCGCGGAGAATGTCAGTTTCCCGGCGACAATGGTCGATCGCATTGTACCGGCAGCAACAGACGAATCGCTGGCGGAAATCAGCGATGTACTGGGCGTTTTCGACCCCTGCGCTATCAGCTGCGAGCCGTTTATTCAGTGGGTGATTGAAGATAATTTCGTCGCCGGGCGTCCGCAGTGGGAAGTCGCAGGCGTACAACTGGTGCAGGATGTGCAGCCGTGGGAACAGATGAAACTTCGTATGCTCAACGGCAGCCACTCTTTCCTTGCTTATCTGGGGTACCTGGCCGGTTTTGCGCATATTAATGACTGCATGCACGATGAAGCATTCCGCGAAGCAGCGCGTCGTCTGATGCTGGATGAGCAAGCGCCAACCTTGCGTATCACCGGTGTCGATCTGACAGCTTATGCTGACAGCCTGCTTGAACGCTTCGCTAACCCGGCGCTGAAACACCGCACCTGGCAAATCGCCATGGACGGTAGCCAAAAACTGCCGCAGCGCATACTGGACAGCGTTCGCGTCCATTTACAGCGGGAAAGTCGCTGGCCGCTGCTGGCACTGGGCATTGCTGGCTGGATGCGTTATGTCAGCGGCGTAGATGATGCCGGGCAGCCTATTGATATTCGCGATCCGCTGGCGGATAAAATTCACGCCATTGTCGAAACCAGTAACGAAACTGAGCGCGTGGCTTCGCTGCTGGCGCTGAAGGAGATATTCGGTAACGATCTGCCGCTTAATCCGTTGTTTGTCGATGCCGTTGGCGATGCATGGCAAAGCATTGCCGCCCATGGCGCTCACGGCGCGGTAAAACGCGTGCTCAGCGCTTAACAATTATTGCGATTTACGCGGATGGTTCGTGCTTTACACCGTCCGCGCCCTTCTCTTTTTTCATTTTTTTCTCCAGGATCACAAATTACCTACGTTTTATTGACGACTGGAGCTTTTGTGACCAAGACCAATCTCATTACCGGCTTTCTCGGAAGCGGCAAAACCACCTCTATTTTGCATCTGCTGGCGAATAAAGATCCGCAGGAGAAATGGGCAGTGCTGGTGAATGAATTTGGCGAAGTCGGTATCGACGGCGCATTGCTTGCCGACAGCGGCGCACTGCTTAAAGAGATCCCCGGTGGTTGCATGTGCTGCGTAAATGGTTTGCCGATGCAGGTGGGGCTGAACACCTTGCTGCGTCAGGGCAAGCCCGACCGTCTGTTAATTGAACCAACCGGGCTCGGCCACCCGAAACAGATCCTCAATATGCTGACGGACCCGGTCTATGAACCGTGGATTGACCTGCGCGCCACCCTCTGTTTGCTTGATCCACGCCAGTTGCTGGATGAGAAAGCACTTACTAATGATAACTTCCGCGATCAACTGGCGGCTGCCGACATCATTGTCGCCAATAAACAGGATCGCGCGACCATAGAGAGCCAGCAAGCACTGGAAGCATGGTGGTCCCGCTTCGGCGGCGATCGTCAGCGGATCAGCGTCACACAGGGCGCGATTGATGGCGCGTTGCTCGATCGCCCGCGCCGTAATCTGCGGGAACTCCCTTCCAGTGCTGCGCATGAGCATACGCACGGTGAGCGGAAAGGTCTTGCGGCGCTGAGCCTGCCAGCGCATCAACGCTGGCGTCGCAGTCTGAACAGCGGCCAGGGCCATCAGGCATGTGGCTGGATTTTTGATGAAGACACGGTGTTTGACACCATTGGCCTGCTTGAGTGGGTGCGCCATGCCCCAGTTGAGCGCGTCAAAGGCGTTATGCGCATACCGGAAGGCCTGCTGCGGGTGAATCGTCAGGGAGAGGATTTTCATCTCGAAACGCAGAATGTTGCGCCGCCGGATAGTCGAATCGAGCTAATTACCGCCTCAGAAGCGGACTGGAACACGCTTCAGTCCGCTTTGTTGAAGCTTCGTTTAAGTCAGGAGCACTAACGTTCCCCCTGTGTTTATTAAGAATCCTTAAGTAATGAAAACTCGTTTACCCTTGATTATTTTGCTGAACGCCATCGGGCTGGCGTTGTTTATGTGCTGGTATCTGCCTGTAAATCATGGTTTTTGGTTTCCGCTAGACTCGGCCATTTTCCACTTCTTCAACCGTGGGCTGGTAGAAAATCGTGCCTGGCTTTGGCTGGTGGCGCTAACCAATAACCGCGCGTTCGATGCCTGTTCGCTGGTCGCCATGGGCTGCCTGATGCTCTCGTTCTGGCTGCCAGCCGATCGCACCGGCCGTCGCCGTGTGGTAATCATTGGTTTGACCATGTTATTGATTGCTGTAGTGGTAAACCAGCTGGCGCAGCATCTGATGCCGGTACAACGCGCAAGCCCGTCCCTCTACTTTACCGATATTCACCGCGTCAGCGAGCTGCTCGATTTCCCGACCAAAGATGCCTCGAAGGATAGTTTCCCCGGTGACCACGGAATGATGTTGCTTATTTTCGCTGCGGTGATGTGGCGTTATTTCGGCAAAAAAGCATTTGGCATTGCCCTGATTATTTTTGTGGTTTTTGCCTTCCCACGCGTCATGATCGGTGCACACTGGTTTACAGATATTGCTGTTGGTTCGTTATCCGCCGTGCTGATTGGTCTGCCGTGGTGCCTGTTAACGCCGTTAAGCGATAAAATTATCGCTTTGTTCGATCGTTATTTGCCTGGAAATAACAAACTTTAAACAATCACCCAACATCAATAAATGTCATCCATTAGGGATCGTTTTCGATCCCTAATTCAAATCTGCCGCCTTTTCCCACTATTGTCATTTTCCTGTCATGGTAAACTGCATATGAATTAGCACATTGCGTGCTTTTTACACTGCACGGGTTAATATTTGAGCATTTCAGGAAATTCACTTTCTGTATCATAATTTCTTATAAAAAAATGCAGAAAAGCGCTCGCCATGCCCAGGATGTTCAGGTAACCTCGGTTCGTCTTGTCGCAAAGAGTGCTGTTATTCTCGTTGTGCGTTTTTTTGTGCGTTCTTCCACAAATCTATGCCGGAGTAATTGTCTCGATGCCTTCAGATAATTAATCTCGCTGCGTTGGCATTTTTATAACGATATTTATCGTTAAGGACTTCAAGGGAAAATAAGTAACATGGTCAAATCTCAGCCGATTTTGAGATATATCTTGCGGGCGATCCCTGCAATTGCAGTAGCGGTACTGCTCTCTGCTTGTTCTACAAATACCGCAAAGAACATGCATTCTGAGACGCTTGCTGTGGGTGAAGACAGTTCTTCACTGCAAACCTCTCAGGATGAATTTGAAAATATGGTTCGTAATCTGGACGTAAAAAGCCGCATTATGGATCAATATGCTGACTGGAAAGGCGTTCGCTACCGTCTCGGCGGCGACACCAAAAAAGGCATCGACTGTTCTGGTTTCGTGCAGCGCACCTTCCGTGAACAGTTTGGGTTAGAACTGCCGCGTTCCACATGGGAACAGCAGGAAACCGGTAAGTCCATCTCGCGCACCAGTTTGCGTACGGGCGATCTGGTTCTGTTCAGGGCGGGTTCAACGGGTCGACACGTTGGCATCTACATTGGCAATAACCAGTTTGTTCATGCTTCCACCAGTAACGGTGTGATGATTTCCAGCATGGATGAGCCTTACTGGAAGAAGCGCTACAACGAAGCGCGACGCATCCTGACACGCAGCTAATTGCTTAATGCCGGTTTACCCTTGAGCTGGCGATTAAGTCTAAAAACACTGCTCCGGCGGTGTTTTTTTATGCCTGTTGTATGCCATCCCCTTCTTTTCAAGTTATAGTCCAGCAACTGTTGCTCCCGCATCTCTGAACGCCTGGAATGGACCTGACACTATGTTCAGCCGTTATTTTTCCCTGAATCGCAAAATTATACTGATAAGCCTAATCGCGGGAGTACTCTCTGCATTGATTGTCGGTGGACTGCAATTGGGGCTGGAGCAGCATAAACGCGAAGATCGCTATACCGCATTAGTGAACAATATCCAGCACTGGCTCTCAGGCTATCTCCGTGAAATACGAACAACAGCAGAATCGCTGCAACCGTTCACGCTGAATGAGTGTCATGTCGTCGTCAGCGAGCTGACCTCCAGAGCCGCATTCACGATTAACGTGCGAGCGTTTCTGCTGGTAAAAGATCAACGAGCCTTTTGCTCATCGGCCACCGGCGAGATGAGTATGGCAATGAAAGATCTGGTACCGGATATCGACCTGACGAAAAACATGGATATGGTGTTACTGCCCGGCACACCGATGATGCCGAACAAACCCGCCATCGCCGTCTGGTTTCGCAGCCCGCTCCGGGAGAACCGCGGGGTGTTCACCACGCTGAATATCAATCTGACACCTTATATGCTCTATACCTCGCAACGCCCCGATCTGACCGGCGTGGCGCTGGGCATCGGCAATCGTGCCGTTTCTACCTTTTCACCCGGTTTAGTTGATCTGAGTACGATAACCCCGCCGCCGATACGAGCTACGCACATTGAAGGGTCGCCAATCACGTTTTATCTCTATGCAGAAAAGTGGCGATCAGAGGATATTCAATTCGCCGTGCTGCTTGGTGCCACTTTTGGCATACTTTTTGGCCTGCTGACAGCCTATATCCTGCAAAACAATCTCACCCCTGGCCGCGAGATCCTGACCGGTATCAAGCGCGATCAGTTCTATATTGTTTACCAGCCAGTGGTGGAAGCGAAAAATTTGCAGGTCACCGGCGTTGAAGTTCTGATGCGCTGGAAGCATCCAACGGCAGGTGAAATACCGCCGGATGCATTTATTCATTTTGCTGAAGCCCAGCAACTGATTGTGCCGTTAACGCAGCATCTGTTCCGTTTAATCGCCCACGATGCGCCGCGATTAAAGACATTGCTGCCCGAAGGCGCAAAACTGGGCATTAACATTGCCCCAGGTCACCTGCAAGATGAAACCTTTATGCAGGATATCCGCCAGCTATCACGTTCACTCCCCGCCCACCATTTCAGTATCGTACTGGAGATCACCGAGCGGGATATGTTGCGTTTTAACGAAGTGACTGCGCGGTTTGAGCAGCTTCGGGAAGAGGGCTACGAAACCGCTATTGATGATTTCGGCACCGGCCACAGCGCGCTGATTTATCTGGAACGTTTCACGCTGGACTACCTGAAAATCGACCGTGGCTTCGTCAATGCCATTGGCACAGAAACCGTGACGTCGCCCGTGCTTGATGCCGTGCTGACGCTGGCAAAAAAGCTGAATATGCTGACCGTCGCCGAAGGTGTTGAAACGCCAGAGCAAGCCCGATGGCTGCGCGAACATGGCGTTCATTATATGCAGGGCTACTATTTTAGCCGTCCGATGACGCTGCAACAGTTTACCGAATGGCAGCCGCCGCCATTTTCCGCCCTGCTATAGGCGCGAATTATTTCACAACCTGCCGGGCCTCCCTTATTATTCAATGATTAGAGGTTAAGGCGCCTGCTGCGCCGCCGTTCACAGGAACACAGCGAATGAAGTTTTTGCGTATTTCAGCTTTCGTGCTGGCGTTTGCCGCTCTGGCTTGTCAGGCCCAGACCATTAAAGAGAGCGACTCATTTGCCGTGATCGGCGAGCCTAAATACGCCATCAACTTTACCCATTTTGACTACGTGAATCCTGCCGCACCGAAAGGCGGTAATGCAACGCTGTCGGTGATTGGCACCTTCGATAACTTCAACCGTTTTGCCATGCGGGGCAACGCCGCAGTCCGAACTGAATCACTGTACGATGCCCTGTTTACCACCTCCGATGATGAACCCGGCAGTTACTACCCGCTGGTCGCAGAAATGGCCCGCTATGCGGACGATTTCTCCTGGATGGAGGTTTCGCTGAACCCCCGCGCAACATTTCACGACGGTTCTCCCATCCGCGCCAGCGATGTGGCTTTTACCTTTCAAAAATTTATGACGGAAGGCGTGCCGCAATTTCGCCTGGTCTACAAGGGAACGACGGTGAAAGCGATTTCGCCGTTGACCGTACGCATTGTGCTGGCGAAACCGAGTAAAGAGAGCATGCTTAGCCTGCTGACGCTGCCAGTAATGCCGGAAAAATTCTGGAAAGATCACCGGCTGGATGAACCACTCTCGCGCCCTCCGCTGGGCAGCGGTCCTTATCGCATCAGCGCCTGGCGCATGGGGCAGTACATTACTTATAGTCGGGTCAAAGACTACTGGGGCGCGAATCTGCCGGTTAACCGCGGACGCTGGAATTTCGACGCGATCCGTTACGATTACTACCTCGACGATAATGTCGCGTTCGAAGCCTTTAAGGCGGGCGCATTCGATATGCGCAGCGAAAGTGATGCCAAAAACTGGGCCACGCGCTATACCGGCAGCAACTTCAGCCATGGTTATATTGTTAAAGATGAACAACCGAACGCATCAGCGCAGGATACTCGCTGGCTGGCGTTTAATATTCAGCGGCCGATTTTCAGCGATCGCCGCGTCCGCGAAGCCATCTCGCTGGCTTTTGATTTTGAATGGATGAACAAGGCGCTGTTTTACGGCGCCTACAGCCGCGCTAACAGCTATTTCCAGAACACTGAATACGCCGCGCGCGCTTATCCCGATGCGGACGAATTAGTCCTGCTGGCGCCGCTGAAATCACAAGTACCGCCGGAAGTTTTCACTTCCGTTTACACACCGGCAAAATCCGATGGCAGCGGTTATGACAGGGCTAATCTGCTCAAAGCCGATAAACTGCTGACGGAAGCGGGCTGGGTGCTGAAAAATCAGCGGCGAGTGAATGCGCAAACCGGCCAGCCTTTCACCTTTGAGCTGCTGCTGCCTTCCGGCGGCGATACCTTGTGGGTTCTCCCGTTCCAGCACAGCCTTGCACGCCTGGGCATCGATATGGAGGTGCGCCAGGTTGATAACTCGCAGGCCACCAGCCGCCTGCGCAGCCGCGATTACGATATGATGCCGCGCCTGTGGCGGGCGCAATTGTGGCCGAGTGAGGATCTGCAGATTGCCTGGAGCTCGCAATACATTGACTCTTCATATAACGCGCCCGGCGTCAAAAACCCGGCGGTGGATAATCTGATCGCGCAGATCGCGCACTGGCAGGGCAATAAGGAGAAACTGTTGCCGCTTGGTCGCGCACTGGATCGCGTGCTGACCTGGAATTACTACATGCTGCCAATGTGGTATATGTCGGCCGATCGCATCGCCTGGTGGGATAAATTCTCAATGCCTGGCGTTCGCCCGCTCTACTCACTGGGTTTTGACACCTGGTGGTATGACGTAAATAAAGCGGCAAAATTGCCCGCAGCCAGACGTTAAGGAGATCGGATGGGCACCTATATCATTCGCCGCTTATTGCTGATAATTCCCACTCTCTGGGCCATTATCACCATTAACTTTTTCATCGTGCAGATTGCCCCCGGCGGCCCTGTCGATCAGGCTATTGCCGCCATTGAGTTTGGCGATCATAGCGCATTGCCCGGTAGCGGCGCAGGCGGTATGGGCGCAACCCATGCGCGAACCGGCGTGGGCGATGTTCTCAGTAACAACAGCCACTATCGCGGCGGGCGCGGCCTCGATCCGCAAGTCATCGAAGAGATCAAAAAGCGCTATGGTTTTGATAAGCCGCTGTACCAGCGCTATTTCAAAATGCTGTGGGACTATATACGCTTCGACTTCGGTGACAGCCTGTTTCGCAGCGCCTCAGTGCTGCAATTGATCAAAGATAGCCTGCCGGTTTCTATCTCTGTCAGCCTGTGGGCAATGCTTATCGTCTATCTGGTGTCGATACCGCTCGGCATTCGCAAAGCGGTCTACAACGGCAGTCGTTTCGACATCTGGAGCAGCGCGGTCATTATCGTTGGCTACTCAATCCCCTCTTTCCTGTTCGCGATCCTGCTGATTATCTTTTTTTCCGGCGGCAGCTATTACGACATTTTCCCGCTTCGCGGACTGGTCTCGACAAATTTCGACACGCTGCCCTGGTATCAAAAAATCACCGACTACCTGTGGCATATCACTCTGCCGGTACTGGCTTCGGTGATTGGCGGATTAGCCGCGCTGACGATGCTGACCAAGAACTCCTTTCTGGATGAGATCCGCAAACAGTATGTGGTTACTGCTCGCGCCAAAGGCGTCAGCGAGCGCAATATCATGCGCAAACATGTGTTCCGCAACGCCATGCTGCTGGTGATTGCCGGTTTTCCTGCCACCTTTATCAGCATGTTTTTTACCGGTTCACTATTGATTGAAGTGATTTTTTCGCTTAACGGTCTTGGCCTGCTGGGCTATGAAGCCACGCTCTCGCGGGATTACCCGGTTATGTTTGGCACACTCTATATTTTCTCTCTGATCGGCCTGCTGCTGAATATCCTCAGTGATATCACTTATACGCTGGTGGATCCGCGAATCGATTTCGAGGGACGCTGATGTTTCAACTTAGCTATGTCAACCAGATGCGCTGGGAGCGCTTTCGCTATAACCGGCGCGGCTACTGGTCGCTATGGATCTTTTTAACCATTTTTATTCTCAGCCTGTTTGCCGAGTTGGTGGCGAATGACCGACCACTGCTGGTGCGTTATGAAGGGCACTGGTATGTCCCACTGGTTAAAAATTACAGTGAAAGCGATTTTGGCGGCCCGCTGGCCACGGCAGCAGATTATCAGGATCCGTGGCTGAAAAAGCAGCTTGAAGAGCACGGCTGGGCGTTGTGGGCGCCGGTGCGATTCGGCGCGCGCAGCATTAACTACGACACCGCTACGCCCTTTCCCTCACCGCCTTCAGCACAGAACTGGCTTGGCACCGATGCAAATGGCGGCGACGTTCTGGCGCGGATCCTCTACGGTACGCGAATTTCGCTGCTGTTCGGCCTGATGTTGACCTTTTGTACCAGTGTGATTGGCATCATGGCTGGCGCATTACAAGGCTATTACGGCGGTAAAATCGACCTGCTTGGACAACGTTTTATTGAAGTCTGGTCAGGTCTGCCAACGCTATTTTTAATTATTTTGCTCTCCAGCGTGATCCAGCCAGGCTTCTGGTGGCTGTTGGGTATCACTGTGCTGTTCGGCTGGATGACGCTGGTCAGCGTGGTTCGCGCTGAATTCCTGCGCACACGTAACTTTGACTATATCCGTGCCGCTCAGGCGCTGGGGGTTAGCGATCGCGCGATTATGCTGCGCCATATGTTGCCTAATGCGATGGTCGCCACCCTGACGCTGCTGCCGTTCGTGCTTTGCGGCTCAGTGGGAACGCTGACTTCGCTGGATTTCCTCGGCTTTGGTTTGCCGCTTGGCTCGCCGTCGCTGGGTGAGTTGCTGTTACAGGGGAAAAATAACTTACAGGCGCCGTGGCTGGGGATTGCCGCGTTCGTCTCCACCGCCCTGCTACTTTCGCTGCTGATTTTTATCGGCGAAGCGGTGCGCGACGCATTTGATCCGAATAAGGCGGTGTAATCATGGCCACTCCCCTGCTCTCTATCGATTCCCTCTCTATTGCTTTTCGTCAGCAGCAGACGTTACGCACCGTCGTCAGCGATCTCTCCTTGCGTATCGAAGCCGGTGAAACGCTGGCGCTGGTGGGTGAATCCGGTTCCGGCAAAAGCGTCAGTGCACTGTCGATCCTGCGCCTGCTGCCCTCGCCGCCGGTGGTTTATCCTGCTGGCGAAATTTTGTTCCACGGCGAGTCGCTGCTGCATGCCAGTGAACGCACGCTACGCGGTGTGCGCGGCAACACCATCGCCATGATTTTCCAGGAACCCATGGTGTCGCTTAACCCGCTACACACGCTGGAAAAACAGCTTTATGAGGTGTTATCGCTGCACAGAGGAATGCGTCGTGAAGCCGCGCGCGCGGAGATCCTTGATTGTCTGGATCGAGTAGGAATACGAAACGCACGCCAGCGTTTAGGGGATTTCCCACATCAATTTTCCGGCGGCGAACGCCAGCGCGTGATGATCGCCATGGCGCTGTTGACGCGCCCGGAGCTGCTGATTGCTGACGAACCCACCACCGCGCTGGATGTTACCGTGCAGGCGCAAATTCTGAAACTGCTGCGCGAACTGCGCGATGAGTTGAATATGGGGCTGCTATTTATCACCCATGATTTAGGCATCGTGCGCAAGCTGGCAGACAACGTTTCTGTGATGCAAAACGGTCGCTGCGTCGAGCAAAACAGCGCTCAGGCGTTGTTCAGCGCGCCAGCGCATCCCTACACCCAGCGGTTGCTCAACAGCGAGCCATCAGGCGATCCCGTTCCGCTCCCTGACGATGCGCCGCCGTTACTGGAAGTACAAAATCTCGGTGTCAGCTTCCCGGTGCATAAAGGGATTTTTAAGCGTGTGATCGCGCATAATCAGGTGGTGCGTAATATCAACTTTTCTCTGCGGGCGGGTGAAACGCTGGGGCTGGTAGGCGAATCGGGGTCCGGTAAAAGCACAACCGGGCTTGCGCTGCTGCGTCTGGTGGCTTCGCAGGGCACGATTTTTTTTGATGGGAAGCCGTTGCATCTCTGGAATCGTCAGCAGATGCTGCCGGTGCGTCATCGCATCCAGGTGGTGTTTCAGGATCCCAATTCCGCGCTCAATCCTCGTCTCAACGCACAGCAAATTATCGAAGAGGGCTTGCGGGTGCATCACCCCGCGTTAACGCGCAGTGCCCGCGAGCAGCGGGTGATTGAAGTGATGCAGGAAGTGGGCCTGGATCCCGAAACACGGCGGCGTTTTCCCGGCGAGTTTTCCGGCGGCCAGCGCCAGCGCATTGCGATTGCCCGTGCGCTGATCCTGAAGCCGGAACTGATCATTCTGGATGAACCCACCTCATCGCTGGATCGCACCGTGCAGGCGCAGATTCTTACATTGCTTAAGTCTTTACAGCAAACGCACCGGCTGGCGTATATCTTCATCAGCCACGATTTGCAGGTGATCCGCGCGTTATGTCATCAGGTCATTGTGCTGAAACAGGGTGAAGTCGTTGAGCAGGGTGAATGTCAGCGTATTTTTAGCGCGCCGGAACAGGCATATACACGTCAGCTGTTGTCATTACGCTGACGTTCAGAACGGGTTTTGGCGGGAGAATGGCTCGGCGATGGCAACGCCAAAGTTTTTCAGGCGGCAGGTCGCGGCGAACTCATCCTGGCAGTTGACGAACAGGCACGGCTCCCCTTCGCACTCCAGAACGGAACAATCCACTTCAATATCACTCAACGCCTGGCTGAGCTTGTGCATCACCGGCCAGGCATTATCACCATCCGGACTGAGCAGTTTTAAGGCGACAAGGCTGTCTTCCGCAGACTGACCATTTTGCGGAATCGGTTCAACTTTTGCGCCTGCAAAACCATCCAGCCAGCGATAAGACTGGGGCAGACGATGGATGATGGAGAGCTGTAATGTATTCACTTTCTTTCCCCAGAAGTACTTACACTTCACAAATATTTCACATCTAGATTAACACAATATTGACAATTCATCTTGTCAACTACGCAGAAAAGGTCACATCCCGCGCAGCGTATGGGCTGGCTGCTCATTTATCTGGGTTTTAATGGGTAAGCAACGGACCGTGTTTCGCGCTATATGTACCCGTTTCTGCGATCTAACTCAACCTTTTTCACTACAATGATGTGACTTTTTACACTAATTGATTTTACATAAAATAAACAAATGCGGGCGAATGTATGTCGTTTCTGGTTGACATGCATCAAAAAAGGGAACGTTTTCACGCTCCCTTTGGTGAGGATTCAGGCAGGTTTCTTTGAACGGCTGGCGTAGAGGTAAAAGAGGATTGAGCTGGTCGCACAAAAGGTGATCGACCAGATCATTGGCCAGGCGGTGTTAAAGGTCGCCATCGACAACAACGCGCCGACAATCGCGCCGATGCCGAAACGGAACGTGCCCGCCAGCGACGAGGCCGTTCCTGCCATATGCGGGAATTCATCAAGAATTACGGCCATCGCATTGGATGCCACCAGCGATACGCAGCCGACAAATGCCGCCACGCCGAGCACCAGCGACCAGAAGCCCACACCCAACAAGGCTGTCATTACCATCCAGATAGCCATCGCGAACTGGATCCACAACCCACTACGGAACATGTTCAGCGCGCCGACACGACGCACAAAACGGCCGTTGATAATCGTCATGATAAACAGGAACACAATATTCAGCGCAAAGTAATAACCAAAATTCTGCGGTGAAACGTGGTTGATTTGGATATAGACGAACGGCCCGGCGCTGAGAAAGGAGAACATTCCGGCAAAGCTGAAGCCGCTCGCCAGCATATAGCTCAGCACACGTTTGTGGCGAAACAGCGAAGCAAAGTTGACGATGGTGGTGCGCAGGTGAAACTTATGCCGTTTCTCAACGGGCAGCGTTTCGGGGATAAAGAGCATAATCATCACCGACGCCAGCAGCGCGGCAATCGCCAGGATCCAGAAAATAGCATGCCAGCTAAACCAGACCAGCACCGCGCCGCCGACCATTGGTGCCAGCAATGGCGCAATAGTGGTGACCAGCATGACAAACGACATCATGCGCGAGAACTCCTCACGCGGGTAGATATCGCGCATCAGGGCGTTGATCACCACGCTCGATGCCGCTGCCGCCAGACCGTGGAAAAAGCGCATGGTGATCAGTTGATCGATGCTCTGCGCCAGCGCGCAAGCGACAGCCGCGGCGGCAAAGATCAGCGTACCGCCAAGAATAACCGGCTTACGCCCGATGCTGTCGGCCATCGGCCCGTACAGCAACTGCCCCACCGCAAACCCCAGAATATAGGTGCTGAGGGTCATCTGCGCGCTGCCCGCCGGGACGCCAAACTGCTCGGCGATCACCGGCAGTGCCGGCAGATACATATCAATGGATAACGGCATCAGCATGGCCAACAGGCCAAGAATGAACACTATACTCAGTGAAGAGTGTGGCCTGCTGGTCACGGAGATCTCCTGAAATTAACGAAAAGGCATGCCAACGCTGGCGATTTCATCTTCTGTCAGCGGCCGATACTCGCCGGGAGCCAGATCCTCATCCAGCGCAATCGCGCCGATCCGCTCGCGGTGCAGCGCGACGACATGGTTACCGACAGCCGCAAACATGCGTTTCACCTGATGATAGCGGCCTTCGCTGATGGTCAGGCGCACCTGCGTCGGGGTGATCACTTCCAGCTCTGCGGGTTTGGTGAGATCTTTCTCGTTATGCAACTGGATGCCATGAGCAAACTGCGCGGCGGTATCTTCGCTGACCGGAGACTCGAGCGTCACCAGATAGGTTTTTTCGCAGTGATGGCGCGGCGAAGTAATGCGGTGCGACCATTGACCATCATCGGTCATCAGCACCAACCCGGTAGTGTCGATATCCAGACGCCCCGCGGCATGCAGCTTGTGGGCAACCGGTTCATCAAGAAAATAGAGCACGGTGGGATGATCCGGATCGTCGGTAGAACAGACGTAACCTTCCGGTTTATGCAGCATAAAATAGCGCGGGCCATTCTGCTGAACCAAGGTGTTGCCCTCGTATTCAACCTCGTGCTCAGGTTGCAGTTTAAAGGCTGTATCTCTGACGATGTCGCCATCGACGGTAACACGGCTGGCGCGGATTTCACGCCCGGCAATCGCCCGGCTGACGCTAAGCTGCTGAGCGATAAACTTATCAAGTCGCATGAATTTTTCTGGCCTGTATGGTGCTGGGTGCGGGCAAAACGCCCACAAGAAGAAATGAGTACCCTGACAGTATAACGAGCATCACAAACCGCTCAAAGGAAAGATTCGTGGCATACTGTGCAGTGTCACCCTGCAACCCATCGAGACCATGACTTTTACGCTACGCCCTTATCAACGTGAAGCGGTGGATGCCACCCTCGCCCATTTTCGCAAACATGCTGAACCCGCCGTGATTGTGCTGCCTACCGGCGCAGGAAAAAGCCTGGTGATCGCTGAACTGGCACGGCTCGCTCGTGGCCGTGTACTGGTGCTGGCACACGTCAAAGAACTGGTGGCGCAGAATCATGCGAAATATGTGGCGCTGGGGCTGGAAGCCGATATTTTCGCCGCCGGGTTGAAGCGTAAGCAGAGCCACGGAAAAGTGGTGTTCGGCAGCGTACAGTCGGTGGCGCGCAACCTGGAGCAGTTTCAGAGCGAGTTTTCCCTGCTGGTGGTCGACGAGTGTCATCGTATCAGCGACGATGACGACAGCCAGTACCAGCAAATCCTCAGCCATTTGCGCGAAGTGAACCCTCACGTGCGTTTGCTTGGCCTTACCGCCACGCCTTTTCGGCTGGGAAAAGGCTGGATTTACCGCTTTCACTATCACGGCATGGTGCGCGGCGACGAAAAAGCGCTGTTCCGCGACTGCATTTATGAGCTGCCGCTGCGTTATATGATCAAGCACGGCTATTTAACACCGCCGGAACGGCTGGATATGCCGGTCGTGCAGTACGATTTCAGCCGCTTACAGGCGAAAAGTAATGGGCTGTTCAGCGAGACCGATCTTAACCGCGAACTGAAAAAGCAGCAGCGCATTACCCCGCATATCATCAGCCAGATTATTGAATTCGCGCAAACGCGCAAAGGGGTGATGATTTTTGCGGCGACCGTCGAGCATGCGCGGGAGATTACCGGCCTGTTACCCGCAAACGATGCGGCGCTCATCACTGGTGAAACGCCAGGCCCGCAACGCGATGCGCTGATTGAGGCATTCAAAAATCAGCAGTTCCGTTACCTGGTTAACGTGGCGGTGCTGACCACCGGTTTCGATGCGCCGCATGTTGATTTAATTGCCATTTTACGACCAACGGAATCCGTCAGCCTGTATCAGCAAATTGTCGGACGCGGCCTGCGACTTGCACCCGGTAAAACCGACTGTCTGATCCTTGATTATGCCGGGAACCCTCACGATCTCTATGCGCCGGAAATTGGTGCGCCGAAAGGCAAAAGCGATAATGTCCCGGTGCAGGTTTTCTGCCCCGGCTGCGGCTTTGCCAATACCTTCTGGGGAAAAACCACCGCCGACGGCACGCTGATTGAACACTTTGGTCGCCGCTGCCAGGGCTGGCTGGAAGATGATGAAGGTAACCGCGAGCAATGTGATTACCGTTTTCGCTTTAAAAACTGCCCGCAGTGCAATGCGGAAAACGATATCGCGGCCCGCCGCTGCCGCGCCTGCGATACCGTGCTTGTCGATCCGGACGATATGCTGAAAGCAGCGCTGAAGTTAAAAGATGCGCTGGTGCTGCGCTGTAGCGGCATGACGTTGCAACACGGTGCCGATGAGAAAGGCGAATGGCTAAAAATCACCTATTACGATGAAGATGGCGCCGATGTCAGCGAGCGCTTCCGTCTGCAGACACCTGCCCAGCGAACCGCTTTCGAACAGCTGTTTATCCGCCCGCATACGCGCACGCCCGGCGTGCCACTGCGCTGGATTGTCGCCGCCGATATCGTGACGCAACAGGCGCTGTTGCGTCATCCCGATTTTGTGGTCGCCCGCATGAAAGGGCAGTACTGGCAGGTGCGGGAAAAGGTGTTTGATTATGAGGGTCGCTTCCGGCGGGCGCATGAATTGCGCGGGTAAACGTACTTTTGATTGATGTATCGAACGTTCGAGGATAGAATACCGCCCGCTTTTGCATCCGCAAAGCCGATCATCTGCCTGTTGCTGGGTCGCCTGTAACAGGATTTATTTAAGAGAGATTTAAATGTTTACTATTAACGCAGAAGTACGTAAAGAGCAGGGTAAGGGTGCGAGCCGCCGCCTGCGCGCAGCGAACAAGTTCCCGGCAATCATCTACGGTGGAACTGAAGCGCCGATCGCTATCGAACTGGATCACGACAAACTGTGGAACATGCAGGCGAAAGCTGAATTCTACAGCGACGTTCTGACCATTGCAGTTGATGGCAAAGAAGTAAAAGTAAAAGTTCAGGCTGTACAGCGTCACGCGTTCAAAGTACGCCTGACTCACATCGACTTCGTTCGCGCTTAATCGCCGACAAGTTGAAGAAAACCCCGCTCCGGCGGGGTTTTTTTATGCCTTATCAACGTCGATACGCGGCTCGCTGAGTCATATGGCGGCTCACGTCGTGCGTAAAAGAAAACCTGCCCAAATGAGCAGGTTTCAGAGGATTACTTCCCACCCGTGAATCGGCGTTGCAGTTGATCGCGCAGATTCGGCGGCGTGCCTTTGATGGTCAGCGTATCCGTAGCCGGATCCCAGAAAATACGTTCGCCCAGCAGCAAAGCATCAAAGTTGATCGTCAGACCACCGCCGCTGCCCGCAAATTTGGTCAGCTGTCGCAGGGTACTGCGATCCGCCGGGAAACTCTCTTCCAGCTCGTAGCCCTGGCCTGCGGTAAACTCTTCGAAGCTTACTTCGCTGACGCCCGCCAGCTCTTTAGAGAGCGATGCCAGTTCAATCTCTTCGCCCGCCTGCAACTGCTCATTGCAGTAGGTATAAACCTGCTGGCGCACGGTCTGGCGTTCTGATTTATCCAGTTCGGCCTGCGCGGTGAAGTCGTCTACCGCCTGCAACAGACCGCGGTTTTGCGCTTTCGCGTTCAACCCTTCGCTGGCGCCGAGGAAATCCATAAAGAAGTCTGCGACTTTGCGCCCTACTCGCCCTTTCAGGAAGGTCAGATAGCGGGTTGATTCCGGATTAGTTTCCCACTCGGTTAAATCAATGCGCGCCACAATATCGGCATGATTAATATCGAGATAATGCGTCGAGCTGATGTCGAGATTTTCATTGACGCGCATGCTGCTTAAGTTGTTCAGCACCGCCACCAGCAGATACTCCACCGCCAGGTAGCGGTAGTGGCAAAACAGCACAATACCGCCATCAGCAAACGGATATTTCGCCAGTTCATCACGTAAGCGCCCGGTTGCCGCGCGGCTGAAAGCAAGGAACTCTTCCTCGCCCTGACGCTGAAGACGCAGCGCCTGCGCCAGTTCGCTCTCTTCGTTAAACAGACCGTAGGCTTTATTTTTGGCGCTGTATACCCGATGCAGTTCCGCCATCATCTCTTCGACAGGTGCGGTCGGTTCCAGCAAAGAATCGCGCAGCACCAGTTCAAGGGTTTGCTCATCGCGCTTGATAAGCTGGTGCAGGGCAATCTGGTTGATGTCCAGACTCATGATAAACTCTCCTTTTAGACGGCGGTATTCAACCACCACCAACGCAACTGTGCAACTGCTGATAAAAAAGCAGAAAAAAAGCGATTGCTACGGTAATATGTTGCCCTTTCATGAGTAAACAGATTCCGATTTATGCCACAAATCTCCCGCTACAGTGATGAACACGTTGAACAGCTGCTCAGTGAGCTGGCAAACGTGCTGGAAAAACACAAAGCCCCGACCGATCTCTCCCTGATGGTGCTGGGCAATATGGTGACGAACCTGATCAACACCAGCGTCGCCCCTGCACAACGTCAGGCGATCGCGAAATCGTTCGCTCAGGCTTTACAATCGTCAATTGGCGACGACAAAGCGCATTAAGGGAAATATCGACAGTCTATGGTGACCAATCGTCAGCGCTACCGTGAAAAAGTCTCCCAGATGGTAAGCTGGGGGCACTGGTTTGCGTTGTTCAACATTTTGTTGTCCATCGTTCTCGGTAGCCGTTATCTGTTTGTCGCCGACTGGCCGACTACCCTCTCCGGGCGTATCTATTCTTATCTCAGCGTGGTTGGGCATTTCAGCTTTCTGGTGTTCGCCACCTACTTGCTTGTGCTCTTCCCGCTGACGTTTATTGTAATGTCGCAGCGCCTGATGCGCGTGCTGTCCGCCATCCTTGCGACGGCGGGCATGACGCTGCTGCTGATCGACAGCGAAGTATTTACCCGTTTCCACCTGCATCTTAATCCTGTTGTCTGGGAACTGGTGATTAACCCGGACCAGAACGAAATGGCGCGGGACTGGCAGCTCATGTTTATCAGCGTGCCGGTGATCTTGCTAATTGAGATGTTATTCGCCACCTGGAGCTGGCAGAAGCTGCGCAGCCTGACGCGCCGTCGCCACTATGCCAAGCCGCTGGCCGCCTTTTTCTTCGTCGCCTTTATTGCCACGCATGTGATGTATATTTGGGCCGACGCCAATTTCTATCGCCCGATTACCATGCAGCGCGCTAACCTGCCGCTCTCTTATCCTATGACCGCGCGACGTTTTCTGGAAAAACACGGTTTGCTGGATGCGCAGGATTATCAGCGCCGACTGGTGGAACAAGGCAGCCCTGAAGCCGTCTCCGTACAGTACCCCTTAAGCGATCTGCGCTACGCTGATATGGGTTCCGGTCAGAATGTACTGCTGATTACCGTTGATGGCCTCAACTATTCACGTTATGAAAAACAGATGCCGCAACTGGCCAGCTTTGCACAGCAGAACGTCAACTTTACGCAGCATATGAGTTCCGGCAACACTGCTGACAATGGCTATTTCGGCCTGTTCTACGGCATCTCGCCGGGTTACATGGACGGCGTGCTGTCGGCGCGTATTCCGGCGGCGCTGATCACTGCCTTTAACCAGCAGGGTTACCAGCTTGGCTTGTTCTCTTCGGACGGCTTCAGCAGCCCGCTCTACCGCCAGGCACTGCTCTCCGATTTCTCATTGCCAGCCGCGCAAACGCAGAGTGACGAGAAAACCGCCTCGCAGTGGATCAACTGGCTGGAGCATTATGCGCAGGATGATAACCGCTGGTTCTCGTGGATTTCGCTGAACGGCACGGCGTCTCTGGACAGTTCGCAGCCAAACTTCGCGCGTAAATACAGCCGCGCGGCGGCAGATGTCGATGCGCAAATCGGGCGCGTGCTGGATGCGCTGCGCGCGACGGGCAAGCTGGACGATACGGTGGTGATTATTACCGCTGGCCATGGCGTTCCTGAAAGCAAAGCGGACGATAGTTTCGAATGGTCGCGTAGCCGGCTGCACGTTCCACTGGTCATCCACTGGCCGGGAACGCCGGCGCAGCGTATCAATACGCTGACGGATCATAAAGATGTGATGACCACGCTGATGCAGCGGCTGCTGCATGTCAGCACGCCAGCCAACGCCTGGTCACAGGGGCAGGATCTGTTTAACGTACCGCGCCGCCACAATTGGGTCACCGCGGCGGGCGGCGGCACGCTGGCGATAACCACGCCGGAGATGACGCTGGTGCTGAGTCCTAACGGCAATTACCATACCTGGAATGCGCAGGGTGAGAAGATCCGCGATCAAAAACCGCAGCTCAGTTTGTTGCTGCAAGTGTTAACGAATGAAAAACGTTTTATCGCTAACTGATTGATTAATTATGAATCACTCAGGTGCCCCTCTGCTTGCAATCAGCAACGAAAAGGGTACTATTAGCGCCACATGTCGGCACGTAGCGCAGCCTGGTAGCGCACTGTCATGGGGTGTCAGGGGTCGGAGGTTCAAATCCTCTCGTGCCGACCAAATTATCCCCAACTAAACCAGCCTCTTACGGCTGGTTTTTTTATTCCTGCGATTTGCTCAAGGTAAAACAAAGGTAAAATGAAGGTAAAACCCCTGACGTTTTACATCACCGGGCAGTCATCAAATTCCAGCGTTCGCATGTCGTTTACCGCGTGCGTGACCACACCAAAAACCCCGTCGTTCTCATCGACAGTTTCCGGATCTATTCTCTCCGCGCGGCCGTCATCCAGCCGTTCAAAATACCGGTAAGGATGCAGCCGGAATCTGCGCAGGTGGAATTCACCTGCCAGGCTGCACACCACCACTGATCCATCACACGGTGTCAGAGAACAATCGATAATGAGCAACGCCCCCTGTGTAATACCGGCGCGCCAGTATGTGTTACCAGCACGCATAAAATAGGTGGCGTGCGGATGCGCGATAAACTGCTTATCGAGAGAAATCCGGTCTTCGATGTAGTCCTGGGCAGGTGAAGGGAATCCCATAATTAGATCCCCCCGTTCGGGTTGAACATAAACCAGAGTCGGTCCTCGCCGTGATGCGGAGTGATGTCACGAAAATTACGGGTATACGACTTGATCCAGTCGTTCGCCTGCGCAAGCGTCCAGTCAAAATTAACGGCGGCAAGCTGGCGTACAAACTCGCCTGTCGTGACAACACGACGGCCTGAGGGCTCATAATGTATGGCCTGACGAAAAGCGAAAGGAATGTCCTGGCGTCGCGGCATGATCTTTACCTCCCATATACTGTTTTTATATACAGTAGTTTTACGCAGAAAAATGATCAAGAGGTAGAATGGGCCACCATCGGCTTAGCTGTGGTAATTATTCTTATCAGTGAATGGGTTGGCTTGATTGTAAATTTTCAGAGGAGGGTTTGACTGGATGAAATGCGAGCAAAGCCCGGTGCTGACCGGGCTTAATTTGTGGATTAAGCAATATCGTATGAGCAGTTGAAGTCGATGTAAGATGCCGTTGATGCAAAGCCATAAACATCAAACATGCAGGGATTAGTGTCCGATTTTGCAGATCTAACCCAGGCCTGAACAGGAATAGCATTGGCGCCAGGATTTACACCCGTGCCATGCACCGGAACATCCTCTTTTGGCAGCAATGCATTGGGAATTACAAAAGCTGGCCCGGCGGTACCTTTTATCAGCTTCCCACTTATAAAAACACGATGACCACAAACCACAGCACGGAAGTTTTTACCTGCTGTCCATCCATTTAAAAAATTTCCCTGAATGGCTGAAGGTAGGTCGCTAAAGTTACCCAAAGTGTTACCGTAGGCCGTCACATCATCTTTATTGAAACCATAGCCCCCGGTATATTCAACGCCATATTCACCATTCTCATTAGCAACAAGTCGCCCATGACTCAAGGTATTACCACCAAGAGAATAACCGCTTCTTGTATTGTTTTTTGAATAACCGTGCCCGATATCGATATAGGCTGAATTTTTATGAACCCGTATGCCTCCTGATGCAGCAGAAATAGCATGTTGACCAATGGTCCATCCCACACATCTTTCATTAATCTCAAGTGCGTAGTAATTGCCATATACCTCTACGGCAGAGAATATCCCGATATTAATGTTAGTTGTGTATCCATCGCTAGATCCTGCTGGGCCAAGGCCCCAGGCAGCGCCCTGAACTGCGAGTTCACCTATCGTTACCCTGTCAATGGTCTGTCCATCATGTGGATCATAAATACCGCCAATAGAAACATCCGGCCAGCCGGTATTATCTATAAGGCCAACCCTGATGCCGTCAAGATGGATGTCCCTGCATTTCGTGCCCGAGTCTGATTTCAGGATAAAACCGTCACCATATTGAGCATAGCAGTGAGACCAACCGCCAGTAATGTTCCAACCTTTTAGGGTAAGCCCATGATAACCGCCGATACATTCAACATATCCCTTGTAAACCCCGCCGGTTCTTTCTATTAAAATGCTATGGGTTCCTGGCTTTGATGAAATACCAACAGAGTTGAGTGTTTTAATGTTATTTATGTAGATATTTGCATTATCGCCAGCGTCATAGATATGAAGACAATCTTCATAGGTAACCGAGGGAAATACATTCTGTGAGACATAATTACCACAATCAATGCCAAGGTTTTCGATATGAAAACCTTTGGCCTTATTCATAATAAGACCCTGAATTATTGTTCCAGAGCCTGTTATGAACCGAGATTTATCATCAGCCAGTCTTGGCATTCCCATCCCTACAATAGTCAAATTCTCTATTGTATTTGTTATAGGATCCCCATCAGTATGGGTAGGCGAAACATAAAGTCCAGTAATGTCGTAAGGTTGCGATGTGCCACACCAGAGGACGCTCCCTGGCGTGGCAGACTGCAACGCGTGACGTAGATTCCCATTATAAGGTGGGTTATCCACTATCGTGAAGGAAGATGCGGCCACGATATCATCAGCTATTGCCATACTTGCACCAAAAAGACCGGTAGCCGCAAGAGCTGAATATTTGAACATATCTCTTCTGTTCATGTAACATCACTTAGTATGAAGGATATTAAGATCATCACCTTAAACTTAAGATGGTGTCAATCATTGCGGCGCGGAAGGCCATGTGACCGGCAATGAAGAGGTATCGACAGCCTGTAATTGCTTGATATAAGCGATCCATTCTGTCAGTGACACTTTATCCTGATCGCTGATGGTGCCGAGAAGTAATTCAGATTGCCACAGACTGATAGTGCTTTCTGCGGAACTAATCAGTGATGCTTTCATGACCTCAGCATTAGAAAGATCCTGTTCAGCTTTGGCTTTTTGCCCCGCATCAGTCAATGACCACGACAGGTTTTCAAAGATATATTCATACCCATCACATGGCTTTGAATATAATTTCCCCTGAAGGACTGCATCTCCAATTTTTACCGCGTCATTGCTGGTAACTTCCATTGTTTCAAAATCAGAGAACAGGTCTCCAGATCCGTCCCATTCGACCATATTCACGACAAGGCCGCCTTTAATCAGTGCAAATTTGCTCATAAGAGATATCACCATTCAATAATCACGATGCCAGGCATGCCGTTGCCACCATTACCACCAGAAAAAGTGCCGGGCGCAGATGAATAATGACCACCACCACCGCCGCCGCCACTACCGTAACCATACCCATCTGCACCGGGAACGCCATTTCCTGTACCAGTGCGCCCCGGAATACCACCACCACCGAACGGGCAGGATGCTCCCATCCCGCCCATAGCAATACCAGCGGTGGCATTTCCGTCGCAGCCCCAGCCACCATATGGATAACCAGAGCTGCCAGCGGCCCCTCCGGTTGAGGTCGTGCTGACCGTTCCACCGACTGCCGCTTGTATGTTTCCTGCGCCTATGAGTGTAATAAGGCTGCCAATAACCGTATTACCACCACCTGTTCCGTTACCACCATTACCACCAGAAACAGCAATACCACCCGTACCGCCAGTGCCTATCGTAATGGGAATAACCTGACCTGGTGTCACGGCGTATGGCTGCCGAATGATCGACTGTCCTGCCCCGCCACCGCCACCACCTGTACCGAATGTACTGCTTGCGCTAGCACCACCACCACCAGCTCCGCCACCACCACCACCTGCACAGCCAGAGAAAAAGAGGGTGTAGACATCAGGAGGAACTATGAAGCTGGTTGACGAAATAATCCTCTTAAATCCTCTCAGCTTATATAAAGCCTGAAGGACTTGAGTATTATCATTAACGTTAAGAATGAGTCCGGCCGACTCAACTAAATATGCCAGTTCTTCCTGTATGGCATTAAATGCAGCGGCGCGCAATCGTGTTGCCGCAACGCCCGCTGCAACACTGCCATCGGTATACTTACCGTCAGAGGTTGCGGTTACCTCTACTTGCCCGATTCGGAGCATAGATGATCCTCACTTTATTAAGCGATAAGGAGTGAAATAAGGGTTTTATTACAAATAACTGAAAAGAATATTCAGATGCGATGGGGCTATTTTGCTGATTGAACACTCAAGCTGTTTATTACCCCAGGAGGCAAGCGGATCACCACAATAGGCACCACCCGCGACGGCATAGTTGATTGTCGTTTCTGGTGCATTTATTCGCCAGGTAAACGGCCACTCATCACCATTCAGGGCATCACCACAGACAGACATCCCCGCCATCGCCGGGCGGAACTGCGTGATGGTGATCGTGTAGCCCAGTGCGGCGGCGACCTGTATGTAATAAGCGCGGTTCAGGCCGCCGGTGCTGATAAGCTTTGATACGACAGCACGCTGCCTGTCGCTGATACCACCGATTTCACTGATGGCACAGTCATCGGGCAGGCCCAGCGAGCTCTCCCACTCCGATAACATGATCGTTGCCGTTGGAGGAAATGCCCCGGCAATCAGGCGCTGAGCATCATTATCTGAGCGCTGGAATGAACTGGCCAGCGCGCGCAATACGGCCGCCTGTACAGAAGAGGAGACACGGGGCCACGCTCTGCCCGGCGGCATAAGCGCCTGAAGTGCTGAGGTGTAATTCTCAACAGAAAAAAGGCTCATACAAAGCTCACTGTACCCAGAACCGGGATTTCACCAACGTTAAAGGTGATATTTGCCGACGGCGAATTGAGAATATAGCCCGTCGTTCCGCTGACACTGCCGATCGCCAGATTGATATCAGACAGGTACACAATCCCTGTACCGTCCGGCTGAGCAGCATCAAAAAACAAATCTGTCAGCGCTGTTTTGATGGCTGCGACGGTGGTACTGTCTGCATCGTTCAATCCTGCGATGACCAGATTGATGGTCTTCTGGATCGGCGAACAGACGAAAACGATCGCCGTGTCGGTCTGGCGGGGGTAGATGTAATCGGCGACCGCAAGCTGATCGCCGGTGGCTTTTACCGCGCCCCAGTCCTCAAGCTGAGAAACACCATCTGTACCCACAGGAAAACCACCGTTGCTGTTGTTGTCGCACATGATGTACACGCCAACAGTGCCCGCACCGTTAAGGCGGCGCTTTACCCATGCGCGCGTGACGCCGGAAACTGCCAGCGCCCAGGATTTATAATCCGCATCGCTGCCACCCTGCGGGGGATTCTGAAATGCCAGCAACCCTCTGCTGCGAAAATCCTCTTCGTCTTCGATATCTGCGCCGCCGGTCGCGGCCACCAGCAGGGTTACCTGGTTTTCGATTCCCGGCGCGTTTGAATCGAGGGTGAGAATGGTTCCGGCGTCGGCATTTCCACTGGCCCCGCCACCCGTCACATCATCGCTGATGTCCGGGAGCACCGCCGTTACTGAGGCTGTGCCATAGCCTGTTGAGGCGATGATCAGTTCGGTATCCGTTGTGTACTGATAGCCGTCTGATCGGTTGAGAACAGTACCGGCGGACAGGGTGGCACCAGCCGTTCCTTTCGCCTGCGCAGAAGGCGACTGCGCGGCGCTGGCCGGTTTACGGTAAACGCTTTTCATCGCCATCCAGCCCGCCAGATTTTCATCCGTTGCATTGAATGGCGTGGACTGTTTTGCGATGTAATCCAGATAAGCATAGTGCAGATGCGCCATACCGGCATCCATGTCGGCCAGCACCTTCAGGTTGGAAAAACGCAGTAACTGGCCGACAGCTTCCAGCTCAGACTGCATAAAGGCGCGGTTCTGATCACGCAGTTCCGATAATGTGGCTCGTTTAAACGGCATTTATCTGTGACTCCCACACCCAGTAAAATTGTAATGTTTCCCACGCGTTGTTTTGCGGGATCAGGTAGCGGATAAAAAGATTGAGGCGGTTCGGGTAAACAATCCGGGCAACTGGTTCAATCTGTATTACCACACCGTCATCGACGAGCCATTTCAGGGCTTCACGCGCATATTCCTCGCTACGCAATGCCACCTCGCGGGTGAGCTTTTCACGCCGGATTAACCACAGACGGGATCCCAGTTGGCTGTCTTCTGTCGAATCCCCCCACCAGCCGCGGCGGTCGTTATCTTCATACGGATCATCAGCACGGGCCACACGATCGGTGAACAGACTGATGATGACGGCGGTCTGAAAATCGTCGCCGCTGGCAAGCGCGCCGGGGTTTGCCAGCCAGTCCGCATGCAGATCATCGACATTCCAGAGACTTTTAATATCAGCCATCAACAGGGCTCCCGGTTTTTTCCGACGTGACAGTACTGCTTCCCGACTGCACTTCTTTAACGTCGTGATCATGCTGGTTATAGGCATCACGCAACTGTTTAAGGGTGACGGAATTGGTGTCGCAGTTATCGATGATGTCCCCGGTACACAGGAGTTTCGGGGTGATAAATTTAGCCGTTTCGGTTGCTGTTGCGGTCAGGTTTCTGGCGTTATTAATCGTCACATCCTGCCCGGCCGCCTCAATGGTTATTCCGTCTTCGGTGAGCAGTATCGACAGCGCCCACTGGTTATAGACGACCGTTTCGCCGGGATTTAACCCGGTATGGCGATAACCCTGATGGCCGGAGGCAATAACCACCGGGCTTGAGCGATCACCGCCGACAAAGGCGATCACCACATCGCTGCCGACAGGCAGGCCGGAAGAAAAACCAAAATCGAGCAGGCGATGCGCGCTGGCGACTTCCAGCGGTGTCTGGTACTGAATTTGCTGCGCTGCACCGGCATCATCCTGCCCGGTCACCCGGCCGATGCCGAACATATTCGCAATGCGCGTCATTAAATTTGCCATGTCTTCCTCACTGGTTAAGCCCCGGAATGACCTGGTAAAACTCATAGGGCTGGACGGAGAACGCCGCAGGCGGCATCAGTGAAAGCTGGGCATGGGTACCGCGCTCATCCCGTAAAAATGTCACCTCAGCGATAAGCAATTCCGTGTTTTCCAGTTGCAGTGTCGGGAGGTTTACCGGGATCAGGGTGTTAGGCTCCCACAACTTCCCGGCGCTGTCGCGCCAGCTGTCGATGGTGACATTCAGTTGCTGCGACCTCCCGTAGCGCCGGTTCATCTCCCAGTCGATACAGTTTTGCGCCCGGTCTTTCGCCAGCATGGTGGATTCGACCAGAATAATGCGTTTGCGGTAACGCATACTCGCCGCGTCAGGATCGCGCGCCGTCGCCAGCGTGACCGAATCATACGCCGAGCCGGGCGCCCAGCCGGAGATGGGAGACACACCGAGAGAAACACCGACATAATCGGAGAAACGGTCGGCCATTGATTTGCGGTAATACGCATCCTCAACGTTAACCCCCTCTGCCACCCCGCTCGCGGCTTTCTTCGTCCCGACACGGGTAAGCAACAGGCTGCCGTCCGGTTTGTCGTAATAAAGAAGCGCCGCCCAGCGGCAGACCCGATCAATGATCTCCTGCGGCGACTCTCCCCAGTTAATCGTGAACTGCGGAACCGTCTGAAGATCGCCGACATCGCAATTCACTTTAATCCCGTAAAACGACGCCAGGCGCGTGGCGATGTCCATCACGGTGCAGTTGCTGATAACGTTGTTCGGCCACTCTGCTGAGCAGTCAACAAGATCCTCGCACTTCCCTCTTCCTGTCGCCCGTACCTCATGCCTTGCCCGGTTTATGGAAGGCGACCAGTCGTCCACATACCCGGTTATCACCAGGTCGCCGCCAATTTTTACATCACAGGTATTTCCCTCTTTTACGAGCTGCTTTTCGCCGCTTGCCGGGTAATAGTCCATCAGCCCGAGATCAAAGTCGGAGGGGAAACGCTCAATTCCCCGCGTGACGCGGACTGAGTCCCACCCGGAAATGATTTTTCCGTTAACTTCCAGCGTCACTTCATCCGTCATTTACGAAGCACCTTCATTTTTGTGGGCATAAAGGCAGGATGCGGAACAGATGTGGCGGCGATCAATTCACCGGCGCGCCCGGCATCCTGATACAGGCGGTTAGCCAGCGTGAGTGCAGGAAGGGACGCCCCGGAACTGAATTCAACCAGGTCAACAAGCCCCTGGGATGTGGTGCCCATTGTCGTGATAAACGACTCACGCAGATCGAGCAGCGCCTGATAAATGTCATCATCACCACGATCCGCCGCTTTCACCAGCGCCAGATCAAGCTGAGCAGAGACTCGCTCTGTGAGTGCGTCGGCCTCATCGCGGCTGCCCGGACTGGCAGAAACCGCCGCAGCCACCATCGCGCCGGAACACAGCACCAGAATGACCGTGTTTACGCTGTCGGCGACAGCCTGATCCGCACTGGCCTGCTGGTATTGCGTGCTCAGCGAGTTTGCCAGCGTTTCCAGCGCGCGCAGGCGCTCATTTACGCCGCCGGTGGCGTCCAGAACTGAGCCGACCACATCACTGACACGCTGCACAAACTCATCGATGGTGGCTGAATTATTAAGGGAAGAAACGCCATCAGAAATGTTCTTCCGATCCGTAATCGCCTGGGCCATAGTCTGTTTTACAAGCGCAGCGGGATCACTGGTGTCATCCGAGTCAGTTTGCCCGTTTGCTCCCGATGCCCCCCCTGTTGATCCCTGGCTGTAGCGGCCATAGCGGGTATTGCCGAATGTCGATTTCAGCGTGTTGCCGATATTGGTCACCTCGCTGATGGTACTTTCAACAGTATTCGTCCAGAAAGCGATCGTGTTTTTGATGGTTTTAATGCCCTGGGTGACGCCCCGGATTTCGCTTTTTATTCTGGCTATGGCACTGAGGACGGTTGTGCTGGCCAGCTTCAGATAGTTTGTTTTCACCCCCGTTACGGCGGCTGCCGTTGTCGTGACGGCAAACACCTTCAGCCCGGACTCGATACAGGTCAGGGTAAACTCGAAGGATCTGCCGCTGTTCAGGCTTTCGCCGATGCGAAGGCCATTTTCAGGAATGGATACCGTCATTTCCCCGAGCGTGGGGTGAATTAGCGTACCGGCATCTTTTGTTTCGCAGGCGGCGATTAACGCCAGGCGCTGCTGAATAACATCACCGCCGCCGTAGACCACACTGTCCTGGATGATAAAGCCACGAACGGTGATTTTACGGACACCGCGGCCCATATCTTCAATCCATGCGGTATCACGGTAAGGATATTCATGCACAGCCACACGCCTGCCGTGGCTTGTTTCCCCGGCAAGTACCGCGAAAGAAACGCCGCGAAAACTGGCCTGCCGCAGGGACTGATACCAGGGGGAGGAACCCGAATCCATACCCAGCAGCGATGAAAGTGCGTCGGTAACAATTGCCATCGGTTCTCCGGAAAGAAAAAACCCGCCAGAAAAGGTGGGCATGAAGTCAGTTAGTATTCATGGGGAAAACAACGCGACCGCCATTATTGACCGTTGCACTTTTACGCGCGCCCGTCTGGTCGTTTGTAATGGTCACATCCAGTTTCAGCGGGTTATCGTCAAAGGCCGTTTTAATGGCCTGGCTGATATCCCCACCAGCACCAGCGCTGCGCTGTTGCGCGAGGATGTTGCTGTCCCTGAGCCCACTCCAGCGGTCATCAAAAATAGCGCTACTGACACCCGCATCAAGCTGATCACGACTAAATGGCTGCGTCCCGTTTTCATGCTTAATCATTGCCGACATCAGATTTCGCAGTACGGCGGGATCATGAAGGTTCACGCGATCCTGAGCCTGATACCCCGTCGCTCTTGAAACATCATCAATGTAAGCGCTGGTGATATTTTCTTTGGTTGGCGCGTAGGTATGAAGAATGCCGCTGATGGAATTATTCCCGCGGTCGCCATACAGCATAAGCTGGCGAGCCATTGCCGCCAGGCCATCGGCGTCTGAGCCAAACTGCGGAAAACTGCCGTCATTCCCGACTGCATTCGGTGCGGCGCGGACGTTACCGGGATTGTGGTTGCGCAGCCCACGGGCATTATTGGGCTGCTGACCGTAAGGAACCGTTGAAACGCCGGGAACCGGCATTAAAGCCCCATTGAGATCCGACTGTAATTGCTCTGCCGCATTAACCGGCCGCATCCATTCGTTATAACGCTGGCGGAACCCGTCGGTCATCACCCCGAAATCGAGACCAACCTTATCCATCGTCCCCAGCGACTTATAAAACTCAGGGTTGTTATAGCCCCAGCGCAACTGATCGGCTTCTTTACCCCGCGTGGCGCCGAGAAAATGTGACAGGGAGATACTGTCGAGCCCGTTTGTCAGGATATCTTCAACCCCTTCCAGACCGTCTTTTACTGATCCGTCCGACAAAACAGCGCCGGAAATTTTCTGGCTGGTACGATTTTTCAGACCGTCCCAGGCGGCGCCCAGCTCATTAATGGTCTGGTTGAGTTCGGTAAGCTGGTTATTGATAGCCGGATCAACGGTCAGGCCAAATTTATCGGATTTGGCCAGCAGCTCTTTCAGGCGGTTTCCTTCCCGCATCAGTGACAGTGTTTCAGGGGTAAGCCCCAGCGCATCCGCCACGGTTTTTTGCATCTCCGGACGCAAACCGGGAAAAATTCGGGCGATGGACTCGATGGTTTTCAGTACATCAACGGTGCCATTTTTGTTTTTAACGATCTGCGCACCAATCTGGGACATGACCGCCAGCACACCCGAGTTATTCCCGGCGGCGGCATCGTTGAAGGTTTTAAACAGTCCCTCAACCGACGCATGTGCCGCCTGGCTGTCAGCGCCGAGTATCTGCATGGCACCGGAAAGGCGTGAAAAATCATCGACGCGCATCCCGGCATTTTTAGCGGAAATATCCAGATCGTAGGCACTGCGTGCTGCCTGCTTCAGCGCATCGGCGGCGGCCATACCGCCTTTCGCCAGGCCATAGGCGGCAGCACCGGCCAGCCCAAACCGGCCTGCCGTGCCACCAAATTTAAGACCAAGCTCCCCTACCATTTTCAGCGGGGGAACTATATCGCCAATAAACTGAACATTGTCCCGCGCGGCGCGGGACATGTTCGACAGGCGGCTGGTCAGCCCATCCAGCTTATCATCGGATTCCTGGCCGCCGAATTTGAGCCCCTGCCGGGTTTGCTCAATCTGAGGATTCAGCTTCTTTAGCGCTTCATCAATACGGATGATGGTCGCTGTGGCCTTATCCCCGGCAGTCAGTTCAAAATCAAACGCGTTACTCATCAGCAGGTTTCCGTCTTATCTGGTTAATACGCTTCGCCTGATTCACCCACCACATCAGACGATCGAGCGTCATCCCCCACGCCCGTTCATCTGACCAGCCAAAATAAGCCGTTATGTCTGCGGCTCGTTCTTGCCAGAGGGTGAGGATCTCCAGGTCAAAAAACCCAGGAGATAGTCCTCGCACTTCCGGTAATCAATAAAATCCATTCTTTGCAACACAGTTTCAGGAATGCCGCCGGAAGTCAGCGCGATCAGTAAGCGCATGGCGGCAAGAGAGGATTTTGCCGCCTGCTTTTCGTAGAACTGTTCAGCCTGGAAAAGCGTGGGCGCCCGCAACGTCAGCGATTCATAACGAATATTCTGAACAGTGTCTTCGAAGGGAACATCCAGGGGGATTTCTTTAAGTCGTTCAATCTCGGCCATGATCAGCTCTCCGTCACATCTGCGCCTTCCCAGCGCACATCAAAGGTTGCTTCTTCGCTTTCAACTTCCTGGACATTGACCGTCCAGAGTGACCTGCCAATGATCGTCTTGCCGTTGGCCAGTTCCGCCACCACGTTGACGTTAGTCTGCCCGTTAAAGCCGGAAACCGACGTTCCACCGCTGTCACGGACCTGACACGATATATATCCGACAACGGGTTTTTCTTTATATCCATGCGGACCATCCATGCCCGTCAGAGAGGAACGATTGACCTTCGATGGGCTGTATTTAAATTGTCCGACAACCATAATTGTCACCCCATCGACAGTGACATAGGCTGTCCCGGCAAGGCGGTTTGAAGTATCTCCGGCCATGGTTATGCTCCTGTGCTCGCCTGGAGGCGGAACTGGTTAAGCAGCGCGAAGATGCGCAACTGATTGATGAGTGTCCCGGTCCACAGGACATCGACGCGGTTCGGGTTACTGGCGTTTTGTTCCACGATAAGCCCGGCGGCAAACCCGGCCGAATCCTGGACGTAACCCTGGTACTCCAGCGTCTGGTACTGGGCAATCTGATCCGCGCGGATGATATTGGGCGTGACGATCGCGGCGCCCGGCGCAAACCGCGTACCGTTGGCGGCCAGTTTCATACGACCAAAACGGCTGGTTACCTGTGTGCGCAGGAAACGAACCACGAAAACCAGAGTAAACAGCGTTTCAACCTGCAGATAGCTGTCGTCCTCGTCGCCATAGCTGTTTTTCTGATACGTGGTGATCAGGTTTTCAATGCGGACCGTACCATCGTCATCCACCGTGAACGTTGAAATACCGCTGTACAGCAGATTATTACGCTCAGTAAGTTCAAACCGGTCTTCCAGCGCCGGAGCCAGCACACCGGAAATCGCCAGGCTTTGCAGGGGGCGACCTGGATCATTACGCAGGCTGACGGCTGCCGCGCCGGTGTAACCTGCCGACCAGACCCACGGGGGAGAAGGCGACTTGTTCACGCCCATCATGGTTTCATGCTGGTTATTACGCGATTCCCCCTTCGTCCCCAGCGTCGCATAGGTGCCGGTTGTTGTGGTAAACGTGTGTCCATAGAGTTGCTTCTCCCATGACCAGCGACCGCCGCTGTCGGACAGAAACGCTTTCAGTGCATCAAGGGAGGTGGTGTCATCGTAGGCGCTGACGATGAAGTCAAACGCCCGGTCCTGAAGGTTAGCCAGCGCACCGGTAATATCCGGCGCACCGGCACCACCGGCCATCGGGGTGATCGTCAGAACGAGACCAGCCGGAGTGGCTTCACCACCCGGAGTGCCTTCAAAATTCAGGCGGATATCAATGCTGTTGCCCTGTGAACCAAGGTTTTTCGCCAGCAGCGTAATGGTGTCGGTCGCCGCTGTGGCAGTAACGGGCAGCGATGTTTTGGCATTGATCGCCGCCGCCAGCGAAGTGGCAATGCCTGCGACCGTGTCTGTCGCCACAACGGTCAACTGAACACGAATGCCTGCAATATAGAGCGAAATAACCCCGGTATCCGTTGGCGCGCTGGCAACTTTAATCGTGCCATGCGCCGCAACCATTGACCCGGAATCTTCCTCCAGCGGCAGGATCCAGATTTCGGCGGCTGAGTCATTGGCCTGATACCCCGTCATCATGGCATGCAGGAGGCTGCCCTTCCCGGCCAGTTCGCCGACGGTATTGGGCGATGACACACGCTCAGGAATGCCTGCGGTCGCCGTACCGGCGGACAACATGCCGCCGATAAGTAACGTCCGCTGCGTCGCGGTCGCCGTGTTTGCCATTGAATTATCAAACTCGACGTAAAACAAAGGGGCGCGCAGGTTATTGGGTACACGTGCAAACGGGACTGTCATTCTGTGTCTCCCTCATTTTTAGCTGTCGTTGACTTTGCCGTGACCACAGAGGTGGTTACAGGTTTTTCAGTGATGGAAACATCACCATCACGCACCCGGCGGCGCCAGAAAATAGTGTCCGGGACTTCCGTGCCCTCTGCGGGCAAAGGGGAGCCCTTGACGGGATCGCGAACGCTGAGCCCGTCTTTCGGTTTTACAAACATGGGTTACTCCTGAAGGTTAATATTTGCGCCGGGCACGGGTGTGCCGTCGGGCATCTGAACCCGAATATCGATGCCCTCAAGCGGCACGGATTCAACCGGATAAAAATCCTCTGGCCCCTGGTAATATTCGATGTCGATTTCATAAAGAAGCTGGCCGAGGTGCGCTTCTCCACCGGCACCGACATTGATGGTTGAACGGATTTCGCGGAACTGCTGAATAACCCGTGTCAGTTCATAACTGTTAACGACAGCCCGATCGATTTGCTCGCGCAGGGCTTCAAGCGCCAGTTCGGCTTCCAGCGCGCCATCGTCAGCAGTTTCACCGTCATATTCCTGAAGGCGGCCGGAAATACGAACCGTGGTTATAGTGGTAAAAGCAGGGGTATTACGCCCCTGCGAATGTTTGTTATCAAAAGGAGTCTGCACCAGCAGGCACGGGTATAAATCGCGGTTAGTGGGAAAGTCGCGGGGGGAAAACACATTTTCTCCGGCGCTGGTCTTTCCCTTCAGCGCATCCACCACCAGCTGGCGAACATGGGCTGCATTCATTTTGCCTTCACTATCTTCAGAACCAGTTTCATGCCGCCGTGGCTGTCCGGCTGTACATCAGCAATATTAAAGAGCTGATTCACCGCCACGCCGCCGACAATCTGAATAAGCACGCGATCCCCCTGTACCGGCATGGAATGCCCGGAAAACTCAGCATCACGCACACCGAGCACCGGATTTGTGGTGTTGATTTCCGCACTGCCATCAAGGTTTTCAGACGCCTGAACGTAGCCGCGATCAAAAACCCCGTTCACAGGGAACGGGGTTCCATTTTTTGGCCGGTATTCATGTTCATCGCCGAAAACATGATGCAGGGGAGCAAGAAGGTGCTCATCCCAGTTAACGCCCATACCTTACTCCGATGTCACACTGACCGAAGGCTGGGCGGAGAGTACGCGCTGGCGAAGCTGCTCAATATCACCGATAACACCGGCTTTGAGCAGCCGCGCAGCATCCGCACCTGTTACCGGAATAGTCATGTTTTCACGATAAATTTCACCGTCATGACGAACATGGTTGCCTTTTAGCACCACGTATTCCGTTTCCATTTCCGCATCAGGTTGACTGTTTTCGCCAGCGGCGTTCAGATCCTCATTACCTTCACCACCAGCATTCAAATCTTCATTAACTTGTTTTGCCATGTCACACCACCGTTGCGCAGAGAGAAGCGTTTACCCGGCTCGGGATAACCAGCGGCGCAGACTGCATCATCAGTAAGCGCTGGGCCGGATCTTCTTTCACCCAGGTTTTAGGAGCGAAAGCGAGAGGGCCGTAATTGAATGCAGGATCGAGAATGACGCCAAAGGCGCGCGTCCCCATCAAATCTGCACAGCTCATGAGAACGGCACCATCCGGGATCAGCGGCTTTTCAACGCCATCAGCGGGGTCAACTGCCCAGTCGTTATACAGCCAGAGGTCAAAGTTACCCCAGCGCCCCTTATAGACGGCACCTTTCTGAATTTGCGCGCCAGCATTGATCTGGTTGCCAAACGGACTCAGGGCCGGAAAGGTGATGGCGTTGTCCTTGATCGTGGTATCCAGCCGGAATGCACGCCAGGCCGAATTGGTGAATACCAGATCTGTCGGAACTGCACCGGATTCTTTCAGAAACTGCGTTTGCCAGACTTCAATGTCATCAGATGGCTGAGTGTTGGTAGCACCAGTGGCAACCGTCAACGGCCATTTATCAGACCCACTGAGGGTAATAGTCAGATCTGCAGATCGACCAAAATCCACCACCTTGGTTTCATACCCTTCACCGGAAACAGTGACCGTACCCGATACCAGTGCGCTGGCTGCCATCCATTCCAGTCGGCGGTTAATCATGTCGATCTGGTCCGCCATCTCGAACTGGAGATTCAGCATCTCGCGTTCGGCAGCGGTATATTCGCCACCAATACGTTCACCAATCTGGCGGCGAATGGGTTTACGAAGATCAGGCGCACGCTTATCTTTGATGTAAGCCGGTTTGAAGGTATTGGTCTGGTATTTGCGTGATTCAACCAGTTTACCTTCCACCAGCGGAGACACGAATGGCGCCATACGGCGGACACCCACATCCACATCAATCGCAACTTCTTCCGTTTCGTAGGTCACTACGTTGGGGAAAAAGCGGTCCAGCAACCAGTTCTGGCTGAGTTTCAGGTTAGGAACCACCTGTACCAGCACGCTGGTATCGAAAATGTTATTCATATGCGATCTCTTGATGATGCCGGTTATCACACCGGCATAGATTTAAAATGAGCGCAGCCCTGCCGCATGCGGCAAAAGGTAAGCGGTGAGTCAGTGTGGAAAAATCAGGAGGTGGCCACGGGGGCCGGGATACTGCCACGCAGGAAAATAGCCAGAGGACGTAAGGCCACTTTCATTTGTGCGATCGTCCAGGAATTATCGATGGTAACGTAATTCTGGTTGAATTCGCCCATCAGATACACGCCGCCGGTCTGGTCAGATGTTGATGCGTCAACGTCATCCACCAGAATGGCTACTGGTGTTTGGCTGCCATCGGTCGCCGTTTTAACACAATGCGTATATTTACCACTGGCGGTGATCGCCCCCAGGACGGTTCCACGCTTGTACGGGCCGCCGGTAATTGTCACGCTGTCAGTCACTAACTGAAGTGTGCCGGCGATAAGCTGATCCGGCACGAACAACGAACTGTTCATGCCCGGCACAAACGGGTTTGTTCCAAACTGATCCATTATTTACCCCCTGCGGCACCACGGCCGGTTGCACTGTCATAAAGGCCCATCATCTGTGTTGCCAGGCCTGCGTTACTGCCGGTTTTCTGAGTGCCATCTTTGCCCAGGCGGACCTGTTCGGCATCCTGCATGCGCTCATCAAGAGAACGGCGACCGTTGCCCTGCGGCTGTTGAGGGCGATTGCTCCGCAGCACATCAACGGCAGCGGCGGAACTCATGCCGGTATTGAATGCCAGCGATGCGGCCAAAGAGACATTGCTTACGGCATATTTGCTGGCGAAAATACGGGCGCAACGACGGCGCTCAGCCTGACGCGCCTGGCGGCTGGCTTTGTCGTCTTTGCGATTATCGCCGTCGTCGTCTTCCGGATCAGTGTCGTCATCGTCTTCGGCATCAACGTCGTCATCGTCGTCTTCGGCGTCGTCCTTGCGATCGTCGTCTTCGGCATCAATGTCATCATCGTCGTCTTCAGCGTCGTCCTTGCGATCGTCGTCTTCGGCACGACCTTTTGCCTTACCGGCTTTTCTGGATTTTTCCTCATCCTCTTCAGCCGCGCGCGGGCCGCCAAAGAAGTGAGCAAAATTAAACGGTTTATTTTTAGCCATATCAGGCTCCTGTTAATTTCAGTAAATTTCGAAACGCCGCATCAGGCGTCATGACCATATCTGCCAGCCCCAGCGCGACGCCATCCGCAGCCATAAAGCAGGCCGCTTCGGTGTCACGCACCACCTTTTCTTTCATCCCCCGGTTGCGGGCGACCGTACTGACAAATAATTCCCCCATCGCATTGATATCGTGCTGAATAGCGGCAAACGCGGTATCTGACAGCGGCTGATAGGGATTAGACTCGGCTTTACGGTCACCGAACGTGATGATCGTGACAGCCACACCGGCATTTTTAATCTGTTGTGACCAGTCAACGTGCATCGTGATCACCCCAACCGAACCCACCCCACCGGTTCGCGGAACGCAAATACAGTCGGCGGCGCTCGCAATGGCATACGCCGCGGAATAGGCGCTTTCCGTGAGAATGGCGTGAATGGGTTTCTTCCCGCGGGAGTTGTAAATCACATCCACCAGATCAAAACACCCGGCCACCTCTCCGCCGGGCGAATCGATATCCAGGCAGATGGCTTCCACTTCAGGATCATTTAACGCGGTTAAAAACGCCTGGCGGATCCCGTTATAGCCCGTCATGCCGCTGTACGGTCGCAGGCTCCCCAGTTTCTGCACCAGCGTCCCCTGAATGGTGATAACGGCCACCCCTGAGACATTGTCATAACCGGGATCAGAACGGGTTTCCCGCTGGCTGCTCCAGTCGTAGCCGTCGTCATCCTCCATCACAAAATTTGACTCAATCCGGGTGATGCCCAGCCGGTCGGCCAGCGCTGCCATCACGACTTCGGCCTTTTTGGGATGGATGGCCAGCGGCGTGTTAAACAGCCGCTGCGCTAAATACGGCAGATTCATTTTTCCTCCGGATCAGTAATTGTCTGGCTGGCGAACTTGTCCGCCTGCGCCCAGCTTGGGAGTGGAAGCCCACGTTTGAGGCATGATTCGATTTCGCGCTGGCGCTGATCAAGGACTTCTTCCCAGTCTTCCCCGACGTTTTCCCCGACCTCAATTTCAAGCGTGGAAAGCCCGGCATCCAGACCAAGAATGGCCCCTTTTTTCTCTGCAACCGGATCCACCCACCCTCGACCCGGCCCCATCCAGCGGGCGCGGGAGTAGGCTGCACGCGCATCAACGAAATCAGGTGCGCCAGCAGGCAGCGGCAGATCTTCGTTATCGTGAACCTCTTCAACGAAAGCGGTAAGCACCGGCTGCGCCGTCCCCATGGAAAAATCATCACGGCGACGCGTCAGTGTTTTCCAGGCTTCAAGCAGGGAAGAACGTGCGGAACTGTAGTTAACATCAGACCAGTCCTGCGTCACCTGCTGTGGCGATAACCCGGTTCCAGATGAGAAATTACGCAGGACCGCAGATTCAAACACTTCAAAATTGCTGTAAGGGCGCGCGGCATTGACCGTCGTAATTTTTTCACCGGGGTACAGAATGGGCATACGGGCACCGTTCTGAAGTGTCAGCCGCCGATCATTGTGAAATTCTATGCGCCCGTCCTGGTAGGCCCCCAGGCTGCTGTCATCGAAGCTTTCCCCCATGGCAGCCTGCACCATTTCAGAGTCGTAAGGCGACTCGATATAGGCGGCGAAAATGGCATTAAGGATCGCCGCTTCCAGCTCGCTCTGGTCATATTTGACCAGCATTTTCAGGCGCTGAACCACAGGCGTCAGAATGCCGTTTCCCCTGTGTTGCGCACCACGTTCATGGTCAAAATCATGCACAACGTGTGGGCGACCCCAGGCGGTTTCGCGCGGAATACGGCGCCACGTCAGCGTTTTTGCACCACTCCACCAGTCACCAATATGGGCCTCGCGGATGTGATAGGCGATCGGCGCGCCGTCAGCGTCAATCTCAACGCCACCACGAATATTCGGCAGGTCAAAATTCTGCTGCGGGTTACTGAGCCTGTCAGGATCAACCACCTGTACGGTAGTGGCATATCTGCCCCGGCCGCGTCCAAGCCTGTCGGTGCGGTACTGCAACACCAGCAAAGCATCGCCATCGATGAGCTTGTGGCGAAACGCCAGGCGCAACATCTGCGGAACAGTGAGCTTGCGCTCCACATCGCAATAACGCCCCGTGTCATAAGCCCAGGTTCGCCAGTGCGCCTCCAGCGCCTTGCCGTATTCTTCCGCCCAGGTTGAATCGAAGGTTTTTTTCCCGGTCATCATTCTGAGCACGCGATAATCGGGCTTCATGATCGGGCGAAAATTGGCCCCGACGGCATTATCGAGCAGGCGGGTTACTGCGCCGCTGGCCCAGCCATCGTTGCGCACCAGGTCGCGCGCGCGGGCAACGATGCGATCCCGGTAAATATTGATTTCGTTGTCAGGCGACCACAACGCAGGCTGCCAGTTTGCCAGCTGATCGCTGAACGAATCGGCGGCGTCATACGGAACACGGCCACCACTGGTGAGCATGGAGGGGCGGCTCTGCCGGAAAGGTGTCCCGTCCGGCCCGAGAATTTGCACTTTGTTCATCAGAATCTGAACCTCACAGGTTTTCTCGGACGGGCCACAATGCCAAGCTGCGCCTGGAGCAACTGTATCAGCGCCAGCAGGTCGGCAAGGGAACTTTGCTGATAAGAGACCGAGCGGGTGCCGTCTCCCTGTGAGTAGGAAAACGAAACACCGCGGCTGCCGGTCGTTAAATCGATATACGCCTGCTGGGCTTTCGCCAGCGCATCCCTGAGTTGCTCATCCGTCATCGCGCCCGCAAGTAAACTGGTGTTCCGGTTAAACATGGTGATCCTTATTTCGGCAGGAGGTTTGACAGTCTTTTCCGCTTCGGCGTCGTTGTTTCCTCAATGACAACACCAGGAAGCTCGTAGCTGATTTTTTCTTCAGGTGCAGCCGGAGGTGGCTGCAATCTGTCCGGGTTCGCTTCGAGATTGGCGGCACGGACGTTAAGTTTCAGACCCATGTGCATGAGTCCGCACAGCGCGGCATATCCATAGACCCGGCAGTCCAGCGCCTCATTCGCGCGGCCTGGGATCTGTTCCCACACACTGAACCGCTGCCCGGCAACGACCTTGTAGACGAGACGCTCCGCGAGAAGCTGGTTGAAATAGCCAACATCACGATCGTCAGGGAAATGCATATATCCCGGCGCTGGTTCATCCTGTTTGGGTGGTTCAAGATGCAATCTGCCGCGCACAACATCCTTGGCGGCGTTGACGCCGATGATGATTGGCCGGTACTGCGCCTTGCTTTTTGATGAGGGTCGTTTGGTCGGCCAGACAGGATTACGTTTGCCGCCCTGGGCAGATTCCCCCTTTACGGCCCAGATGCGACGGGCAAGGCGTTCTTTCGCGAACTCGTAAACTTTCTGGGTATGGTGACCACCGGAGTCATGACAGGCCGCCATGATGGTGAGTCCCCTGCCATCGTTCCGGCGCCAGACCTGTTTCAGATACGCGTCAAGCCGTTTCCACGGTTCATCGGTCTCCAGATCCCCGTAAATAACATCGTGCGCCACCGACCAGGATTCTTCGTTTTTCCCCCAGCCAATCACCTCGATTTCGAAACGATCGTCCTGGGTATCAATCCCGGCGGTGAGCACAGCCACCCTGTCATGCACCGGCGCAGGAAAGACTTCACGGCGCGCCAGTAAGATATCGACAGGAAGCTGCTTGCCGTGGTTTGGCCGGTGAGGCAGCCCCATCTGGGTGTTCCACCAGGCCTGTTCCTTGTCCGGATCCCCCTTCGCTTTGATGTACTTCTCCGCGATGTCGGATGGTTTATCTTTCTGCCACGGGCTGAACAGCTTTGATGCCTGATAACCGGCATGGGTATTTTCAACGGCTTCGCGACCGCAGACCGGGCAGATGGCCCGGTAAACGGCATGCCGATCAGATTCGGACCAGCGCCAGACGGTATCAACACTGCCCTCATCCTCTGCCCGCCAGGCGTTGTCATAATCCATCAGCGGGGAATGCCGCTCTCCGCAACATTCAAACGCCTTTGTCTGATGCCAGCGGATGGTATGTAACGCGCGCAGCCGCTGTCCTTCTGACCAGCCAGCCCCGCAACACTCGCAGTGGATCATGGCTGATTTGGTGAGGTGCTTATCACCCTCTTTTGGCCACTGAACGTGTTTAAAAAAATCCAGGAACTGCCGGTGCCCGCAGTGCGGACACACCACGGATGCCCGGCGCTGATCAGAGTCGGCGTAGCTGTCCGCAATCCGGCTTTCATCTTCCACCGTCGGTGAGCAGGCGCGGACAGATAACCAGGTCAGACCAAACGTTGCCGTTCGTTCTTCTGCCAGCGCAATAGGATCGCCCTCGCGCGTTATCGGGTATTTGTCCACCTCATCCGCCAGCAGAATTCGAATTGGCCGCCGCGCAAGGTTGTCCGGACTACCGGCACCTGCCAGCGCAAGAAATCCGCCAGTGAAGGATTTATAAAGAATGGTTTCCTTGGAGCTTTTCTGTTTTGAGTCGCCAATGATGTTGCGCAGAACGGGCGTTACGCGCACCAGCGGGCTGATACGCTCTTTTGAAAACTGCTCTGCCGCTTCCTCTTTCGGTTGCAGCAGCAATATCGGACACGGATCGAGATGCGCGAAATACCCGAAGAGGTTTTCCAGCAATGCGGTTTTCATTAACTGGGTGCAGCACATCACCGTGATGATGTGAACACCGGATTCAGTCGCCGCCAGCATCGGCCCCCTGGCGATCTCAACAGTAGATGTTTCCCAGTTCCCCGAGGTGCTTCCCGCCTCTTTTGCCAGTTTGCGGTAATCATCGGCCCATTGCGGCACGCTGATCCTGGGTGGTGGCGTCCAGCCTTTCCGCGCACTCAGTTGCAGGCGATCAATCTTCTGCTGGCTTAAACTCTGGCTCTCCGAGGACTGAGATATGTTTGTGGACATGTTCAATCAGCACCTCTGTCATCCTGTCCGCCGGTACATCCAGATCAGCAGCCATGAGCGGAGCCACCCTGGACGGCCAGTTAAGCCAGGCATCACGCTGTTGGCGAAAGGCGTTGAAAAGAACCTCCTCGGCGACAGTCATTTCAATAAGCTGACCATCTTTTTGCTGAAACTCTAGTTTTGTGAGCAACGCAAGATAGTTCTCACGTATCCGCGCCGCTTCTTCTCTCGGAAGATTGGCACCTTCCGTGATCATTATCTGCTGTACGATTTTATCAATGTCGTCCCCGCCATCTTCTCCGATGACCGGCACTTTGTTTTTCTTCGCGTTCGAGACTCGGGGATCCTTTCCGTCGCGATTTTTTTTGAGTGCTGCATCGCTGGCTTCGACATCAATCAGGTCACCGTCCATCACAATGAACCTGCCCGCTTTGATCCAGCGTCCAATGGTTTTGCGATCAACGCCGGAATGCTGTGCGTACTGGCTCTGGTTCATCGTGGTCATGGGACATCACCTGGGACATTTTCAGGGGTGGGACATTCACCTGGGACATTTTTGCAATGTCCCACCTAAATGTCCCACCGGAATAAACAGGAATAATCAGCACTGGTGCGGCGTTCGTGGCGATCATCACAGGTGGGACATGGGACACAAATCCGAAACCTGTAGCTAGGAAAACAACGCGGCGCGCAATGCCCGTGCAATAGAAGGGCCTCAGGAAGGACCCAAAATGGTGCAGGGTCACCGCGCGCTGCTCAATGCCTCGCTGATCGCCCGACTCAGGGCCGCAGGCATGAGCGCAGCCGCCATCTTTTCAGCGCGGTCCATATATCCCAGCGTCGGGGTTACCGGCAAAGCATTACCAAAACGAATGAGCAGCTTCGGTGCTGGCATTTTCTGGCGATCGCGACGCGTGCCGTTCGGTGACCGCTTCGCACGCTTTACCGCTTTTTTGCTTTTCTTTGGCTTTCGTCGCTGCCATACAGCATTGACATCCCCAACCGTACCAATGAACACATCGGGCTTGGCTTTGAGCTGAGCCATTTTGGTACGCGGCAGGTTGCCAAACTTATTCAGTTTGATGTTCTTGGGGTTAAGCAACGCCTGACCGTTCAGCTTATGCTGGCCGCCGAATTCGAACGGCTCCAGGTAAGCAGCAGCGGTATCACGGACAAACACTTTTGCACGCAGGTTATCCTTGCGCGCGCCCTGCGACCCAACGGATTTGACAGTGAATGGTGTCGGATTATCAAGATGCCGCTGGAGCGCTGTGCGTTCTGCTGCCTCTATCTGGCGCGCAACTTTTGTTAATGCCTGAGCCATAGCAAATGGAATTTGCTTTTGAAGCTGGCGTAATTGTGCGGAAAGATCGTTCAGGTCTGCCATATACCCACCCGTTGACTTCATGCTGGGCGCAATAAAAAACCGCCCGGAGGCGGCTTGTTTCAACTCTTATATTACTAGACTAAGTCACCAATGAACTTAGCCTGTACTCTTAAATGAGCTTGCGGGATACCCCTCACAGCACCTTCGAGAGCATAACCATTGGCGTTTTGTTGAACACTTAATTCAATGGTGTAGTCGTTAACCCCTTGAAAAACATTCACCGCCTGAGGGTTATGTTGGAAGACGTGCAAATCCAATCTATTTCCGTTCACATGTCCTTGATAAGTAAATCCAAAATCGCCACCATTTACTGAATTGTCTTTGACAACTACTGTTCCTTGCCCAACATCATTCTGATTGCTGCTGAATACAACATAATAAATGCCGTTGTTCATTTTGCGTCCTTGATTGTTTGGCCTTATGGCTTTCAGATTATATACCTATTTTGTTAGCACATAAAACATACAGATCATTATCACAGGCACTCAGTGAATGCCTGCTGTAATGCCTGCTATTCAAGGGAAACGCCCAACGATTCGAGCAGTTCATTTTTTTCCGCTATGCGGCGATCAAGCTCATCAATGACATATGGGCGGATATTCTCGATGAAAGTATCATCCTGATAGGTTGACTGGATAGTTATGCCAAGACCTGTACCACCAGCAATAATGCTCCGTGCACGCTGCAATTCAGCAACCTGCTTCGAAATGCTATATGCCTCACTTAGATGTTTCACCTGCATTATGAAGTCCTCAGCAGTCAGCGTCAGGGCGGGCAACAGCGCGGCATGTCCACATGCAGGCTTCCTGCATCTTGGTACGAGCGATGGACAGGCAGCGTGATGCCTCTTGCGCCTCCACGGAGTGGTTGCCAGTCTCGGAAAGCTCAGCACTTACCCCTTCGCGCTCGGTATCGAGAAGGCTACAAAAATGGCGGCTTACACCCTTCAGGCGGTTCATGCGCTCAATATCGCCAGGAGTTAAAGTGCGGTAGCCCTTAACGGTGCTGCCGTCTTGTGGTTTTGCTTCATTCATTGTTTGAACCTTTTTATTAGGTGTTCCATATCGGGAACGCATTTCCCGACAGGACAAGGATGTTGGCAGAGCACCATTTGAAGCAGCCATTAAAATAATCGGGAGGGCGATGCAGATAATGAGAAGAAAACCATTCCAGATGTAATAGAACATTGTCCCTCCTTTTATTATTCGATAGCCCCGATATTGTCATCAATCCATACGATGCCGTAGAGATCGTTCTGAACCGATGCCCGGTAGTGGCCGCCGGACTCTTCCACCGTCAGTACGGTAAACGGGCATGGCCCGTTATCTTTATCAAGCGTGATGACAACCTGCTGCCCTTCCTGCAGTTCGCTCGTTTTCATAAAACCCCCAATAGCGCCTGACTGAACCGCGCGGCGCGGAAAGCGTAACCGGCATCGTTCGGGTGAACATTGTCGTAGGCGGTGTAGAGCGTCTTATTCCTGGCGTTTACCCAGTCAGACACATCAATAAAAGGAAGCCCGAGCGTTGAGCACAGCGCCATGATTGCACTGCGGATGGCGTTAAGCTGAGCGTTTGAGCCAATCGGCGTGGCCGGGCCCATGACGATGATTTTAGCCATCGGACAAAACTGGCGAATGAGCGCCACCGACTCGGTGAAGTTCGTCTGGAGCAGAGTGAAGTTTGTCGTGGCCCAGTCGTTGTACCCGAGGGACAGAAAAACATATTCAGGTTTACGGGTTAACGTCCACAGCTTGGACATAATGCGCTGCTGCGGCTGAACAGAGCCGGTTGATACCCAGCCACTGCCACCAACACCATCAGCGAGCCCGTCAAAGCCAAGCGTGTCACAGATGATACGGAAATCATTGAAACTTGACTGCGAAGCCATCGTGCCAAATGTGTACGAATCGCCAAGCTGCCAGACTGTTGGCCGCCAGCGCGTGGGTGCCCACAGAGTGTAACTCTGCCCGACAATCACGCCGCCGAACGCGGTATTCACGCCACGAAGTGTATAGGTACGGGTTTTAACCACGCCGCCCCAGTCAATCGTGTAAATGTAAGGCGCGCCTGATGTGTCAGTCGTTACCGCTGCTGATGAAATTCTCTGCCCGTCAACATACAGATCGTACTGGCAGTTAAATCCAATGAGCCTGAAATCAAGGGCTGGGGCATCACTGCAAAAACTGATCGCACACTGCGTGCCGTTACCGTTGCCGTTCCCCATATAGCCGGATGCATCAGGTAAGTTAGCAATATTGCTGCCAAGATAGCTAAACCATGCCCCGCTGCGTGACCAGGTCGCGCCATTGTAGATTGAAGATGCGACGCCAGCATTCCAGGTAAGGTTGAACGTGGCACCAGTGCCGGAGCCGCCTGTAACCGATGCCGGGTTTGCGGGAGTGGCTGTGTATACGCCAGGCTTGCCAACCGCTGCCGCTGTAATCGCACCCTCGGAAGACACGGAAACCACAGTGATCGAGGCTGCTGCGGCAGATGTTCCACCGACCACAGTCAGAACATTGCCGACGGTGTAGCCGGTGCCACCTGAGGAAATACCTACGGCGGACAGGCCGGTGCCTTTTGTCAGCGTATACACCGGCGGTGAACTCATCACCGGTACGGGGCTGAAGTCCAGCCGCTGGTTACGGCGCAACTGAGAAAGCCAGTCAGCAAGTTCTCTGCTCACCGATGAACCGCGCGCTGCCGCTGATGTGGCCGGAATAGTCATCGGCATAATCAGTACCTCGAAGCGCTGAACGGGATGACAGAATCCGCATAAACAGAGACAGCCAGCGTGCCTGACCATTCGTAATACGCCATTGGCGGCAGCATGTAGCAGCCAGGCGTGTAAGGCGCTGCTGTTCCGCCCATGTCGTTGATCCAGAGATTAACCGTTGTAGACAGGTTCTGGATGCGGTACTTAAGGGCGTCCTGTTTTGCAGCCATTATCTGAACGCTGGTTGCCGCGACAGTATTACCTGAGTGGTCTTCCTGGCTGTTTGCAGGTACAGGCGCTGGCGTATTTTGAACAGGGAAAATCGTGCTCATCAAGCATCCTCCACCATTGCAAACCAGTAGCGCTTACCACCAGCAAAGAGATAAACCACGGGAGCGCCGCCCTTCGTCTCATCGCTGGCAACGAGATACCAGCCGGAAGCATCAGGAGGAATATCCGCATAGACCGCCGCCGATTTTGCCGGTGTCTGCTGCAATGCGACCATCTCAGCAAGTGCGCTCTGCACCAAATCAACAACAGGGTTAAATTCTGCGGCACCAGACGCTAATAAAAATTCATTCAGCGTGCCGTTTGCAGAATCTGAAAAAATAAATATCGTCCCAAGATAAACGCGAACAGACTTATCAATAGTCTCTACGGTATAGCTTCCGGTGGATAATTCAACGGAGTATGCGCCATCCTGTTCGGTTGTAATATCGACCTGCCGCCGGATAAATGAGCTTGTGGTGTTTCCCTTCAAAGTGAAGCGTATCAATACGCCAGCAACTGCAACCCCGTCAGGGCGCCTGAAAATGCCTGATAAAATTGTCATGCTGGCCTGCTTATGGTCTGGAAAAAATAACTCAGTCAGTATCAAAGCCCCTCAGTGAAGGGCTTTTGTAATGCCTACGCCGCGACCGGACCGGATGTGCTCGTTGCCGTAGAATCCGGCGCTTGTGCTGCTTCTGCCTGGAGTTTTTTCAGGCGCTCTTGAACGGCTGCTTCAATCTTATCTTCTGCTGCTTTCGCCGCTGCTTCGGCTTCCTGCGCTTTCGCCTCGGCATGCGCTTTAAACCAGTCGCGGATTTTTACCCAGCCACCAGCGATCAGCAGTAACGCCGATACGGCGGTGGAAAAGTACAGCATCAAACTTTCTGTGAATGTCATTTTGTTTTTACCTGCCTGAGTTGTTCAGCCTGCCGGATTATTCAGCCGCCTGGATATCGATGAAGTACTCTTTACCCTGTTCAAACTGATTAAACGCGTCAGGGTTGGAAATGTGCATCTGTAGCAAGCCGCCCGGCGTGTATTTCGACCAGGTTTTATTTTCTGGCGTATCGTTGGTGACAGGACTCATGTGGACTGTGCAATGAGAATTGTCGTCAGCCTTCTGAATGAAATGACAGCGGAACTTGGCGCGAACGGTCATGGTTATTCCTTGGTTGGGGTTTGCCGCAGATTTTCAGCCTGCCGGATGGCGGCCAGTTGGTTGTTTGCTTTCTCTATCGCTGCCAGCAGTGGCTGTATCCACAGAACGGCCTGGCAATAAGTCAGTTGTCCGGTGGCAGTGGCACCAGCACCTGCTGTGTCAGTCCCGCCTGAAGTGGTGTGCATTGCGCTGGCACGTAGACGGTACGTGTAGTCGAGCAGCCCGTCAGCGATGTCAGCAGGAACAGGCAGATCGCAAGTTTTCTCGCGACGGAGGATTGTTCGGTATTCAATGACGGTTTCCTCTGCTTTTGCATCAACACTGGTATTCGTGTTCGCGGTGGCGCTGGCGATGCTGTTAAATGCCTGCTGCTGGTCGGCCTGCATCTGTATGACTTTGGCCTGAACGAGAACGTTAGCCTCTGCTGTATCGGCACGGCTGCTGTTGCTCTCGTAGCGATAACCTAAGAACAGGCAAAGACCGGCCACCAGCAGAATGATAAATACGAGGACGCTGGCGCGCGTTTCGGCACTCACTGATCTATCCCCCAGCACGCCAGCGCACTTTCCTGATCGCGGCGTGATACCTGCCCGTAACAGCCGTTCGAGCGAATGCGGCAATCTTTTCCGCCGTCTTTAATCCACCAGCGAATAGCTTCGCAGGCGCCTTTACGGTCGCCAGCATTGATCCGGCTGTAGAAGGTGGAAGGAAAGCATTTTCCCGGCCCGATGTTGTACGGGCAGAAAGAGGCGATCCCGGCCTTTTGCGGTTCCGTAAGCGGAACGTGAATGTTTCTGGCAACCCACGCCAGCGCCGCATCTCGCTCTTTAGCATTCACCTGATCGCATTTGGCCTGCGTCAGCTTCATACCCTGAGTTACCAGCTTACCGTCCACCCGCGTGGCGCCACGGCAAATTGTCCAGATGCCAGCACCGTCTTTATAGGCTGTGAGGCTGTTGCCCTCTTTCTCAGTCAGAAACTGATCGAGGATTGCCGGGGCGGATGCGCCAGCAAGGATCAGTCCCAGCACCGCAGCGCTGAGTTTCGATTTTGCGGCGGCCATAATTATTTCTCTTTTGGCGGAGTGGGTGGAGGTGTGATAAAGCCAGCCTGCAAGGCTTCGCTATACGTTTTCAAAGCCTCGTCGTATGACTTTTGCATTCGCCTTTGAAAATAAAGGCTCGTGAAATAGGTCGCAGCACCAAACAACACACCACTGACGATCGCAATAAAATTCCAGTCCAGTCCGTGAAACCAGTTATAGACGCCAGTCAGGCCGGTACAAATCAGGCCGCCTGAGGTGCAGTAAGAGGCTCCAGTGATAATTTTCTCAGGCATGATTCTGTGCATCTCTCTCACCTCGCTGTATGCGGGTGCTGTGTGATGGAATAAATACCTCCAACTGGAGGCGAAAAGATCACTGTGTCAAAGGCACCTGCAGATGCCTTTTGCACAATGTTATTTTTTTGTTTTACGGGGGAAACACCGACCGGATACCAGCAGGATGATAAAGATCACCAGCAGGGTGAGATCCATCAGCACACCGGTGATCCGCCAGGCGGCGATAAGTACCAGCGCAAACAGCAAACACACGCCGATGCGCTTCATTATTTGCTGCCCAGCACACGGCTGATATTTTTCAGCAGAACGGTTGAAGCGGTTTCCAGCATGTCATCACCGGCTTCAGTGTTGGCGACCACCAGCGTTTTAGTGCACGGCACTTTCACCTTTGAATCGCTGAGCCAGCCGGATTCTGTGACCGCTTTTTTCAGTTCATAGACCGGCTTGCCGTTTGGCAGTTTGTCATCCACATGCCAGCCGTTCATGCTGATCATCGTCAGGCCGCTGCCCTTCTGGTTGACTGCCTCCAGAAACTTGTTCGACCGATCCGGCGCTGATACCCACAGAAACGCGTCATATTCCCCGGTAGTCACCTTTGCCAGCGAACGCACGCCGCCTTTTGCGTAGGTCTCAACCTTCGCGTAGTCCTTTTCGAGCGATTGCAAATACTGCCAGGACGCATAAGAGCCGCTGGCAGGCTCACCCACCGCGATTTTTATGCCTTCTTTCAGATCGCTTTCGCTGCTGATCTTGCCGCCATCTTTAACGGCGACAAACACGCATTCATCAGCCAGCTCGCCGATGATGTCCACTTTCTGCGCTTCATTGCCGTGGCGGCTGCGCCAGAACTGGAACGCGTCCGCCTGAGTGAAGCCGATCTGCGCTTCGCCGCTGGCGACTTTATCAAGGTTGTCCAGCGAGCCTTTGCTCGGGATGACCGTTGATTTGTAGCCGTATTCGCTTAGCGCGCTGGCAAGATTCACCCCATACACAGCGTTATACGTCAGTCCCTGCTGCCCGGTGGTGATGGTGATATCTGCTGATACGGCGCTGAAACTTGCGCACAGGAGAACCGCCGCAATAGCGGTGAATAGCTTTTTCATGTGACTTTCCTTTAAGGGGTGAGCCAGTGCCCAGGGAGAGTACGCAGAGAGTCAAAACTCCCTGTGGCTCACCTCTGTAAAGGCTCTGCGGTTTGATGTATGCGTCGGCACAGACGCGGGATATTGAGGACTACATATGAAAAAACCCCGCCGAAGCGAGGTTTTGAAATATTGGTGGTAACGGTAGACATACAACGCCCATCGTTGGAAAAATCCTAACCACTTTTTTCGAATATTGCAAGCATCGTGCCGCGATAATTCAGAAGTTTGTAGCTAACGTGTGACCTTACGCAATTGCGTTTCAGCAAATGCCTCTTCCTGCCAGCACTTGGTGACCAGCAGGCTGATCACGTCGGCATAACCGCTATACCACTGGTAACTGGTCAGATCCGGGATCACTCTTTCCACCAGGGCGCGGGCGAGTGTTGTCGGTACGCGGCTGTAGCGATTGCCATTACAGCGACCGCAAGTCTTATATGTCGGCGCGCCGATCAGCTTTGTGCGTTTCTCATCAAGTACCGTGCCCTTACCTTTGCAGCCGCGGCACGCTGTACTGATCTCACCTTTGCCACCACAATGAGTACATTTAACCTTTTCGGTGCTGGTTACCTCTGTCCATTCTTCCCAGTACGACGGGCAGATACCTTTGGTTGTGGCTGCCCACTTGGGTGGCTTGCCATCCGGGTACTGCACTTTTTTTGTTGTGGTTTCTGCGTCAACAAAACCGGTCCCGGCGCAATGAGGGCAACGTCCCTTGCTGGCGGCAGATCGTGAATAGTCGGCGTAAGCGAACTGCACCAGCACCGGCAGTATTTCGAGGCGCGCTTTCTCACTGAGCTTCATCAGCACCGGATTTTTTAGCGCCAGCGCATAGTTCATCAGCCCGTCAAGCGCCGGGGCCGGATCCTGAATTCCCATCTTCGCCAGGAACAGGTTAAAGCCGAGCGGTGCTTTTGACTGCACCATACCCTGCGCCGCCATCACATCGGTAATCGTCAGCGCGGATCCGCCGGTAGCGGGTGTCTCGTCGTTTAACTTAGGTGACTTAGGTGAATAGAATTTTGGTAATGATTCAAGGTTCATAGCGTCTCCACTTTACGCCAGCACGCCGATGGCCAGCGCGCGATCTAATACCCGAAATACCAGCACAAGCTGGCTGCCATATCTTTCTTCAAATGCCACGGTGTCAGCGTGCAACTCGTCGTGATGCGCTCTGCAAAGCGGGATCACAAACAGGTCATGCGCTTTGGTACCCATCCCCCCGAAACCGTGGCCGATCAGGTGGTGGGGGTCGTCTGCCGGGTTGTTGCAGCACATACATTGCTGCGCTTTAACCCAGCGGGTGTACTTCTCGTTTACCCAGCGGCGGCGCTTCGGGCGCAGCATGAATGATTCCGGCGTCTCCGGATCGATGCGTAGCGCCAGCACCTGCTTTGCGGCTTCCTGCACAATCTCGCGGGGTGACGGCAAACCCGGTACCAGTTCTGATTCGCGGTAAACGTGCTTTATCTCCGGTGCTGGCAGGCGCAGCACACGCCGGGCGGCGCTATCAGGCAGTACATCGGCCAGGCCTTCGCGCGCCAGCCACCAGCAGAACTCCGGCAGCGTCAGCGTGTGGGCCTCATCAAAACCGAGTTCGTGTCGCGCGGCGCGCAGGATGTAGGTAGCGGCGTTCGCTCTGGCGATGGTCGCCAGTGGCTCGCTGCTTTGCTCGCGAAGCAGGTTATCGCAGTGCCAGCACAACCGGATCGCGCCCGGCGCATGGCGCAGTATGGTCATGTTCTCGTCATGCCAGGACTCATGCGGCCACTGGCAGCCGCTACCGTCGCGGAGCCAGCTTTCCAGACCGTTAAGGCCGCCAGCGCGGACCAGCACCGCTTCGTTATAAAATACGCCAACCAGCGCAGGATCTTCGGACAGCGGTTGCTCTGCTGGTGGCAGTACGCCGGACGGCATGCCCGCCAGCCGCTCCGGCTCGTTCTCCAGCAGCATGCGCCCGCGGCGGAAATGCACCAGCAGGCTGGCACCAGGCCGGAAAATTACCAGGCCAAGATCTGGCACTACGATCGGATTCAAAAGCGCCCTCACTCGGCATCCCCCTGAGCTTTGTAAGCTGTCCAGAGACCGCCGATCCATTGAACGCCCTTCGCCGTAAAGCGCGCCTGGCTGAAAGCGTAATTAGAGGTATTGGTGGTGCCGGTCTTCACCTCAAAGCGCTTCGCCTCGATGTGCTGGTGGTGTGGCGTAAGCGCGCCGCCGAGGCGGTACATTATCCCGCGATCGATGAGGAACATACGAAATTCAGGCTCTTTGGCGTTAAGCAGTTTTGCTACCTGACGGAACGACATGGAACCATTCGCCGAGCAGTAGCGATCAACAAATTCAACCTTCGGCGCTGCGGCGGCCAGTTCCTGCTTAAGCTGTTGCTGCTGTTCAGCCAGATCGGCAGCGAGGCGCAGCGCTTCAGGCAATGACGTTGGCACCGGCATAGCTTGTTGGCTCTCCAGTTCAATCCAGCGATCAATAATTCGCTTACGCAAAACAACGCTGTAACCTGAAACCAGCGTCAGGCACAAATCTTTTGGCAGATGAAACATCGGGTAACTGCGCCCTTTATCATCCCGGTAATCTCCCCAAATCTGGGGAGATTGAATATCAAGCTGTTCCAGCATCACTTTAATGTCACGGCAAACGTGATCGTGACGTTTGTCGCACAATCCGGCTATCTCAAGGCTGCTCATCGCCGGGAATCCCGGGTCGTTTTTAACGTTGATTAACTGCTGCATGCGTATCTCCTTTAAGCGGCTGCAACCGCTGTTGGTTCATACTTAGTGATCGTGATTTCCACCCTACCGCCCTTCACTACTGGCCCCCATTCCACCAGCATGCGCTTAACCTGCCTGTCGTCCTCCCACACTCCGGCATGTGTCAGGGCGTCAAATAGCGCTTTGTTGTAATTGTCGATATCACGGGGGCGCGCGTCCGGCGGGTAAAGGGTGATTTCTACCGCTGCGAGTTGGGTTGAAGGTTTAGGCAGACAGCGCAACTGATCGAAGATTGCCGCGCAAACGGCGCTTTTGAACTTACGCCCGGCGACGCTGATGAGATGGCGACCTTTAAGCGGCCCCTTATTCGGGGCGCGCCAGTAGGTATTGACGCTGGGCGGAAAAGGTAAAATCAGCTTCATGCCACGGACCCTCTGCGTTTCAGCCATTCAAGAGCCAGATCAGTCGAGCTTTCTTCCCCCGCCAGCAGCGCCCGGATCACTTCAGCGGCTTCATCAAGCGCCAGCGTATCGTTAACCCCAAGCACCTTAATCCCGCGCGCCTTTCCGCTGGCGATCGTGATGTAGCCCTTTTTCTTCAGGGCGCGAAGGTGTTCAAAAACTGAATTTCCAGAGGCGGCGCCAATCAGCGCCGCAAGCTCGGTATATGTCGGCGGGTAACCGTGCATATTGTGAAAATCCACCAGCGCATTCAGAACCTGTTGCTGGCGATCAGTCAGTGGTTTACGTTCTTCCACGATTCCCCCTCAGAGAGTTGCCACGATGTCAGCAGCGGTTTCGCGCGTGCTGCCTTTGCTGGATATCGACCGGCGGGCGCTTACATGGTGCAGCGTGAATCTGTGCTGCTCGTGCAAATCGATTACCCTTGGCGCTGATGAGTTGGTGATCACCACTCTGGCGCCGCGCTGGTGCGCCGCCACGCAGCATTCCGCCAGTGCGATCTGGTCATCCCACGTGAAGCCGCCAGCGGCATAGTTTGTAAAACCATCTTTCCCCGGCAGCGGCTCATAGGGCGGATCGCAGTAAACGACATCGCCATCACCGGCCAGCGCCAGCGTGCGACGAAAACCCGCGTTCATGAATACGCAGTTGTGCGCCATGCTGGCAAACGCTTTTATCTCTTCTGCCGGGAAGTACGGCGCGCGGTATTTGCCGAAGCCGACATTAAACAGGCCATCGCGGTTATAGCGGATCAGGCCGTTGAAGCAGTGGCGGTTGAGGTACAGGAATGCGGCGGCGCGCTGCGGGCCGGTCAGCAGTTGCGTGTTGAACTCCAGGCGCACAGAGTAAAAATCCTCTTCGCTGTTCATCTCGGAAAACATCCGCTGCGCCAGCTCAGTAACCAGTTCAGGCACAACGGCAAGCATCTGATAGAGGTTGATCAGGTCGCTGTTAACGTCCGCCAGCAGGAAGGAGGCATGCTTATCGGAGTTGAGGAACACCGAACCGCCGCCGACGAATGGCTCTATGAGGCGCTTACCGGCAGGGATGATGCGATCCAGTTGAGGCAGCAGGGAATATTTCCCGCCAGCCCATTTAAGCATCGGTCTTTGCCAGGCGCGCGCCGCGGATTGCTCAGATGATTGTGGCAAGGCAATAATGGTTTCACTCATAACGCACCTCCGGCAGAAGTTTCATCCCAGCGGCTTCCGGCACCGTCAGCGACGCCACGCGTCATACCGGAAAGACATTTTGCCCGGCGCTGTGCGTAGCAGGCTCTGGCCTGCGGCGTTTGCGCGCAGTCGAAGGCTTCGAGCCATACTGTCGCGGCGCGGCGCATTAACCCCCTGGCCTCCAGATCAAGCGCTTGTTGTGCCAGCGCTACCGGGCGGCCAGTTTCGCCTGGCGTCATCTCGGCGTCAGTGAAATACAGGAACATGCGACCATAAGGCTTACGCTTCAGTTGCCCGATGGTTACCAGTCTCTCCAGCGCTCGCTGCACGGTCCGGATATCAAGATGGTTCAGGCCGCAACAGACTTCGATGGAGGTGCATTCGCCATTTGCGCGGATATATTCAAGGACTTCTGAAAAAGCGCTCATGACCGGAACCCCGCGTTTTCTGGCAGCGAGTAATCAACATTCTGAAAACTTGCGCCCGGCCCGGTGCCGATGTTTACCCAGCGACCGTTAATACGTTCCGGACGGCCAGCCTCGGTCCATTTGGTTGCGCCCTGGAGATAGCCGGGTAATTTTGTCGGCAGGAAAAGCGTTGTCGGGCGAAGGTATTCAGCCATCTGCAGATCCTGCCCCCACTTCGCTGTGGCGTAGTCCACAACCAGGATCAGGTCTTCAGTCGAGAAGCCTTCCCCCAGCCGTGCCCGGATATGCTCCATCGAGGTTTTGCCTACCTGATAGCGTGATCCAGTCTTCTGGTTCAGGTGAGTTAAAACACGTTTAGCCTGATCGGTTATCACCACTGCCGGGTCGGGTTGCGCAGCAACCTGACAAGAAGGTTTTTTATTTGACGGATCAGTAGTTGGATCTAATAACGGATCGGGGTCAACCGTTGACCCCTCCCCCTCCAAATTTTGACCCCTTAATTTAACTTTTTTTGACCCCTCAGTTTTTGAGTGGTCAGAATCTGAGGGGTCAATATTTGAGGGGTTAAATTTTGAGTTAACTTTCGTCCTGGCCTGTTTGACTGACTGACGTGACTCATCAGCCGCCGCCTCTATTTTTTCAACGTTGAGCTGGTATCCGTTGGAAATATCACGACCACCGGATTTACGTGGAACAACCGTAAGCCAGCCATCCTTCTCCAGTTCCTTGATCGCTGCTGCAACAGTATTTTTGCTCTTTGCACCAACCTGACGGCGAATTGTGTCAACAGATGGCCAGCTGTATCCCTCGTCACTGCTGAAATCAGCCAGACGGGCGATCACTGCCTTCCGTGATATCGGCTGGATGTCACATTCCCATACCAGCCCATGTAATTTACTGCTCATGATCGCCCTCTATTTCTCTGAATTTACGCTGGAACTGCTCAAGCGGGCTGAAGCACTCATGCGGGTAGCCTTCACGCAGATAGATAACGCGCTGCGTTTCTGGCTCCCAGCGGATGACGCGGACGGGGATGCCATACTGGTCCCGGAATCTGCGGTTAAGTTCGCGCATTCGTTCTTCTCCGCCTGGCTGTTGAAATCACCTACAACCCACTCGGCAAACGGGTAGCTGACAGGCTCAATCGCCCCCTGTACTCTTACCCCATACACAAAACGAACCGGGCATTTACCGCCGGTGACAGGAAGCACTACCAGTTGCGACCTGCGGTATTGTGTTGTTAAACTGTTCATGCGTTGGTATCTCCACTACGATCGACACGCCACGACGCCAGGGGCTGCAACTCGCTGGCGTCACTTCTTTTTGCGACTGAATAACGCGATGATTGCCGTGACTTCTTCTTCACGCGCAGCCATGTGACGACGGTGATGCTCAAGGATTTCTTCCGCTTCATGATGTTCAATCACCCCATCTTCCAGAGCCTGTTGAATAATCTGATCCACTTGCCCGCGCGCAGCGGCGGTACGCATAGCCCTGCTGAAGAGGTCAACGCGATCAAGGTCTTCATACGTCGGAACTTCCACCAGCAGACAACCGCGGCGCTTCGCGAAGTAGTCGGCCAGGAATGAGGTGTTTGATAAGTCCTCCATCGCCTCCAGCTCTGTTACTTCGAAAAAACGGCAACCGTTTTTCTCATAGAGGTTGTTATTGAACTGTGTGGCCGTCATGCCCAGCGCACCTGCCATCGCTTCACGCCCGCCGGGATAGGCTTTACACATCGCCTTAACCACCGCTTTTAAACTTTGCTCTACCATGTTGTTTTTCCTTTGGTAGTTACGATTAAGCAGCCGTTTCGTTAGGCTTCTGATATGCCGCCGGATCATACTTAATGGCACCGTTGGTCAGCTTTTCAGCCAGCAAGGCGTATTTCCAAGGAACACTTTCCTTCCATAGGCTGACCGTTGATTTCGATACACCAAGCGCCTTAGCAGCAGCTGTAGCTGTACCGAAATGATTAATTAGTTTTTGTTTAAACATCTCTCCTCCAGGGTTTAATTCCACTCATGAAGTTTAATGTTTCAAACAAAAAATAGTCAAGAAATTAAACACGAGAATGTTTAAATTTTTAAACATGAAAAATGAAAATATGAGTGACCGTATCAGCCAGCGCCTTAAGGCGTTGAAATTGCGGAGCAGCAACTTAATCAAAGCAACGGGCGCTTCAAGAGGCACTGTTAGCCAATGGGTTAACGGTGGGACAGAACCGTCTGCTAAATATTTAAGTAAGCTGGCAGATGTTCTTGGCGTGACTGAACGCTGGCTGACGGAAGGTGGACTAGTCGAGGAATCCAGTGGAAATTCGCATCCCGGCCCAGATATCCGGCGGCGTGTCCCTCTATTGTCATCAGTTCAGGCTGGTCATTGGAAAGAAATGGTCGAGGGAAATTTAGACGAAGTGACCGAATGGATCGAAACAACTGCAAAGGTATCTCCTTATGCATTTTCATTACGAGTAACTGGCGACTCGATGTCAAGTCCCCCAGGTGCTGGCTTATCTCTTCCTGACGGATCACTGGTAATAGTTGATCCAGATATTGAACCAGCCAGCGGAAAAATTGTGGTTGCCCGCCTTAACGGCTCAAGCGAGTCAACAATTAAAAAATTAGTTGTCGATGGCCCTAATATGTATCTGATGCCATTGAATCCGGCATATAGACCCATCCCCATTGATGGTTCATGCGAGATAGTAGGTGTATGTGTTCGGCTTGAGATGAATCTCCCATAATAAATAAACCTATAAAACAACCAGCTACGGCTGGTTTTTTTATGTCCAAACAAAATTTGTTTAATTTTACGAACAACTGCATTGACATTTTAGTTTGAATAATTAAACTCTAAATCACGTCGTATGGCACATGCGTCGCAGCGGTCCGGTGGGTTTCCTTGACAGTATCCCTGACCCAAGCGGGTAGCCGGAATGTGCAAGCCAGGCATGCACAAAGCGACTCACCATCGTGGCGATTCGGTGTGACATCTCGGAAGAGACGAGTAAAGCCGTAGGGAGCTTTAATCCTTCAATCTCGTTCCGGGCGAGTTCAACCCGGATGACAGCCTGAAGAGACGGCGCAGCCCAGACGATATCTGAGTGGCTTAAAAAACAGATGGGGGCCGGTGGAAGCCCGGCACACAACATGAAAGCGCACTCCTTCTCATCGGTTGTGGATGGCAGGTGTGAATAAACGGGAGTGCGCTTCCAGTTGTGGTGAATTGCAGCCGCTTCGACGGCAACCAGAAGATAAGCGCCTGGCGCTACAGCAAACCAATAATGCCAACTGGTAATACTTTGGCGGCGTCTGATCTCTCCCGTGAGGGCGCCGCAATTTTTTACGCAACACAAGAGAGCATCACCGCCGGGACGGCTCATTCCCCAATCCCGTCGGGCGGCCTGAGACCGCAGGTGCTCTCCTGTGTTGTGTGGAGATACTAACCGGCGGTGTCTGCCGCCATTAAGAGGGTAAGACCGATGGATAATGAGCGTTTGACCAATATCCCCGACTTCTTCGGGGAACTCGACGGCGGCGTGTTCGAAAACAAAGTGGCAGCAGCATTGAATGAAGTTGCCCTGGGCGTGCTGAACAATGGCAACAAAGGGAAAGTCACCCTGACCTTTGACTTATCCCGCCTCAGCAACTCAATGGAAGAAAAGCGCGTTGAGATCGTTCACAAGCTGGCATTCGTGAAGCCAACGCCGCGCGGCAAGTCCTCCGAAGAGGACACCACCAAAACCCCGATGTACGTCAACCGCGGCGGGAAGCTCACCGTATTGCAGGAAGACCAGGGGCAACTGTTCACCCTTAAGGGTCAGCCAAACGAGGCCCAGCGCTAACCGGCCCCGTCATTAACCATTTACGCAAGGAAAAACCATGTCTCAACAAGTCGATTCAACCGCCATCACTCAGATCCGCGATATGGTTCTGAGCCAGTTAGCAAAAGAACAAATTGATTTAGCTGACTGCCCGGCGGTCGCCCTGCCGAAAGATGTCGGCGTGGAAAGTCTGGAAAGGCTTTACGCCAGCCGTTTTCGGTTCCGCGGGAAAATGGAAACCCAGAGTATTGATGATTTTGTCCGTTACTCCAGCGCCTACGCTGCTGAAGGCACCCGCTGTTTTATCAATGCCGACAACATGGCGGCGGTATCCGTATTCAACCTGGGAACGCTGGAAAATCCCGGTCATGCAGATAACAAAGCTGTTCTGGCACTGAAACGCACCTCACCTTATACCGCGCTGCTGAAAATTAACGGCGATCGCAACAGCCAGAAGCAACTGGCCGAGTGGCTGGAAGACTGGTCGGAATATGTCACTGGCTTTGACGCTGATGGACAGGTTATCGAAGCCAAGCGCGCCGCTGCCGCTGTTCGCAAAATCACGATCGACGCGATCCGCAGCGCTGAATATGAAGATCAGGACTTCAGCGGCAAGCGCTCTGTTATGGAGAGTGTCGAAGCCAAGAGCAAAGACATTATGCCGGTGGCGTTCGAATTTAAGTGCATCCCTTATGAAGGGCTTGCCGAGTACCGCATCAATCTTCGCATGAGCATTCTTGCCAGCGACAGCCCGGTGCTGGTTCTTCGTATCACGCAACTCGAAACCTACGAAGAAGAAATGGCCGCCGAATTCCGCGATCTGCTCGTCGAAAAATTTAAAGATAGCGGCGTGGAAACATTTATCGGCACATTCAGCGCTTAATTTCTCTGCTGCAAATGCCCCCGGTGCGGGGCATTTCTGGAAGCGAAATCAATTTAATTATCGCCACCTGGCGAGGGATTCGTGCATCCAAAAATCGCGCGTTGCAGCGCGCAAAGGAGATGCAACGCAATGAAAGAAACCTTTATTCAGACCTACAGCGGCAAGAAATTTGACTATCTGACCGCCACCGTTGACGTCATTGATATCGAAGATATTGCGACTTCTCTCTCCAATATCTGCCGGTATTGCGGTCAACTGCCAGAGTTCTACAGCGTGGCTCAGCACTCGGTTCTGTGCAGTCAACTGGTTCCCGCTGAATTCGCTTTTGAAGCCCTGATGCACGACGCGGCCGAAGCCTATGTGCAGGACCTGCCCGCGCCGCTTAAAGCGCTCCTTCATGACTATCGCCGTATGGAACAAATGGTAGATGACCTGATCCGCGCTAAGTACGGGCTGCCTCGTGAGCATTCACCAGCAGTCAAGCGTGCAGACCTCATCATGCTGGCCACCGAACGCCGCGATCTGGAAATCGACGACGGTACACGCTGGTCAGTGCTCGACGGAATCCCGGCGTCAGACGTCATCGATATTTGTCCGCTTCGCCCGGGACAGGCCTATGCCCTGTTCATGAACCGCTTTAACGAACTGATGGAGATCCGCAAATGCGCATGAACGCCAAAGAATTAATCGCTGAGGCCCGCGTTACAGCGCCTACCCTGCCACCAGCAGCAGCGAAGTTAATGTCAGATATGGCTGATCGCCTTGATGTGCAGTATGCCGTGATCCGTGAATCGCGCGAGCAGGTACAGAAACTTGCAGCAGAAAGCGACTTTAATCTGCACGGCGCGGCCCGTGAATTGAATACGTCGTGGATGATGCATAAAACCATGATGGGCTCACAGGCTGCGCTGCTCTGCCTTTCTCAGGGTGATATCCGCAGCGCCCGCGACTGGCTGGAAGGTACGACCGATGAGGCGTTTATCGAAATGCCTGACGATATGACACCTGCCGGTTTACAGGCCTGGTTCGACAGCAACATGACCAGCAATGACGGCGGTAATGGATTCCTCACTCAAGAAGAGGCGTTGGAAAAACTGCGCCAGCGCGCCCCCGCCACCGACGCAGCAATCGCAGCCCTGCGCGCCGAAGGGGTGGAGATGGCAATTAAGGAGGCTTTGAGCGTTGATACGGTGGCTTCAACTGGTGCTGTGAAGTTTGTATTGCAGGATTTCGCCGCCCATCTCCGCCAGTCCGTGCAGGTGAAGGGGGTGCAATCATGAGCGGCCAACTAACTTATGCGCAGCGCCAATTTCTTGAATCCGCAGTTTCCGGAAGACATACGCCACGCAGCCCAACTAATGCGACCGGTAATGCTCTATCACGCCGTGGTTTTGTTAACTACTCATTCGCTACACGCGGGTGGATTCCAACGAAAGCCGGAATTGACTTACTGAAAGGCAACGCAGGAGAAGGAGCACAGCATGACTAACAACGACGATCTGGCGCTGAAGGAAAAACAACTGGCGTATCTTAAACAACTTTCCGAGTTCATGACAGAGCGTTTCAGCATGAACCCGGTAAGCTGCAAAATTATCAACGAAGACTGGAAGAAGCGTTTCCCGGATGAGGTTGCTATAGCTGATACGCTTATCTCCCTGCTGGCAGAGCGCACCGCAGACAAGGCGGAGAATGCCAGCCTGCGGCAGCGTGTGGCGGAACTTTTGTCAGAAAATGGCACGCTAAAAAATAGTGTTGAGAATGCAGCAGGCTGCATTAATGCCGCGTATGCAGAAGGTTTGCTTGATGTGCTCAGCGAAAGCAACGATGAACGCCTTACTGACCTTGTTAAGCGTCGCCTGTTGTTTGCCTATCTCCCGGTAGAAACCCCAGCAACCAATGAAGAGCTTATTGCTATGGGGGATTGGGTTCTGCGTGATCAACTGGATGATGGCACTCGCGCTATCAAATTGCTCAATCAGCGTGTGGCGGACCTGGAAGCCTACATTGATACAACCGCAGATTTTGAGACATACGTTACCACGTCTCTGATTCTCAGTGGCCACCTTGAACCTGACGTGACTTTCACACAAGAGGCGTTGCTCGAACTTCTGCGTAGTGTGCTGGTAAGCAAGCGCACGGTGAGCGTGAAGCTGCCTAAAACGATGTACACCGAATTCGATAATGACGATTACTGTCGAGAAGTGGCAGTGCTCGATAAGCAACAAGTTATTGATGCACTCGCCGCCGCTGGCATCAAACTGGAAGTGGGGGAGTAGGTATGTCTGACAAACTGACAAAGAAAGAGCGCCCGGCTTTTGAAAGGTGGTACGCAACTCGCCCACTTCCCGGTTCAGATAAAAAGCAACAGTTCACCGGATGGATAAAAGCTCTGGAGGGTAAATTATGACCACAACACAAACGATCAGCCTGGAGTTGCTTGAGAAAACCATCGCTCACTGGGAAGAAGCTCGCGACGAAATTCCGTTCGGTCTGGGTGAGGAAGGCGATAATACCCTTGCTGCACTGAAATTTGCTATGACGGCATTGGACAGCGAGCCGGTGGCTGTGCCTGATGAAATTGTTGGCTGGGTTCGCGATGAAAATGGCGATAGCCGCGATCCATTATTCCTGTGCGGAAGCGTCAAGCCGGATATGGGTAAGGCATATAGCAGCCAATATTTCCCAGTCAAGCGCGCCGCCATGCAAGCCGAACCTGTAACGGCGGCTAACACGTTGCCGCCTCATGTTTTCCGCGAACTCGTTAACCATCTGCGTGATACCGCAGTGAAATATCAGGGCAGTCAGCAACTCAGGGCGGCGATTTGCAAAACGCTTTGCACTGTGATTACCCCGGCTGCGCCTGAACAACAAAACCGACAACAAAATATTCCTGAAAATATTCCAGGCGGCCTCATCGAGGCAGTAAATCGCCTGCTCGATAACGATGGCAGCCGTGGATGTTACAGCGCTATCAAGTGCTATGACGCTCATGAAGAAATTGAGCGGTTGCTCGCCGCAGCCCCGGCAGCGCCTGAGCATCAGTCTGATACCACTGTCGGTTATGTAAGTCCTCGCGAAGCTGTAAGGCGTGCGCACGCAAGGTGGTCACATGTAACCTTCGGCAATGTCGGCCCGATAGGCCCGCTGAAACACCTGGCAAAAGAAGCGATCGAAGCCGCTGAAGCGCCGGATGATTTAAGCGAGTGGGCTGATATGCAATTCCTGCTTTGGGATGCTCAGCGCCGTGCCGGTATCACCGACGATGAAATTACTGCGGCGATGGAAGAGAAGCTGAAAGTGAACATGGCACGCCAGTGGCCGGAGCCGAAAGACGGCGAACCGCGCCTGCATATCAAGCCTGAGCAGGAGATGTGAGGTGGAAACTATCCAGGATATCCATAACCAGTTAGAAGCCCTCGTCACCGCTGCGCACCGCTTTGCATGTTCTCTTGATATCGGCAATGAACGTACGGAAGCGTTCGAGCTTTACGAAGCACTGCGCAGGCTTCAGCGGCGTGGCGCCGCGAGTGAAATGCTGGCGGCCACAAACCCCCTACTATCGTTTACCCGGGATGATGACGATGATGATTGGGACGAGGATGACGACTGATGCCCAGCAAACTCAAACAGAGGCGCCAGCGCCGGATGCGCGAGGATCTGAACTGGTGGCGCGCCGAAGCTATGGACTGTAAAGCCAGACTGCTGGAACTGGCTGAAGAACTGTATCAGGCCAGGCATCAGCGCATAGCGATGCCGGTACTGGTGCCCGCCAGAATCATTAAGCAGTTGGCTACGGCCACCAGCGAACCAAAGATTTGTGTCAAATGCAACGACGGCGCCCGCGATGGCTGCTCGTCTTGCGCGTATAAAGTCAGTTAGCCGGTTGCAGCCGGTAGTGGAGATATGACCGTGGCCAAGTTGATGAAAGCGAGCCAGTGGGGCAAACGTGAGTTTGTTGCCGGTTCGGTACCAGATAACAGAACGATCAAACGCTGGGTTGAAAATGGCCTGTTGAAGGGACGTGTCGTGGACGGAATGGTCTGGGTGTGTTCTTCCGAACAATGGGGCGTTGATTCGATGATCAGTGAGCGCGTTCGCACGTTAATGCAAGAGGATTAACATGGCCGCCAGACCTCGTAAAAGGGAAAACCGGAACCTTCCGGATCACCTCTATTTTGAAAAATCTTCCGGGCAATATCGCTTCACCCTGATCACTGGAAAGAGAAAGCACCTCGGCACAGATCGCGTTATGGCTATAGCGATCGCCAGAGAATATAACAACCGACTCCGGCCGGAGTCGGTGCCATCAATTGAAAGCCTGGTCAGGGAATCCGGCGGGATAAATGGAGAAGCTCGCCCTTTCGCTGAATATGCGCAGCAGTTACTGGATCGCGCTATAAACGATGAAAAGCCGGGCCGCGAAACTCATTCGGTTTGGCTTAATGATATTGAGCGAGTGAAAGAATATTTCAGCGACATTTATGCCTGTGATATTGAGCTTGAGCATGTTAATGGCTATATCAGGAAATATCATTCTGAGGCATCGGCCAATGTTCAAAATAGAAAAGTCAGCTTCTTAAAAAAATTATTCAGCTATGCGGTAGATGAATCGTTAATGATGGATAACCCGGCAGAACGTAAAAAAATGCGCCGGGTTGAATCGAAGGTACGCCGCCGTCTGTCGCTTAAGGATTACCTTAAAATTCACCAGTCCGCGCCGCGGTGGTTACAGACTGCGATGGATCTCGCCCTGCAAACAACGCATGCGCGCCTGGAGGTTTCGCGGATCCGGTATTCAATCAAACAGCCTGGTGAAGGCGTGTGCGGCTGCGTATGGTTCGCTGAACCAAAAGATAACATCTTTGGCACGCTCTACATCCATCGCCAGAAGGTACAGCATAAAGAGGCTTCGCATGTTGCGATCCCTATCGGCACGGTGCTGAAAGATATCATCGAGGGAAGCCGGGATAATGTGGCCAGTCCCTATGTTGTCCACCGACTGCCTTTAAAGCGCAGCAACCCTACCAGCAAAGAAGTACGCCATCCAACACAGGTTGCACCGGACTATCTCAGCCGATCGTTCTCTGCATTGCGTGATCAAGTTGGTGTTGCCGCTGCGCTGCCGGAGGAACAGCGGCCTACTTTTCACGAGATCAGGGCTCTTTCAGCCTTTCTGTTCAATAAGCAGGGGATTGATCCGCAGGGCCGCATGGCGCACAGCGATGCTAAGTCAACGAAGATATACACCGAGAACCATATCGACTGGGTTTACGTGCCGCACGGTGAAATAAAAACGGCCTCTTAGCGAAGGTAAAACCGGGGGTTAAGTTATTGAAGTATATAGAGCGGATTTTGTAAAAAATGCACTGTTTGTATATCCATACAAACGCAGAAAAAAGCTAGGCACTACAAGGGTTTAATGAGCTATACCTCGTTGTCATGGGGTGTCAGGGGTCGGAGGTTCAAATCCTCTCGTGCCGACCAAAATTCTCCAAAAAAACCAACCCATGCGGTTGGTTTTTTTTATGCCTGTAATTTACTGAAGGTAATACGCGGCGTCAGACAAACACGCTTACCTGGCATCGACCACGGTACAGTTGATCACGCTACCGCCCGGATAACTCAGTTTAAACCGCTGTCCGTTAGCCGGAATGGCTTTATCAGACAAAGAGAGTGAATAGCCATCCGCTAACATTTTTGTCGATTCATCCACTTCATATGTGTTGGTATTCACCGTCCATGCAGGGCTAAATTTGTTACCTCGGGCATTAATGCAATCTGCTTTTAAGGTGTAGACCCCATTTCGCGAAGTGGCAGACTTTGGCAGCAATTCCGCTTTACGCTTATTGCCGGGCTTTACAGATGCCGTCTGTAACTGGTTTTGCAGGGCTCCGATCTGCTTATCTTTCGTGTTCATCTGCGATCGCAGTGAGTCCACATAATCAGAGGACGAATGATTAGCCACAGCACCACCCGTAACATAACCGCCAACGCCCAGGACAATACTGAATACGAACAGCTTTTTAATCCAGCCGCGCAGAATACCCAACTTTTCATCTTGTTCCTGTGAAGTACGGTGCCACTTGATTGCCAGTTCTTTTGCTTCGCGCAAATCGGCAGGGTTACCTCTGGCGGCAGCTAAAGCATTTTCAAGATGTAAAACCCTGCGCCGCTCATCATCAAATGAACGTTGCAGCGCCGCATATTCCGCTCTGAGCGCTGCCAACTCGGCACCGTGCTGTGCCTCCTCCTTACGGACCAGAAACGCTTTGGGATTGAGCCCTTCTTTTTGCATCGCAGCGGCGGCCGTTCTAAGCGCCTGCGCAGCCTCATACGCGCTGGAATTATTCAGTGCGCTACCGATCATCTTTTTTATTTTTTCCGTCATCCTGTTTCCCTGTTACAGGCCGCACATTACCGTAACTCATTGTATCTAAAAGTGCAGGCTTGCCAAATATCGGATATCCATCAACTAACAGGTAAAAAAAAACCGCAACGCATCCGTTACGGTTTTATTTTTTCGGAAAGGCAATTACAACGCGATATCCGCAACCGTTTCGCCATCATTGTGCGGCTGGGTCGTTGGCTTCTGCACCGGTGGTGTGGCATCTGCTACCAGAGACTCGTCGCATTTCAACCCAAGGATCTCGCTGGTGTAGCGCAGCTCTGCATCGGCAGCTTCAATATTGCCGTTAAGTTGCGTACCAAAAGAGGGGATGATCTCTTTCAGCTTCGCTTGCCAGGCTGCGGAAGCAAAGCGTTCAGTAAACACTTTCTCCATCAGCTCAAGCATAATCGGCGCCGCGGTAGATGCCCCCGGCGAGGCGCCCAGAAGCGCAGCAATAGTACCTTCTTTATCGCTCACCACTTCGGTGCCGAGGCGCAGTACGCCGCCCTTCCCGGCTTCACGTTTGATGATCTGTACACGCTGACCCGCCTGCCACAGACGCCAGTCCTCTTTCATCGCCAGCGGGTAGTATTCCCGCAGTGCGTCGAAGCGGTCATCTTCGTTTTGCAGTACCTGGCTGACCAGATATTTTACCAGGCTGAAGTTGGTCATTCCCACCGTCAGCATCGGTAAAATATTGGATGAGTTGGTCGAACGCAGCAGATCCCACAGCGAACCGTTTTTAAGGAAACGTGTTGAGAAGGTCGCGAACGGTCCGAACAACAGCACACGTTTACCATCAATAATGCGGGTATCAATATGCGGAACCGACATCGGCGGTGCGCCAACGGTCGCCTGACCATAGACTTTTGCCAGATGGTGGTTGACCACATCCGGGTTCTCCGCCACCAGGAACTGGCCGCCAACCGGGAAACCGGCATAGTCTGCCGCTTCCGGAATACCGGATTCCTGCAACAATTTCAGCGCCGCGCCGCCCGCGCCAATAAAGATAAACTTCGCTTTTACCACGCGCTCGCCGCCACCTTTCAGGTTGCTGAGCGTCACGCTCCAGCTGTTATCGGCATTGCGTTTGAGGCTGCGAACCTCCGTGCTCAGCTGCAAAGAGAAGTTCTCTTTTTTCTGCAATGAGCCAATCATCTGGCGCGTCAGTTCACCGAAGTTAACGTCAGTACCAATCTCGGTGCGGGTAGCGGCGATTTTTTGCTTCGCATCACGCCCTTCCATCACCAGCGGCGCCCACTGTTTGATCTGCTCGGGATCTTCGGAATAGCGCATACCGCGGAACAGCGAACACTGCTGCAACGCTTTGTAACGGGCACGCAGGAAGTTCACATTGTCATCGCCCCAGACAAGGCTCATATGCGGTACGGTGTTAATAAATGAGCGCGGTTCGCGCAGCACACCGGTTTTGACCTGATGCGCCCAGAACTGGCGAGAAATACGGAACGCTTCGTTGATTTCAATCGCTTTTTTAATGCTGACCGTGCCGTCAGCCGCGCGCGGGGTGTAGTTCAGCTCCATTAAAGCAGCATGGCCCGTACCGGCGTTGTTCCAGCCGTTCGAGCTCTCCTCTGCCAGGGCATCCAGCCGTTCCACCATCGTAATCGACCAGTCGGGTTCGAGATCCTGAAGCCAGGTACCCAATGTGGCACTCATGATCCCACCACCGATTAAAAGCACATCTGTTTCCTGCTCTTTCGATGCGGACGCTTTCGCTGCCTTTGAGACAGCATTTAGCCCGACAGCCATCGAAAACAGCCTGGCAGTCATTCTTTTCATGGTATTAATGCCTTACTTTTAGTGCTGTTTTATTCGCATTTATTGAGGGTAAAGTAGTTAACCCTCCTAACGTAGCACTTAAGAAGTGAGATTTAAATAATGTTTAAACATTAAATATTCATTGTATAAATGTTACTAATAAGTTTATTTTCCAGATTAGATTTAACACTTATTGTTGACCCGCCGCGGTTAAAATCTGCTATTATTTTGCGCTTTGCCAAACGCACCGATGCTGTTTGCGCGCCTGTTGTTGAACGCCACACCGACCTGCGAACCTTATGACTGAAAAATTACACTCCCCGGCAAACCGTAGCGTTGATGTCCTGCGTTCCCCGTCATTATTGACCCGTGAATGTCTGGCTGGCGTGATCACTGCGCTGGCGCTGATCCCGGAAGTGATCTCTTTCTCGGTGATTGCCGGTGTCGACCCGAAAGTGAGCCTGATTGCCTCGGTCGTACTGTGCCTCAGCATGTCTTTTTTGGGCGGACGCCCGGCGATGGTGACGGCGGCAGCGGGGTCAGTCGCTCTGGTTATCAGTCCTATGGTTAACCAACACGGTATGGAATACATCCTCCCGGCGGTTTTACTGGCGGGGGTGATTCAAATTCTCTTCGGTCTGAGCGGTATGGCGCGACTGATGCGCTTTATTCCTCATGCGGTGATGACCGGTTTCGTCAACGCACTTGGCATTCTGATCTTCTTTGCACAAATCCCCCATTTCTGGAGCAAAGACCCGCTGATTGTGGGGCTTTTCGTACTGACGCTGCTGATTGTACTGTGGCTGCCGCGCTGGGTAAAAAGCATCCCTGCGCCGCTGGTTGCCATTGTGTTACTCACCGCGTTTACTCTCTTCAGCGGGCAGATTCTGCCGACCGTGGGCGATGAAGGCCCAATGCAGGGCGGATTACCGGGGATAAGCTCATTTCTGGTTCCGCTCAACTGGCAGACATTGAATATCGTCTGGCCCTGCGCGCTGAGTATCGCCTTTGTTGGTTTGATGGAATCCCTGCTGACCGCCAAACTGGTGGACGATTTAACCCATACGCCTTCGCACAAAGGCCGCGAGAGCGCCGGGCTTGGCATCGCCAATATTCTGGCGGGGTTCTATGGTGGGATCGCTGGCTGTGCGATGATCGGTCAGACCATTGTGAATGTGGAGATGGGCAAAGGCCGCACGCGCATCTCAACGCTGGCCGCCGCGCTGGTGCTGTTGCTGCTGGTGACAGCACTCAGCAGCGTGATGGCGAAAATTCCGATGGTTGTGCTGGCGGGTATTATGGCCATCGTTGCCTTTAAAACCTTTAACTGGGGCAGCCTGCAACCGGCAACGCTCAGGCAGGCGCCGGTCATGGAAACGGTGGTGATGCTGGTCACGGTGGTCGCTACCGTCAGTACCGGTAACCTGGCGATTGGTGTGCTGGGCGGGCTGGTCACGCTGGCGCTCACGCCGCCAAAGTGGCGTAAGTCAGCAAACGTTACAGCAAAAACAGCGTCGCCAGCCCAAGAAAAATAAAGAAGCCACCGGTATCCGTGATCGCGGTGATCATCACGCTGGAGCCAACCGCCGGGTCGCGCCCCAGCCGGGTCATGATCATCGGGATCAACACTCCCATCAACGCCGCCATCAATAAGTTCAGCACCATCGCCAGCGTCATGACGCCGCCCAGCGCCGCATCGTCGTACAGCCACCATGTGATGCAGCCCATAATGCCGCCCCACACCAGACCGTTAATCAACGCGACGCCAAGTTCACGCATAATCAGGAAAGCAAAGTTGCCCGGCTGAATGTTTTGTAACGCCAGCGCGCGCACAATCATGGTAATGGTTTGGTTGCCGGTGTTGCCGCCAATCCCGGCGACAATCGGCATCAGCGACGCCAGCGCCACCAGTTGCGAAATGGTGTGTTCAAAACCGTCGATCACGCGCGAGGCGATAAATGCCGTACACAAGTTGATAGCCAGCCACGCCCAGCGGGTTTTCACCGCTTTGCTTACCGGGGCAAACACGTCTTCTTCGGCGCTCAGACCGCCCATCTGGCGCAAATCGTTATCAGTCTCTTCATAGACCACATTGACGATCTCATCGATGGTCAGACGGCCCATCAACATTCCGTTATCATCGACCACTGCCGCGCTAAGCAGGTTGTCACGCTCGAAAGTACGCGCCACTTTTTCCGCGTCCTCTTCCGGAGAAAAGGCCACCGGATCCGCATCCATCACTTCGCTGACCCGCCTCCCGGCGGCATTGAGCAAAATGGTTTGCAACGCCAGTTCCCCCATCAACCGGTTATCACGGCCGATAACAAACAGTTTGTCGGTGTTGTCCGGCATTTTGCCGAGTCGTCGCAGATAGCGCTGAACCGCCGCCAGCGTTACTTCAGAGCGCACGGTGATCACCTCGAACTCCATGATCGCGCCGACACAGTTTTTGCCGTAGCGCATCACTTCCCGCATGCGGTTACGCTCTGCGCGCGGTAATGTCGCCATTAAGCGGCCGGTCAGGTTACGCGGCAGATGCTGCACCAGCCAGATTTGGTCGTCGATATCCAGCGTTTGCAGTGCATCGAGCAGCGCGCGGTCGCTCATCTCATCAATCAGGTCATCCCAGACATTTTCCGATGCCTCAAGCAGCACTTTACCGCGTTTATCATCGCTCACCAGCCGCCATAATGCGTGGCGTTCATCCACCGGCAAGGCCTCCAGCGTATCGGCGAGATCCGGAGGCGGCAAGTGGGAGACCAGCGCGTTAACCTCTGCCAGATCCCGCTCCAGCGCAGCGCTATCCACTTGTTCGGCGAGGGTGAGTTGTCCGAGCAGTGAGGCGGTAAGCGGTTTATGGGTGATCAGTAACCAAATCAGGCGCGCACGCTCCTCGTCGCGCAGTTTGACGCTGTTTTTTTTGCTCAATGACATTAGCCGTTCCCTGAATGCAAAGCGCCCTGAAGCCGGGGCCGAATAGACTTAAGCATAGCGGCAGCTTTTGTAAAAAATAATAAACAGCGGGGGCGTTTGGTGAAAAAAGGAGCGAATGCCCCCTTCGCTCGAAGGGGGCGCATTGCTCAGGCAGTGCGGGAGACGGCGTCGCGGGAAGCTTGCGCGCGCTCTTCACCGACCAGCTCAGTCAACCGACCATTGCGCATCTCCAGCAGGCGGTCGGCGTGGGTAAAATAGTGATCGTCGTGGCTGATGGCAAAAATGGTTTTCCCCATCTGTTGCATCAGCGGCAGCAACACCTGGTAGAAGTCGCGGCGGAAATGGGGATCCTGATCGGCCGCCCATTCGTCAAGCAACAAAATATCGCGCTCTTCCGCCAGCGCCAGCAGCAGCGCCACGCGCTTTTTCTGCCCTTTCGAGAGCTTCAGATTGAGGATCTTGCCGTTGTTCAGTTCCAGTTTATGCGCCATCTTCAACTGATCCAGCCACTTATCGACCAGCGCCGGATCCGCCGGTTTACCTTCCGGCCCGAGCAGATCGTCAAACAACCAGACATCGGTAAACACCGCCGAGAACAGTTTGCGATAATCTTCCGGGCGATCCTGCGCCATCGGTTTACCATCCAGCAGGATCTCGCCGGAAACTGGCTGATACAGCCCGGTCAGCAGCATCGCCAGCGTTGATTTACCGCTGCCGTTGCCCCCAATCAGAAACACCAGTTCGCCCCGGTTCAGCGTCATGTTGATCGGGCCGACAGAGAAATCATTCTCCTGATATTTAAAGGTCACGTTGCGCAGCTCCAGCGTTTTCCAGCCGGGGAAAGCCTGCGGACGCGGAAATGCTGGCTGATACGGCGCCAGAGCAAAATGCTTCAGTTTGTTGAAAGCAACCTGGGCGCTCAACAGTGTCGGCAATGCGCCGACCGCCGACAACAACGGCGTACGTAAAAATAGCAGCGTCAGCGAATAGGTTGCCGCAACGTTGGTATCCGCCCAGCCCAGACTATTTGCCATCCAGAACACGAGGCCAATCGCGCCGAGCATCATAATGTTCGACCAGTTGACGGCGCTGAGATGGAAAGTGTCGGCACGAATAATATGGTGGCGGTACTCGCGCGCATCCGGCAGGTACATCTTCTCGAAAATATGTTCGGCGCGTTCCCGATTCAGATTCAGCTCTTTGCGCCCTTCCAGCACCGTCTGGAAATCGTTATAGAGCTTGTCTTCCGTCTCGCGCAGCGTCGCCATATGTTTATACACGCGGGAAACCAGAATAAAGCCGCCCCAGATGGTCAGCGCCATCCACAGTGCAGTGATCACCAGCATTTTGCCGGATAGCATGGCCAGATAAATGCACGAACCTATAGTCAGGATAATGCCCTGCACCAGTTCCGGCAGGCGCACAAAAGCGATGGTGATGTTGCGCACATCGCTGGTCAACCCGGCCAGTAGCGACGCGCTGCCCAGTTGTTCAATGCGCTCCACCGGCGTATCGAGGATCCGTTTGATAAATTCACTACGCAGACGGTAAACGAAATGGTGGCCGAGCGTGGTCAGCGCCAGTTGCGAGCCGAGTGTCACCGCCATTAACAGCAGCAGCAAGCCGAGAAATTCCGGTAGCACGGCCAATGATATATCGACGGTTTCGATCAGACGCTGGTTAATAAAAGCGATCAGCCCGATACCCAATGCGGCGCTGGCAAGGGTAAGCGCCAGTACCGTTACGAATGGCCAGCGGTACTGCCGCCAGACAAGAAGAAGGAGTTCCATAACAACGGCCCGGTCAACAAAAACAGCCAGCAGTTTAAACGGACACTGTTTTACATCAAGAATAATTCTTATTTTTATTCGCTGTTGCCAGCCTGGCGGAACGTCAGGTTGTAACGACACTCGCCAGTCACCGGGTGATAACCCGCTTTAAGCGGCGCGATGCCATGATAAAAGAGCCGCGATTCACCGCCCCACACCACAATATCGCCATGTTCCAGCATCAATCGTTGCAGCGGATCGTTACGCTTCAGCCCACCAAACTGGAAAATAGCCGGTAAGCCCAGCGAGACAGAGACAATCGGCGCGCGCAAATCAGGTTCGTCCTTATCCTGATGCAGCGATAACTTCGCACCAGCCGCGTAACGGTTGATCAGGCAGGCATCCGGGCGAAACTCAAGGTAACCCGCCGCAATGCTGGCTTTATGACATAGCGCCGTGAACGCCGCCGGCATTTCCGGCCACGGCTGCGCCGTTTGCGGATCGACAGGCGCGTAGAGATAACCGTGCTGATTAGTCGTCCAGCCAAGCCTGCCGCAATTGGTCATCGCCACGGACATGGTATACCCGCCCGGCGTGACCATATGGCGCAGCGGCGACTGGCCAACCACTTGCGCAATGCCGCGCATCAGCGCTTCCACATGCGGCAGCGCAAAACGGCGCAGCACCACCGCGCCGGGCGCCAGCGGCTCCTGCCAGGGTTCTTCATCGGCAAACAAATCGAGCATTAACTCTCCTCTTTTTTCGCTTCCCGTTGCAGTAGTTGCGCTTTGCGTGCGATTCCCCAGCGATAACCGGAGAGCGCGCCATCGCCACGTACCACACGATGACAAGGGATAACAATCGCCAGCTTATTCGCTGCGCAGGCGCTGGCCACCGCCCTCACCGCACCGGGTTTGCCTATTTGCTGCGCAAGGCGCTGATAGCTGATCGTTGTGCCAGCAGGGAGTTCGCGCAGCGCCTGCCATACCTGGAGCTGGAAAGCCGTGCCGCGCAAATCCAGCGGCAATGTAAATGGCGCATCCGCACGATCAAGACGGCGGATCACCTGCGCGACGCGTTCAAGCATCGCCTCATCGCCCTGCACGTTTCGGGCATGAGGAAAAATCGTATGCAGTTCTGCCAACAGTTGTTCATCACTGTCGGCCAGTAAAATGGCACAGATGCCCCGTTCACTTTCCGCCACCAGACAGCGCCCCAGCGCACAGTCACTCAGGGCGTAACGAATATCAGCATCGTCACCGCCACGGCGAAACTGACGCGCCGTCATTCCCAGCGCGGCATCCGCCTGGCGATAGTAGCTGCTACTGTCGGGGAACCCCGCCGCCAGCACGGCATCGGTCACCGTGTCGCTCTCTGCCAGCGTGTTGCGCAGACGCCGGGCGCGGAAGGCTTGCTGCCAGGCTTTCGGTGTCATCCCGGTCACCGATTTAAACAGGCGATGAAAATGGTACGGACTGATGCCCACCTCAGTTGCCAGTTGATCGAGGGTGACAGGCGTATCCTGCTCCAGCAATCGACAAGCGGTGGCCACTTTATCCAGCCGCTGCTGTTGCGGATGCGCTTTATCGGGCTGGCAACGTTTGCATGGGCGAAAACCCGCGGCAACAGCGCTATCGGCATCCGGGAAGAAACGCACATTCTGGCGCAGGGCGTGGCGCGCGCGACAAGACGGGCGGCAGAAGATACCGGTGGTCAGCACCGCAAAAACAAACTGACCATCCGCCTGTGGGTTGCGCGCCAGCACCGCCTGCCAGCGCTGTTCATCAAGTAAAGTCGTCTCGTTCATGTCAGGCTCCTTATTTAAGCTTAGCCCCACTGTGCACGCTCGCGAAGAACCCGACACCCGCAATCTTGCGTTTTAATTTTTTTCGCTGACCAGGAAGGAAGAAAATTGCGGCGACATCCAGGTGCTAAAACCGTCACCCTCTTTCATGATCATAAATACCGCCAACCCTTCTCGCGTCACCACTTTTTTGGCTTTATCGGTACCCAGTACCATTAAGCCGGTGTCCCACGCATCCGCTTCCAGCGCCGTAGGTGCAATCACAGTGACCGAAACCAGGCGGTGATCGATGGGACGCCCGGTGCGCGGATCGATAATATGCGAAATACGTTTGCCATCCAGCTCGTAATAGTTGCGATAACTTCCGGAGGTGCTGATCCCATGACCGTTAATATCGACCACGGCTTGCGCGACATTTTCACGATCGGTCGGTTTCTGAATCGCTACCCGCCACGGCTGGCCCTGCGCATTCATGCCCCGGCTGGCAAGCGCGCCGCCGACGGAAACCAGATAGCGGGCAATCCCTTCATGCTCCATAAGCCGCGCCAGATGATCCGCCGCATAGCCTTCACCGACTGTCGATAAATCGACGAACAGATCCGGCAGATCTTTTTGCAGGAATTGTTCCCCCGCGCGGTTAATCACCGTCAGATGCTGCAAGCCGGTACGGGCTTTTGCCGCATCAATTTGCGCCTGCGTTGGGCTGACTATCGGTTGTTTATCCGGACCAAATCCCCACAGATTCACCAGCGGCCCAACGGTAATATCCATTGCACCGTCCGTTTTTTCCCCGACCCGCAAAGCGATGGTCACAATATCCGCCATTGCGGCGCTGACCGGCCAGGGCGCGGTACTGGTCGCGTGATTAAAGCGCATTAGCGCAGAATCGCTCTTCCACGTTGACATTAAACGATCGTCAGCATCCAGCTGAGCCTGAATTTTTTGCTGTAGCGCCTGAGCGCGCTGCGCATCAATATCCACCAGACTAACGCGCCAGAAAGTCCCCATTGTTTTGCCTTCCAGCACGGTTGGTTGCGCCTGTTCGCTGCGATCGCAGCCAGCCAATAACAGCAGCGAGGCGGCCACGAAGCTGCGGAAAATAGTCATTGTCATTGCTTGTTATCTCCTTGCTGGCGGCAAGCGTACATCAAAAACCGGACAATAAAAAAGGCGCCTTGCGGCGCCTTAGCAATCGTTGTGGCGAACTTAGAACTGGTAAACCAGGCCCAGTGCAACGATGTTGTCGGTAGAGATACCGGCAGAACGGGTAAAGTCGTTGTCGTCCAGCAGGTTGATTTTGTAATCAACATAGGTGGACATGTTTTTGTTGAAGTAGTAGGTCGCGCCAACATCGATGTATTTCAGGATATCCTGATCGCCGTAGTTAACGGTACCGGTGTTGTTGGTGATGTCCTTACCTTTAGATTGCAGGTAAGCGATGGACGGACGCAGACCGAAGTCGAACTGGTACTGAGCAACCACTTCGAAGTTCTGTGCTTTGTTAGCAAAACCGTAGATATCGCTGGTGCTCTGAGAGTTACCGAAACGAGTTGCGTTATAGGTCTGAGAGTACTGTGCCGCCAGGTAAATATTGTTGGCATCGTATTTCAGACCGCCGCTGTACACTTCAGCGCGGTCGCCTTCACCGAACAAAGCAGCATTGGTAGTCACGTTCTGGTCAGCAGTACGACGAGAAGAAGACATTGCACCACCGACGCTGAAGCCTGCGCCCAGATCGTAGGTCAGAGATGCACCGTAGCCATCGCCATTCTGTTTCAGCGTGCTACGACCTGTGTCGTTTTCACCGCTGACGCTGCCGTTTTTACCCTGATACTGCAGAGCAAAGTTCAGGCCATCAACCAGACCGAAGAAGTCGGTGTTACGGTAGGTGGCAAGGCCGTTTGCACGTTGTTGCATGAAGTTATCTGAACCGTAAGTGTCGCCGCCGAATTCCGGCAGAACGTCGGTCCAGGACGTTACATCGTAAATTACGCCGTAGTTACGACCGTAGTCGAAAGAGCCTGCATCAGTCACGCGGATACCGGCGAAAGCCACACGAGTCCATGCCTGATCGCTTGCAGATTCAGTGTCGTTAGCCTGAACGTTATATTCCCACTGGCCGTAGCCAGTAACCTGATCGTTTACCTGAGTTTCGCCTTTGAAGCCGAAACGCACGTATGTCTGATCGCCATCAGAACCTTTGTCGTCAGAGAAATAGTGCAGACCATCTACTTTGCCGTACAGATCTAATTTGTTGCCATCTTTGTTATAAACTTCAGCCGCATTTGCTGCGCCTGCTACCAGCAGAGCTGGTACCAGAAGGGACAGTACTTTAACTTTCATTTTATTAACCCTCTGTTATATGCATTTTTATTTGCCACTGCTTGCTGACTAACCCTCTAATCAGCTGGCAAATTCATTGTGCTTAAAATAGGAAAATAATCCATCGGGAATATGATACGAAAACTTTGAAGATGTTTCATATTTAATGATAGATGTTACAATTTGTAAAATCCAGGGAACTTTTTATAGCACGAATAGCTAATTGATATCGCACAAATAATCAAATAAAATTAAAAACACCATAAAAAACAATCACATAAATAAAAATAAATGATAGCACTGAATGCAAAAACGAAATCTCTAATCGTCACTAAAATACAACACGCTATCATCATTAACTTTATTTATTACCGTCATTCGAATCTGAATGTCTGTTTACCCCTCTTATGACCGAATGCCCTGCATTCGGTTTTTTTTTACCTTTCTTTACTTAACTTGAATAATAATCTACATATAATAACTATTTGTAACGACTATTAATTAATCAACAAACGTGCCAGATTTATCTTATTGACTTAGGAATTTAATTAATTTCTTGTTATTTATTGCGTTCTTCTTATTCAGCACTGAGAAATATTTGTACAATCTCCACGTTTTGTACATTTTTGCCGCTTCGTTTAAATGAGAGACAAAAAGCCACATTCTGCGGATAATGGCTGAAAAGAGAGTCTGGAAATTCACTCATTAACCGATATACTGCCTGCTGTACACTGCTCTGCAACACATCTATTTGTAGTCCGCGCACGACAGGCGGTAGTTACGGCATGGCAGCAACATTGTTTCAGCGGATGCTGAGCGTCACCTGCAGTGTTGTCATAACGGGTTACACACAAGAATGAGTCAATCTGACACAATGATTCCTGGCAAATTTTCCCTGATACCGGGCAACATTACCCGTTTCTTCCTCTTATTGATTATTGTCCTGCTGGTAACGATGGGGGTGATGATCCAGAGCGCGGTCAACGCCTGGCTGAAAGATAAAAGCTATCAAATCGTCGATGTTACGCATGCCATCCATAAGCGTATCGACACCTGGCGGTATGCTACCTGGCAGATCTACGACAATATCGCTGCGGCTCCGGCGACCACACCGAGCGAAGGTTTACAGGAAACGCGTCTGAAACAGGATGTCTATTACCTCGAAAAACCGCGCCGCAAGACAGAAGCGCTGATTTTTGGTTCGCACGACAGCTCCACGCTGGAGATGACACAGCGCATCTCAACGTATCTCGATACACTGTGGGGCGCAGAAACCGTTCCATGGTCGATGTACTATCTGAACGGCCAGGATAACAGCATGATCCTGGTTTCAACGTTGCCTCTAAAAGATCTGACCTCGGGTTTTAAAGATTCCACCATCAGCAATATCGTCGATTCCCGACGCGCAGAAATGTTGCAGCAGGCTAACGCCCTCGATGAGCGCGAAAGTTTTTCCTCCCTGCGCCGTCTGGCCTGGCAAAATGGCCACTATTTTACGCTGCGCACCACCTTTAACCAGCCGGGTCACCTGGCGACGGTGGTTGCGTTTGACTTGCCGATTAACGATCTGATCCCGCCGGGCATGTCACTGGACAGCTTCCGCCTCGACCCTGATAGCACGCAAAATACCACACGCGGGCAGGATAAAGAGACCACAGATAATGTGACCGTCAACTTTAATAGCTCGCGTATTGAGATTGCTTCTGCATTGAACGGCACCGGGCTGCGTCTGGTGTGGCAGGTTCCTTTCGGTACGCTGCTGCTCGACACCCTGCAAAACATTCTTTTACCGCTGTTGCTGAATATTGGGCTGCTGGCGCTGGCGCTATTTGGCTACACCACCTTCCGTCAGCAACCGGGCCGTAAGACGGATAGCCTGGCGGCGCCGGGAGCAAACAACGAGCTGCGCGTGCTACGAGCTTTCAACGAAGAGATTGTCTCATTACTGCCGCTTGGCTTGCTGGTACACGATCAGGAAGCTAACCGCACGGTGCTGAGCAACAAAATAGCCGACCATCTGCTGCCGCACCTGAATCTGCAAAATATCACCGCCATGGCGGATCAACACCAGGGCGTCATCCAGGCCACCATAAATAATGAGCTGTATGAAATCCGCCAGTTCCGCAGCCAGGTGGCTTCACGTACGCAGATCTTTATTATTCGCGACCAGGACCGCGAAGTGCTGGTCAACAAGAAGCTAAAGCAAGCGCAGCGTCTGTATGAGAAGAACCAGCAGGGTCGCGCCGCCTTTATGAATAATCTGGCTGACTCGCTGAAACAGCCGGTAAAGGCTCTCGCTGCTGAAGCGGCCGCCCTTGAAAACAAAGAGGGCAATCACGTCGCCGATCACGCCGACAGGCTGGTACAACTGGTGGATGAAATTCAGCTGGCAAATATGCTGGAAAGCGATAGCTGGAAAGGTTCGCCTTCCGTGTTCTCGATTCAGGATCTGATTGATGAAGTGGTGCCGGAAGTTCTGCCAGTGATCAAGCGTAAGGGCCTGCAATTGTTGATCAACAACCCGCTGCCGGCTAACGAGGAGCGCCACGGCGATCGCGATGCGTTACGCCGAATCCTACTGCTTTTGATCCAGTACGCGGTGACGACCACGCAAATGGGTAAAATCACCCTTGAAGTGAATATGGATGAATCGGCAGAAGATCGCCTGACCTTCCGTATTCTTGACACTGGCACAGGCGTAAATACCAGTGAAATTGACAATCTGCACTTCCCGTTCCTTAACGATACACAGAGCGATCAGTACGGAAAAGCAAACGCCCTCACCTTCTGGCTGTGCGATCAGTTAGCCAGAAAGCTCGGTGGGCATTTGAATATTAAGGCCAGGGAAGATCTGGGCACCCGCTACTCTTTGCATGTTAGAATGGCGGCCCGCTCACCGCAGGTTGAAAGCGAAGAGAAATTGCTCGATGATGTTGTCGCGATGATTGACATCACCTCGAATGAAATCCGCAATATCGTAGTTCGCCAGTTGGAAAATTGGGGTGCAAGCTGTATTTCCCCGGATGAACGTCTTTCAAGTCAAGAATATGATCTCTTTTTGACAGATAATCCGTCTAATCTTACAGCCTCAGGCTTGCTTTTAAGCGATGATGAGGCCGGTGTGCGGAAAATTGGCCCAGGCCAATTGCGCGTTAACTTTAATATGAGCAATGCAATGCAGGGAGCAATATTGCAGCTTATAGAAGAGCAACTGGCGCAGGAAGATGTACCGGAATCGCCATTGGGAGGCGATGAAAACGCGGAACTCCATGCCAGCGGCTATTATGCACTGTTTGTTGACACAGTACCCGATGATGTTAAGAGGTTGTATACTGAATCAGCGTTACGCGATTTCGCTGCGCTGGCGCAGACAGCACACCGCCTGAAAGGTGTGTTTGCTATGCTAAATCTGGTACCTGGTAAGCAGTTGTGCGAAACGCTGGAGCAATTAATTCGTGAGAGCGATGCTCCAGGCATAGAAAATTACATCAGCGACATTGACGCTTACGTCAAGAGCTTGCTGTAGCAAGGTAGCCTAATACATGAACAATATGAACGTAATTATTGCCGATGACCATCCGATTGTACTGTTCGGTATTCGCAAGTCACTGGAACAAATCGAATGGGTTAACGTAGTCGGTGAATTTGAAGACTCTACAGCGCTCATTAATAATCTGCCGAAACTCGAGGCAAATGTTCTGATCACCGACCTGTCAATGCCGGGCGATAAATACGGCGATGGTATTACGCTGATCAAATACATTAAACGCCATTTCCCTGCGCTGTCGATTATTGTTCTTACCATGAACAATAACCCGGCAATTCTGAGTGCGGTGCTGGATCTGGATATCGAAGGTATCGTACTGAAACAAGGCGCGCCGACCGACCTGCCGAAGGCACTGGCCGCGCTGCAGAAAGGTAAGAAATTTACCCCAGAAAGCGTTTCTCGCCTGCTGGAAAAAATCAGCGCTGGCGGCTATGGCGACAAACGCCTGTCACCGAAAGAGAGCGAAGTACTGCGTCTGTTTGCAGAAGGTTTCCTGGTAACGGAAATCGCTAAAAAGCTGAATCGCAGTATCAAGACCATCAGTAGCCAGAAGAAATCTGCGATGATGAAACTGGGCGTCGATAACGACATTGCCCTGCTGAACTACCTCTCCTCGGTCACGCTGACCCAGACAGAAAAAGAGTAATCCCACACAACCCCGGCTTTCGCCGGGGTTCCTTTTTATCCCCTGCTGTTTCTGACCCGCGCGACATAAGCGGCCAGTGTTTGCTTCAGCACATCCAGCGTCACCGGTTTCGACAGGCAGCTATCCATACCGGATTCAAGGCAGCGCTGTTTCTCTTCCGCCAGCGCGTTAGCCGTTACGCCAATCACCGGCAACGTCAGGCCCAACTGGCGAATCCGCTGCGTCAGACGATAACCGTCCATATTCGGCATGTTGACGTCGCTGAGCACAATATCAATGTGGTTCTTGCTTAGCACGTTCAATGCATCCACCCCATCGTTGGCTGTTTTGCATTGATAGCCCAGCGATCCCAGCTGATCGGCAAGTAATCGCCGGTTAATCGGATGATCGTCAACCACCAGGATCATCATATCGTCGTTGCGCGATACCTCATTGTCCTCTATGGCCTGCGTCGCGGTCGCCTGCGGTTCCACCACCTGTACGCGGTAAATGCGTCCCAGCAACGCCAGCAAATCGTGCGGCGCGGCGACGCTGTGTAACCATTCGCCCGGCGCACGTTCAACTGGAATACCGATATGGCGACGGCAGAAAACAATCACCGCCCGCGCGCCCGAAGGATGTTCCAGATCATCATCGGTAATCAACGTATCCTGAAGGCCGAGTTCTCGCCCGTCGTACTGCTTCGTATGGATGCCATTCCAGTTCAGCAAGCTCTGCAAATAGGCCGATAGTGAGGCGTTACGCACCGCCAACCAGCAGCAGGTCTCCGCCAGCCCATCGACATCAGCGCGCTCCGGCGCGACCGCATTGTAAAGCGGAATACGAATAGTGAACTGGCTGCCCATACCCGGTTCGGTATCCACCGCGATATCGCCATCCATCATGCTAATCAGCTTCTCGCAAATCGCCAGCCCCAGGCCTGTGCCCTGGAAATTACGCTGCACCCCGGTTCCGACCTGGAAGAAAGGATCAAACAGCCGCACCACTTCTTTACCGGGGATCCCCACACCGGTATCGCGCACGCGTATGCTGAGATAATCCGCATCACGCTGTACATGCAGCACAATGCAACCGATGTCGGTGAACTTAATCGCATTGCTCAGCAGGTTTGAGATCACCTGTTGCAAACGCATTGGATCGCCGTTGAGAACCACGGGCACATCAGGCTCGATAAAACAGTAGAGCCCCAGTTGTTTACGCACCACCAGCGGCAGATAGTTGGCGGTGATATGGCTCATCACCTCGCGCGGGGAAAACTCCCGCGGCTCGATTTTTAACTGCTCAGACTCAATTTTCGAGAAGTCGAGAATATCGCTGATAATTTTCAGCAGCAGGCTGGAAGAGTTATTCATCGCCGTCACCAGGCGGTCAACACCCTTCGGCAGCTCTTTGGTCTGCAGCAGATCGAGGTTACCGATAATGCCATACAGCGGCGTGCGCAGTTCATGGCTGACGGTCGCCAGGAACATCGATTTCGACTGGCTGGCCTGTTCTGCCGCCTGCGCCATTTCCTGTAACGACTCTTCCATTTTGACGCGCGCGGAGACATCCACCAGCACACAAATCGCCACGTTTTCATTGCGATAGCGCGAATGAACAAAGCTGATTTGCAGATTAGTGTTGTTGCTGGTCAACACATCAACAAAATTGACCTGCTGGCCGCAGATGATCTGCGTCAGCCGCTGCCGATCTTCATGCGTAAGCATGTTCAGGTAATTATGCGCCAGTTCGTTACTGAGAATATTCGTCCCGTCCTGGGTGCGCAGAATACAGATCCCCACCGGCGCAGAAGCGACGATTTTACGGTTGAACTGCTCATGCTCTTCCAGCCGCTGCGCATCATTTTCCGCGGGAATAAAGATGCGCCGCTCATACATGCGCGCCAGGGTAAACAGCGCCACGCCAACCAGCACGTTCAGGAGCACGGCATTGAGGATCAGCATGCGGATACGTTCCAGTACCATATCGACAGGAACGGAATAGACCACGCTTAATGAGGATGGTGGTAAGCTCTTTTTCAGGATCAGCTCGCGGAAACCAGAGGTATAACCGAACCACGAACGTTCCTGCATCCAGCGCGGATCGGCAACAATGCCGCTGTCCTGGCCGGTCAGCGAAATCAGCGAGTGCCCGCTTTCATCCAGAATGGTGACGCCCATCGGCAGGCTGCCCGGCGTAAAGAAATTCTCCATGCGGATTGACTGTTCGGTGCCCAGCAACGCCTGAAGACGATTACCAAGATAAACCGGCGTCAGCGCGTAAAAGTAACCAATTCCAGGGCGCGGCCCCTGGCTCATCCAGTAGAGGTTATTGCTGCGCTCATCCTGCGGCGCATTGCGGTATTTCACAATCCGCTCATGCAAGCTTTTTAAGGTATCGTCACGCTCGACCGGCAGGTCGCGCAGGCCGAAATCCGCCATACACAGATTGTCACTGCCAATCAGAAATACGCGGTTGAGATCGTAGGCGGCTGAGAAATTGTCACGCCAGTAGCGCATAAACCACGCCAGCGACTCCAGCGAACCACGCCATGAACTACTCATTGCAGAGCAGTCAGAATCGGGGAACAGCGGTAAAAACGCCGGCACGTCGGTTTTATCATCGCGACTGCGCGAGGTAAGGATGCCGTTTTCCGCCGTCAGACGGTTTTCGGCAATGTACTTCAGCTCTTTCATCACATCCGAAGTGCGCTGAATATAACGCTGCGCCTGATCGGAACTGAGGTTGAATTCCTGACGAATCTCTGACTCTTTGTCGTGCAACGCATTGACGATGTAAAACACTGAAAAAAAAGCAATTAACAGCCACAGCAATAGCGCCAGCGCTCTGAATAAATAGCGGGAAACTTTCAGGGTACTGCGAAAAGAGACGAGGTATTTCAACCTGGGGAAACTCCGCCACAAGGAAGTTAAAAAAGAGTGTCGTTAAGGTAGCGATAAATCGCGAATGCCGCAATGGCAATGAAAAAGGGCCGGAAAACCGGCCCTCTGTGACGCATTACTCGTCGGCGTCATCCGCCGTATCGTCGTCAGTGTCAACTTCCGGCGCGATGTCGTCATCGCCTTCCGCCACACTGCCATCGATGGAGTCCAGCTCTTCGTCATCCACCGGTTCGGCGACACGTTGCAGACCCACAACGTTTTCATCTTCCGCGGTACGGATGAGGATCACACCCTGGGTGTTACGGCCCACCACGCTGATTTCCGACACGCGTGTACGCACCAGCGTACCGGCATCAGTGATCATCATGATCTGGTCGCAATCATCGACCTGCACCGCGCCGACCACGGAGCCATTACGCTCGGTGACCTTGATGGAGATAACGCCCTGTGTACCACGAGATTTGGTCGGGTACTCGGTTTCAGCAGTACGTTTACCGTAACCGTTCTGCGTGACCGTCAGGATGGCGCCTTCGCCGCGCGGAACAATCAGCGATACCACGCTGTCTTTTTCCGCCAGCTTGATGCCGCGTACACCGGTCGCCGTACGACCCATCGCGCGCACCGCACCCTCTTTAAAGCGCACCACTTTACCGGCAGCAGAGAACAACATCACTTCGTCGTTCCCGGAAGTCAGATCGACGCCAATCAGTTCGTCGCCTTCGTTCAGGTTAACGGCAATGATCCCGGCAGAACGCGGACGGCTGAATTCGGTAAGCGCGGTTTTCTTCACGGTACCGCTGGCAGTCGCCATAAAGACGTTAACGCCCTCTTCGTATTCACGTACCGGCAGGATCGCCGTGATACGTTCGTCCTGCTCCAGCGGCAACAGGTTGACGATCGGACGACCACGCGCGCCACGGCTCGCTTCCGGCAGCTGGTAAACCTTCATCCAGTAGAGACGGCCACGGCTGGAGAAGCAGAGGATCGTATCGTGGGTGTTGGCCACCAGCAGGCGGTCGATAAAGTCTTCTTCTTTAATACGCGCAGCCGATTTACCTTTACCACCACGGCGCTGGGCTTCGTAGTCGGTCAGCGGCTGATACTTCACATAGCCCTGATGCGACAGCGTAACCACAACGTCTTCCTGATTGATCAGGTCTTCGATATTGATATCGGCGGTGTTCGCGGTAATTTCGGTACGGCGCTCATCACCGAACTGTTCGCGAATCAGTTCGAGCTCTTCGCGAATCACTTCCATCAGGCGCTCAGCGCTGCCGAGGATGTGCAGCAGTTCAGCGATCTGCTCCAGCAGCTCTTTGTATTCATCGAGCAGTTTTTCATGCTCAAGGCCCGTCAGTTTCTGCAAACGCAGATCCAGAATCGCCTGTGCCTGTTGCTCGGTCAGGTAGTACTTACCGTCACGGATACCGAACTCCGGCTCCAGCCACTCCGGACGTGCTGCGTCATCGCCCGCACGTTCCAGCATCGAGGAGACATTGCCCAGATCCCACGGCTGCGCGATCAGGCCCGCTTTCGCTTCGGCCGGGGTCGGCGCACGACGGATCAGTTCGATGATCGGATCGATATTCGCCAGCGCCACGGCCAGCGCTTCAAGGATATGCGCACGGTCACGGGCTTTACGCAGTTCGAAAATGGTACGACGGGTCACCACTTCACGGCGGTGACGCACGAACGCGGCCAGAATCTCTTTCAGCGTCATGATCTTCGGCTGACCATGGTGCAACGCCACCATGTTGATACCGAAGGAGACCTGCAATTGCGTCTGGGAGTAGAGGTTGTTCAGCACCACTTCGCCCACAGCATCGCGTTTCACTTCGATGACGATGCGCATACCGTCTTTATCAGACTCGTCGCGCAGCGCGCTGATGCCTTCAACGCGTTTGTCTTTCACCAGTTCGGCAATCTTCTCGATCAGGCGCGCTTTGTTCACCTGATACGGAATTTCATGCACGATAATGGTTTCACGGCCGTTTTTCGCATCGGTTTCTACCTCTGCGCGGGCGCGAATGTAGATCTTGCCACGACCGGTGCGGTAGGCTTCTTCAATCCCACGGCGACCGTTAATGATGGCGGCAGTCGGAAAATCCGGCCCCGGAATGTACTCCATCAGCCCTTCAACGCTGATGTCTTCATTGTCGATATAGGCCAGGCAACCGTTGATCACTTCCGTCAGGTTGTGTGGCGGAATGTTGGTTGCCATACCGACCGCAATCCCGGAAGAGCCGTTCACCAGCAGGTTCGGGATCTTGGTGGGCATTACATCTGGGATTCTTTCGGTGCCGTCGTAGTTATCGACGTAGTCAACCGTCTCTTTTTCCAGATCGGCCATCAATTCATGGGCGATCTTCGCCAGGCGAATTTCCGTATAACGCATCGCCGCCGCGGAGTCGCCATCGATGGAACCGAAGTTGCCCTGACCATCAACCAGCATGTAACGCAGCGAGAACGGCTGCGCCATACGGACAATGGTGTCATACACCGCGGAATCACCATGGGGATGGTACTTACCGATTACGTCACCAACGACACGGGCAGATTTTTTGTAGGCTTTATTCCAGTCATTGCCCAATACGTTCATGGCGTAAAGTACGCGACGGTGAACCGGTTTCAGGCCATCTCGGACATCCGGCAGCGCACGGCCAACAATGACCGACATCGCATAGTCCAGATAGGAGCTTTTCAGCTCTTCCTCGATGTTAACCGGTGTAATTTCTCTCGCAAGGTCGCTCATCTAACCGCTATCCCTCTACTGTATCCCGGATTCAAAGGTCGCAAATTATAACACAACCGCTGTGAGACAGGTAAATCTATAACTCCCGCGCAAAGGTTTATTCATCCCGTCGGCCTGATATACTCACACGTCTTATTGAGAGAGGAGTAAATGCGCCCATGAATGCCGAAAAAACACTGGCCGCTCAGAATGTTGACCACGCTGAAATCGCCAAATTCGAAGCTGTCGCTTCACGCTGGTGGGATAAAGAGGGTGAGTTTAAGCCCCTGCACCGTATTAACCCGCTGCGTCTGGGCTACATTAGCGAACATGCTGGCGGTCTGTTCGGTAAAAAGGTGCTCGATGTTGGCTGCGGCGGCGGCATCCTGGCGGAAAGCATGGCGCAGGAAGGCGCAACGGTGACCGGTCTGGATATGGGCTTTGAACCGTTGCAGGTCGCGCGTCTGCATGCGCTGGAATCCGGCGTGCAGGTCGATTATGTTCAGGAAACCGTCGAAGAACATGCCGCGAAACACGCGCAGCAGTACGACGTGGTGACCTGTATGGAGATGCTGGAGCACGTCCCCGATCCGCAATCGGTGGTAAAAGCGTGTGCGCAGCTGGTTAAACCGGGCGGTCACGTCTTCTTCTCGACAATTAACCGCAATGGCAAATCCTGGCTGATGGCTGTCGTCGGCGCAGAATATGTGCTGCGCATGGTGCCGAAAGGCACGCACGACGTGAAGAAATTCATTAAACCTGCTGAATTATTAACCTGGATCGATGAGACGGTGCTTCAGGAATGTCATATCACCGGGCTGCATTATAATCCGCTGCTGAATAAATTTACCTTAGGGCCGGGCGTTGATGTTAATTACATGTTACACACAACGGCAAAAAACAACTAAGGTCATTAGTTAAAGTTATAAATGTTGCGCAGTATCAAGCTGCGCATTTGCCTTTCCCGATGAAGAAATCAGCACTCGATCAAAAATTCATTTTTTTTTGCAAAATGTTGACATCCCCGCCAGGCCTTACAGCATGAGGACTTAGCGTTTATTACGCTTTCGCAACCTCAATTTAACCTCAAAATCAACTCTTGTACTGAAAAGAATCCTTACTAGAATAATCACCATATAGCGTTTTCCTTATCGCAAACCCCCTACATATAGTATTTATCCACAGAGTTAGTCACAGCGACGAACTGTGGATAATTGGGGGATACTTTTATTTCACGGACAGGTAATCACATGAATCAGAGTCTGCTGGTGACAAAACGTGATGGTGGCACTGAGCGCATCAATCTCGACAAAATCCATCGAGTGCTGGATTGGGCGGCAGAGGGGCTGAGTAACGTCTCTATCTCTCAGGTTGAACTGCGTTCACATATTCAGTTTTACGACGGGATCAAAACCTCCGACATCCATGAGACCATCATCAAGGCCGCCGCGGATTTAATCTCCCGCGATGCGCCGGACTACCAGTACCTGGCCGCGCGCCTGGCGATTTTCCACCTGCGTAAAAAAGCTTACGGTCAGTTTGAACCGCCAGCGCTGTACGACCACGTGAAAAAAATGATCGAACTGGGTAAATACGATCATCATCTGCTGGAAGACTACACGGAAGAAGAGTTCAAGCAGATGGACGGTTTTATCGATCACTGGCGTGATATGAACTTCTCCTATGCCGCCGTGAAGCAGCTGGAAGGGAAATACCTGGTACAGAACCGCGTGACCGGCGAAATCTACGAGAGCGCGCAGTTCCTCTATATTCTGGTTGCTGCCTGCCTGTTCTCGAACTACCCACGTGAAACGCGTCTGGACTACGTGAAGCGTTTCTATGATGCGGTATCCACGTTCAAAATTTCGCTGCCGACGCCGATCATGTCCGGCGTGCGTACTCCGACGCGTCAGTTCAGCTCCTGCGTACTGATTGAGTGCGGCGACAGCCTGGATTCCATCAACGCCACTTCCAGCGCGATTGTGAAATACGTTTCCCAGCGTGCCGGTATCGGCATCAACGCCGGCCGCATCCGTGCGCTGGGCAGCCCGATCCGTGGTGGTGAAGCGTTCCACACTGGCTGTATTCCGTTCTACAAACATTTCCAGACGGCGGTGAAATCCTGCTCGCAGGGCGGCGTACGCGGTGGTGCGGCCACCCTGTTCTACCCGATGTGGCACCTGGAAGTAGAAAGCCTGCTGGTACTGAAAAACAACCGCGGCGTGGAAGGTAACCGCGTGCGTCACATGGACTACGGCGTACAGATCAACAAACTGATGTACACCCGTCTGCTGAAAGGTGAAGAGATCACCCTGTTCAGCCCGTCCGACGTCCCGGGTTTGTATGACGCGTTCTTCGCCGATCAGGACGAGTTCGAGCGTCTGTACACCCAATATGAGAAAGACGACAGCATCCGTAAGCAGCGCATCAAAGCGGTTGAGCTGTTCTCACTGATGATGCAGGAACGTGCTTCAACGGGCCGTATCTACATCCAGAACGTCGACCACTGCAACACGCACAGCCCGTTCGACCCGCAGGTCGCACCGGTACGTCAGTCCAACCTGTGCCTGGAAATCGCGCTGCCGACCAAGCCGCTGGATGACGTTAATGACGACAGCGGTGAAATCGCACTCTGTACGCTGTCTGCTTTCAACCTCGGCGCCATCAAAAACCTTGACGAACTGGAAGAGCTGGCAACGCTTGCGGTACGTGCTCTCGACGCGCTGCTGGATTACCAGGATTACCCAATCCCGGCGGCAAAACGTGGCGCCATGGGCCGCCGTACGCTGGGTATCGGCGTGATCAACTTTGCTTACTGGCTGGCGAAGAACGGCAAGCGTTACTCCGACGGCAGCGCCAATAACCTGACGCATCAGACCTTCGAAGCCATTCAGTACTGGCTGCTGAAAGCGTCTAACGAGCTGGCGAAAGAGCAAGGTGCATGCCCGTGGTTCAATGAAACCACCTATTCGCAGGGCATTTTGCCGATCGACACCTACAAGAAAGATCTCGACGGTATTACCAACGAGCCGCTGCATTACGACTGGGAAGCACTGCGCGAATCCATCAAAACGCACGGCCTGCGTAACTCCACGCTCTCCGCGCTGATGCCGTCTGAAACGTCATCGCAGATCTCCAACGCCACCAACGGTATCGAACCGCCGCGCGGCCACGTGAGCATCAAAGCGTCGAAAGATGGTATTCTGCGCCAGGTGGTGCCGGACTACGAAAAACTGAGCACCGCTTACGAGCTGCTGTGGGAAATGCCAAACAATGACGGCTACCTGCAACTGGTCGGCATTATGCAGAAGTTTATCGATCAGTCGATTTCTGCTAACACCAACTACGATCCGAGCCGTTTCCCGTCGGGCAAAGTGCCGATGCAACAATTACTGAAAGACTTGCTCACCGCGTACAAATTTGGCGTGAAAACGCTGTACTATCAAAACACCCGCGATGGAGCGGAAGATGCCCAGGATGACCTGGTACCTTCCATCCAGGACGATGGCTGCGAAAGCGGCGCATGTAAGATCTAACGAAGGGGCGGGGAAACCCGCCCTTTTCTTTCGCAAGACAGGACACTTTCATGGCTTACACCACTTTTTCACAGACGAAAAACAATCAGCTACTGGAGCCGATGTTCTTTGGCCAGCCGGTTAACGTGGCGCGCTACGATCAGCAAAAATATGACATCTTTGAAAAGCTGATTGAAAAACAACTCTCCTTCTTCTGGCGTCCGGAAGAAGTTGATGTTTCCCGCGACCGTATCGATTTCCAGGCGCTGCCGGAACACGAAAAACATATTTTTATCAGCAACCTGAAATACCAGACGCTGCTGGATTCCATCCAGGGCCGCAGCCCGAACGTCGCACTGCTGCCGCTGATCTCCATTCCGGAACTGGAGACCTGGGTCGAGACGTGGGCGTTTTCCGAAACCATCCACTCGCGCTCTTACACCCACATCATCCGCAACATCGTTAACGATCCAGCGGTGGTGTTTGACGATATCGTCACCAACGAGCAGATCCTCAAACGTGCGGAAGGCATCTCGCATTTCTATGATGACCTGATTGAGACGACCAGCTACTGGCATCTGCTGGGCGAAGGCACACACACCGTGAACGGCAAAACCGTTACCGTGAACCTGCGCGAGCTGAAAAAGAAACTCTACCTGTGCCTGATGAGCGTTAATGCGCTGGAAGCGATTCGCTTCTATGTCAGCTTCGCCTGCTCCTTTGCCTTTGCCGAGCGCGAACTGATGGAAGGCAACGCCAAAATCATCCGCCTGATTGCCCGCGATGAAGCGCTGCACCTGACCGGCACTCAGCATATGCTGAACCTGCTGCGCTCTGGCGCTGACGATCCGGAAATGGCAGAGATTGCCGAAGAGTGCAAACAGGCATCCTATGACCTGTTCGTGCAGGCGGCTTTGCAGGAGAAAGAGTGGGCGGAATATTTGTTCCAGGGCGGTTCAATGATCGGCCTGAACAAAGACATTCTCTGCCAGTACGTCGAATACATCACCAACATCCGCATGCAGGCGGTTGGCCTCGATCTGCCGTTCCAGACGCGTTCAAACCCAATTCCGTGGATCAACACCTGGCTGGTTTCCGATAACGTGCAGGTGGCGCCGCAGGAAGTGGAAGTCAGTTCCTACCTGGTCGGTCAGATCGATTCTGAAGTCGATACCGACGATCTGAGCAGCTTCCAGCTCTGATGAGTCGCGTAACGCTGCGCCTTTCCGGCACCGAGGTGCTGTGCCGGGATGAGCACCCTTCCCTGCTGGTGGCGCTGGAGTCACAGCAGGTGGAAGTGGAGTACCAGTGCCGCGCAGGCTACTGCGGTTCCTGCCGTTGTCGTCTGGTAGCAGGCCAGGTTGACTGGATTGCCGAGCCGCTGGCCTTCGTTAACGAAGGGGAAATTTTGCCCTGCTGCTGCCGGGCGAAAGGCGATATTGAGATTGAGATGTAAAAAAAGGGCCATACGGCCCTTTTTTGTTGACAGCTTCAGCACCATCTGGCGAAACAGCTTTCCCTACTGCCGCTTATCTTTTAAAAACTGCACTGCTTTATCCGGGAAGTCGGTAAACAAGCCATCGACATCCGCCTGCCGGTACAGCACCTCATACAGCTGATTGACATCACTGGCATACGGCGGAAGCTGATCGGCCCGCACGGTAAACGGATGCACCTGCAAATGGTGTTCATGCGCCTCTTTGACCATCTGCGTTAGCTTCACGTTGCCCGGCGTGGAACCGTCGGCCACCAGCATATGGTAATCCGGGCCAATCCCGTCAGCATACTGCGCAATCTGCTGCATCGCGCCGGGTTGCAGCATCCAGTCATAGTTGTAATTCACCCATTTACCATCCGGTTGTTTTTGCTGAGTTTCATGCCATTTGGTGTAGGCAATCAGTTGCACCAGATTGAGATCCATCCCCATCTTCGGCTCCAGCTCATGTTTAATGCGCTTTAGCTCGTCGGCATCAAAACATTGCAGGTAGACTTTGTCTTTTTTGCTGGTGTAACCGTACTTTTTCAGCACTTCCAGCGTCTTCGCGGCAATGTCCTTGCCTTCCTGATGATGGAACCACGGCGCTTTGATTTCCGGGTAGATACCGATATTTTTGCCCGTGGAGTGGTTCAACCCCTGCACAAACTCAATCTCTTCGGCAAAGGTATGAATGCGGAATTCCGATTTGCCCATCGGAAAGCGCCCCGGAAAGAGCTGCACTTTCTTGCCGTTTTCCACATCAAAGCCTTCGGTAAACTTCAGCGAACGAATTTCGTCCAGCGTAAAGTCGATGGCGTAAAAGCGGCCATCTTTACGGGCGCGCTGCGGAAAACGCTCCGCCGCATCGGTCACGCGATCCAGATAGTGATCGTGCAGGACAACCAACTGGTCGTCTTTGGTCATCACCAGATCCTGCTCGAGATAATCGGCGCCCTGCGCATAAGCCATCGCTTTTGCCGGTAATGTGTGCTCCGGCAGATAGCCGCTTGCACCGCGATGGGCAATCACGATTTTCTCCGCCGCCAGCGCCTGGCTGGCAAATAAACCGGCTAGTAACAGGCCGGTTGTGATACGGGTAAAGGTGGTTTTCATCTGCACTCCCTTTTACTGACGGCGCGCCAGCATCTCAGCATGGTGACGTTTTTCGCCCAGCATCACGATAATCAGCAACAAAACGGCGAGAATGCTGCCGCCGATCATCACCATAAAACCGCCATCCCAGCCGAAGAAATCAACGGTATAACCGACAATGGCACTGGCGGCGACAGAACCGCCGAGGTAGCCAAACAATCCGGTAAACCCGGCTGCCGTACCTGCCGCTTTTTTCGGTGCCAGCTCCAGTGCATGCAGACCAATCAGCATCACCGGGCCATAAATCAGGAAGCCAATGACGATCATACAGACCATATCTACCGTCGGATTGCCCGCCGGGTTCAGCCAGTAAACAATAGTCGCGATTGTCACCAGCGTCATAAAGAACACGCCGGTCGCGCCGCGATTGCCACGGAACACTTTGTCCGACATCCAGCCGCAGAGCAGCGTGCCGGGAATACCCGCGTACTCATACAAAAAATAGGCCCACGAGGATTTATCCAGCGCGAAGTGCTTCACTTCTTTCAGGTAAGTTGGCGACCAGTCGAGAATGCCGTAACGCAGCAGATATACGAACACGTTAGCCACGGCGATGTACCACAACAGCTTGTTCGGCAGGATGTACTGCATAAAAATCTGCTTCGCCGACAGCTCTTCTTCGTGCTTGTCACTGTAATCATCCGGGTAGTCGTTTTTGTACTCTTCGATCGGCGGCAAACCGCAGGATTGCGGCGTATCACGCATCAGAGCAAAGGCGATAATCGCCACCAGAATCGCGCCAAAGGCTGGCATATACAGCGCTGCATGCCAGTCGTTAAACCAGGCCATCCCTAACAAAAACAGCAGTGGCGGAATACCGCCGCCAACGTTATGCGCGCAGTTCCACACAGAAACAACGCCGCCGCGCTCCTTCTGCGACCACCAGTGCACCATCGTACGTCCACACGGCGGCCAGCCCATCCCCTGGAACCAACCGCATAAAAAGAGCAGTACAAACATGATCATAATGCTGGAGGTGGCCCAGGGCACAAAGCCCATAAACAGCATCACGGCAGCAGCAAGAATCAGCCCGGCGGGCAGAAACACGCGCGGATTCGAACGATCCGATACCGAGCCCATGATGAATTTCGAAAAGCCGTAGGCAATCGAGATACCTGAAAGCGCAAACCCCAGATCGCCACGGGAGAACCCCTGTTCAACGAGGTACGGCATGGCCAAGGCAAAGTTTTTACGCACCAGATAATAGGCAGCGTAACCAAAAAAAATGCCGAGGAAAATTTGCCAGCGCAGCCGCCGATAAAGCGGGTCGATTTGCGCGTCCGGCAGACGCGAAAGATGGGGGGCAGGTTTAAAAATACTCAACATAGCGGCCTCCGTGGCGCGGTAAGACTCATTTCGGGCAAGAATGAGTGAAAACGAACATTACGAAAGTTATTCGCGGCGGATTGTAGAGAAAGTTTTACGTAGAGAGAACGGGTTGTCGCAATAAATGTTACAGAAATATGACAAGAGTCTAATTTCACGCATGAAAGCGCGTTCGACTTTCGTTATTTGCTCGAATATGCGCGATATCAAACAAACCACACTCATAGTGTGGCTAAATGGTTGCATCTGAAAGTCGGCCACAGGGACGCGAAGATGCATAACTCTCCTGATTACGATGTGATTATTATTGGCGGCGGAGCCACCGGTGCCGGGATAGCCCGTGACTGCGCTCTGCGCGGACTGCGCGCGGTGCTGATCGAACGTCACGACATCGCCACCGGCGCAACTGGCCGCAACCACGGCCTGCTGCACAGCGGGGCGCGCTATGCGGTCACTGATAACGAATCTGCGCGCGAATGCATTGCAGAGAACCAAATCCTCAAACGCATTGCCCGTCACTGCGTTGAACCCACCGATGGTCTGTTCATTACGTTGCCGGAAGATGATTTGGTCTATCAAAGCCAGTTTATCAATTGCTGCCGGCAGGCAGGTATTCCGGCACAGGCGATTTCGCCGCAAGAAGCGCTGCGGTTAGAACCGAGCGTTAACCCGACGCTGCTCGGCGCTGTGCGGGTGCCGGATGGGACAGTGGATCCTTTCCGCCTGACCGCCAGCAATATGCTGGATGCGCGTGAGCACGGAGCAAAAATCCTTACCGGCCACGAAGTGTGCGGGTTGATTCGCCATGGCGATCGCGTGAGCGGCGTGAATCTCTGGCATCCTGCCAGCGGCGAAAATCTGCAACTTTACGCGCCAGTGGTGGTGAACGCTGCCGGGATCTGGGGCCAGCGCATCGCGGAATATGCCGATCTGCGCATTCGCATGTTCCCGGCCAAAGGCGCGCTGTTAATCCTCGATCACCGAATCAATCAGCGGGTTATTAACCGCTGCCGCAAACCTGCCGATGCCGATATTCTGGTGCCTGGCGACACCATTTCACTGATCGGCACCACCTCCACGCACATTGATTACGCCGATATCGATAACGTCCGCGTGACGCCGGAAGAGGTGGATATCCTGCTGCGGGAAGGGGAAAAACTGGCACCGGTAATGGCGCAAACGCGTATTCTGCGCGCCTATGCGGGCGTTCGTCCGCTGGTAGCCAGCGATGACGATCCGAGCGGCCGCAATGTCAGCCGGGGCATTGTGCTGCTGGATCACGCGCAGCGCGACGGGCTGGAAGGGTTTATCACCATTACCGGCGGCAAACTGATGACCTACCGTTTGATGGCCGAATGGGCAACGGATGCGGTCTGCCAAAAACTGAACCACGGCGCGGCCTGCACCACCGCTTCCACTCCGCTGCCTGGTTCCCGGGAGTCAACCGAGCAAACACTGAAAAAAATCATCTCACTGCCAACGCCGCTGCGCGGTTCTGCGGTTTATCGTCACGGCGATCGCACACCCAACTGGCTTGGCAGCGATCGCCACAACCGCAGCCTGGTCTGCGAATGTGAAGCCGTGACGGCGGGCGAAGTGCAGTACGCGGTGGAAAACCTGAATGTCCATTCGCTGCTCGATTTGCGCCGCCGCACGCGCGTCGGCATGGGCACCTGCCAGGGGGAATTATGCGCCTGTCGCGCCGCCGGGCTGTTAAACCGTCTGCATGTTACCAGCGAAACCGAGTCGCTCAGCCAGTTGCGTGATTTCCTTAATGAACGCTGGAAAGGCGTGAAGCCGGTGGCCTGGGGCGATGCCCTGCGCGAAAGCGAGTTCACTCGTTGGGTTTACCAGGGATTATGTGGTCTGGAAAAGGAGGCAGAAGATGAGATTTGACACGGTCATCATCGGCGGCGGTCTGGCAGGACTGTTGTGCGGAATTCGCCTGAGCGAAAGCGGGCAGCGCTGCGCGATTATCAGCCGGGGCCAGAGCGCGCTGAGTTTCTCTTCCGGTTCGCTGGATCTGCTCTCCTTTCTTCCGGACGGGCAACCGGTTACCGACATCGACAGCGCCATTGCTGTGCTTGAGCAACACTACGGCGCGCATCCTTACGCGCTGCTGGGCGCGAAAGCGGTGCGTCACTACGCGCAGCAGGCGCAAACCCTGCTCGCCGACTGTAAGCTGGCGTTACAGGGGGAGATTGATACACCGCATCACCGCGTGACGCCGCTGGGCACGTTTCGCCGCGCCTGGCTTAGCCCGCAGGAAGTACCGCGCAAAACAGAGGCGCAACAGCGAACTGCGGTGGTCGGCATTAGTGGGTTTCTTGATTTTCAGCCGCAACTGGCCGCAAGCGCGCTGCGTAAACGCGGCATCGATGCCCATGCCGAAGAGATTGAACTGCCAGCTCTGGACAGGCTGCGCGATAACCCCAGCGAGTTCCGCGCGGTGAATATTGCCCGCCTGCTGGATGCACCGGAGCACTATAGCGAACTGTATAACGCACTGCTTCCGCTCAGCCAGCAATACGGAATGCTCTGGCTGCCCGCCTGCTTCGGCCTGACGGACAACCATGTCTTTACCCAACTGAATAAACAATTAGCCTGCCCGCTGCGCCTGCTGCCAACGCTGCCGCCATCTGTACCGGGAATGCGCATGCAGTTATTGTTGCAGCAGCGTTTTATTCAACAAGGCGGGAGCTGGATGCCAGGCGACGACGTGCTGCGTGCCGACATCAGCCACAACCATGTCACGCAGCTCTGGACCCGTAAGCATGAAGACATTCCGCTGCGTGCGCGCCACGTCGTGCTGGCCAGCGGCAGTTTCTTCAGCAATGGCCTGATCGCCGGGCGCGATCGCGTGCGGGAGGCGGTTTTCGATCTCGATGTCATGCAGAGCGACAAGCGCAGCGACTGGTATCGCGACGATGTGTTTGACAGCCAGCCGTGGCAGCAATTTGGCGTCCGGACCGACGCGCAACTGCGCGGCCTGTGTCAGGGCGCTGTCGTGGAGAATCTTTATGTTATTGGTTCGGTGCTGGGCGGGTTCGATGCGGTCGCTCAGGGATGCGGCGGCGGCGTTTGCGCCGTGACGGCGCTGCATGCCGCGCAGCAGATCATTGCACAAGGAGGCGAACAATGAACAGCACGCAGTTCGAAAGCTGCATTAAATGCACCGCATGCACCACCGCATGCCCGGTTAGCCGGGTTAACCCCAATTATCCCGGCCCGAAACAGGCCGGTCCCGATGGCGAACGGCTGCGTCTGAAAGATGCCGCGCTGTATGACGATGCGCTGAAGTATTGCACCAACTGTAAACGCTGTGAAACCGCCTGCCCTTCCGGGGTGAAGATTGGCGACATTATTCAGCGCGCCCGCGTCCAGTACGCGGCAAAACCGTTCTCGCTGCGTAATGTCATCCTCAGTCATACGGATTTGATGGGCTCGCTATCAACGCCCGTTGCTCCACTCGTCAACACCGCTACGGCGTTAAAGCCGGTACGCCAGTTGCTTGATAAAACGCTGAAAATTGATCACCATCGCGCGCTGCCGAAATACTCTCACGGCACGTTTCGCCGCTGGTATCGTAGCATCGCCGCACAACAGCGGGCATTTCCTCAACAGGTAGCGTTTTTTCACGGCTGCTATGTCAATTACAACCATCCACAGTTGGGCAAGGATCTGATCCGTCTGCTGAACGACATGGGCATTGGCGTGCAGTTATTACAGCGGGAGAAGTGTTGCGGCGTGCCGCTGATTGCCAATGGCTTCTTCGCAAAAGCGAAAAAACAGGCGCAATTCAATGTGCAGTCGCTGACGCAAGCCGTTGGCGAGCAAGGCTTACCGGTGATCGCCACCTCTTCCACCTGCGCTTTCACCCTGCGCGATGAGTATCCGCATCTGCTGGATGTGGATAACAGCCATGTGCGCTCACACATCGATCTGGCGACGCGCTGGATCTGGCGCATGCTGGATGAAGGGAAAAAGCTGACGCTGCGTGAGACACCGCTGAAGGTGGTCTATCACACCCCGTGTCATCTGGAAAAAATGGGCTGGACGCACTACACGCTGGAACTGCTACGACGCATTCCGGGGCTGGAACTGACAGTGCTGGACTCCCGCTGCTGCGGTATCGCTGGCACGTACGGTTTTAAAAGCGAGAACTACACAACTTCGCAGGCCATCGGCGCGCCGCTGTTTGCCCAGATTGAGGCCAGCGGCGCCGACCTGGTGGTGACGGATTGCGAAACCTGCAAGTGGCAGATTGAGATGTCCACCAGCAAGCGCTGCGAACACCCCATCACTCTGCTGGCGCAAGCATTAGGGTAACGGCAAGCCGTTACCCTTTCTTTCGGAATTACACCGACAGAGTTTCGACAACATTGATCCAGCCGTGATCGCTGGCCAGATCTTTACCTTCAAGCCAGCGGCGCAGGATATTGAGCGCCATCATCGCACACACTTCCTGACGCACGACCAGACCATGGCGATTGGTATTGAATTTCACCCGCAGCGCCTGCGTCCCTTCCGGCGTGGCAAGCGCAAAGTTGAGGTGATCCTCTTCCAGGCCAGTGACGGTCAGCGCCAGCCCGGCGAGATGCCGGTTGCGCAGTTCGGTCGTCCAGCGCGCGCTTTGTGCCAGTTCTTCCGCCTGCGACGGCAACACTTCGCTGGCCAGCAGCGGCGCACCGGCCCGGGAAAGTTGCAGTGCGACCAGACCACCGGTGAACTGCTCGCTCAGGGTCAGGCTGAGCTGACGCTCGCGCAGCCGCGCGGCAAGCAGCGCCGGTAAGCCGACGGTGCCTTCAAAAATCAGGCTCTCACCGGCGACACGTTTCACTTGCGGCCATACGGCTTCCATCGCCGCGCGATGCTCCGCCGGACCGGTCAGTTTCAGTTCAATAATCGGCATTGATGAGCGGTAGCCCATCACCACGCCTTCAGGCAATTCGAGGTGCGCCAGGCTTTGCGCCAGATCGCTTTCCGAGCGGCCAAAGGTGGTCAGACGCAGACAAATCGGCGGCTCCGGCAGCGTAAAACGCGCGCGCAGACGCGGCAGGATTTCGTGCTCGACCATCACCCTGAACTCAGACGGCACGCCGGGGGTAAAGAACATCAGACAGCGGTTGAGCTGTATGGCAAAGCCGCACGCGGTGCCGACCGGGTTATCGACCAGTTCCGCGCTGGCCGGGATTTCCGCCTGTTTGCGGTTGCTGGGCGCCATCACGCGACCACGTTCACTGAAAAAACGCTCCATTTGCGCCAGCCAGGCTTCGTGCAACACCAGCCCTTCACCTTTGGCTGTCGCTGCCGCCAGAGCGCTCAGATCGTCGCTGGTTGGCCCAAGACCGCCGTTTACAATCAGCACATCCGCGTGTTCGCTGCGTTCACGCAGAATGGCAACCAGATCATTGAGATTATCGCCGACGGTGTTGCGGCGCGTTAACGGCAGTCCCTGATTAAAGAAAAAGTCCGCCAGCCATGCCGCGTTGGTATCTACAATCTGACCATGCAGCACTTCATCGCCGGTGGACAGCATCTCCACGTTCAACATTGTTATCTCCAGCAATCGAGGTTGAAACACTATAACGCATGTGCGGGGTAAAAAAGGCAATAAACTGGCGCGGACGAACGCCGCGCCGGGGAATCAGAAGCTGGCACTTACGCCGACGTACGGGCCATCGGCCACGGCGTTATCACGATGACCTTCTTTACCGGTCATATCGATATAGCGATAACCGGCTTCAACGGTCAGCGGGCGCATAATGGTGTAACGCGCACCGGCGTTCGCTTCCTGATACTCTTTCACGCCGCTGGAGAGCGAATCCGGCGAGTAGTAATATTCGCCGAACAGGCTGAAGCTGCTGGCGATTTTCCATTGCAGGCCGCCGCCGACCGCGATGGCGTAACCATCGCTGCCGGAATCCGGGCTGATATAAAGGCCTTTACCGCCGACCGTTGCCAGGAACGGCCCCAGCGGAAGGTTATAGCCCAGACCCAGACCGGCGACTTCACCATCATCTTCGCTGTGCGCCCAGTTGCCGGTTACGGCAATACCGCTGGTTTCAGTGCCGAACCCAAAACCTAAGTTGCTGTAATCTTTACCAAGCTGACCATTCAAACTCACAGCCTGCGCGCCGGCAGATGCCAGCAGCAGACTGGCTAACCCTAACAAAGCCACTTTTTTCATTTTTGATATCCGCACATTTCAAGCCAATTTCCCAAAGCTGCTGATTATATGCCTATTTTTCTTTTCGCATAATGAATAAAAAAGGGATGATGCGCTAAGCCGCGCACTTTCTCTGTGCAGTAGTGTGCTATAACGTTGCGCAGACTTTTCTCATCATCAAGGAGGGACCAATGCGACAACGGACAATTGTCTGCCCGCTGATTCAAAATGATGGCGCGTACCTGTTATGCAAAATGGCCGATGACCGTGGCGTCTTTCCTGGCCAGTGGGCTTTGTCAGGCGGCGGTGTGGAACCGGGCGAGCGGATCGAAGAAGCGCTGCGCAGAGAAATCCGCGAAGAGCTGGGCGATAAACTGGTATTAAGCCAGATAACGCCGTGGACCTTTCGCGATGATACGCGGATGAAAACCTACCCCGACGGCACGAAAGAGCCGATCTACATGATTTACCTGATCTTCGACTGCATCAGCGCCAACCGTGAAGTCAGCATCAATGACGAGTTTCAGGATTTTGCGTGGGTGATGCCTGCGGACCTGCACCGTTACGATCTCAACGACGCCACCCGCAGGACATTAACCCTGAAAGGATTGCTGTAAACCCTCAATGGCTGGCCTGCTCAGCCACGTCAGCCGAAAGCCCGATCAGTTTTACCACATCGTCGGGCCTGAGCCCTTTCCCGGCAATACGTAACACTTCCTGCCGTATGCCCTGGTCCCTGAGAAACTGTGCAATGTTGATTATGCTGATCGCACCGTGCCATTAACGGCGGCATTCGCCCACTGAAGCACTGCGTGCCGCGAGATTTTGATCCCGCCATTTTTCAGCTCAGCAGGCATCGCCAGCCAGCGCAGCGGCTGCTGAAAACGAGCCAGTTTATCGCTCACCCACGCTGACAGCGCAGCCACATCAACGCTGCCTTCACACTCCACCACCGCCACCGGGCGCTGGCCGAACTCGGCATCATCAACCGGTACAACCATAACCTGCTGAACCTGTGGATGACGCGCGATCACGCGTTCCACCTCTTCCGGTTGAATCCCTTCCCCGCCGCTGAAGAAAAGATTATCCAGCCGGCCACGGATAGTGAGACAACCGTCGTGAAGCATCCCGCGATCGCGAGTGGCAAACCAGCCTTCACTGTTCACCAGCGGCAGAAGCTCGCCGTTGCGCCAGTACCCTGACGCCATGCTCTCCGCCCGCAGCCAGACCTCTTCATCAACAATTTTCACTTCGCGCCCGGGCAGGGCGTAACCGACATCTGGCGCGCCGTCGGCTTCTTTGGCGCATACCGTCGAGGCAAACTCCGTCAGACCATAGCCGCAAAAACAGCGAATACCGCGTTCATGCGCCTGCTGCGTCAGCGCCACCGGAATCGCTGCGCCGCCGAGCAGGACCGCTTTCAACGATACCAACGCGTTGTCGTTGAGTAAGCGCCACAACTGCGTCGGCACCAGCGAAGCATGCGTGCAACCGACCAGCGCCTGTGCCAAAGGTAATGCAGGCTGTACGGCGATCCGCGCCCCGGCCAGCAGCCAGCGCCACAAAATCCCCTGCCCGGAGACGTGAAACAGCGGCAGCGACAGCAGCCAGTCATCATTCTCAGCATAGGGAATCAACGCCAGCACGCCCCCGGCGCTGGCGAGGTGAGCATGAAACGTGTGAACGGCCGCTTTCGGCAGGCCGGTGGAACCGGAAGTCAAGGTCATCGACGCCAGACGCTGCGGGTGCCACACCACGGCATGCTCGCCAGCCAGTTCATCAAGCGCCAGCGCCTCCAGAGCAGGCCAGTCGCCGCCAGTATCTAAATCCAACGCGAAGCGCAACGTCAGTTGCGGTAAGAGTGCATCCAGCAACACGGCGGGCAGTTGCGGGTTAACCGGCAGCACCCGCGCGCCACACTGCAACAGTGCCAGCCACGCCAGCAGCGTGTCCGGATGATTACGCGCCCGCAACATAACGCCATCACCGGCGTTCACCCCCTGCCGCGCAAAACCGCTGGCCAGCCCATCGATACGTGCGCACAGTTCACGCCAGTTCAGGGTCTGTTGTTCAAGGCGGGCCGCAATCTGATCGCCACGTACCTGCCGCCAGTGCCGCCAGGGCCAGTCCGTAAAGGTCATAGTAGTGGTTCCAGTACCTCTGTCTGTAAACAGGGTAAATCGCTCTCTGGCCAGCGGCGCAGGAGCTGGCACTGCATCAGTTGTAAAGTATCCAGCCCGGGAATGGTGCCAGGCGTCAGCCAGGCGGCAATACGCGCAAGCTGCATCAGGCCAAGACTGGATTCAATAGACGAACTGATCACCACCGTCAGCCCGAGCGCTTTTGCTGCCGCAACCTGCTGCTGCACCCGCTGCAAACTGCCGGTCAGCGTGGGTTTGATCACTACCGCGCCCAATCCTTGCTGCGGCGTAAGCTGAAAGCCATCATCGCGCAGGCTTTCATCCCAGGCGATGGTTATTCCGCTTTCGCGGGCAAAGGCCAGCGACTCTGCGGGGGTTTTGCACGGCTCTTCGAGAAAGGCAATGCGTGAGCGGTATTCCGGGTTTACATATTTGGCAAACTGCTGCGCTTTCAGCGGTGTCCAGGCGCGATTGGCGTCCAGACGCAGGCGTAAATCGGGGATCGACTCCAGCAGCAGGTTAACCACCATGCCATCGCGCACCGCTTCGTATAACCCGACCTTCACTTTCGCCACTTTCTCACCCGGCAAAGCAGCCAGCGCAGCAAACAGCTCGTCCGGATCGCCACTGCATAGCATGGCGGCGCGATAGTCCGCCTGTTGTGGTAACTCGCCGTGCAGTTCCGCCAGCGCGCAGCTCAGACCAAATGCCACTGACGGCTGCTCGGGCAACGATAATGTTTTATCTTCACGCCAGCCGCGCAACCAGCTGATTGCCGCCTGTTGCGCCTCGTCCAGCGTTTCATGGCTAAAGCCCGGCAGCGGGGAGATCTCTCCCCATCCTTCGCGCCCGTCGGCCTGTAAATGGACAAACAAGCCGTCGCGGGTTTTCAGGCGCCGCTCACGCAGCACGACACCCGCATCGAGCGGAATTTGCCAGCGGTAAAGTTGCGCCTGTCGCATTATGGGTTCCGTTTGAATTTGCTGAAATCGGGCTGACGTTTCTGGTTAAAGGCGTTGCGCCCTTCCTGACCCTCTTCGGTCATGTAGAACAACATGGTGGCATTACCCGCCAGCTCTTGCAGACCCGCCTGGCCGTCGCAGTCAGCATTCAGCGCCGCTTTCAGGCAGCGCAGCGCCATCGGGCTGTTTTGCAGCATTTCACGGCACCAGCGCACGGTCTCTTTCTCCAGATCCGCCACCGGCACCACCGTGTTCACCAGCCCCATATCCAGCGCCTGTTGTGCGTCGTACTGACGGCAGAGGAACCAGATCTCGCGGGCTTTTTTCTGCCCGACGATGCGCGCCATATAAGACGCGCCCCAGCCGCCATCAAAGGAGCCGACTTTCGGGCCAGTCTGACCGAAAATGGCGTTCTCTGCCGCAATGGTCAGATCGCACATCATGTGCAACACATGGCCGCCGCCAATGGAATAGCCAGCCACCATCGCCACTACCGGTTTCGGGCAGGTGCGGATCTGGCGCTGGAAATCGAGCACGTTGAGATGGTGCACGCCGGAGTCATCCTGGTAGCCGCCGTAATCACCGCGCACTTTCTGATCGCCGCCCGAGCAAAATGCTTTGTCGCCTTCGCCGGTCAGAATGATAACGCCAACGCTGTCGTCATAACGCGCATCGGCCAGCGCCTGGATCATCTCTTTCACCGTCAGCGGACGGAATGCATTGCGCACCTGCGGACGGTTGATGGTGATTTTGGCAATCCCGTCGGCAGACTTCTGGTAACGAATGTCGGTGTAGCCTTCGGAACAGTCACGCCACTCAACCGGCGCGTAAAGCATGGCTTCATCTGGATAGATCATAGTGTGTCCTTTATCTCAAGACGCAGAATTCGCGCCAGGGTGTCAGCAACGGCCGCGGGATTTTCCCGGTGCGCGTTGTGCCCGGCGGCAGGAATGGCGTGACAGTGACCGGTGACTTGCGTCGCCAGCGCCTGAAACTTACTGTCGTATTCACCGTATAAATAATGAACAGGAATGGAAAGCGCCCGCAATGTGCTACGAAGATCGGGCTGCTGCGCCAGCGAGGTTGCTTCCAGCATGTCGGCAAGCATTGCGCCATTGTTCTGGCTGCGCAATGCGACCAGCGCCGCGCGCTGCGGCTCGCTGAGCGAGGCAAAAACCGGCTGCCGGTACCAGGCATCAAAGACGGCCTCAAGCGGCTGCTGACGAAAACGCGCCGCCCATTGTCTGTCCGATGCCAGACGTTCGCGGCGGCTGGTTGCATCAGTCAGCCCCGGGTGCCCGCCTTCAATGACAACACCGCATAAACCGGCAGGATGCTGGCAAGCGTGGTACATCGAAATCCGCCCGCCCAGCGAATAACCTATCAGCCAGTAGTTTTGTATGTTGTAACGAATAAGCGTTGCCCGCAGTAGTGCGTCCATCTTATCGAACGAGGCCACAGAAAGGTCGGCGGAACCGCCATGCCCGGGCAGATCGAGCAAAAGCCGGGGGAACGCAGTCAGCGTTTCACTGACCGCTTGCCACTCGCGGTTATCGCCGGAAAAACCGTGCAAAAAGACCAGCCACGGCTGCGGCCTGTCGGCGGAGATAGCGCGCCCGTGTAGCGTCACAACTGGCTCACCTGCGCCAGCAGCGTTTGCAACGTCTGCGCACCATCCGTGTCGTTGACCACCAGTTCAATCAGCGTAGCACCCGGTTTGCACCAGGCGCCGGATAACGCCAATTCCAGCGCCTCCCAGCTTTCCGGACGATGGTAATCAAGACCGAACATTGCTGCCGCATGGTCAAAATGCACGTTCTGCGGCATCAGATAGAACTGCTCGCGCTCGGCGGGTGGCGTCGGCAGCAGAGAAAAGATTTGCCCGCCGTTGTTATTCACCACCAGCAGGACAAAAGGCGCAGAAACCTGGCGCAGCAACGCCAGCGCATTCAGATCGTAGAGGGCAGAAAGATCGCCGACCATTGCCAGCGTCGGGCGGGCGCTGGCGCGCTGCACGCCTGCTGAAGTCGATATCAAACCGTCGATGCCGCTGGCGCCGCGGTTGCTGAAGACCGGATAACCCGCCGGGATCTGCCCGAGCGCATCCACCAGCCGTACCACCAGGCTATTGCCGAGAAAAAGCTGCCCCTGTTCCGGTAAATAATCAGCAATGCGGTGCGCAAGCTGCGCTTCGCCAAAGGTTTCACGCTGCGACGCGACCCTGTCCCACGCCTGCGCGGAGAGCTGCGGTAGCTCCACACTCCAGGGCGCGCGCGGCTCCGCCGGATGTAACGCCAGCCAACCGGCGACGTCCGAAACCAGCCGACGTCCGCGATGGTGCGCCGGATCCAGCCGTCCCGGTAGATTATCAATCAGCCAGTATTCTTGCGGTTCGCAGGTTGCCTGCCACTGGAGTAGCCGTTTACCGGTCAGGCTGCTGCCAAACTGCAACACAATTTGTGCCTGGGCCAATTCTTCTGTCGCACGGCTGTTGCCGAGCCACAGATCGGCGCACGGCAACGGCTGGCCGGTCTGGGATAAAACATCGCCCATTAATGGCCAACCGAGCGTTTTCGCCCATTCAGCCAGCAGCTTGCCTTCGCTCGCACTCATGCGACCGGCCACAATAACGCCGCGTTTTTGCCGCCAGAAAAACCAGTCATGCTGCTTTTCGCTACTAACTTTGTTCGGTGTTTGCAGCCACGGTTTATCATCCTGCCACCAGTCGCCCAGTGCCAGTTGCCAGGCAAGACCGCTTTCATCCATTTCGCCATACAGAGGTTCAGCGAACGGACAGTTAATGTGTACCGCACCGCCATGCAACGAGCCGAGCACGTTATCAATAGCCGATACCAGCCAGCGGGCCGGGATATCCTGCGACGGGCGCGGCAACGCGAGAGATTCAGTGGGATGCGAGGCGAACATCCCCGGCTGGCGGATAGCCTGGTTTGCCCCACAATCAATCAGCTCAGGCGGACGATCGGCGGTGAGCAGCACCAGCTTTTCGCCGGTCAGACCGGCTTCGATCAGCGCGGGATAGAGATTTGCCACCGCCGTACCGGACGTCACGATAACCGCGACGGGCTCTTTGCTCGCTTTCGCCAGCCCCAGCGCAAGATGGCCTAAACCCCGCTCATCAAAGTGCGTATGGTGGATAAAAGCGCTATTTTCCGCTGCCGCCAGCGTTAAGGGGGTGGAACGCGATCCGGGGGCAATACAAACATGCCTGACGCCATGACGGGTAAGGGCCTCAAGGATCACCGTCGCCCAGCGTCGGTTAAATGAACTGATTGACATGAGTTTGTCCGGTATCAATATTGCTGTTCAGTATAAATAATCAGAAAAAATCGAATTTTGATATGAATCGGTTATGCGTGCGTAAGTTCTAATAAAGATCGCAGGCCCGCCGCTTTATTGTCGATTTCCTGCCACTCTTGCTCGGCGTCGGAGCCAGGCACAATGCCAGCTCCGGCGTACAGCCGAACGGTACTGCCACTGACTTTTGCTGAGCGTAGCGCGACGCAGAATTCACTCTGCTGACGGGATAAATATCCCGCCGATCCGGCATACCATTCACGGGTGAACGGTTCGTTGCGCTGAATAAAGTCCCACGCTGAACGGCGCGGTAACCCGGCGACGGCGGCTGTCGGCTGTAACAGTTGCAGGCATAATGCGTCGTCGGGCGTTTGTAAATCGCTCCAGATACAACGGCGGAGGTGCTGAACATTGCGCAGCCTGACGATCTGCGGCGGCAGCACATCGAGCGCCGCCGTCTGCTGCTGCAAACGCTGGCAGATATCTTCCACCACCAGCATATTTTCCCGCTGATTTTTATCGTCGCCCATCAGCCAGTCGGCCAGGCGCTGCGCCTGCAGATCGTCATCATGACCGGCCACCGTTCCGGCCAGCGCTTCGGTACGCAGTGCATGACCGCGTCGCCGCCACAGGCGCTCCGGCGAAGATCCTAAAAAGGCGTTCTGCGCGTCAAAGGCCATCATAAAGTGGAAACAGTGGTAATTAACGCGGCGGCTGGCAGCCATCAGCGAAGCCGCATTCACGGCATTTGCATAGGAGTAATCGGTCGCCCTGGCGAGCACCACTTTATCCAGCTCAGCGCTTTCCAGCGTACCCAACGCCTGCGCAATCAAGCTTTTCCAGGCCTCACGCTCCGGGTAATGGCGCTGCGCAAGACATGGCTGCTGTTTCAGGTTGGCAAGTGGAGTGAAAGGCGAAAGTGCCTGCAAAAACTCAGCTGCGCGCTCAGCGTCGTCATGCAGTGAGGTCTCGCTGTAGAGGTAAAGCCGTAACATCGCTCGGCCACCTTCACGACGCCACTCAAGGCGTGGCAAAAACAGCGATCCCTGCGAAGGATCAAAGGCATTCAGCCCCCAGATACGAACATCCTCTGGCAAGGCGTGTAAAAATTGTTGGGCAAGAGGTAACGACGAGAAGTGGCAGAGCGCGCCAAGCGCGGCCGTCTCCTCGTCCCCGCTACGCTGCTGCCAGTAAAATTGCGGCCAGACAGGCTGACTGGCGAGCCATGCCAGCGGATCGAAAGCGTCGTTTAACGGGAAAGGCGCATCAAAAAAGCAAAAACCAGGCGACCGGGGAAAACGATCGGTCAGGCGGCGATACAGGTCGCCAAGCGCAGAGGAAATGGAAAGCACGCGAGCCCCTCCCTGTTAAAAACCACATAGTATACGGGGTACTAAACGTAATAACAGTACCCCCTTCCAGGGAGGGGAAGTGAAGCGTTAGCGGCGGGCCAGTAGCAGGCCGAGCACCAGACCGACAGCAGCACCAGCGCCAATGCCCTGCCACGGTTTTTCATGAACATAATCGTCGGCGCGATACACCGCTTTTTTCGCCCGATAGTAGTAGGTATCCGACGCGCTGCTGACGCGGTTCTTCACGTCATGCAGCGCCTTCTCGGCGCGGGCTTTGAGTTCGATGTACTTCTGGTCTGCAGGGTCGCCCGAGGAGCGGAGGACTTCTTCCAGCGTTTCGCTCAGCAGGGTCAGGTCGTCATCAATATTTGAATCATAAGAGTGATATGACATCGTTTGTCTCCATGTTATGCACCTGTCCGCTAACTATAGACAAACACTGCGGGTTACGCCTGGTGGATCTCCCGCGCCATTCCGATGTGCGCAATGCCATCTTCATCATAGACATCCGTCACTGGCTGAAAGCCAAAGTGCGCATAAAAAGATTGCAGATGTGCCTGCGCACCCAGGTACAGCGCCTGCTGCGGCCAATGTTGCTCACAGGAGTTCACGGCGCGCTCCATCAACTGGTAGCCCAGTTTTTCCCCTCTGACCTGAGCGCTGACAATCACCCGGCCAATCACCACGGGCGACAGATCATCATCACTTTTCAGAATCCTCGCATACGCCACCAGCTGATTCTCTTTCCAGCCAAGAATATGCCGGTTTTCTCCTGTCAGGTCATCGCCATCCACGTCCAGATAAGGGCAGGTTTGCTCGACAACAAACACTTCACAGCGCAGCTTCAGTGCAGCGTAGAGTTCAGCAACGGTGAGTTCAGAATGGTGCAGGTCTTGCCAGCGGATCATCTCTTGCTCCTTATTTGTTATCATCCCGTTATACTCAATTTTTTGTGATTTGGGCAGAGCAAAACTGTGGAACTGATTTTCCTGGGCACCTCCGCCGGAGTCCCGACGCGCACGCGTAACGTAACGGCGATGCTGTTGAATTTACAGCACCCAACCCGCGCAGGGCTTTGGTTGTTTGATTGTGGTGAAGGCACGCAGCACCAGATGCTGCGTACGGCGTTCCACCCAGGCAAGCTGGACAAAATTTTTATCACTCATCTGCATGGCGATCACCTGTTTGGTTTGCCTGGGTTGCTGTGCAGCCGCTCGATGGCCGGGAATATTCAGCCACTGGATATCTATGGCCCGCAAGGCATTCGCGAGTTTGTGGAAACAACTTTAAGGCTGAGCGGTTCATGGACCGACTATCCGCTGACCATCCATGAAGTGACAGCCGGGCTGGTGGTGGATGACGGTCTGCGCAAAGTGACGGCTTACCCGCTGGCGCACCCGGTGGAGTGCTACGGTTATCGTATTGAAGAGCATGATAAGCCCGGCGCACTGGACGCGGCCGCGCTAATCGCCGCAGGCGTAACGCCAGGGCCGCTGTTTCAGAAATTAAAAGCGGGTGAAACGGTAACGCTGGAAGATGGCCGCACGCTGTGCGGTGCGGATTACCTTGCCCCGGCAGAGCCAGGTAAAAAGCTGGCGATTTTTGGCGATACATCTCCCTGCCCTGCATCGCTTGAACTGGCGCGCGGTGTGGATCTGCTGGTGCATGAAGCCACGCTGGAAAGCGCAATGGAGGAGAAAGCGAATAGCCGCGGTCACAGTTCAACGCGACAGGCCGCGCAACTGGCGCTGAACGCGGGCGCAGGCAGGCTGGTGATTACTCACCTCAGTTCACGCTATGACGATAAAGGTAGCCAGGCATTGCTGGCCGAATGCCAGGCGATCTTTGCGCAAACAACTCTGGCTGAGGATTTTGCGTTGGTTCACATTTGATTTTAATTTAGGCACTCTATTTTTTTCACCGCATGCCGATAATAGATATACGCAGGCATCTTCTATTGAGGGCATGATGGATAATTTCCAGAAAGACATCGATGACAGGGCGAATCTTACTCTGTCGAACCGGTTTGAGCTGTTGCTGTTTCGTCTCGGCAAGTCGTTAGATTCCACGAAATCAGAGCTGTTTGGCATCAACGTGTTTAAATTGCGCGAAATAGTACCGATGCCCACCTTCACTCGCCCTGCCGGAATGAAGCCGCCCTTACTGGGGATGGTCAATATCCGCGACCAGGTGATCCCGGTGATTGACCTGGCGGCGGTGGCGGGCTGCAAGCCCACGACCGGCCTCAATATTTTGTTGATCACAGAATATGCCCGTAGCGTGCAGGCCTTTGCGGTGGAGTCGGTAGATAACATCACTCGCCTGGACTGGAAACAAGTGCATACGGCGGAGAAAGCGATCAACGGTCGTTACATCACCAGTATTGCCTGCCTAGATGACGATAAGGACACCAACAATCTGGCGATGGTGCTGGATGTTGAGCAGATCCTGTATGACATTGTGCCTGCGGATCACGACGTTCATGGCGATCATGTGCCGGACAAGAAATTCCATCTGAAACCGGGCTCGGTGGCGATTGTGGCGGAAGACTCCAAAGTGGCGCGCGCCATGCTGGAAAAAGGCCTCAACGCGATGGAAATTCCGACCGACATGCATATCACCGGCAAAGATGCATGGGAGAAAATCCAGCGTCTGGCGCAGCAGGCCGACAGTGAAGGTGTACCGGTTAGCGATAAGATCGCCATGGTACTGACCGATCTTGAAATGCCGGAAATGGACGGATTTACTTTGACGCGTCTGATCAAAACCGATCCGCGCCTGAAAAACATTCCAGTGGTGATCCACTCGTCACTCTCCGGTAGCGCAAACGAAGATCACGTACGTAAAGTGCAGGCCGATGGCTATGTTGCGAAGTTCGAAATCAACGAGCTTTCATCAGTGATTCAGGAAGTGCTCGACCGCGCCGCTAATAACGTACGCGGCCCGCTGATTAGCCACCACCAGGTTGCTTCACAGCCGTTACTGGCGAAGTAATTTCTGCGCCATAAAAAAACCGCCGGGTTTGCAGCCCGGCGGTTTTTCTTTATGCGCTGTACGCCATTACATCATCGGCAGCGCTAACTGTACGATACTGATCAGCGGCTGCGGGTAAATACCCAACAGCAGTACCAGCAACGCAGAGATCAGCACCACAATCCCGCCGGCGCTGTAGGCCCAGTCGGATGGCGCATCGCGGTTCAGCTGCTGCGGCGCACTCAGATAGAGGCTCACCGCCACGCGCAGGTAGTAATACAAACCAATCGCCGAACCGACCACCACAGCGCCCGTCAACCACCACAGGTGCGCTTCGACGCCAACGGCAAGGATGTAGAACTTACCGATAAAGCCTAAGGTCATTGGAATACCTGCCAGCGACAGCATCATCACCGTCAGAACCGCCGAGAGAATCGGACGGTGCCAGAACAGACCACGATAGGAGTAAAGTGATTCTGCATCCGGGCCGCGATACGGGCTGGACATCAGACTCACCACACCAAACGCGCCGAGGCTGCTGAACAGGTAACCGGCCAGATAGACACCAACGGTTTCCATCGACATCTGGCCGCTCTGCAACGCAATCAGCGCCACCAGCAAATAGCCGAGGTGCGAGATGGAGGAGAAACCGAGCAGACGTTTGATGTTGGTCTGGCTCAGCGCCATCAGGTTACCGAAGATAATGGAAACAAAGGCGATAAGACCCAGCACCACACGAACGGCTTCACTGTCGCTGACCGGCGCATAGAGGAACAAACGCATCAGCACGCCAAAGATGGCGATTTTGCTGGCGGTCGCCAGGAAGGTGGAGACCGGCGCAGGCGCGCCCTGATAAACGTCCGGCGTCCACAGGTGGAACGGCACCAGTGAGAGTTTGAAACCGAGACCGACAATCATCAGGCCCAGACCCGCCAGCAGCAGCGGCTCGTGCAGCATGCCTTCACCGAGGCTCTTACCGATAGCAACAAATGCCAGATTCCCGGTTTGCGCATACACCAGTGCGATACCGAACAGCAGGAAAGAAGACGCTGCGGCAGACAGAATGGTGTACTTGATACTGGCTTCCAGCGAACGTTTCTGGCGGAAGGCATAACCCACCAGCCCGAACAGCGGCAGGGAGATCAGTTCAATACCAAGGAACAACGCCGCCATATGGTTGGCGTTAGCCAACAGAATGCCGCCCATTGCGGCAATCAGTACCAGCAGATAAAACTCTTCTTTGTTGTCGTTATACCCTTCCAGCCACGGATAAGCGAAGGTGCAGGTGGCAAGGCTCGCCAGTAGCACCAGCCCGGTGTAGAGCATGGCGTAACCATCGACGCGCATCAGCGGCGTCACATCCATTGCTCCCGCCTGCCCGACAAACCACAGGGAGAGCAGCGCGACGTTCAGGCCGATGACCGACAGCGTGGCATTGAGGAAATGGTTGCGTCGCCACGCAATGGAGAGCATCACAACCACCACCGTCAATCCGACGATCAGCAGCGGCAGCAGCGCAATCAGGTGTTGTGGAGTAATTGTCATGGCGATTTACGGCCTTGTAGTAGTAATAGAATTAACAAACCACTGCTGGATATTACCCATCGCGGCATGCGAGGTATCCAGAATCGGCTGCGGATAGAAGCCAAGCAGTACCAGAAGTACAACCAGGATCAGGATCATAAACAGCTCGCGCAGTGACAGCCCCGGCAGTTCCTTGCTGGCCAGTTCGCTTTTCGCTTTACCGAAGTAGGCGCGATGCAGCATTGCCAGTGAGTAAACCGATGCGAAAACCAGACCGAAGGTAGAAATCACCGTGATCATCGGCACAACCTGGTAGCTGCCGAAGAGGATCATGAATTCACCGACGAAGTTACCGGTACCCGGCATACCCAACGTGGCGACAGCGAAGAACATCGACAGCGCCGGCAACCATTTAATCTTGCTCCACAGCCCGCCCATCATACGCATGTCGCGGGTATGCAGACGTTCGTACAACTGACCGCACAGGATAAACAGACCCGCCGCAGAAAGACCGTGCGCAATCATCTGGATAACCGCGCCCTGATAGGCCAGCTGGCTGCCGGTGTAGATAGCAATCAGCACGAAGCCCATGTGGGACACCGAGGTGTAAGCGATCAGGCGTTTGATATCCGTCTGGGTGAACGCCATCCACGCACCGTAGAAAATACCGATGACGCCCAGCCACATGGCGATGGGGGCAAACTCTGCGGAAGCATTCGGGAACAGCGGCAGCGAGAAGCGCAGCAAACCGTAGGCTGCGGTTTTCAGCAGGATCCCCGCCAGGTCAACGGAACCTGCTGTCGGTGCCTGCGAGTGCGCATCCGGTAACCAACCGTGCAGCGGCACCACCGGCATTTTCACCGCGAAGGCGATGAAGAAACCAAGCATCAGCAGATATTCGACGTGGTCAGACATCGGCGTTTTCAGCAGGTCTTCATAGTCGAATGTCCAGACGCCGGTCGCGTTATAGTGCACCACTACCAGCGCCAGGATGGCAATCAACATCACCAGACCACTGGCCTGGGTATAGATGAAGAACTTGGTCGCAGCCGTAATACGCGTCTTCCCGTCGGAGGCTTTGTGGCCCCACAGTGCAATCAGGAAGTACATCGGCACCAGCATCATTTCCCAGAAGAAGAAGAACAGGAACATGTCGATGGCAAGGAACACGCCGATAACGCCGCCCAAAATCCACATCAGGTTGAGATGGAAGAAGCCCTGATATTTCTCGATTTCACGCCAGGAGCAGAGTACCGCCAGCACGCCGAGGAAACCGGTCAGCACCACCATCAGCAACGACAAACCGTCCATCGCCAGATGAATATTGATGCCGAAACGTGGGATCCACGCCAGTTTAAACTCTTCCTGCCAGGCAGGCAGACCGGTGGATTGCGTCAAAGAGTAGCCGCCCTGCATCCAGAGTTGCAGAGAAAGCGCCAGCGTCAGTCCCATGGTGATCAGGGCTATCCAGCGCGGCACCTTCACGCCGAAGCGTTCGGTCTGCCAGCAGAGAAAGCCGCCGATAAAGGGAATCAGTATTAGCCAGGGTAATAACATGGCGATATTTGTTCCTTGTTTAAGTCCGCCTCAGGCTATCTTGCTCATCATCGCGAACCCCGGCTGTGCTCGCAATCCGCACGTACTTTAGTACGCTCCGGTTGCTCTGCGCAGGCGGTGTCCACTCGGACTTTGCCGATAACGCCTGTCCATTCGGACCTGATTTTCAACGAATTTTCTAAAAATTCTCTTTCAGTTTGTAAGCCGGATAAGCGCAGCGCCATCCGGCCCACAAACTCAGCGCAATACCATCAGCAACGCCAACACCACGACAGCGCCAATGCTCATCGACGCGACATACCAGCGCAGATACCCGTTCTCGCTAAACAGCAGCCCTTTGCCTGCAAAGCGCGACAGGATCGCCGGAATGTTCATTAGCGCATTCAGCGGATCGCTCTTCAGCAGCCAGGCAATGCCAAGATACGGCTTCACAAAGATGCGGTCGTACAGCGCATCGAAGCCCCAGGCATTGAACCACCAGGTCCCGAAGAAGCGACCTGTCGCGCTGTTGGCGATCGAGTGCACCAGCGTACGTTTACCCAGCCACAGCCAGGCCGCCAGCAGAATACCGATGACAGCAACCGCACCGGACGCCACTTCCAGCATGACCACACTGCTGTGCGCCAGCTCGGTGGTTTCTGGCAGAACGCCTCTCAGCGGTGGCACAATCATCGCGCCAATAAAGGTGGAAAGTACCAGCAGCACAATCAGCGGCAGATGATGGGTGATCCCCTTCCCTGCATGAGCGTGAATCTGTTCTTTCCCGTGGAAGACTATGAAAATCAGGCGGAAGGTGTACAGCGATGTCATAAACGCGCCCACCAGACCGGCAATCATCAGATTGACATGGCCGTTTGCTACCGCACCGGCAAGGATTTCGTCTTTACTGAAGAAGCCTGCGGTCAGCAATGGCAACGCCGACAGCGCCGCGCCACCGACCAGGAAGCAGGCATAGACCAGCGGAATCGACTTACGCAGGCCACCCATTTTGAAGATGTTCTGCTCGTGATGGCAGGCGAGGATCACCGAACCGGACGACAGGAACAGCAGCGCTTTAAAGAACGCATGCGTCATCAGGTGGAAAATCGCCGCGTCCCAGGCCTGCACACCCAGCGCCAGGAACATGTAACCAATCTGGCTCATGGTTGAGTAGGCAAGTACGCGTTTGATATCCGTCTGCACCAGCGCGGCGAAACCCGCCATCAGCAGCGTTACCGCACCGACGATACCAACCAGATGCAGCACTTCCGGCGTCATCAGGAACAGCCCATGCGTACGGGCAATCAGGTAAACACCGGCGGTCACCATGGTGGCGGCGTGGATCAGCGCAGAAACCGGCGTCGGGCCAGCCATCGCGTCCGCCAGCCATGTCTGCAACGGCAGTTGCGCGGATTTACCGACCGCACCGCCCAGCAGCATCAGCGTCGCCCACATCAGCATGTTATTGCCGTTGGCGAAGTGCTGCGGCGCCAGCTCAACCATTTCGCGGAAGTTCAGCGTACCCAGTTCGTTGTAAAGGATGAACAGCGCGAAAGCGAGGAAGACGTCACCCACACGGGTAACCACGAACGCTTTCATCGCCGCTGCGCCATTCTTCGGATCGGTGTAGTAGAAACCGATCAGCAGATAGGAACACAGGCCCACGCCTTCCCAGCCGAGGTACATCAGCAGCAGGTTATCTGCCAGCACCAGTACCACCATACTGGCGATAAACAGGTTGGTGTAGGCGAAGAAACGGGAGTAGCCCTCTTCTCCGCGCATATACCAGGACGCGAACATGTGAATCAGGAAACCCACGCCGGTAACGACCGAAAGCATGGTCAGCGACAGGCCGTCCAGCACCAGGTTGAAACCGATGTTGAAATCACCGACCGCCATCCACGTCCATAACGGTTGCGAAAACGCCTGCTGACCGTTGTTGAAGAAATCAACGCCGACAAAAGCGGTCACCAGCGCCGCAAGGCCAATCGAGCCAACGCCAACGGTCGCAGAAAGATTCTCTGACCAGCGCCCGCGGGAAAAGGCCAGTAAGACAAAGCCAATAAAAGGCAGAATAATGGTTAAGGCGAGCATGTTCATCCACGCATCTCACTTACTGAATCGATATTCAGATTCTGGCGGCGACGATGGAGTTGCAGCAGCAACGCCAGGCCAATACTCGCTTCCGCAGCCGCGAGGCTAATGGCGAGGATATACATCACCTGCCCGTCGGTCTGTCCCCAGTAGCTGCCGGCAACCACGAAGGCCAGCGCAGCAGCGTTAATCATGATTTCCAGCCCAATCAGCATAAACAGCAGGTTGCGGCGGATAACCAGACCGGTCAGACCCAAAACAAACAAAATCGCCGCGAGGATCAGTCCATGTTGTAAGGGGATCATGCTTGCTCCTCCGTTTTTCTTTTTGCGCGGTCATCGGTGCGATTGCTCAGCACTTCACCGGCCCTGTCTTCGCGCCCCAGATGGAAGGCCACAACCAGGCCAGCCAGCAGCAGCATGGAGGCCAGCTCCACGGCCAGAACGTAAGGACCAAACAGCGTAATACCGACCGCTTTCGCGCTAATCGCCGTCCCGTCGATACCCTGATCGTTGACGCCCAGAATGGCGTAAACCATCACCACCAGCAGCACCGCAGAGAGCAGCGCCGGGCCGATCCAGATTTGCGGCGACAGCCAGTTGCGCTCCTGCTCGACTACGGTATTGCCAAGGTTCAGCATCATCACCACAAACACGAACAGCACCATGATGGCCCCGGCATAAACGATGATCTCCAGCGCACCGGCGAAGTAAGCGCCGAGTGAAAAGAAGACCCCGGCAATGGCCAGCAGCGACACAATCAGATACAGCAAAGCGTGCACCGGGTTGGTATGCGTTATTACGCGTACCGTCGTCAGGATGGCGACCAGGCCACAGATATAAAAAGCGAACTCCATTGCCCCTCTCCTTACGGTAACAGGCTCTTGACGTCGATAGGTTTGGCTTCGTTTTCCGCTTCACCTTTATCTTTGCCGTCGATTGCCATACCTGCCATCCGGTAGAAGTTATATTCCGGGTATTTGCCCGGACCGGAGATCAGCAGATCCTCTTTTTCGTACACCAGGTCCTGACGTTTGTATTCACCCATTTCGAAATCCGGGGTGAGCTGAATCGCCGTTGTCGGGCACGCCTCTTCGCACAGACCGCAGAAAATGCAGCGTGAGAAGTTGATACGGAAAAATTCCGGATACCAGCGACCGTCCTGCATCTCCGCTTTTTGTAGCGAGATACAGCCTACCGGGCACGCTACCGCACAAAGGTTACAGGCAACGCAACGCTCGGAACCGTCCGGGTCGCGCGTCAGCACAATACGGCCACGGTAACGCGGCGGCAGATAAACCGGCTCTTCCGGGTACATACGGGTTTCGCGTTTCGCGAAAGCATGCAGGCCAATCATCCAGATACTACGGACCTGGGTGCCGAAGCCCACGAGTAATTCTTTTAAAGTCATGGTCTTTTCACCCCTTATTGCGCCTGCCAGAGAATGACAGCCGCCGTTCCCAGCAAGTTGAGTAGCGTCAGCGGCAGACAGATTTTCCAGCCGAACGACATCACCTGATCATAACGAGGACGCGGCAGTGCGGCGCGAATCAAAATGAACATCATCATAAAGAACGCGGTTTTCAGCGCGAACCAGATGAAAGGCGGTAACAACGGCCCCTGCCAGCCCCCGAAGAACAGCGTGACCATCAACGCGGAAATGGTGACGATACCGATATATTCGCCGACGAAGAACAGACCGAATTTCATCCCGGAATATTCAATGTGGTAACCATCCGCCAGTTCCTGCTCGGCTTCCGGCTGGTCAAACGGGTGACGGTGACACACCGCCACGCCAGCGATAGCGAAGGTCACAAAGCCGAAGAACTGCGGAATGACGTTCCACAAACCCGCCTGGTTGTTGACGATGTCGGTCATGTTGAATGAACCGGCCTGCGCCACTACGCCCATCAGGGAAAGCCCAAGGAACACTTCATAGCTCAGGGTTTGCGCAGAAGCACGCATCGCACCGAGCAGTGAGTATTTGTTGTTACTTGACCAGCCCGCGAACAGCACCGCGTAAACCGCCAGCCCTGCCATCATTAAGAAGAACAGGATGCCGATGTTCAGATCCGCCACGACCCAGCTCGGGCTGACCGGCACAATGGCGAACGCTAACAGCAGCGAGGTGAAGGCGATCATCGGCGCGAGGGTGAAGATCACGCGATCGGAAAAGCGTGGGATCCAGTCCTCTTTAAAGAACATTTTGATCATGTCCGCGACCAGCTGGAGTGAGCCACCCCAGCCAACGCGGTTCGGTCCGTAACGGTTCTGGAACAGACCGAGCAGGCGACGTTCGCCAAAGCTCATGAACGCACCGCAGGTGACCACCACCAGCAGAATGACCACTGCTTTCAGGATGCTCAGCAGAATGTCGATAACATCCGGTGTTAACCAGCTCATGCTTGCGCCTCCCGCAGATTTTCAAGACGTGCTCCGGCCAGTACCGGCGCGATGCCAGGCATCCCCATCGGCAGACCAACCTGCCCTGCTGCCAGACCTTCGGAAACCTGCAATGGCAGGCTGATGGTCTGACCTTCCCAGGTGAAGGAGATATGCGCGCCCGCGTTAACACCAAGCTTCGCAGCGTCGGCCGGGTTCAGCTTGATGTACGGTTGCGGCATACGGCTCTGGAATACCGGAGAACGCTGCGACATTTCATCGCTGCCGAACAGGTGGTAGTACGGCGCGATACGCCATTTACCCTCCTGCGCTTCGAAGGTTCCCGGAATGGAAGTGAAGTATTCCAGCCCACTTTCGCTGGCCTCAATCAGACGAACGCCCGGATCGCCGTAGCGCAGGTGACCACCCACTTCAGCCTGGAATTTGTTCCATGCCTGCGGGGAGTTCCAGCCCGGCGCCCACGCAAACGGAATTTGCGAACGCGGAGCGGACGGCTGGTTGTTCCCTTCCATCGAGAAGGCGAACATGGTGTCTTTATCCTGCGGCTGACGCGGTTCGTGCACGCTGATGTTGGCGCGCATGGCGGTACGCCCACTGTAGCGATGCGGTTCACGGGCCAGTTTCTGACCGCGGATGCGGAAGCTGGCGTCCGGCGCCGCCTCTTTAATGCCAGCCAGTTGCGGCAACGCTTCAACGGCAGCGTCAATCACATGGTCAAGCTGCGTCCAGTCCACTTCGCGGTTTTCAACGGTGCTGTGCAGCGAATGCAGCCAGCGCCAGCTCTCCAGCATAATGGTTTTGCTGTCGTAGTACGCCGGATCGTAAACCTGGAAGAAACGCTGCGCGCGGCCTTCGTTGTTGATTACCGTACCGTCGCTTTCTGCAAAGCTGGCAGCGGAGAGCACCAGATGAGCCTGCTCCATGATTGCCGTACGCTGATGATCAATTACCAGCACCAGCGGCGCTTTCGCCAGCGCGGCATCAACGCGTGCAGCAGAAGCATGGCGGTGCAGGTCATTTTCCAGCACCACAACGGCATCAGCGTGGCCCGCTTCCAGTTCTGCCAGCGCATCATCAAGACTGCCGCCGCCAATCAGGCCGAGGCCCATACTGTTCACCGAACGGGCAATCATGGTGATGCCGACATCGGCACCGCGCCCTTTCAGCGCTTTTGCCACGTTGGCAGCCGCCTGAATCACTTCCGCGCTACCGGCGTTCGTCCCGGAGATAATCAGCGGTTTCTTCGCGCCAGCCAGCGCCTGGACAATCACATCGATTTTGTTTTTCAGATCGCTGCTCAGACCGTCAACCGCTGGCGCCGTCTCATCCAGCGCGTGGGCGATGGCGAAACCTAAACGCGCCTGATCTTCAACCGGTGCGCAATAGGTCCACGCGGCGATATCGTCCAGACGAGTACTGTCGACGTTGGTAACAAACAGCGGATGTTTGGCGCGCTGGCCAATGTTCATGATCGCCGCAATCTGCCAGTCGGCAACTTTCTGTGCCGCCGCCATTTCGCGGGCTTTGCCTTTCACGGCCTGACGCACCGCCAGCGCAACGCGCGCGCCTGTCTGCGTGATGTCTTCGCCGAGGATCAGCACCGCATCGTAAGATTCGATTTCGCGCAGCGCCGGGGTACGGATACCACCTTCACGCAGCACTTTCAGCGCCAGTTCCAGACGTTCCTGCTCGCCTTTGGCGATGCCAGTGTAGAAGTTATCCGCACCGACAAGCGCGCGCAGGGCAAAGTTGCTCTCCACGCTGGCGCGCGGAGAACCGATGCCAATTACTTTCTTCGACTGACGCAGAATATCCGCCGCGCCCTGCATTGCTTGCTCGGCGTTCAGAGTGATCAGATCGTCGCCACGGCGTTGTACCGGCTGACGCGGTCTGTCTTTCAGGTTGACATAGCCATAACCGAAACGGCCACGGTCGCAAAGGAAGTAGTGGTTAACGGTACCGTTGTAACGGTTTTCGATGCGGCGCAGCTCGCCATAACGTTCACCCGGGCTGGTGTTGCAACCCAGCGAGCACTGCTGGCAGATGCTCGGCGCAAACTGCATATCCCACTTACGGTTGTAACGCTCGGAGTGCGTTTTGTCGGTGAAGACGCCGGTTGGGCAGATTTCCACCAGGTTGCCGGAGAACTCGCTTTCCAGCGTGCCATCTTCCGGGCGGCCGAAGTAGACGTTATCGTGCGCGCCATACACGCCAAGATCCGTGCCGTCTGCGTAGTCTTTGTAATAACGTACGCAGCGATAGCAGGCGATACAGCGGTTCATTTCGTGTGAGATGAACGGGCCAAGATCCTGATTACGGTGAGTACGTTTGGTAAAGCGATAGCGACGGAAGCTGTGGCCGGTCATGACGGTCATATCCTGCAAGTGGCAGTTACCGCCCTCTTCGCAGACCGGGCAATCGTGCGGGTGGTTGGTCATTAACCACTCCACTACGCTTTCACGGAACTGCTTCGCTTCATCGTCATCAATAGAAATAAAGGTACCGTCGGATGCCGGTGTCATACAGGACATCACCAGGCGGCCACGCGTGTCTTCCGCGTTTTGATATTGCTTCACCGCACACTGGCGGCACGCACCCACGCTCCCCAGCGCCGGATGCCAGCAAAAATAAGGAATATCAAGGCCTAAGGAGAGACAAGCCTCAAGAAGGTTATCTGCTCCATTTACCTCGTATTCTTTGCCGTCTACATGAATAGTAGCCATTAGCATGCTTCCAGTTGGCCTGAATAACCTTTGTCCTTCGCGCCGTAGCAGCGTTGTTACATCGCGAAAGTTGCGGGTCTTTCTCAGGTATTAATCAAAATTTGTTTCCGGCCTCGCCCAGGCGAGTAACCCCAATTACCAGCGCGCTTTCAGCAAGTTTGGCTGTATACCGCCAATCGCATGGGTATTGCTGAATTGCTGTTTAATGCCCGCTTCGAATTCTTCGCGGAAATATTTAATCGCGCTCTGTAAGGGTTCAACCGCACCCGGTGCATGCGCGCAGAAGGTTTTACCCGGCCCAAGTTGTCGACACAGTTGCTCAAGTGTCTCGATGTCCCCTGGCTGGCCTTCACCACGTTCCAGCGCGCGCAAAATTTTTACGCTCCACGGCAGACCATCACGGCATGGCGTACACCAACCGCAGGATTCACGGGCGAAAAACTCTTCCAGGTTGCGCACCAGCGGCACCATGCCAATCTCATGATCGACGGCCATCGCCAGCGCCGTTCCCAGACGGCTACCCGCTTTCCCGATGCTTTCGAATTCCATTGGCAGATCAAGGTGCGCTTCGGTCAGGAAGTCTGTACCTGCGCCGCCTGGCTGCCAGGCTTTGAATTTCAGGCCATCGCGCATACCACCAGCATAATCTTCGAGGATTTCACGCGCGGTCGTACCGAACGGCAGTTCCCACAGGCCCGGATTTTTCACGCGGCCGGAGAAGCCCATCAGCTTGGTACCGGCATCTTTGCTGGTCGAAATGTTCTGATACCATTCAACACCGTTAGCCAGAATAGCTGGCACGTTGCACAGGGTTTCGACGTTGTTGACGCAGGTCGGTTTACCCCATACGCCAGAGCTTGCCGGGAACGGCGGCTTGGAGCGCGGGTTCGCGCGGCGGCCTTCCAGCGAGTTAATCAGCGCGGTCTCTTCACCGCAGATATAACGCCCGGCCCCGGTGTGAACAAAGAGTTCGAAATCAAAGCCGCTGCCGAGGATATTTTTACCCAGCAAGCCCGCTTCGGTCGCTTCCGCAATGGCGCGACGCAGATGTACCGCTGCTTCTATATATTCGCCACGCAGGAAGATGTAGCCACGGTAAGCTTTCAGCGCAAAGGCGGAAATCAGCATGCCTTCCACCAGCAGGTGCGGCAACTGCTCCATCAACAGGCGGTCTTTGTAGGTGCCCGGCTCCATTTCATCGGCGTTACACAGCAGGTAACGGATGTTCATGGATTCGTCTTTCGGCATCAGGCTCCACTTCAGACCGGTGGAGAAGCCCGCGCCGCCACGACCTTTCAGGCCGGAATCTTTTACCGCGTTGACGATTTCGTCCGGTGCCATACCGCAGAGCGCTTTACGCGCACCGGCATAACCATTTTTGCTCTGGTATTCATCCAGCCAGACCGGCTGCTTGTCGTCACGCAGCCGCCAGGTCAGCGGATGTGTTTCAGGAGTACGGATAACTGTTTTCATTTATACCGCTCCAGCAGTTCGGGGATGCCTTCCGGAGTCAGATGCGCGTGAGTGTCCTCATCGATCATCATGTTCGGCCCTTTATCGCAGTTGCCCAGACAGCAGGTCGGCAGCAGCGTAAAGCGGCCGTCGAAAGTGGTCTGGCCCGGTTTGATCTTCAGGTGGCTTTCAATCGCCGACTGAATGCCCTGATAACCGGTGATATGGCAAACCACGCTGTCGCAATAGCGGATCACATGGCGGCCGACTGGCTGACGGAAGATCTGGCTGTAGAACGTTGCCACGCCTTCGACATCGCTCGCCGGGATCCCCAGAACATCAGCAATGGCGTAAATCGCGCCGTCCGGCACCCAGCCACGCTGCTTCTGAACAATCTTCAGCGCTTCAATGGACGCCGCACGCGGGTCTTCGTAGTGGTGCTTTTCGTGCTCAATTGCCTCACGCTCTGCCGCACTCAGCTCAAAAGCCTCGGTTTGTGGTTGTTGATTCTCGTGCATAATTAGCGGTCCACATCTGACATAACAAAATCGATACTACCCAGATAGACGATCAGGTCGGATACCAGGCTGCCGCGGATCGCCGACGGGATTTGCTGCAAATGCGCAAAGCTCGGTGTGCGAACGCGCGTGCGGTAGCTCATGGTGCTGCCATCGCTGGTCAGGTAGTAACTGTTAATACCCTTGGTTGCTTCAATCATCTGGAAGGATTCGTTGGCCGGCATTACCGGGCCCCACGAAACCTGCAGGAAGTGAGTAATCAGGGTTTCGATATGTTGCAGCGTGCGCTCTTTCGGTGGCGGCGTCGTCAGCGGATGATCCGCTTTGAACGGGCCTTCCGGCATATTGTTAAGACACTGCTCAAGAATACGCAGGCTCTGGCGCAGCTCTTCCACTTTCAGCATCACGCGGGTATAGCAGTCGCTGACGCCACCGCCCACCGGGATTTCAAAGTCGAAGTTTTCATAGCCGGAGTATGGACGCGCTTTACGCACGTCAAAGTTGATGCCGGTAGCACGCAGACCCGCGCCGGTAGTGCCCCACTCCAGCGCTTCTTTCGCGCCGTAAGCGGCAACACCCTGCGAGCGACCTTTCAGAATGGTGTTACGCAGCGCCGCCTTCTCATAAGAGGCCAGACGTTTCGGCATCCAGTCGAGGAATTCACGCAGCAAACGATCCCAGCCACGCGGCAGATCGTGCGCTACGCCGCCAATACGGAACCACGCCGGGTGCATACGGAAACCAGTGATCGCTTCCACCAGATCGTAGATTTTCTGCCGATCGGTAAAGGCGAAGAACACCGGGGTCATTGCGCCCACGTCCTGAATAAAGGTGGAGATATAAAGCAGGTGGCTGTTGATGCGGAACAGTTCAGAGAGCATCACGCGGATCACGTTGACGCGATCCGGTACGGTGATCCCCGCCAGTTTCTCTACCGCCAGCACATACGGCATTTCGTTAACGCAACCACCGAGGTACTCAATACGGTCGGTATAAGGAATGTAGCTGTGCCAGGATTGACGCTCGCCCATTTTTTCCGCGCCGCGGTGGTGGTAACCGATATCCGGTACGCAGTCGACAATCTCTTCGCCGTCGAGTTGCAGGATAATGCGGAAGGCACCGTGCGCAGACGGGTGGTTCGGACCGAGGTTGAGGAACATAAAGTCCTCATTGTCGGTGCCGCGCTTCATACCCCAGTCTTCCGGCTTAAAGGTCAGCGCTTCCATTTCTAAATCCTGCTTGGCTTTGGTCAGCTCAAACGGATCGAATTCGGTGGCGCGCGCCGGGTAATCTTTACGCAGCGGATGTCCCGTCCAGGTCTGCGGCATCATGATGCGCGTCAGGTGCGGATGACCGTTAAAGGTAATGCCAAACATTTCCCACGTTTCACGCTCGTACCAGTTGGCGTTGGGGAAGAGTTTGGTAAACGTCGGCACATTCAGATCGTTTTCAGAAAGCGCCACCTTGAGCATGATGTCGCGGTTACGATCGATCGAAATCAGGTGATAGAAAACGGAAAAATCCGCGGCGGGTAAACCGGCGCGGTGTGTACGTAGACGCTCGTCCATGCCGTGCAGATCGAACAGCATGACGTAAGGTTTCGGCAGCTTCTTCAGGAAATCGCCAACTTCCAGCAATTGCTCACGCTTCACCCAAACTACGGGTACCCCGGTGCGGGTCGCCTGAACAGTAAAGGCATCCGGCCCAAAACGGTTGCGCAATTCGCCAATGACCGGATCATCCAGATGATCCCGAGTCTGCCATGCGGCTTCTTGCGCGGTTAAATCGGTCATATTGTTCACCATTGCAAAGGGTCCGTGGTGACTGTCGGGTATGGCTTCGCGTTATTGGATTATTGAAATGCGAAGTTTTTTCCATTACCCACAGGCGCACATTAAATCTCGTCCGGCGTACGCAGATTGGTAACGGCAATGCGTTCGCCACGCTTACGGTCGCGTTCCGACTGCATATTGGCGCGGTAAACGCCCTGATCGCCAACCACCCAGGAGAGCGGACGACGTTCTTTACCAATCGATTCCTGTAACAACATCAGCGCCTGCATGTACGCTTCAGGACGCGGCGGACAGCCAGGGATGTAAACATCCACCGGGATAAATTTATCGACGCCCTGCACGACGGAGTAGATATCGTACATACCACCAGAGTTCGCGCAGGCTCCCATTGAGATAACCCACTTTGGTTCCAGCATCTGGTCATAAAGACGCTGAATGACAGGCGCCATTTTGGTAAAGCAAGTACCGGCGACGACCATCAGGTCCGCCTGACGAGGAGAAGCACGCAGTACTTCCGCACCAAAACGCGCGACGTCGTGAACGGCCGTAAAGGAGGTCACCATCTCTACATAGCAGCACGACAGACCAAAGTTATATGGCCAAATTGAGTTTTTACGGCCCCAGTTCACCATATCGTGCAGGGCATTTTCGAGTTTACCCATATAAACGCTACGGTTGATTTCTTGTTCCAGGGGGTCGGTTACGATCTCCTGTTTTTGCAGGGGGTAACGGTCGTTCTCACCGTTAGGATCTATGCGGGTGAGCGTATAATCCATCTTATTGCCTCGCGGTTAGCGTTGACGATCAGTGTAGCTGCCAGTCTCTGGGTTGATATGCTCACGGCGCGAACGCACGGGCGTCCAATCCAGCGCGCCAATACGCACCAGATAAACCAGACCAGCTAACAGCACTAAAATAAAAATTGCAGCTTCGACAAAACCGACCCAACCACTCTCGCGAATGGAGGTTGACCATGCATAGAGGTAAAGCGCTTCCACATCGAAGATGACGAAGAACATGGCCACCAGGTAGAACTTGGCGGAGAGACGTAAGCGCGCGGAACCGACAGAATCGATACCGGATTCGAAAGGAACGTTTTTGTGCCTTGCGCGTGCGCGGCCGCCTAAAAAACGACCGCCGACCAGCATCAGGCAACAAAGCCCTATGGCGACAATAAGAAAGATAGCGAATGCCCAGTGATGAGCGATGATTTCAGTGGATGTTGACATACGCATTGCTTAACTCAAAAGGTAGCGTTAATACCTCTGCTCTTGCTGGCAGATGACGCCACATCGATTCACGGGGAGGAATAAAACCACACATTAACTGTGAAAAAAGGCGAAAACAGCTAAACGATGTGGGTTTTACTCCTTTCTATAACCTTTTGTCAACTTTAACAAAAGTTTCCTCACATTAGTTTACATCGGCAGCAATTCATTAACATTTAGTGCCGTTTTCTTGATCGGCCTCAAACATACCCGCGAAAAAATCAGGTGTTGAATCGTGTCCGTTGTGAGCTTTTCCTAATATTACCCGCTTATTTTGACAGGATTTTGTCCGGATTCCTCCCCCTCATTGGGAGTATTTTCTTGATCTGAGACACGCTTTTGTTAATTCATCGCAAAAAACGGCAACAATCCAGCTTGATTTTTAACATGAGCTTAAGGCATGAAAGACTATAGTTGATAAAGGGATATTTTGCTGTGAGGAGTATTAACTTCTTGAAAGGAAATATTATTTAGAGGGTCAATAATTCACCAGGGAAATGTTCCGATATAAAACGAACCAGTGGCAGCGATTTCACTGCCAGCGGTTCATTTTTGCACTTACATTTTGTTACCAGTTTTGGCGCAAAATGTTAGCCAAAATCCCCTTCAACGATAAGCGGATCCCCACCTTCTTCAGACCCAGAATTCCCGTAATGCCACGGGTTCTGGTAATGTTCCATCGCCTGAAAAATAACCTGCGCCAGTTCATTCTGGCTATTGGGATTATAGCCCAGCAGATATTCCGTATCAGGCAACAGCGGCAGGCCATCAGCGCGGCCTAATACCCGCAAATCCGGACTCATCATTTCAACAGGGCGGGCGGTGACACCAAGCCCGGCTTTCACTGCCGCTTTCACGGCCGAAAGCGTTGAAGCCACATAAGCCATGCGCCATGGAATATTGGCACTATTGAGGGCATTAATCACCATGTCGCGAAACGAACTGGGTTCATCCAGCAACACAAGTGGGATAGCCTCACCTTTCTGCAGGACATATTCCGCCGAACAGTACCAGTGCGTTGGGGATGTACGTAACGTCAGGCAATCAAACTGCCCGTAGCGATGCGTTGTCACCACCAGATCGAGGTCATGATCCTGAAGACGATCGTCGGATAACGGGTTGCGCTTCACGCGCACATCCAGCGCCAGTTTCGGATATACCGAGCTAATACGATTAAGCAAGAAAGGCAAAATGGTATCGGCTGATTCGTCAGAAGCGCCAATAGTTAATACGCCCTGCAAGTTGCTAAACATCAGCGATGTACAAGCTTCATCATTGAAACGTAAGATCTTTCGCGCATAACCCAGTAATTGAATACCGTGCTCGGTTAAAAGTTTATTACGCCCATGACGGGCAAAAAGTTCCTTTCCCACTAACTGTTCCAGCCGCTGCATTTGCTGGCTTACGGCAGACTGGGTGCGACATACCGCAGCAGCAGCCGCAGCAAAGGTGTTCAGATCAGCGACCGCAACGAAAGTTCTCAGCAGATCGAGGTCGAGATTCAGTATCGGACGATTTGCATTTATCATATTTTTTCACTTACGGGTTGCTCGCGCAGAGTGACCCGGGTTTATGCTGTGCTCGTAAGATTAAGTAATTCCATTTAAAAAGTGCATCCAGCAACGTCATGACTCATCAAAGCCTGACTGTAAGTTCTCGTGTTTATAGTTCGCTGTCTAATGCAAGCTGAACCCATTGGCTTTATTTCGCATGCTCCATTCCTTCTGGATATATAAACCGTGATAAACCTTGCGAATGCTTTTAAAAAAAGAACCTGTTTATGCACATCACTGGCTATACATAGCATATGTATCATATACCATAAGGCTATATAAGCGGACTGGAGTAAAAGCGAATAATAACAACCAACTAAAATCAAGAAATAGTCCTTAACTAAAGCATGGCTTTTTCACATCAGCACCATTTCTTGCCCTCCGAGTTTAACCTAAAACCTTTATATTTATAAGCATTATTGCGAATAATCTTAAACCGCAATTGTCATGATGTCCGACCTCTGGTTATAATATTAGAGACGAACATAGTTCCCATTCTCAATATTAATTCGCTATTAATTGACAACCGTTCTAACTATTAATAATGCTTAACATTGCGTTTACAGCGCAAACATTCCCCTCTGACAAAATGCATGACTCCATCTTGCCATCATCCAGATTTTGCGAAGAATTCTCTGTCGGTTTGCGTACTTCTTTTTTAAACCCGCACTAAGCAAGGGCCTTTTATTAGCGATAAATTACAACTTCTTATGTATTTTTGATATTTAAAACTGAAAATTAGCGTAAAGGCAGTTTAAGAACAAGGGAAAAATAAAAGAAAACAGTTAAAAAAACGTTAATCAATGAGAAAGTTACCGCGAAATCTTCTTCTGCTAACCCTTCAAAACTGGCGGGCGTGGGAGTACATTGTTCCGTGCTCACTTCCACGGCAGGCAGTGGCTCCCATAGCTAAAAGGTCAAAGGTTCATGTCCTCCATCGAAAAATCCAGCAAATTAGATAATGTCTGTTACGACATCCGTGGCCCGGTTCTGAAAGAAGCAAAGCGTCTGGAAGAAGAAGGCAATAAAGTTCTTAAACTTAACATCGGCAACCCTGCTCCATTCGGCTTCGAAGCGCCGGATGAAATTCTGGTTGATGTGATTCGTAACCTGCCAGGCGCGCAAGGCTATTGCGATTCCAAAGGGCTTTATTCAGCCCGTAAAGCGATCATGCAGCACTATCAGGCGCGCGGTATGCGCGAAGTCACCGTTGAAGATATCTATATTGGTAACGGTGTTTCTGAACTGATCGTTCAGTCGATGCAGGCGCTGCTTAACAGCGGTGACGAAATGCTGGTTCCCGCCCCGGATTACCCGCTGTGGACAGCGGCCGTGTCACTTTCCGGTGGTAAAGCCGTACATTATCTGTGTGATGAATCTGCTGGCTGGTTCCCGGATCTTGACGATATTCGCGCCAAAATCACACCGCGCACCCGTGGTATTGTGATTATCAACCCGAATAACCCTACCGGTGCGGTTTATTCAAAAGAACTGTTGATGGAGGTGGTTGAGATTGCGCGTCAGAACAACCTGATCATCTTCGCCGATGAGATCTACGACAAAATTCTTTACGACGCGGCCGAGCACCACTCTATCGCCGCACTGGCGCCGGATCTGTTCACTATTACCTTTAATGGTCTGTCAAAAACCTACCGCGTGGCAGGCTTCCGCCAGGGCTGGATGGTGCTGAGTGGGCCGAAAAAACACGCGAAAGGCTATATCGAAGGGCTGGAAATGCTGGCCTCGATGCGCCTTTGCGCCAACGTTCCGGCACAGCACGCAATTCAGACTGCGCTCGGCGGTTACCAGAGTATCAGTGAATTTATTGTGCCGGGCGGTCGTCTGTATGAACAGCGCAACCGTGCATGGGAACTGATTAATGAAATCCCCGGGGTTTCCTGCGTGAAGCCCAGCGGCGCACTCTACATGTTCCCGAAAATTGACGCGAAACGCTTTAATATTCACGACGATCAAAAGATGGTGCTCGACTTCCTGCTACAGGAAAAAGTGCTGTTGGTGCAGGGTTCCGCATTCAACTGGCCGTGGCCGGATCACGTACGTATCGTGACGCTGCCGCGCGAAGACGATCTGGAGATGGCGATCAGTCGTTTTGGCCGTTTCCTCTCTGGTTATCATCAGTGATCTTCATCGGGGGAGGATTTGCATCTTCCCCCACACTCTGCGCACAATGACTCAGGTCGCAGTCACAGACAAGGTTAACTATGAGTCAGAGTCATTTCTTCGCCCACCTTTCCCGCCTTAAACTGATCAATCGTTGGCCGCTGATGCGCAACGTACGCACCGAAAATGTGTCCGAGCACAGCCTGCAAGTGGCGATGGTCGCCCATGCGCTGGCGGCGATAAAAAACCGTAAATTCAATGGTCAACTGAATGCCGAACGTATTGCGTTACTGGCTATGTACCACGACGCATCGGAAGTTCTGACCGGCGATCTGCCCACCCCGGTAAAGTATTTCAATTCACAAATTGCGCAGGAATATAAGGCGATTGAAAAGATTGCCCAGCAAAAGCTGGTCGAAATGGTACCGGAAGAGTTGCAGGATATTTTTGCGCCGCTGATTGATGAACATCACTATAGCGCGGAAGAAAAAGCGATCGTGAAACAGGCAGATGCACTATGCGCCTATCTGAAATGTCTGGAAGAGCTTTCCGCCGGCAACAATGAATTCGGGCTGGCAAAATCTCGCCTCGAAAAAACCCTTGATGCCCGGCGCAGCCCGGAAATGGATTACTTCATGCAGGTTTTTGTGCCGAGTTTCCATTTATCGCTGGATGAAATCAGCCAGGACTCACCGCTGTAAGTATTCTTTGCCGGGTGAATGCCACCCGGCAAACGCGTCAAAACGGAAACAGTATCGGGATCAGCACCGCACAAACCACCATCACCAGCAGCGTAAACGGCACACCGATCTTAACAAAATCACTAAACTGGTAATTGCCTGGCCCGAGCACCAGCGTATTGACCGGTGATGAAACTGGCGTCATAAATGCGGCTGATGCCGCCATTGCCACCATCATGACAAACGGATACGGCGAAACGCCCATCGATTTTGCCGCCGCTAGCGCAATCGGTGCCATCAGCACCGCAGTGGCGGTGTTCGAGATAAACAGCCCGATGACCGCACACATGATAAACAGGCAGATCAGCATAACGTGCGGCCCGTAACCGCCGCCGATATCCATCAACCCCTTAACCACCAGATCCACGCCGCCGGTTTTTTGCAGCGCCAGCGCAAAAGGCATCATCCCGACGATCAGAATAATGCTCGGCCAATGAATGGCCTTATAGGCGCTTTCAGCATCAATACAGCGGAATTTCCCCATTAACATGCAAGCGATAATCGCAGCGATCGGGTTGGGGATTTCATCGGTGAGCATCAGGGCAACCATCAGCACCAGGCAAAAAATTGCATGCGGCGCCTGGCTATGGGCAGGCGAAGCAGCGCTCTCTTCAACCGGTAAATTGAGCACCACAAAATCGCGGCCGTGAGAGCCCAACTGACGGATCAGTTTCCAGTTACCGACGACCAGGAAAATATCGCCCAGTTCCAGCGTGATATCCGTAATCACACCGTCAACCGCCTCGCCGTTGCGCTTCAGGCCGACCACGTTTAAGCCGTAACGGGTACGAAAACCGATTTCGCGGACCGTCTTACCTATCAGTTCAGAATCCGGAATTAACGACACTTCCGCCATCCCCACATCCAGCGCTTGATCGGAAAAATATTCACCACGTAGCACCATGGGTTCCAGCAACTGTTCGGCACAGAATTCACGCAAATTCACTTCAGCAGCAGACATGTCAATCAGCAGAACGTCGCGGGCACGAAACTCGGAGACACCATTAACGTTGACAATTACCCGCCGAAAACGCCTCCAGCGTTCGACGCCGATAACATTCGCGCCATAACGTTCGCGAAGCCGCAAATCATCAAGGCGCTGGCCGATCAAAGGGGAACCGGGACGAATAGCAAGGCGGCGCGCGCGCCCGGTAAGGCGGTACTCTTTAATCAACTCACGAAACGAGCGACGCTTCCAGCCGTCACGCTGCGCTTGCTCATCATCCCCTTTCAACATAAAACGCATCAGCAGCATATAGATGATCCCCAGCAGCAGAATCACCAGGCCCAGCGGCGTCACGCTAAAAAAGCCAAATCCTTTCATGCCTTCTCGCAACAGTTCGCTGTTCACCACCAGGTTAGGCGGCGTTGCCACCAGCGTCATCATGCCGCTGATAAGCCCGGCGAAACTGAGCGGCATCATCAGTCGCGAAGGCGAAATCTGCATGCGTAGCGAAACGCTCATGACCACCGGTATAAAAATCGCCACCACACCAGTCGAACTCATAAACGCGCCCAGACCGGCAACGGTAAACATGAGCAGCACCAACATTTTCACTTCGCTGCTGCCAGCCATCTCAACCAGCCAGGCGCCCATATTCGTTGCCACGCCGGTGCGCACCAGGCCATCGCCGATAATAAACAGTGCGGCAATCAGGATCACATTGGGATCGCTAAAACCTGAAAAGGCCTCGGGCAGAGTGAGTATGCCACTTAAGACAAAGGCGACAATCACAAACAGCGCCACCGCATCCATGCGTACTTTCCCCGTTGCGAAAAGCACAACGGTAATAGCCAGCAGACACAGCACCCAAATCAGTTCACCGTTCACAACATATCCTTGTCAGTTGATGGAGGGGAAATAGTGCCATAAAAAAACCCCACAAATGTGGGGTTAAATCATGGGTTCAGGCATTCAGCGTGACAATCGCCGTTCCGTCTGACTGCTTCGCAACATTCAGCGCTTCGAGGCTGGTAAGTACGAAATCGGCTTCATCAAGCCGGGGAGAATCGGCCGGAACATTTACCGCAATGACGTGGCATCCTGCCGCCAGCCCGGATAAAACGCCCGCGGCGGCATCTTCAACCACCACACAATCCTGTGGCGCCAGCCCCAGCCGCTCTGCGCCAAGCAGATAAGCATCCGGAGCAGGTTTACCATGTTTAACCTGCTCGGCGGTGATAAACACTTCCGGCGCAGGCAGACCGGCTGCGCGGTGACGGGCGTGAGCAACCGGCACGGAACCGGAAGTAACAATCGCCCACGGAATCCCTGCCAAATCGAGGTGCTGCAGTAATGCGATAGCACCGGGCAACGGAGCGATCCCGTCGGTATCCGCCGCTTCGATGGCTTCCAGCCAGGTAAACTCGGCGGCAATATCCTCTTCCGATTTTCCCGGCATAAAGTGACGCAGCGAGGTAATCGCCTGTTTGCCATGGATGAAATTCAGCACTTCATCATGCGCGATGCCAAACCTGTCAGCCCAGCTACACCATGCCCGTTCAACAACGGGCAGAGAATTAACCAACGTGCCATCCAGATCAAACAGAAATCCTTTGCACTGCACACTCACCTCCTCAGGCGTTGATAATCTGATTAATTTCGTTGCTGCTCAGATGATACTGGCGCGGGCAGGAGTGCCATACGCTCAGCATGCGCTGATATTTTTCCCACATAGGCGTTTGCGCATTAAAGCCGTGCGTACCGGCATCGAAATGGGTGTAGCGGCCTTCAATATTCACCATAAAACGCACATAGCCTAGGTAACGCGCTTCCGTTGCCGCGTCGAAGCCAAGGAAAGTCACGCGCCGTTCATCGATGGTGTTGGCGTCTTTCAGGTTGGTCCAGGAGACATGGAGCGCGTGATACATCTCCATGATATCGATAACAATGCGGCAGGTTTCTTCTTTCAGCTCGCCGAACTCGCGATCCAGCTCGCGCATTTGCAGACCATAGCCACGCTCAATAATGGTCTGTAAACGGCGGTAGCGTTCTGCATTCGCCGGATCCATCATGGTCATCATTTTATACTGATTGGATAAGATCAGACGTTGGGCGTTAGTCATTTCCATCTTTCGACTCCTGTGGCTCATCGGCGCTTTAAATAAGATGTTTCGAGTTTACATGCTGAAAACGATGGCTTTCTTGATTTGCCGGGGGTGTTGCGCAGATCAAAATGAAAATAAAAAAAGAAGCCACCGCAAAGATGTCTTCTTTTATATAGACTGCGATTCCTGATGGCGTCACAGATCATCAAGAAATGTTTTATCCAGCTGCTTGAAAGCACGTTTAAGAGTATCTGCCAGCGCCTGGTAATCAGGTTTGCCTTCGAACGGCGCCAGCGCCTGCCCTGCTTCCTGGAGCTTGCCCCGCACTTCATAAAACCAGTGCAAAATGGAAGGCGGTAGCGGCGTGACGGAGCGTTTACCCAGCCACCATAGCCCCTGCATTGGCAGGCTCAGGGCAAACAGCGCGGTTGCCACTGCCGGGCCAAGCTGACCGCCAAGCGCGATTTGCCAGCACAGAGTGAAGACCGCCAGCGGCGGCATAAAGCGGATAGCGTGACGCGTTGCGCGGATCACGCGATTCTCAACAAACACCGGAGCGAGGCGTTTTTCCATGGGCCAGGTCTTCGCATAGCGCTGACCTCGACGAAACAAACTGAAGAAACTAACGGGTCGATTCTCAGAAGTGGACATGGTCTTACCTCAACTTCACATATAAAAATTAAAAAATTTGTGCAAAACAACAACTACGGATGACAACGTTAAAATTTTTTGTCAATCCCACCTGGTATCAGGTATCCTGTGGCAGCCTGACCAGGGCCTATAGACGACTATTGTTAAATCGTCAAATTTAAAGCTCATTATGCCACTGTCTGAAATTTGCGCAAAATAGCTTAAAATCTTATGTATTCTTCCATCATGCCAAAAAATATATTCAGCATGATGTTAATCATAAATGTCAGCGTCAACCTGCGCTACGCTGTGCGACTCACTGACCTTTTTTAGCCACGTATCATAAATAGGTACTTCCATGTCGAGTAAGTTAGTACTGGTTCTGAACTGCGGTAGTTCCTCGCTGAAATTTGCCATCATCGATGCATCTAACGGTGACGAATACCTTTCTGGTTTAGCCGAATGTTTCCATCTCCCTGAAGCACGCATCAAGTGGAAAATCGATGGCGGTAAACAAGAAGCGGCTTTAGGTGCAGGTGCCGCTCACAGTGAAGCGCTGAACTTTATCGTTAACACTATTCTGGCACAAAAACCAGAACTGTCTGCACAGTTGACTGCTATCGGTCACCGTATCGTGCACGGTGGCGAAAAATACACCAGCTCTGTTGTGATCGATGAATCTGTTATTCAGGGCATCAAAGATGCAGCTTCTTTCGCACCGCTGCATAACCCGGCTCACCTGATCGGTATCGCTGAAGCGCTGAAATCCTTCCCGAAACTGAAGGACAAAAACGTTGCTGTCTTCGACACCGCGTTCCACACCACGATGCCGGAAGAGTCCTACCTGTACGCTCTGCCGTACAAACTGTATAAAGAGCACGGCGTACGTCGTTACGGCGCGCACGGTACCAGCCACTTCTATGTTACTCAGGAAGCTGCCAAAGTACTGAACAAACCGGTTGAAGAGCTGAACATCATCACTTGCCACCTCGGCAACGGTGGTTCTGTTTCCGCCATTCGCAACGGTAAATGTGTTGATACCTCCATGGGTCTGACCCCGCTGGAAGGTCTGGTAATGGGCACCCGTTCCGGTGATATCGATCCGGCTATCGTGTTCCATCTGCATGACACCCTGGGCATGAGTGTTGAAGCGATCAACAAAATGCTGACCAAAGAGTCCGGCCTGCTGGGTCTGACTGAAGTCACCAGCGACTGCCGTTATGTAGAAGATAACTACAAAGAGAAAGAAGACGCCAAACGTGCGATGGATGTTTACTGCCACCGCCTGGCAAAATACATCGGTTCTTACACTGCGCTGATGGATGGCCGTCTGGACGCCGTTGTCTTCACTGGTGGTATCGGTGAAAATGCCGCAATGGTACGTGAACTCTCCCTGGGCCGTCTGGGCGTACTGGGCTTTGAAGTTGACCACGAACGTAACCTGGCTGCCCGTTTCGGCAAGTCTGGCTTTATCAACAAAGAAGGCACCCGTCCTGCCGTTGTTATCCCGACCAACGAAGAACTGGTTATCGCGCAAGACGCGAGCCGCCTGACTGCCTGATTACCCACACCGCCAGCCAACGCTGGCGGTGCTGTTTTGTAACCCGTCTGCAATGACGGTAACGAAAGAGGATTAACCGTGTCCCGTATTATTATGCTGATCCCTACCGGAACCAGCGTCGGCCTGACCAGTGTCAGCCTTGGCGTTATCCGTGCTATGGAACGCAAAGGCGTTCGTCTGAGCGTCTTTAAACCGATCGCCCAGCCGCGCGCCGGCGGCGATGCTCCGGACCAGACCACCACCATCGTGCGTGCGACTTCTGGCCTGCCAGCGGCTGAACCGCTGAAAATGAGCCATGTTGAGTCGCTGCTCTCCAGCAACCAGAAAGACGTGCTGATGGAAGAGATCATCGCGCGCTACCACGAAAGCAGCAAAGATGCTGAAGTCGTGCTGGTAGAAGGTCTGGTGCCGACCCGCAAACACCAGTTTGCCGATTCGCTGAACTTTGAAATCGCGAAAACGCTGAACGCAGAAATCGTGTTTGTTATGTCTCAGGGCACTGATACTCAGGAACAGCTGAAAGAGCGTATCGAACTGACCCGCAACAGCTTCGGCGGCGCAAAAAATACCAATATCACCGGCGTTATCGTTAACAAACTAAACGCACCGGTTGACGATCAGGGCCGTACTCGCCCGGATCTGTCAGAAATTTTTGATGACTCTTCCAAAGCGAAAGTCGTGCATGTTGATGCGACAAAACTGCAGGAAACCAGCCCGCTGCCGGTACTCGGCGCGATTCCATGGAGTTTTGATCTGATTGCCACGCGTGCAATCGATATGGCGCGTCACCTGAATGCAACTATCGTCAACGAAGGCGATATCAAAACCCGCCGCGTGAAATCCGTGACTTTCTGTGCGCGCAGCATTCCGCACATGCTGGAACACTTCCGCCCGGGTTCTCTGCTGGTGACTTCCGCAGATCGTCCGGACGTGCTGGTTGCTGCCTGCCTGGCCGCAATGAACGGCGTAGAAATCGGTGCCCTGCTGCTGACTGGCGGCTACGAAATGGAAGCCAGCGTTCGCAAACTGTGTGAACGTGCATTTGCTACTGGCCTGCCGGTATTTATGGTGAACACCAACACCTGGCAGACCTCCCTGAGCCTGCAAAGCTTCAACCTGGAAGTTCCGGCTGACGATAGCGAACGTGTTGAAAATGTTCAGGAATACGTTGCCAGCTACATCAACGCACAGTGGATTGATTCCCTGACCGCGACTTCCGAGCGCAGCCGTCGTCTTTCTCCGCCAGCCTTCCGTTACCAGCTTACCGAGCTGGCGCGCAAAGCAGGCAAACGTGTTGTTCTGCCGGAAGGTGACGAGCCGCGTACAGTTAAAGCCGCAGCGATTTGTGCTGAACGCGGCATCGCGACTTGTATCCTGCTGGGTAACCCGGACGAGATCAACCGCGTTGCGGCGGCTCAGGGCGTTGAACTGGGTACTGGTATCGAAATCGTTGACCCTGAAGTGGTTCGCGAAAGCTACGTTGCTCGTCTGGTTGAGCTGCGTAAGAGCAAGGGTATGACCGAAGCCGTTGCCCGCGAACAGCTGGAAGATAACGTAGTTCTCGGCACACTGATGCTGGAACAGGATGAAGTTGATGGTCTGGTTTCCGGTGCTGTTCACACCACCGCAAACACCATTCGTCCGCCGCTGCAGTTGATCAAAACCGCGCCGGGCAGCTCTCTGGTTTCTTCCGTGTTCTTCATGCTGCTGCCGGAACAGGTTTACGTTTATGGCGACTGCGCGATCAACCCGGATCCGACCGCTGAACAACTGGCTGAAATCGCGATTCAGTCTGCTGATTCTGCTATCGCTTTCGGTATTGAGCCGCGTGTGGCAATGCTCTCCTACTCCACCGGTAACTCCGGTGCAGGCAGCGATGTAGAGAAAGTGCGTGAAGCAACCCGTCTGGCGCAGGAAAAACGTCCTGACCTGGTTATCGATGGTCCGTTGCAGTACGACGCCGCAGTAATGGCTGACGTTGCGAAATCCAAAGCGCCGAACTCTCCGGTTGCCGGTCGCGCTACCGTGTTCATCTTCCCGGATCTGAACACCGGTAACACCACCTACAAAGCGGTACAGCGTTCTGCCGACCTGATCTCCATCGGGCCGATGCTGCAGGGTATGCGCAAACCGGTTAACGACCTGTCCCGTGGCGCGCTGGTTGACGATATCGTTTACACCATCGCACTGACCGCCATTCAGGCGTCTCAGCAGCAGTAATTGTGTCGGATGGCGTTAGCGCCATTCGGCAAAAATCAAAAGGCGACCATCCGGTCGCCTTTTTTATTTACAGCAGTTCCCGCGCGGCGGACACAATATCCTGCGCCGTCAGCCCATACTCTTTTTGCAGAAAATCCTGCGTTCCCACCTGACCATAGCGCTCCTTCACGCCCACGCGCCGCATCGGCACCGGACAGCTTTCCACTAACACTTCCGCCACGGCCGAACCCAGCCCGTTATGAATGCTGTGATTCTCGCAGGTGACAATCCGCCCGGTCTTCTCGGCGTAGTTCTTCACCAGCATGCGGTCGATAGGTTTTAAGGTAAACATATCGATTACCGCCGCACTCACGCCTTCCTGCGCCAGTTGCTGCGCCGCAGCCAGCGCTTCAGCCACCATAATGCCGTTGGCAATCAGCGTAATATCTGTACCGTCACGCAGAACATTGCCTTTGCCGATGGTGAAATGTGAACCCGGTTGATAAATGGTTGGCGCCTGTTTACGAATGGTGCGCACCCAGTAGAACCCTTCCAGGTGAGCAAGTTGGTTCAGGATATCGGCAAACATCACCGCATCCGTCACCTCCAGCACCACCGAATGAGCCAGACCGCGCACAATCCCCATATCCTCAAATGACATGTGTGTCCCGCCGTTGTGGCAGGCGGTCACACCAGCATCGGAGGCGATGACTTTGACATTGTTGCGCTGATAATCGAGTGACATAAACAACTGGTCGAAACAGCGGCGGCTGGCAAACGCCGTAAAGGTATGCACAAAGGGTTTGCGCCCGGTCAACGACAGCCCCGCTGCTGTACCAATGACGTTAGCCTCCATGATGCCGCAGTTGATCACCTGCTGCGGATACTTTTTCTGCACCCCATCCATTGCCATCGAACTCATCAGATCGGCTTCCAGCGCGATAATGTCGCTGCCCGCCGCAATCTGATCGCTGATAAAACCGGCATAAACTTTGCGCATCTCGATGCTGTCTTTGCCGCCGACTTCAGCCACCTTAATCATGCGCCGCCTCCAGTTGTTCGATGGTTTCGTTAAGCGCCTGTTTCATCTCTTCGGTCAGGCGTAAATGGTGCGAGTTGCTCAGCTTTTCGAGATACGGCACCCCCTGCCCTTTAATACTGTCGAGGATCACCAGCCGTGGCCGGGCATCGGCAGCCGGAACCGGCTTCACCACTTCCAGAAGTGCAGCGATGTCATCGCCCTTCACCGTACAGACATCGAAACCGAAGGCGCGGAATTTCCCCTCCAGATCGAAAGCGCAAATAATCTCATCCAGCTCGCCGTCCAGTTGCTGCTTATTCCAGTCCACAAACACCGTCAGGTTGTTGAGCTTGTGGTGAGCAATAAACTGGAACGCTTCCCAGCACTGCCCTTCATTCAACTCGCCATCACCAACGATGCAAAACACACGGTTAGGCCTGCCCGCCAGTTTATGTCCCAGCGCCATCCCTCCGGCAATAGAAATGCCCTGGCCAAGCGATCCGGTGGTCGCATCCACGCCGCGGGTTTTTAATCGATCCGGATGACTCGGCAGACGGGTGCCGTTCTCATTGAGCGTTTGCAGCATCTCCTGCGGGAAATAACCTTTCAGCGCCAGCGTGCTGTAGAGCGCCGGGCCTGCGTGGCCTTTCGAGAGCACAAAGTAGTCGCGATCCGGCCAGTCCGGATCGGCAGGATCAATTCGCATAACGTCGCCATACAGTACGGCAAGCGTTTCCACCACCGACATGCTGCCGCCATAGTGTCCAAAGCCCAGGTGCGTCAATGCTTTCAGGGTTGCTATGCGAATATCCCGCGCAAACTGTTTCACTTCTGCAATCGTGCTCATGACTTCGCTCCACTCTTTTCTTCTGTGTCATTGGCAGCAGGTTTGCCCTTCGACATCAGATTCCAGATGACCAATGCGACGAACAGCGCCACCACCAGCCCGGTAATTGCCAGCGGCGACAGGTAACGCGCCAGATTGCCCAGCACAATGCCGATAAAGCCAAAGTCCGCGTCCGAGAAGGTGGTATTGGCAAAGCCCAGTGCGCCGAGCACTGGCAACAGCAAGACGGGCAGGAAAGTGATGAGTAATCCGTTGGCGAACGCGCCGATCATCGCACCGCGTCGTCCGCCGGTAGCGTTACCAAAAACACCCGCCGTCGCACCGGTAAAGAAGTGTGGCACCACGCCTGGCAGGATCAGCACCAGTTTCATCTGCCCGAGCAGGAATAGCCCCACCAGCCCGCCGAGGAAACTGAACAGGAAGCCGACCAGCACCGCATTTGGCGCATAGGGATAAACCACCGGGCAATCCAGCGCCGGTCTGGCATTAGGCACCAGTTTTTCGGAAAAGCCGGTAAAGGCAGGAACAATTTCCGCCAGAATCAGGCGTACGCCTTGCAGGATAATGAATACGCCGGCAGCAAAAGTGATGGCCTGAATAATCGCGTAGACGAGGAAGTTCTGCCCGGCGCTGAGTTGGCTCTCAACGTACTCACGCCCGGCGCAAACAGCTAAGATCATGTAAATAATGATCATCGTCAGCGAAATGGAGATCGAGCTGTCACGCAGGAAGCTCAGGTTTTTCGGCAGGTTCATCTCTTCTGTTGAGCGTGAACCCTTACCGCATTTACTGCCGATCCAGCCTGACAACACGTAGCCAAGCGTACCGAAATGGCCGAACGCGATGTCATCGTTGCCGGTGATCCGTTTCATATAACGCTGCGCAATCGCCGGGAAGAACGCCATCACCAGGCCGAGGATCAGCGAACCGGTAAACACCAGCCCAACGCCTTCAAAACCAGCGACAGTGAGGATCACCCCAATCATGCAGGCCATATAAAAGGTGTGATGACCGGTCAGAAAAATGTATTTCAGACGCGTAAAGCGCGCGACAATAATATTCGCCACCATGCCGAATGCCATGATCAGCGCCGTTGATGCACCATATTTCTCCAGCGCAATTGAAACAATCGCCTCGTTATTTGGAATGATCCCCTGAATATTAAAAGCATGTTCAAACATGCCACCCAGCGGATTTAACGAGCCGACCAATACTGTCGCACCGCCGCCCAATACGATAAAACCGAGAATCGTTTTGACTGTCCCTTTCACGACATCGGAAAAGGATTTTTTCTGCGCCACTAATCCAATCAGCGCAATTAAACCCACCAGTACAGAAGGGACTTTCAATATATCAACAACAAAGTTTAGCGTTTCAAGGATAAACATATCCACCTCGCTTTATGCATGCCGCACCATTGTGCAGCGCATCCGGTTGATGTTAACGGTTGGCGAAGAAAGCGCTGATTTTCGCTTCCAGTTCATTGATATCAATGATGTTGCTGAGAACAACTAACTGGTTTTCCGGCACGCTGGCGCTGGCGGCAATATCTTTTGCCATGACAAACACATCGGCGGCACCAGGCGTGGCGGAAGAGAGGTCGGAATGCTCGACCTCAGCTTCGATATTCAATTTTTTGAGGACTTTCTTAATATTCATTTCGACCATAAAACTACTGCCCAGGCCGGATCCGCAAATTGCCATTATTTTCATTGTATTTACCTTTTTTGAGTAGAGTACGACCTCATCGCCCATAGCAGGCAATGTGTAATCACTGGTGACAAAATAAAAAATCAGAAACGCTGAATAATGTTTTTAATTTCCTCCAGGCTGTTTGCACGATGTAATTGCGCCATATCTTCATCGCTGGAAAATAGTTCCGCCAGCGCGGCAATCATTTCAATATGGCTGTGTTTATCCGGCGCGGCCAACATAATAATGGTATCAACCGGATCCGCATCCTCTGCGCCAAAATCAACTCCGCGAGACAATTTTAACAACGATAATCCTAACCCTTTTGCCCCCTCTTCCGGCCTGGCATGTGGCATTGCCAGCCCCGGCGCCAGCACATAGTACGGCCCCAGTTTCTGGTGCTGGGCGACAATGGCTGTCACATAATCCGGCGCAATCGTGCCGGATGCGAGCAGCGGTCTGGCACAAATTTCCAGCGCCTGCGGCCAATTCTCTACGCCATCAAGCACCTGAATCGTCTTGTCGTTAAGCCATTGGTCTAACACTTCACACTCCTTATCAGGGATAAGATGGGCAAACTTTATGCAAGTCAGCGGCGCTTATCCGTGATGATAGTCGCAAAGATAGCGCTACCAACAGGAATGATCGAAAAATGTGATAGCGCTATCAGATATGAAAACGCAGGGGAATTCGCAGAAAAGGCAGGGCTTTCCGGCGTATACTGCCTTGAGATGACTCATAACTCAGTACCTGAGATATCAGGGCTGTCAGGAAACGGAATGGCAATTACCCGAAAACGTCGGAGCACAGGAAAAGTCACCCTTGCCGATGTCGCGCAGCTCGCTGGCGTTGGCACCATGACCGTCTCGCGGGCGTTACGTACCCCGGAACAGGTTTCAGATAAATTGCGTGAGAAGATAGAGGCTGCCGTGCAGGAGTTGGGGTATATGCCCAATCTGGCGGCCAGCGCGCTGGCTTCGGCGTCATCCTGGACTATCGCGATGGTGGTGCCGAGCCTTGCCGAATCCGGCTGCTCGGAGATGTTCGCCGGTTTGCAGCAGGTGTTGCAGCCTGCCGGTTACCAGATCATGCTCGCCGAGTCGCAGCACCGGCTGGAGCAGGAAGAAAAATTACTGGAAACGCTGCTTGCGTCCAATCTGGCCGCCGCCATTCTGCTCAGCGTCGAACATAGCGATATGGTACGCCACTGGCTGAAAAACGCCTCTATTCCGGTGATGGAAATTGGCGCGGTGCGTGCCGATCCGATTGATATGAATATCGGGATCGATAACGTTGCTGCGATGTTCGAGCTGACACAAATGCTGGTGCAGCGCGGCTACCAGAATATCGGCCTGCTGTGCGCCAACCAGGAGCAGTGGATTTTCCAGCAGCATTTACAGGGCTGGTACAAAGCAATGCTGCGTCACCATATGTCGCCGAACCGGGTGATTAACGCCGCCGCGCCGCCGGTTTTCTCCACGGGTGCGGCACAACTGCCGGAGTTTTTGCTGGCGTGGCCGGAACTGGATGCGCTGGTGTGTGTCTCGGATGAACTGGCCTGTGGCGCGCTGTATGAATGCCAGAGACGACGTATTAAGGTACCGGATGATTTAGCGATAGTCGGCTTTGGCGACAGCGACGTCAGCCGGGTATGCCAGCCGCCGTTGACCACCATTTCCGTACCGCACCGCAAGATTGGTATTGAAGCAGGACGCGCGCTGCTGGCGCGCCTGAATGATGAAACCTGGGAGAACAAAACGCCGATAGCACCGACGTTTTGCCTGCGGGATAGCTGCTAGTCGGCTTCCGGGGCTTTTTCCGCATCATTGCTGGCATTACGGCTCATCCACAACGCAAGCGCTTTCAGGGAATCAGGGGTGAATTCATCACAGCGGGCGGTAATCTCTTCCGGCGTCATCCAGAAGACCTCGCTCACCTCTTCTTCCTGCAAAGCGAAAGGCCCGTGGGAAACGCAGCTGAACAAACCGCCCCAGACGCGGCAATGTTCATCTTCAAAGTAGAACTGGCCATGTTCGGCGAAGGGAACACCGGCAATCCCCAGTTCTTCTTCGGCTTCACGGCGTGCGGAATCCAGCAAAATTTCACCGGCCTGTACCACGCCACCGGCGGTGGCATCCAGCATACCAGGCATAAAATCTTTGATTTCGGTACGGCGCTGCACCAGAATTTTGCCCATCCCATCATGCACCACAATGTAGGTTGCGCGATGACGCAAACACTGCGCCCGCATCTGTTGCCGGCTTGATTGCGCGATCACCTCATTGTCTTCGTTGACAATGTCCACCCACTCCATGCCTGCAAAATGACTCTGTTCCACCATCGGGAAATCTTCTCTTTGTGGCGCTCTTTTGGCGCGTTTCGGTTGAAAGGTAAATTACGGATTAATCGCGACCTGCGCAATAACCCGCTGATCATTAAGTGCGATAACGCGCAACACATCCTCTTCCAGCATGCCGTAACTGGCGGCAAACCCACCTTTGGGAATACTCACCGAGCCGGGGTTGAAGTGGAAAATGTCGCCCCGCTGCTCCGCTACCGGAATGTGCGTATGGCCATAAACCAGCACATCGCCTGCCGCCAGCGGCGGTACATCATCCGGGCCAAACAGATGTCCATGCGTCAGAAACAGGCGGCGTTTTGCCAACAGCACTTGCTGCCAGGGCGCGGTAATCGGGAAATGCAGCAACATTTGATCCACTTCGCTGTCACAGTTGCCGTGCACGGCAATGATGCGGTTGGCCTGCTCGTTCAGCCGCTCCGCCACCTGCGCCGGTGCATAACCCTGCGGCAGCGCGTTGCGCGGCCCGTGATTCAGCACATCGCCGAGGATCACCAGCCAGCGCGCATCGCTTTGGGCAAACAGTTCCAGTACGCGCTCCGTCGCGGGCAACGACCCATGAATGTCCGATGCAAACATCAGTTTCATCATTACACCTCATGTGGAAGAAAACAGCCCATGATAACGGAAGTCAGCGGGCTTATCAGCCTGCACGCTTAGCGGAAAGTGCAACATAGCGCTGAACGGACGAGCGCTGCCACTGGAACGCAGCATACTCCGCCAGCCGCTCCGGCACCGTATCGCCATTCATCACCAGTCGGTTGAGCATCAATGCCAGATCGATATCCGCAATACACCACTCGCCAAACAGATTCGGCTTACCGTGCGCCAGCAAATCACCGGCGATAGCAAACAGTTTTTCCGCACTCTCCTGCCCGGCAGCGCTGAGCGGCGCTTTTTTCTCGCCAGCAAAAACGACCTCTGTCGGGCGCTCTTCGCGGATGGGCATTAAATCGCTGCGCAGCCAGGCCTGGATTTGCCGGGCGCGGGCGCGTTTTTGCAAATCGTGTGGGTAGATACGCTCCCATTCCGGCGGCGCGAAACGCTCTTCGAGATATTCCGCTATCGCCGTCGATTCGCTGAGTTCGAAACCCTCAATCGCCAGAACAGGCACGCGATACGTCAGATGGTAACCCGGCCAGCCAGGCATATGCTGAGCGCCGCTGGACAGATCGACGGTTTTAAGCGAGAAAGGCAAACCTTTTTCATGCAGCGCGACATAGGCCGACAGGACATACGGGGAGAAATAATTAGCATCGGACCATAACGTGATAGCCGGTTCGTTCATAACATCCTCGTTTAACGGTGAGTTTTTCCTTCAAAATATAACGTCCTGACCAGGCTGTCACTTAATGAAAACTCAGCAGCCAGAGGGAACACCTATACTCTGAGAGTAACGATTATTCTTATATCTGGAGTATTGATGATAGACCTCTATTTCGCGCCCACACCAAACGGTCATAAAGTAACGCTATTTCTGGAAGAGAGCGGGCTGGAATACCGCCTGATCCGCGTCGATATCAGCAAAGGCGACCAGTTTCGTCCGGATTTTCTGATTATCTCTCCGAACAATAAAATCCCGGCCATTGTCGATCACCTGCCCGCCGATGGCGGCGCGCCGCTGAGTCTCTTTGAATCGGGTGCGATTCTGCTCTATCTGGCGGAAAAAACGGGAAAATTGCTCAGCGGCGAATTGCGTGAACGCCATGTCACGTTGCAGTGGCTTTTCTGGCAGGTTGCCGGTTTGGGGCCGATGCTCGGGCAAAATCATCACTTTAACCACTTTGCGCCACAGCCAGTGCCATATGCTATTGAACGCTATCAGGTCGAAACCCAGCGTCTGTATCAGGTATTGAATAAGCGTCTGGAACGGGTGCCGTGGCTGGCAGGTGAGCATTACAGCATTGCGGATATCGCCGCCTGGCCGTGGATCCATGCCCACCAGCGTCAGCGCGTGAACCTTGAGGATTATCCCGCGGTATTTAACTGGTATGAGCGCATCCGTACCCGTCCGGCCACCGAGCGGGCTTTGCAAAAAGCACAGCAGGTATAAAAGCCGGATAACCTATTCTGATAATTAAAAAATCCGTGAAATGTGTTCGGTATCGCACGCGGATTTGAGCCGCTCACTTATGCTGAAATGGAACATCACCAAAGGAGGGAAACATGAAGATACTGATTACCGGCGGGACTGGCCTGATTGGTCGTCATCTCATCCCTCGGCTGCTGGAGCTTGGGCATGCCGTTACCGTTGTGACGCGCAGCCCGGCCAAAGCGCAACAGCTACTTGATGCCCGCGTGACGCTGTGGAAAGGGCTAAACGATCACACTCACCTCAATGAGTTTGATGCGGTGATCAACCTGGCAGGCGAGCCGATCGCCGATAAACGCTGGAGCGAAGAGCAGAAGCAGCGTCTGTGCAACAGCCGCTGGCAGATAACGCAACAGCTGGCGGATTTAATTAAGGCCAGCGACACGCCGCCGCGCGTGCTGATTTCCGGATCGGCGGCGGGCTACTACGGCGATCTCGGTGAAGTAGTGGTCACCGAAGAGGAGCCGCCGCACAACGAGTTCACGCATAAACTTTGCGCCCGCTGGGAGCAAATTGCCTGCGAAGCGCAAAGCGATCGCACCCGCGTTTGTCTGCTGCGTACTGGCGTGGTGTTCGCGCCGCAGGGCGGGATCCTCGGCAAGCTGCTGCCGCTGTTCCGTCTCGGACTCGGCGGCCCAATTGGCAATGGCCGTCAGTATCTGGCGTGGATCCATATCGACGATATGCTGAACGGCATTCTCTGGCTGCTGGATAACGATCTGCGCGGGCCGTTCAATATGGTTTCGCCCTACCCGGTGCGTAACGAGCAGTTTGCTCACACGCTCGGCCATGTGCTGCACCGCCCGACCATTATGCGCGCGCCCGCTTTCGCCGTGCGCCTGATGATGGGCGAATCCTCTGTTCTGGTGCTTGGCGGCCAGCGCGCATTGCCGAAACGCCTCGAAGCCGCTGGTTTCGCTTTCCGCTGGTACGATCTGGAAGAGGCGCTGGAGGATGTGGTTACCTCTTAATTTTCGTGGCTCCGCCAGCGCGTTTGCAGTGGTAAGCTAAGACGCTTTACCACCGTAAGGGCGCTGGCATGACGTTGTACACTTCCCGCTTGACTCTCTCCCCGTTTGAACCCTCCGACTGGCCATTTTTCCTGCATCTGCGCAGGAATGGCAGCGTGATGCGCTATATGGGCGAGATCGCCTCTGAAGAACAGATTCGCACCCTGTTCGACGATCGTCTTGCCGATCGCCACGCCTTTATTATTCGCAACGCCCAGCATACTTCGGTGGGCGATATCGGTCTGCGTATCAGCCAGCACAATCCACAGGAAGCCGATGTCGGCTACTCGATTGTGCCCGCCGCGCAGGGGCAAGGCGTTGCATCAGAAGCACTACAGGCGCTGTGCGAATACGCGTTTGATAGCGAAGTGCAGGCATTGAACGCCTGGGTGCTGGCAGAGAATCAGGGGTCGGTGAGGGTGCTGGAAAAAAGTGGTTTTCAACGTGTACAGGTGCTGGAAAAAGCCTACCTGCTGCGCGGCGAATATCATGACGACTGGATTTACCGGCGGGAAAAAGCATAGATTGAGGCCGCCTGTACGGCGGCCTTATATCACTTCAGCGAACCTTTGAGGAACTGCTGCAAACGCGTGCTTTTCGGGTTGCCGAACAACTCATCCGGCGCGCCCTCTTCTTCAATCTTGCCCTGGTGCAGGAAAATAACGTGGGTGGAAACATGGCGGGCAAAGCCCATTTCATGCGTTACCACCACCATGGTTTTCCCCTCTTCCGCCAGCTGCTGCATAATGCGCAGCACTTCGCCCACCAGTTCAGGATCGAGCGCCGAAGTCGGCTCATCAAACAGTAATACTTCCGGCTCCATCGCCAGCGCGCGGGCAATGGAAACACGCTGCTGCTGACCGCCGGACAAATGCACCGGGTACTTTTGCTGCTGCATCTCATCAATGCCGACTTTCGCCAGATATTTCACCGCGCGTTCGCGGGCTTCCTGCTTGCTCAAGCCCAGCACCTGAATCGGCGCTTCCATGACGTTCTCCAGCACCGTCATATGGCTCCACAAGTTGAAATGCTGAAACACCATCGTCAGACGCGTACGCAGCAGACGCAACTGGTGTTTATCCGCAACGCGCAACTGGCCATCTTTATCGCGGACCAGATTGATATTCTGGCCGTTAACCACGATGGTGCCTTCGCTCGGTTTTTCGAGGAAGTTAATACAGCGCAAAAAGGTACTTTTACCGGAGCCGGAGGAACCGATGATACTAATCACATCGCCCGCGTTGGCCTGCAACGAGACGCCCTTCAGCACTTCATGTTCGCCGTAGCGTTTGTGCAGATCGATAACGTTTAATTTATTCTCAGACATCGTGTTCTCAGTGCGTCGAAGAAGGTTTCATATGCTGCAACCAGCGCTTTTCCGCCTTGCGGAATAAGCTAATCAGCACATAAGAGATAATCAGATACAGCACCGCAGCAATACCAAACGCGGTAAACGGCTGGTAAGTTGCGGAGTTGATATCACGGGCAATTTTCAGCAGGTCCGGCACCGTGGCGGTAAAGGCCAGCGCCGTTGAGTGCAGCATCAAAATGACTTCGTTGCTGTACGCAGGCAGCGCAATGCGCAGCGCCGCCGGCAGGATAATGCTGCGGTACATTTTGAACGACGAGAAACCATAGGCCCGCGCCGCCTCAATTTCGCCGTGCGGCACCGAACGGATCGCACCGGCGAAAATCTCAGTGGTATAGGCACAGGTATTGAGCGTCAGCGCCAGCACCGTGCAGTTCAGGCCGCTACGGAAGAAGGCATTCAGCAGCTCGGTGCCCTTGACGATCTCCAGCGTGTACATGCCGGAGTAGAACACCAGCAGTTGAACATAGAGCGGCGTACCGCGAAACACGTAGGTGAATAACCAAATCGGGAAGCAGACAAATTTATTGCTGGAAACACGTCCGATGGCCAGAAACACCGCCAGCACGCCGCCCATCGCCACCGATGAAATCAACAGCCACAGGGTAATTGCCACGCCCGTCAGGCGATAACCGTCGCTCCACAGCAGCGATTGCCAGTACTCCTGAATGATCTCGATCACAGGTCAGCCCTCTTCACACCCACGGAGTAGCGACGTTCGAGAAGAAGCAGCACACCATTGGAAACCGTTGTAAAAACGAGGTAAATCACCCCGCAGACGATAGCAAAATAGAAGGGCTCCCAGGTACTTTTCCCGGCGAGCTGAGTGGCTTTGACCACATCTTCCAGCCCCAACAGCGAAACCAGTGCTGTTGCTTTCAGGATCACCTGCCAGTTGTTGCCAATACCCGGCAGCGCGTAACGCATCATCGCCGGGAACAGGATGCGGCGAAAGATTTGCCGACCGGTAAAACCAAACGCTGTTGCCGCTTCAATATGCCCTTTCGGTACCGCCATAAAGGCGCCGCGGAAGGTTTCCGTAAAATAGGCGCCGTAAATAAAACCGAGGGTAATAATACCGGCGACCATCGGATCTATATCCAGTTGGTCCATGCCCAGCGCATCCGTGATGCTGTTGAGGGCGATTTGCAGGCCGTAAAAAATCAGCAGCATCAACACCAGATCCGGAACACCACGAATGAGCGTGGTATAGCCTTCAAAGATCAGCGCCAACGCCCGGTTTTTCGACAGTTTCGCCCCTGCGCCTACCAGACCAATAAGTACCGCCAGCACCACCGAACTGATGGCCAGCTCCAGGGTGACTAACGCACCGTGTAATATAACTTGAGAAAACCCGTACAGCATGCAGCCTGTCCTGTCGTATGTGGTGTTTTGCCGTGTCTCTTCCCCTCCCGGTGTGGGAGGGGCTGCACGTTAAGCACGGGTGGGATTAGCCACCATAAACATCAAAATCAAAGTATTTCTTCGCCAGCTTTTCGTAAGTGCCGTCCGCGCGCATTTCAGCAAACGCTTTGTTCAGCGCATCGCGCAGTTCGGTATCGCCTTTGCGCACGCCCATGCCCGTACCGACGCCAAACAATTTCTCATCTTTGATGGACGGACCACCAAATTTGTAATCTTTACCGACCGGCGTTTTCAGGAAACCTTCGCTGGCCGCCACTTCGTCCTGGAACGCGGCATCAATGCGGCCTGCAGTCAGGTCAGAGTAGATGTTGTCCTGGCCCTGATAGGAGACGATTTCCACCCCTTTTGGCGCCCAGTTTACGTTGCCGTAAGTTTCCTGCGTGGTGCCCTGCAACACGCCAATGCGTTTACCTTTCAGCTTGTCCAGATCCGGCTGAACGTCAGAATTTTTCGCCACCACCAGTCGGGAATCCGCCGCGTAAAGCTTGTCGGTGAAATCGATTTCCTGCTGACGTTTTTCGGTAATGGAGAGTGATGACATGATGGCATCGATTTTTTTCGCTTTCAGCGAGGGAATCAGTGCATCCAGCGGGTTCTCAATAAACACACACTGGGTTTTGATGCGTTTGCACAGTTCTTTCGCCAAATCGATGTCAAAACCGATCAATTCCCCCTGCGCATTCTTCGATTCGAAAGGCGCATAAGTAGGATCGGTACCAATACGTAATTTTTGCGGAATGGCTGCGAACACAGTAGAAACGCTGGAAAACGCAAGCACCAGCGAAAGGGAGAGCACCAGTTTTTTCATCATTATCCTCAACAGACTGTCTTTCCTAAGGGAATTCTCATAACAATACGGTGCCGTTATCGTGCCATCATATGCCCCGGCAAGGCAAAAAATTATGCCCGAGCGCTGGCTTTTTTTGCAGTATGAATGCTTAACTATGCATTCATGCACCACCATGGTGCATAGCGTGCACCACAACGAGACATTTACCGTATAAATGCACCACGCCAGTTATTTAACGTGGTGCATATTTCCCTCATCCCGGATAAGCCGGGTTATGCAGCCTTAATCGCCGTAGACGTTAAAGTCGAAGTACTTTTTGGCGAGTTTGTCGTAGGTACCATCTTTACGCAGTTCGGCAAATGCTTTGTCGAACGCGGCTTTCAGCTCAGTATCATCTTTGCGCAGACCGATACCGGTGCCGTCGCCGAAGTATTTCTTATCTTTCACTGACGGGCCAGCAAAAGCGAAGTCTTTCCCGGCAGGCTGTTTCAGGAAGCCTTCGCTGGCAGCAACCTCATCCTGGAATGCTGCATCCAGACGACCCGCAGCGAGGTCAGAGTAGATCAGATCCTGGTTCTGGTAGGCCACCACATCGATGCCCTTGGTGCGCCAGTTGTCATTGGCATAGCCTTCCTGGGTAGAACCCTGCAGCACGCCAACGTGCTTGCCTTTCAGCGAATCCAGCGTCGGCTGAATCGATGAACCTTTGGCGGCAATCAGGCGGGAATCGGCAGCGTAGAGTTTGTCAGAGAATGCAATTTCCTGCTGACGTTTTTCCGTAATCGACAGAGAAGAGATGATGGCGTCGATTTTTTTCGCTTTCAGCGACGGGATCAGCGAATCAAAATCACTGCCGACCCAGGTGCATTTCACATGAATGCGTTTGCACATTTCGTTGCCGAGATCGATATCAAAACCCACGAAGTCCCCTTTCGCATCTTTCGATGAGAACGGCGCATAGGTTGCATCAGTACCGATGCGCACCGTGTGGGGAAGCGCTGCATAAACGCTGGCTGTCGCTGACAGGCCCAACAGTAAAGACAGAGCGAGAACCGTCTTCTTCATACATTACCCTCAAGTGTTCTGTTTTTTATTCTGTATTACGTTGTGTTGTGTGTTGCTGACAGTTACCTTGCACGTCTTATGCCAGTTTCCCGCAGCCGGAAAAAGACCGCGTTAAATTTGTTAATAAAACGTTGCAAACTTACTTAATGATGAAAGATAGCAGGTCTGCTGAACGAACCGGAGTGTTAGCACGGGGAAAAGAGGATTAAATGTTGAGGATATGATCGCGCTTGCAGAATTGCCCCAAAAAAGCGCACGCCGGGTAGCAGCGCACTATTTTGCGGCATCGCTCCCTTGCCAGCGGGTAAACAGATCTTCCGGCAACTCAATGTCAAACTGATCAAGAACGCGGTTAACGGTCTGATCAATCACCGCATCCAGGCTTTGCGGGCGGTGATAAAACGCCGGTACCGGCGGCATAATTACCGCGCCCAGTTCCGCCGCCTGGGTCATCAAACGCAAATGCCCAAGGTGCAGCGGCGTTTCACGTACGCACAGCACCAGCGGCCTGCGCTCTTTCAGCACCACATCTGCCGCCCGCGTCAGCAGGCTGTCGGTGTAGCTGTGCACAATGCCGGAGAGGGTTTTGATCGAGCAAGGAAGAATTACCATGCCTGCGGTTTTAAACGAACCAGACGAGATGCTGGCGGCGATATCGCGCGCATCGTGCACCACATTCGCCAGCGCCTGTACATCGCGCAGAGAAAAATCAGTTTCCAGCGTCAGCGTCTGGCGGGCCGCCTGACTCATCACCAGATGGGTTTCAACCTCTGCCACGTCGCGTAGCACCTGCAACAGGCGAACGCCGTAAATTGCGCCACTGGCACCAGAGATCCCCACAATGAGTCGTTTCATGATTGTTGCCCCTTTTTTATCGGACGAACTTTGCCTGATTATAGAGGGCGTTGCAACAGATTGCGCCCCTCACGATGGAGGGGCGCGGCAGGATTAACCTTCGTTATGCATCTCTAAGCTTTCCACTTCGTTCTGACGCTGCACCGCTTTGGCATCGTCATTGCGCAGCGAGTCGAGATAATCAAGGTACTGCTGATCAACATCCCTGGTGACATACACACCGTTGAATACCGAGCATTCAAACTGCTGGATATCCGGGTTTTCAGAGCGTACCGCCTCGATAAGATCGTTGAGATCCTGGAAAATCAGGCCGTCAGCGCCGATGATCTGGCGGATTTCATCCACTTCGCGCCCGTGAGCGATCAGCTCATTGGCCGTCGGCATATCGATACCGTAAACGTTCGGGAAGCGAATCTCCGGCGCAGCAGAAACGAGGTACACTTTTTTCGCCCCGGCTTCGCGAGCCATCTCGATAATCTGCTCGGAAGTGGTGCCGCGCACAATGGAGTCATCCACCAGCAGCACGTTTTTATCGCGGAACTCGGCACGGTTTGCGTTCAGCTTACGCCGTACGGATTTACGACGCAGTTGCTGGCCCGGCATGATAAAGGTACGACCGACATAGCGGTTTTTCACAAAGCCCTGGCGGTACGGTTTACCAAGGATACGCGCAATTTCCAGCGCGATATCGCAGGACGTTTCCGGGATAGGAATGACCACGTCGATATCCAGATCTTCCCACTCGCGCGCGATTTTCTCGCCAAGCTTAGTGCCCATATTGACGCGGGCGCTGTAGACGGAAATTTTGTCGATGAAGGAGTCCGGGCGCGCGAAATAAACGTATTCGAACAGGCACGGGTTGCTGACCGGGTTATCCGCACACTGACGGCTGAACAACTGGCCTTTTTCGGTGATATACACCGCTTCACCCGGCGCGACATCACGCAGGAATTCGAAGCCCAGCGTATCCAGCGCCACGCTTTCAGACGCCACCATATATTCAGTGCGGCCATCGCCGATTTCGCGTTTACCCAGCACCAGCGGACGGATGCCATTCGGATCGCGGAAAGCAACCATACCGTGGCCGATAATCATCGCCACGCAGGCATAAGCACCGCGGATCTGGCGGTTAGTTCCGGCAATAGCGGCAAAAATGTTATCCGCTTCCAGCGGATAGTGGCGGAAGTTATCCAGCTCGCTGGCAAACACATTGAGCAGGATTTCAGAATCAGAAGTGGTGTTAATGTGGCGGCGCTTCTCTTCGAACAGCTTTTTACGCAGCTCATGCGCATTGGTCAGATTGCCGTTGTGCGCCAGCGTGATGCCGTAAGGGGAGTTAACGTAAAACGGCTGCGCTTCAGATGCGCTGGAACTACCAGCGGTAGGATAACGTACGTGACCAATCCCCATATTGCCTTGCAGGCGCTGCATATGGCGGGCCTCGAATACATCATTCACCAGACCGTTCGCCTTACGCAGACGGAAACAGTTGTTTTCGTCGATGGTGATGATGCCTGCGGCATCCTGCCCACGGTGCTGAAGCACCGACAACGCGTCATAAATCGACTGGTTTACCGGCATAAAACCGGCGATACCGACAATACCGCACATACGTCTTTTCCTCGTTAAGCCACATCTCAGGGCCTATGCCCTGGGCAAGAAACTCGACGAACTTTGCAGATAGTCAAAGAACCATCTGATGATGAAGCTGAATTGTGGGATAAGCTGCGACTTCTGCCAGTCTTCACTTTTCGACAGCCCGGTAAAGGTATCGAGAAAGAACAGAATGGCGGCGACGATCAGTACGCCGCGTAGCGCGCCAAAACAGATCCCCAGTACTCTGTCTGTACCCGACAGGCCAGTCTTCTCGACCAGCGCACCGATCACATAGTTAACGATAGCACCGACAATCAGCGTCGCGATGAACAGTACTGCGATGGCTATCCCATTGCGCACCAGTTCGTCTTCAAAGCCCGTGAACCAGACAGACAGATAAGTGTAGTAATGACTGGCGACAAAGAAAGCACAGCCCCATGTCACCAGCGATAACGCTTCACGAACAAAGCCGCGGATCAGGCTTACCAGACAAGAAAAACCAATCACCGCAATGATGGCGTAATCAATCCAGACCATATGTGTCCCACGATTTTACGCCCTGTCGTCCAGTTCGGGGCGCATTCTAACAGAAAAAGAAAACGTTTGCGTAGGGATTTCCTTCCCGCGCGGAAATAAAAATGGCGCTGAAAAAATATTCAACGCCACGGTTCCGGTTGCCTGTAGTCAGGGCTTTATTTCCCCTCATCCCTGCCCGCTTTGCCGTGCAGAGAGGGATGAGAAGTGGCGCCGTTTTTTCTCTTCAGCCGTTAGTTCGGCGTATAACCCATCACCACGCCGCTCAGCCCGGAGAGCTGTTTCAACTCCTCCAGCGAGCCTTTCAGCTTATCGCGCGACGCATCCGGCCCCACCAGAATACGAGTGATTTTACCCTGAACCGGCGTCGTCGGCGACGTGTAAACGCGATAACCTGCGCCACGTAATTTACCAACGATTTCATTCACTTTATCCGCATTCTTCAGCGCGCCAAGCTGCACCACATATGCTTTACCGGTTGGCACCGTTTTGTCGTCCTGCGCTTTCGCAGGCGGCGCTGACGTTTCATTTGCCACAGCAAGCTGCTCGCTGGCTTTATCACGCGTTACGGGCGGCGCGGTTTGTTGCTGCGCCTGCGGTTTTGGCTGCGGTTTAGGTTTCGGTTGTTCAACCGGCGTGCTGGTGACTTCCGGTTGCGGAGCGCCGTTCGCCGCCAGCCTTGAAGCATCCAGCGACGGTGCTTCTGCATCGCCAGCGCGCACCTCTTCCGCTGCGCCTTCCGGCGGCTGCGCCGGAAGCGCCTGCGTTGCAGCTGGCATCATGTCCGGCTCATCGCGATCGCCAGGTTTCGGCACCAGCGGGATCGCGGCAAACTCATCCTGATAATGTTTTTTCTGCCCGTCGAGCAGCCCGGGAAGAATAATCACCCCGAGCGCAACCAGCACAATGGTACCCATCAAACGGTTCTGAAACTTACTTGCCACCGGTTCTCCCCGCGTCCATCGCTTCCATGACATGAGCCACCGTGTGGAACGATCCACACACCAGAACAGTATCGTTGGCGTCGGCATCGGCCATCGCCGCCTGCCAGGCCTGCGCAACATCCGGCCACGCGCGGCCAGAATTCAGATGCTCCAGCAGTTGTTCTGCAGTTGCACCGCGCGGCCCTTCCAGTGGGGCACAATACCAGCTATCGACCACCGGCTCCAGACAGGCAAGCGTCCCGGCGATGTCTTTGTCATGCAACATGCCAATCACCGCCAGTACGCGCCCCTTCTTCGGTAACGTGGCAAGACGGCTGGCAAGGTAACCAGCAGCGTGAGGATTGTGGGCAACATCGAGGATCAGACGCGGCGACTCGCTGACAATCTGGAAACGTCCCGGCAAAATAGCACCGGCAATGCCGTCGCGGATCGCCTGCTCGCTGACCGTAAGCTTACTGGCGCGCAGCGCAGCCAGCGCGGTTGCCGCATTTGGCTGCGGTACCTGCGGCAACGGCAGATTGGTAAGCTCGCCCTGAGCATCGCGAAAACGCCAGCCCTGCGCGTTAACGTCATAATCCCAGTCAACGTCCCGGCGCAGCAGATGCGCCCCCTTCTCCTGCGCCACCTCGGCAATAGACTGCGGCATATCCGGTTCGCCGACCACAGCCGGTTTACCACCGCGGAAGACGCCCGCTTTTTCGCGGCCAATGCTTTCACGATCCGGGCCGAGCCAGTCGGTGTGATCCAGCGCAATGCTGGTGACCACAGCGACATCCGCATCCACCATATTAGTGGCATCCAGGCGGCCGCCCAGCCCCACTTCAAGGATCACTACGTCGAGTTGCGCCTGCTTAAACAACCACAGCGCCGACAAAGTGCCATACTCAAAATAGCTCAGTGAAATATCGCCACGAACGGCTTCAATCTCTGCAAAAGAGCGGGTATGTTCGCTTTCAGCCAACTCTTCGCCCTGGATGCGTACGCGTTCGGTATAGCGCACCAGGTGCGGTGAACTGTAGACGCCAACCCGATAGCCCGCCGCCAGCAGAATCGACTCCAGCGTACGGCAAGTGGTGCCTTTGCCATTGGTTCCGGCGACGGTAAAGACAAACGGTGCGGGGCGGAGCACATCAAGGCGCGCCGCCACCTGGCTTACGCGCTCAAGACCCAGATCGATGGTTTTACTGTGCAGGTTTTCCAGATAAGAAAGCCACGCGGCCAGGGGCGACGTGGCTTGCGGAATGCGTTTAATGTCCATGATGCCCGTTGATAATGTACGGTTTGAAAAGCAAAAGGGCAGCGCCTGGTGGCCCTGCCCTTCGGTATTATCAGGCTTCGCCTTCCTGACCGGCCGGTGACGGAGCCGCCGAGCCAACATGCGATTCATCCGGATCCGGCGCCGGTAGATTCATCAGTTTCGCCAGAATACGCGCCAGCTTCAAACGCAATTCCGGACGGCGGATAATCATGTCAATCGCGCCTTTTTCGATCAGGAACTCACTGCGCTGGAAGCCCGGCGGCAGTTTCTCACGCACGGTCTGCTCGATAACGCGCGGGCCGGCAAAGCCGATCAGCGCTTTCGGTTCGGCGATGTTCAGATCGCCCAGCATCGCAAAGCTTGCGGAAACACCGCCCATGGTCGGATCGGTCAGCACGGAGATATACGGCAGACCGCGCTCCTGCATTTTCGCCAGCGCAGCGGAAGTTTTCGCCATCTGCATCAGCGACATCAGCGCTTCCTGCATACGCGCGCCGCCGGAAGCGGAGAAGCAAATCAGCGGGCAGTTGTCTTCCAGCGCCTGCTCGACGGCACGCACAAAACGCGCGCCAACAACGGAACCCATAGAGCCGCCCATAAAGGCGAACTCAAATGCCGCTGCCACAACTGGCATACCGTGCAGCGTGCCTTTCATTACCACCAGCGCGTCTTTCTCGCCGGTCTCTTTCTGGGCTGTCGCCAGACGGTCTTTGTATTTTTTTGAATCGCGGAACTTGAGCACATCTTTTGGCTCAAGCTCGCTACCCAGTTCTACCAGCGACCCTTCATCCAGCAGGCTATGCAGGCGATTACGCGCTGACATCCGCATGTGGTGATCGCATTTCGGGCAGACCTCAAGGTTACGCTCCAGCTCGGCGCGGTACAGCACCTGGCCGCAGCTATCGCATTTTGTCCACACCCCTTCAGGGATACTTGCCTTGCGGGTGGGGGTGATGTTGCTCTTAATTCTTTCAATCCAGCTCATTGATAACCTTTATACATGAACCTGGTAGCCCATAAATGGTGCACATTAAAACATAACAGTTCGCAACTTGGGATAAAAAAGTGGTCGAACCGCCATTGCGCCCTTATTTTATCTGCTTTGCCGCAGCGCGTCGGTGACGAATAATCTCAATCACACCGGGAAGTATAGACACCACGATGATTGCCACAATCAACAGCTTAAGATTTTCCTGAACCATCGGCAGGGTGCCAAAGAAATACCCGGCGTAAGTAAACAGCAGTACCCATGACAGCGCGCCCGCTACGTTGAAAAGGGCGAAGTGGCGATAAGACATATGCCCCATCCCGGCGACAAACGGTGCAAATGTCCGCACAATCGGTACAAAGCGCGCCAGAATGATCGTTTTGCCGCCATGCCGTTCATAAAACTGATGGGTTTTATCAAGATAGCTGCGACGGAAAATCTTTGAATCCGGATTACTGAATAATCGATCGCCAAAGAGTCGTCCGATGGTGTAGTTCACCGCATCACCGGCAATTGCGGCAATAAGCATCAGTACAACCATCAGATGTACATTCAGATCGTTCGTGCCGAGAGAGGCCAGCGCACCGGCGACAAACAGCAGCGAATCCCCCGGCAGGAAAGGCGTGACCACCAGCCCGGTTTCGCAAAAAAGGATCACAAACAGAATCGCATAAACCCAGATGCCATACTGTGCCACCAGCTCCGCCAGATGCACATCGATATGCAGGATGAAATCAATAAGGAAGCGTATTAAGTCCATATTTACTTATGCCTTTTATGAATTGCGACTAGTCCGCCAGGAACAGCGGGCCCATTGGCGCAGCCGGAAGGTCGAAGCGCGCTGGATAATCCACCGCCACCAGATATAGCCCTTCCGCTTTCGCCGTTGCTGCCGCCAGCGTGCGATCCTTGACCGCCAGCAACTCTGCTATCCAGCTCTCCGGCTGGTTGTGGGCGCCTACTTCCATCAGGCTGCCGACAATATTCCTGACCATATGATGTACAAAGGCATTGGCTTTGATATCGACCACAATGTAATTGCCATAGCGACTGACGTTGATATGCATCACATTGCGCCACGGCGTGCGCGACTGGCACTGCACCGCGCGAAACGAGGTAAAATCATTTTCGCCTAGCAGGCACTGCGCGGCGCGATGCATCCGCCCGGCATCCAGCGGCTGGTGATAGTGCGTAACACCGTGGCCTAACACCGCTGGCCGTAAACGATGGTTGTAAATAATGTAGCGGTAGCGGCGAGCCGTAGCGCTGAAACGAGCATGAAAATCATCGGCAACAGTTTTTACCCAGCGCACCGCGATGTCACCAGGCAAATTCGCATTTACCCCTAACGTCCAGGCGGCATCTTTGCGCAGCGCAGTCGTTTCGAAATGCACTACCTGCCCTGTCGCATGAACACCAGCGTCAGTTCTCCCGGCGCAGAACACATTAATTGGCTCATTGGCAACCTGCGAGAGGGCTTTTTCCAGCTTCTCCTGCACACTGCGCACTTCTTGCTGACGCTGCCAGCCGTAATACTTGCTGCCGTCATACTCAATACCCAGCGCAATTTTGTAGACTGGCGCTTTGACTTCGTCCTGCATCAGTACAGATACTCCTGCACCAGTTTCTCGGCTGTTTTAACCGCCATCAGCGCGCCACCGAAGCGAACGTTGTCGGCCACCGACCAGAACTGGATCTGCTCCGGCATGCCGTAATCATTACGGATGCAGCCCACAGAAAGATGCGTCTGACCGGAAGCATCGCCCACCTGGGTAGGAAATTCATTTTCTTCAGACAGCACAATTTCGTCGAAACGGGCAAACGCATCGCGCGCTTCTTCGGCAGCCAGCGGACGCAGCGCTTCAAAACTGACCATTTGCGCATGGCCGTAAAATACCGGCGACTGTACGCAGTTCGCGGAGATCATCAGACCGTCATCCTGCAAAATTTTGCGCATCTGATCGATAATCACCCGCTCTTCACGCACGCTACCTTCGCTATCCGGCAGCAGTGGCAGCATGTTGAACGCAAGCTGGCGGCCAAAATAGTCATCTTCATCAATCGGGATGCCATTCAGCAACTTGGCACTCTGCCCTGCCAACGCATCAACCGCCTGTTTACCGCTGCGTGAAACAGACAACATGCTGGTGACAGCGACGCGCGAAAAACCGCCTTCATCGATCAGCGGTTTAATACTGGCCAGCAGTTGACTGGTCAGGCTGTCTGGCACGGCAATAATATTGCGGTTGCGGTAATCCGCGAGCACAAAGGGATTAACGTCCGGCATGACCAGCGGCACATCCGGCTCCAGCGCAAACAGACCGCTGGTATCGATCACCAGGCAACCCGCGTTGGTGGCCTCTTCAATCCAGGTCGCAGATGCCTGCGCACCGGCGACGAAAAACGCCAGTTGCGCCTGCGTCCAGTCAAAACTGGCAACGTCTTCAACGCGCACGGTTTTACCCGCGAAGCGCAAGTTTTCGCCCGCGCTCTCTTCTCTGGCCAGAGCGTACAATTCGCCTACCGGGAACTGACGTTCCTCCAGCGTTTCAAGCAAGGCTTCTCCGACAGCGCCAGTTGCGCCAAGAACGGCAATATTCCAGCCTTCAGACATGGTGATTTACTCCAGGAAATAAAGCGTCCCTGCGGCATTTTTCCGCAGGGAGCATTAAGAAGACATTAACGGGCCGGGGTGTGCGTGGCGTTAAAACCCAGTTGCTGCAACAGTGCGGCAGCACTGGCATCATCGCACTGCACATACAGTGATGACCATTCGCGACGCTCAAGATAGTTTTTACGTAACTTATCAAATTCACCCGGCGTGCCTGCCACTTTTCGCAGCAACGCATCGTCACGGCGCACATCATACACCAAATGAACCAGCCTTTTTAGCGTTGACTGATCGAGAGGGCCGTGCAGTGTTATGCGGCCAAATTCCGGCGCAGGCAGCAGCGTATCGAGCGCTATTTGTGTACGTTTACCGATGAATTCACTATAAGCTTCAAATACTTGTGTTGTGCCGCGCGCTTTACCTTCAAGGGTATATCCAGCGATATGCGCGGTGCCAATGTCAATGCGTTGCAGCAACTCCACGTTGAGATCAGGTTCCGGCTCCCAGACGTCCAGCACCACATGTAGCGCCTGTCCCGCCTGCAAACGCTGCAGCAGCGCTGCATTATCCACCACCGGGCCCCGGCAGGCATTAATCAGAATAGTGCCAGGCTTCAGACGCGCCAGCAGAGCATCATCCGCCAGGTGCAGCGTTTTATACGGTCCGTCTTTAAACAGCGGCGTATGGAAGGTCAGCACATCCGCTTCACGCACCAGCTCATCAAGCGAGCGGAAATCACCGTCATCACCACGATCGGCGCGCGGCGGATCGCATAGCAGCGTGCGGATCCCCAGCGCTTCGAGGCGCTTCTGTAAGCGCCCGCCCACATTGCCCACACCGACAATCCCGACGGTACGATCTTTGAGAGCAAAACCTTCGCGCTCTGCCAGCATTAACAGCGAAGAGAAAACATACTCTACGACCGCAATGGCGTTGCAGCCTGGCGCTGCGGAAAAGCCAATCCCCGCTTGCTGCAAATACCCTTCATCAACATGGTCAGTTCCCGCGGTTGCCGTACCGACAAATTTGATCCCCGTCCCCTGTAATAATGCCTCGTTGACTTTCGTCACGGAGCGTACCATTAACGCATCAGCATCGGCCAGTTCCGCAAGCGGGATTGGACGACCGGGAACCGCTTTCACTTCACCCAGACGGCTAAAAAGATCGCGGGCATAAGGCATATTTTCATCAACAAGGATTTTCACGCTACAGTACCTGTTTGAGAACGGGAGTTGAGCGCGCAAGTGTGCCATAATCTCGCCGCCAGGCATACCTGCAATGCCGACCACCGCCATGCGAGAGTGAGAGGAAATCCATGATGCAACCCATTCAGGGGACGCCCGCGCGCCCTCCCGGGCAAGAGCCGACACAAGCCGCGAATAATGCTGGCGAACAGCCTTTATCCACCCTGCAACGTACCGTGCTGGAGCGACTGGTTATTCGCTTGATCGCGTTAACGCAGCAGCAAAGTGCGGAAGTATGGGCTGGCATGAAACACGATTTAGGGCTGAAGAATGACGCCCCGCTGCTCTCACGTCACTTTCCGGCTGCTGAGCAGAACCTCAACCAGCGCGTGGAAACTGCAACGCAGAACCACACCACCCGCCAGGTGGTTTCACAACTGACGGAACTGTTAGGCCAGGGGAATAATCGCCAGGCGGTGAGCGATTTTATTCGCCAGCAGTTTGGTCAGACAGCGCTCAGCCAGTTGACGCCTCAGCAGTTAAAAACCGTGCTGACCATGTTGCAGAATAACCAGATCACTATCCCACAGCCGCAGCAACGCCCGGCCACTGAGCGTCCGCTGCTGCCTGCCGAGCACAACTCGCTGAACCAGGCGGTCACGAAACTGGCGGCTGCAACAGGCGAATCAGGTAAATTGATCTGGCAGTCAATGATGGAGCTTTCCGGCGTCAAAACCGGTGAGCTGATCCCGGCGAAACATTTCGCGCCGCTGATGACATGGCTACAGGCGCGCCAGACGTTAAGCACGCACAGCGCGCCCACTCTGCACACTATCCAGACCGCCCTGAAACAGCCGCTGGATGATATGGAAATGCGCACGATTACCGAGTATGCCCAGCAAACATGGCAAGCCACGCCGCAGACGATCCTGACGACGGCGCAGGTTCAGGACATTCTTAATCATGTCTTTTTACGCCGCACAGAACGTGCGACGGGCACCTTTGAGGTTCGCGATATTCAGCCCATTTACAGCCCGTTTGTCGCCCCCATTGTCGAAACAATAAAATCGATTTCCACGCGCCCGGGATTCTTTTTTATCGCCCTGCTTATCGCATTAGCGCTTTTCTGGCTGGTGAGTTAAAAAATTCCCCTCCATCTGGAGGGGAATTTATCGTCAAATATTCTCGCCGTTGTGTTTGATAACGTCCTGATACCACCAGAACGATTTTTTACGGCTGCGCGCCAGCGTGCCATTACCCTCGTTATCTTTATCAACGTAGATTAAGCCGTAGCGTTTTTTCATTTCGCCAGTGCCCGCAGAGACCAGATCAATACAGCCCCACGGCGTATAACCCATTAAATCGACGCCATCTTCCACCACCGCTTTTTTCATTTCGCGGATATGGTTGTGCATATATTCAATGCGGTACTGATCGTTCACTACGCCGTCGCTTTCAGGCTGATCAATCGCCCCAAAACCGTTTTCCACAACAAACAGCGGCAACTGGTAGAGATCGTAGAAATAGTTCAGAGAGTAGCGCAGGCCAACCGGATCTATTTGCCAGCCCCAGTCGGAGGCTTTCACGTACGGGTTTTTCACCAGGCTTTTCGTCTCGTCGTAATCGAGGTGCGGATTGTTTTCCTGGGCTTTGGTGACAAACGACATGTAATAACTAAAGCCAATATAGTCAACGCGTCCGCGCGTCAGGATCTGCAAATCCTCTTCGGTGATATCGAGTTTGAACTGGCGGCGAGCAAAATAATTGAGCAGATGCTGCGGGTAATAACCGCGTACGTGAACATCGGTAAACCAGTAGCGCCGGTGCATCGCAGCGACCGACATCATCATATCATCCGGCGCGCAGGTGAGCGGATAAATCGGGCACATGGCGATCATGCAGCCGATTTTAAAATCCGGGTTAATTTTATGCCCGGCTTCCACCGCCAGCGCGCTGGCTACTAATTCATAGTGGGCAGCCTGATACATGATCACTTCGCGATCTTCACCCGCTTTATATTTCACGCCAGAGTTGGTGAAGGGCGCAAAATCTTCGTGATAGTTGGCCTGGTTGTTAATTTCGTTGAAGGTCATCCAGTATTTCACCTTGCTGCGGTAGCGGGTGAAAACGGCACTGGCAAAACGGACAAAAAATTCGATCAGTTTGCGATTACGCCAGCCGCCATATTCGGTGACAAGGTGATAAGGCATTTCGAAATGGGAAAGGGTAATAACGGGTTCAATATTGTATTTCAGGCATTCATCAAAAAGATCATCGTAGAATTGTAACCCGGCTTCATTCGGCTCCAGTTCATCACCCTGAGGAAAAATACGCGTCCAGGCAATGGAGGTGCGAAAACATTTAAACCCCATTTCGGCAAACAGTTTGATATCGTCTTTATAACGGTGATAAAAATCGATGGCTTCATGGTTAGGGTAATTTTTGCCAGGCAGCACGCCGTCGGTAATTTCACGCGGTACACCATGCGCCCCGGCGGTCATGACATCGGCAACGCTGATCCCCTTGCCTCCTTCCTGCCATCCGCCTTCCAGTTGATGCGCCGCCACCGCGCCGCCCCATAAGAAATCCGCTTTAAACCCAGCCATTGTTTTCTCCTTTCGCGTAGTGATGGCAAAAGAATAAACAAGCCCGCAGTGAGATGACATCACCACGGGCTCATTCTGTGAAACCGGTTGCAAAGAGATTTTATAGTGCGATCATTTCCGCGCGCCGAAGGCAACCAGGGTGATCACAATACCGGTAATGGCGGCAATTGCTCCCGCGAGAAAAACCGACGGGTATCCCGCAGACGTTGCCAGCAGCCCGGTTAACGGGCCGCTAAACGCGTAAGAGATATCCTGAAATGCCGCATAGCCGCCAAGCGCCGTACCACGCACCTGCGGTGGCGCGCGCTTGACGACTTCAACGCCCAGCGACGGAAAGATAAGCGAGCAGCCACTACCGGTCAGAGCCGCGCCCAGCAATGCCATCCACGCGCCATGCGCCTGCCATAACAGCAGCAGGCCAATGGTTTCAATGACCAGCGAAACAATCGCCACCCGCACACCACCAAAACGGTCCGGCATCCAGCCAAACAAAATGCGCATCAGCACAAATGCGCCGCCGAAAGCCGTCAGGGTAAAACCCGCCATTGACCAGCCCTGGCTGGCAAAGTAGAGCGAAACAAAGGTGCCGATCACCGCAAAGCCAACGCCCTGAAGCGCCAGCCCCAGCCCCGGTTGCCAGATAAGCCCGACCACGCTCCACAGTGAAGGACGATCGCCCGGATGCGCAGGCGTTTTGGGCACGCCGCCGTTAAATGCGAAGGCCAGTAGCGGCAATACCGTGGTGATCGCTGCCAGGGCGGCGAAACCAAAGTGGCTGTGGACCAGCAACCCAAGCGGCGCGCCGGCGGCCAGCGCACCGTAAATCGCCATTCCGTTCCATGACATCACTTTGCCGGAACGCGCGGGGCCAACCAGCCCCATTCCCCAGGTGAGCGTGCCGGTAAGAAGCTGGCTTTCACCGAAACCGAGGATCAGGCGCCCCAGAATCAGCAGCGCAAATTTGGCAGCGGGCGCAACCGGCAACAGCGCCGCCAGCAGCCATGCTGCTCCGGCCAGAGCACAGGCGATCATGCCCTGTATCACCGAACGTTTCGCGCCATATTGATCGGCAAGACGGCCGGCATAGCCGCGTGTTAAGACGGTAGCCAGAAACTGAATACCAACGGCAATTCCCACCATGGTATTACCGTAGCCCAACTCATTGTGGACAAACAGCGGGATCACCGGTAGCGGCAGGCCAACGGTCAGATAGGTCAGAAACACCGCAAAGGCGATACGAAACAGCGACATATTCGCTGACGAGGTTTTAACAGATTGAACATCTACAGACATGCATTACTCCATAACGCAGAGTAAGGCGGGATTTGGAAGTACCACGCCCCCTCCACCTGAGTGCCAGGATTAAGGTGCGTTGGTTAACGTTAAACGCTTACGCATTATCATGTTGATAATGTTGCGGCGAGGAGTTTGCCTGCCGCAACGGAAGCTTGTCAATGCATAAAAAAGAGAGCCAGTGGCTCTCTTTTTCTGCTTGCCGACAAACTTATTTCAGTTTGCGCATCACCAGCGTGGCGTTAGTACCGCCAAAACCGAAGCTGTTGGACATGACCGTTGTCAGCGAGGCTTCCATCGGTTTTGTCACAATATTCAGGCCAGCAGCCTGCTCGTCCAGCTCTTCCACGTTAATGCTCGGCGCGATAAAGCCGTGTTCCAGCATCAGCAGCGAGTAGATCGCTTCCTGTACGCCCGCAGCGCCCAGAGAGTGACCGGTCATCGCTTTGGTTGCGGAGATAGCCGGGCTATTGTCGCCGAACACTTCGCGAATAGCGCCCAGTTCTTTCACGTCGCCAACCGGCGTGGAAGTACCGTGGGAGTTCAGGTAGTCGATCGGTGTATCAACGTCTTGCATTGCCATCTTCATGCAACGCACTGCGCCTTCGCCTGACGGCGCTACCATGTCCGCACCATCAGAGGTCGCGCCGTAGCCAACGATCTCTGCATAGATGTGCGCGCCACGCGCCAGTGCATGTTCCAGTTCTTCAACAACAACCATACCGCCGCCGCCCGCGATAACGAAACCGTCACGGTGTTTGTCATAGGTACGGGAAGCTTTTTCTGGCGTTTCGTTGTACTTGGTGGACAGCGCGCCCATCGCGTCAAATTCGCAAGCCATTTCCCAGCACAGTTCTTCGCCGCCGCCAGCAAAAACGATGTCCTGTTTACCCAGTTGAATCTGTTCTACCGCGTTACCGATGCAGTGCGCGGAAGTAGCGCAAGCAGAACTGATAGAGTAGTTAACACCGTGGATTTTAAATGGTGTTGCGAGGCAAGCGGACACCGCAGATGCCATCGCTTTGGTCACCACATAAGGACCCACAGCTTTCAGACCACGCGGGCTACGCATCGCATCAGCGCCGAAAACCTGAGATTTAGAAGAACCGCCAGAACCTGCAATCAGGCCCACGCGCGGGTTGTTCTGGTAAACCTCGTCTTTCAGGCCAGCGTCTTCGATCGCCTGCTGCATGGAAAGATAGGAATAGATAGAGGCATCGTTCATGAAACGAACCACTTTACGGTCGATCAAACCAGTGGTGTCCAGTTTAACGTTACCCCATACGTGGCTGCGCATGCCGGAATCTTTAAATTCCTGAGAGAATGTGATCCCTGAGCGTCCTTCACGCAGAGATGCCAGGACTTCCTGCTGGTTATTACCAATGCTGGAAACGATGCCCAGGCCAGTAATCACTGCACGTTTCATTCAATACCCCTAAGTCGCACTAATTAAGTTTCGTGTCGCAAGATAGCGTACACTTGTACGCCGAACAAGTCCGATCAGACATTTTCTGTGGAAATTTGCGCCTTTCTTTGTCCCTCGTTAAGATCGTGACACTGCCTGATGGACGAGTAACTTACGTGAAACAAACCGCTATACAATCTGCCAACCTTGAATTCAACGCTGAGGGTACACCTGTTTCCCGAGATTTCGACGACGTCTATTTCTCTAATGATAACGGACTGGAAGAGACGCGTTATGTTTTTCTCGGCGGCAACCAACTGGAACAGCGTTTTCCTGAACACCCGCGCCCGCTGTTTGTGGTTGCGGAGAGCGGGTTTGGCACCGGTCTGAATTTCCTCACGTTGTGGCAGGCATTCGCGGCCTTTCGCGCAGCCAATCCTGACGCTACCCTGGAAAGATTACATTTCATCAGTTTTGAAAAATTTCCTCTCACCCAGGACGATCTGCGCAAAGCCCACGCGCACTGGCCGGAACTGGCACCATGGGCGGAACAGTTACAGGCGCAGTGGCCGCTGCCCTTTGGCGGCTGCCACCGACTGCTGCTCGATGAAGGTCGTGTGACGCTGGATTTATGGTTTGGCGATATCAATCAACTCACCGATACGCTTGATGATTCCTTAAACCAGCGCGTCGACGCCTGGTTCCTGGATGGCTTTGCCCCGGCGAAAAACCCGGATATGTGGACGCCAAACCTGTTTGCCGCGATGGCTCGACTGGCAAGGCCGGGCGGCACGCTGGCGACCTTTACCTCGGCAGGTTTTGTCCGTCGTGGTTTGCAGGAAGCGGGCTTTACCATGCGCAAAAGCAAAGGTTTTGGCCGCAAACGCGAAATGTTGACCGGCGTAATGGAAAACACCGTCGCATCTGCGCCGCGTACGCCGTGGTTTGTCCGCAGCGGCACTGAGGTACGCGATGTGGCGCTGATTGGCGGCGGTGTCGCCAGCGCGCTGTTATCGCTGGCCTTGCTGCGACGCGGCTGGCGGGTGACGCTTTACTGCGCCGACGACGCGCCCGCCGAAGGCGCATCCGGCAACCGTCAGGGGGCGCTTTATCCGCTGCTCAGCACTCACGATCCGGCACTGGCCCGCTTCTTCCCCGCGGCGTTTACCTTTGCCCGCCGTCTGTATGATGCGTTACCCGTGACGTTTGACCATCAGTGGTGCGGCGTCACACAACTTGGCTGGGATGAAAAAAGCCAACAAAAAATCGCACAAATGTTGACGCTGGATCTGCCGCCAGAGATTGCCCGTGCGGTTGATGCACAGGCGGTGAAAGCCGAAACCGGCGTGGAAACGGAATGCGGCGGCGTGAATTACCCGCTCGGCGGCTGGCTCTGCCCGGCGCAGTTAACGACCGCCGCGATTAAGCTGGCTTGCGAGCAAGGCCTGCAAGTGCATTATGGACATGATGTTGAACGCCTGAGCCGTGAAGATCAGCGCTGGCAACTTCATTTCCGCCATGGCAACCAGCGGGCGCATGCAGCAGTCGTACTGGCGAACGGGCATCGCATTCATCATTTCTCGCAAACAGAGAAACTGCCCGTCTATCCTGTTGCCGGTCAGGTCAGCCATATTCCGACCAGCAATATGCTCTCTGCGCTTCGCCAGGTGCTGTGCTACGACGGTTATCTGACGCCGCAGAACCCGCATAACCAGCAGCACTGCATCGGCGCCAGCTATCATCGCGGGCAGCAGGAGGCAGGTTACAGCGAGGCGGATCAGCAGCAGAATCGCCAGCGGCTTATCGACTGTTTCCCGTATGCGGCCTGGGCAAAAGAGGTGGATGTCAGCGACGGCGACGCGCGCTGCGGCGTACGCTGCGCAACGCGGGATCATCTGCCGATGGTCGGGAATGTCGCCGACTTTGACGCCACGCTGGCAGCTTACGCCCAACTGGCAGAACGGCCGGAAGAAGCGGTCAGTGCGCCGATCTACGAAGGTTTATTTATGCTCGGCGCTCTCGGTTCGCGCGGTTTGTGCAGCGCGCCGCTGGCGGCGGAGATTCTGGCTTCGCAGATGAGTGACGAGCCGATTCCGCTGGATGGCGAAACGCTGGCAGCCCTCAATCCGAATCGTTTGTGGGTCAGGAAGTTATTGAAAGGCAGAGCGGTGAAGTGAAGGTGGGAATATTCGCCGGATGGCGGCGTTGTTTTATCCGGCCTACAAACCTGTAGGCACGGATATTGGCCGGATACGCGTCAGCATTACCCGGCACTACGACGCCCCTTAATGCGACTTCGCCTGCTGGTATAGGTTTTCCCACATCCCCATCACCAGCGCCTGATCGCGCGGCGACAGTTCTCCGGCCTGAATAGCAGTTTCCACGCTACCGGTGACTTTCTGGTACAGATTTTCCGGCGAATAGTTATCCTCGCCTTCCAGTTCAGCCACCGCCAGCGTCAGGTGGCCGCGCAGATAACCGCCCGCAAACAACTCATCATCACTGGCGTGATCCACCATATTATCGATTAACGCCAGAATGCGTGATTCAAACTCCGCGATCATCTCTCTTCCTCTTTTGACAACATGGCTTCAAAGATCTTCCGGCCATGGGAACTGTTCTGCCGCTAAAGGCGGCGTTTGATAATAATCCTGTAATGCCTTGATAAAACGCGCCGGGCGCGGGGGAATGCCCTGCTCCAGATAAGCCATCACCTGCGCGTGAACGCGGCGCTGGAACACAATACGATCCGGCTCGACATCGCCTTCCAGATTGTCGCAACTGACATTAAACGGGAAACCCGCCGCCACGCAAAACAACCAGTCAAACGCCTGCGGTTTTACTTCAACATCCTCGAACTGCCCCTGCGTTACCGCATCGCGGCCATCAGGGCAATACCAGTAGCCAAAATCCACCTGCTTGCGACGCTCGGCACCGGCGATGCACCAGTGCGAAATCTCATGTAACGCGCTGGCATAAAAACCGTGAGCAAAAACAATGCGGTTATACGGCGCATCCGCATCAGCAGGAAGATAGATCGGTTCGTCGTCGCCTTTAATCAGACGGGTATTAAAATCGTCGGCAAAACAGCCGTCAAAAATATCAATCAATTGTTGGTAGTGATGTGTCATACGTTCACCCCCAGAAAATGGAGGATCTCCTGGCCGTGACTGTCATAAAGAAGTTTTGCACTCATCACCGCCGAGACAATCACAATCATCGGACGAATGAGTTTTTGCCCTTTGCTGAGCACCAGACGCGAGCCCATTCGCGCGCCGAGAAACTGCCCGGCCAGCATGATGAAACCCGTGCCCCACACAACTTTGCCGCCAATAATAAACAGCAGCAGACCGCCGACATTCGAGGTGGCATTCAGCACTTTGGCATGCGCGGTGGATTTCGCCAGGTTGTACCCTGCGAGCGTCACAAAAGCCAGCGCGTAAAAGGAACCGGCGCCGGGGCCGAAGAAACCGTCGTAAAAACCGACACAGCCACCGGAGACCAGCGCAAACGGCAGCCCGTACAAACGACGCTGACGATCCTCCTCACCCAGCTTCGGCATCAACAGGAAGTAGAGACCGATACAGATCACCAGAATCGGCAGGATTTGGCGCAGTACATCCGATTGCACATGCTGCACCAGCAGCGCGCCGGTGGTTGAGCCGATAAAGGTCATCAGGATATTGAGTTTCTGATCGGCAAGATTCACCACTTTGCGACGGATAAAGTACAGCGACGCAGAAATCGAACCGCCACAGGCTTGTAATTTATTCGTTGCCAACGCCTGGGCTGGCGTCATACCTGCCGCCAGTAACGCTGGCACCGTTAACAGCCCGCCGCCGCCCGCCAGCGCGTCAATAAAACCGGCCAGCAACGCGACAAAAAAAAGCACCACCAGCAGTAACGGCGATACCATAAACAGTTGTTGAAAGAGTTCCATCAGAGTGCGTGTTCATCCAGTAAAGCCTGACAAGACCGCGGCAATGGCGGCGGCGTCTTTTTCTCAGGGATTGTGCTGCCAGGTTTCGCCGGTTCAAACCAGCTTTGCAGTTCTGCGCCGCAACCGTCGCCAGGCGGCGGCAGAGGTTGATCCTGGCACTCCAGGCTATCAGCCGGACAGCGCAAACGCACGTGCATATGCGCACGATGCTGGAACCATGGACGCACTTTACGCAGCCAGTCGCGATCGGTTCCGGCATCGAGGCAAAGCTGCTGTTTGATTGCCGGGTTAACGAAAATGCGCGTCACGTCGTTATCTTGTGCCGCCAGCTTGATCATGCTACTGATTTCCGGCTTCCACAGCGCGGGCACGACTTGCTTACCATCGCTTGAGACGAGATCCAGCGCCTGTGGTTTCAGCAACTGCGCGGCGCTCCAGCGCGTTTTCGGTAGTTGCAGGAAGATATCAACATCCAGCCCGGATTGATGGCTGGCGTGGCCGCCGTTGAAACGTCCACCTGCGGGCATCCCCATGTCTCCCACCAGCACCGTACCCAGCCCCAGATTGTGCACCTGATTGCTCAGACGCTGAATAAACAGCACCAGATCGGGATGACCGAAGTAACGCCGCTGGTCAGTGCGCATCACCTGATAGTTGTCCGATTGCAGCGGCAGCGCATGCGCACCAACGATACAACCATTAGCGAACGCGCCAATGGACTGCGGGCTACCGGCGACCGGATGCGTCAGTTTTTGCCACGGTGTCGCCGCCGTCGCGGCGGCGCACACCAGCAGAGTAAACAGCGCAATTGCCGTTCTTTTCATTATTTACCAGCGTGGAATATCAGTAGTGACATCAGCGTTTTGCGCACGCTGACGCAGGAAGTGATCCATCAGCACGATCGCCAGCATCGCTTCGGCGATCGGCACGGCGCGAATACCGACACACGGATCGTGACGGCCTTTGGTTACCATATCCACTTCTTCGCCGAAACGATTAATGGTGCGACCCGGTACGGTAATGCTCGACGTGGGTTTCAGCGCGATATTGGCAATAATTTGCTGCCCGCTGCTGATGCCGCCAAGAATGCCGCCCGCGTGGTTGCTCTGGAAACCCTGCTGCGTGATTTCGTCGCGGTTTTCGCTGCCGCGCAGCTTCACGACTTCAAAGCCATCGCCAATTTCCACGCCTTTCACCGCGTTGATGCTCATCAGCGCGTGCGCGATATCAGCATCAAGACGGTCAAACACCGGCTCGCCAAAACCTGCCGGAACGCCATCGGCCACTACGGTCACTTTCGCCCCGATGGAGTCGCCCTCTTTTTTCAGGCCGCGCATCAGTTCATCCAGCGCCTCGATTTTGTCCGGATCCGGGCAGAAAAACGGGTTCTGTTCAACCTGCGCCCAGTCTTTGATCTCCAGCGGGATCTCGCCCATCTGAGTCAGGCAGCCGCGAATAACAATGCCAAATTTCTGCGCCAGATATTTCTTGGCGATAGCGCCAGCGGCGACGCGCATTGCGGTTTCGCGCGCAGAAGAACGACCACCACCGCGATAGTCGCGCAGACCGTATTTTTGTTCGTAGGTGTAATCCGCATGGCCCGGGCGGAACAGATCTTTAATCGCGCCATAATCCTGCGAGCGCTGGTCGGTGTTTTCGATCAGCAGACCAATGCTGGTACCAGTGGTGACGCCTTCAAAGACGCCGGACAGAATCTTCACCTGATCCGGTTCGCGGCGTTGGGTGGTATAGCGCGATGTTCCCGGGCGTCGTCTGTCGAGATCGTGTTGTAAATCGGCTTCGGTCAGCGGAATACCCGGAGGTACGCCGTCAACGATGCAACCCAGCGCCAGGCCGTGCGATTCACCAAACGTGGTTACGCGGAAAAGTTGTCCAATTGTGTTACCTGCCATAACGGCTCCGTTGTCGTTGTTGGTGTTGAGCGTCGTTTTAATCTTTATAGATGCTGAAGTGTTCGCGAGCGGCAATCAGCTGCGCTTTGGTCAGCATAAAGACGCCGTCCCCGCCATTATCAAACTCCAGCCAGGTGAACGGAACGTCCGGATATTGTTCCATCAGATGTACCATGCTGTTGCCGACTTCACAAATCAGGATGCCGTGGTCAGCAAGGTAATCCGGGGCGCAGGCCAGAATGCGGCGCGTCAGTTTCAGGCCGTCGCTGCCCGATGCCAGGCCCAGCTCCGGCTCGTGACGGTATTCCGATGGCAGATCGGACATATCTTCTTCATCAACGTACGGCGGGTTGGTGACAATCAGGTCGTACTGCACTTTCGGCAGATCGCGGAACAGGTCGGAACGGATCGGCGTAACGTGGTGAATCAGGCCGTGCTCTTCAATATTGTGCTCAGTTACCGCCAGCGCATCCGCGGAGATATCGACCGCATCCACTTCCGCTTCCGGGAAGGCGTACGCCGTCGCAATAGCGATACAGCCGCTGCCGGTACACATATCCAGAATATGCTGCGGCTGTTGATCAATCAGCCCGGCAAAGCGGTTGTTGATAAGCTCACCAATCGGGGAACGCGGCACCAGCACGCGCTCATCGACATAAAATTCGTGGCCGCAGAACCACGCTTTGTTGGTCAGGTAAGCGACCGGAATACGCTCGTTAACGCGACGGATCACGCGCTCAACAATGCGGTGACGCTCGCTGGAAGTCAGACGCGCGGTGCGCATATCCTCCGGGATATCGAGCGGCAGATAGAGCGTCGGCAACACCAGTTGCACCGCTTCGTCCCACGGGTTATCCGTGCCGTGACCGTACCAGATATTCGCGGCGCTGAAGCGGCTGACCGCCCAGCGCAGCATGTCCTGAATGGTGTGCAGCTCATTCACTGCTTCATCGACAAAAATTTTATCCATAGTATCCCCCAGGTACATGCTCGCATTAAATTCGGCGGCTAGTTTGCCATGAAGACGGCGATAAATCAGCATCTCACGCGCCTGCCAGAGGGAAAAATGCATTTTGCTTCGCCGGAGCCGCAGTGAGTCGGGTACACTGAAGAAAAGAAAAGATGAGACGCACAAATGAAAAAGAAATCATCGCTTAGCGAGGAGGAACAGGTGTTGTTCCGGCAACTGATGACCGGTACGCGCCAGCTTAAGCAGGATACCGTGGTACATCGCCCGGCGCGGAAAAAAATCAGCGAAGTTCCGGTGAAACGGTTATTACAGGAACAAGCCGACAACAGTCACTACTTTTCCGACGAGTTTCAGCCGCTGCTCAATACCGAAGGTCCGGTCAAATATGTGCGTGAAGATGTCAGCCATTTTGAGCTAAAAAAGATGCGTCGGGGCGACTACTCGCCGGAGTTGTTTCTCGATCTGCACGGTTTAACACAGCAGCAGGCGAAGCAAGAACTGGGCGCGCTGATCGCCGCCTGTCGCCGTGAACATGTGTTCTGCGCCTGCGTGATGCACGGCCACGGTAAACACATTCTGAAGCAACAGACACCGCTGTGGCTGGCGCAGCACCCGCATGTGATGGCGTTTCACCAGGCGCCGAAAGAGTATGGCGGCGACGCAGCAATTCTGGTGCTGATTGAAGTGGAAGAGTGGCAGCCGCCGGAGCTGCCCTGATGCCAGAAACGTCAAGAGCCGCATAAAGCGGCTCTGCGTTTTTCAGTGTCCGGCGAATTCAGATGGCTTTTCGCATCTTCAGGTTGCAGGGACTCATTTGCCAGTCAAAAACCCCTTTACCGTCTTCACCCAGCGTAACGCTGGCAATGGCGGAAGTGGTAAACATCGGCGGTGCTTCACCCGGGCAAAGCTCGGACACCAGGTAACCCACCAGCGGCAGGTGAGAGATCACCAGCACAGAGGAGATTCCTTCATTCGCCAGCGCCTGTAAATAGGCACTGACAAGGCCGATATCGCCGCAAGGCGTCAGTTCCGGCAGGACCTCCACGTTGTCAGGCAGGTTCATACACTCCCCTACCTTTTCCAGCGTCTGTTCAGCACGTAAAAAAGGGCTGATCAGAACACGTTCAATATCCACTTTTTGGCCTTTCAACCATGTTGCCATTTGACGGGATTCGTCACAGCCACAAGGGGTTAAGGGACGAACCGAGTCACTGGCTGCATCGAGGGCAGCGTCGCCGTGACGCATGATAAAAACTTGCATATTGCACCGCTTTTGTTAACCAGAATCATCAACACTTTCACTGCGAAATCATTTCGCGACGACGGAAAAGTATCGATGGCCGGGCATTGTGCCTGATCCATTCCATGAATGAAACGCTGTTTTTTACCTCAATGGTGTAAGTATAGTCAATCACTGTTTACAAAATAACCGCGAACGCCATGAGGAATAACAGAATTAAATTTTTAGACCTTAATTCACATCTTCAGTTTCTTTTTCCGACCAAAAAGTTACACCCTGCTCCGCCATACGCAACAGCGGTTCACAAGGCGCAAAACGCGCACCGTATTGCGCCTCCAGCCGCTGCAACCTCGCCACGACGTCGCCCGCTCCTGATGTCGCTATATAGTGGAACGGCCCGCCTAAAAACGGCGGAAAACCGATGCCGAATACGGCGCCAATATCGCCGTCTCGCGCGCTGCGAATAACCTGCTCATCAAAGCAACGCACCGCCTCGTTCAGCATCAGCAGCACACAGCGTTCCGCCATCTGCTCTGCCGATAACCTCCCACCGCCGGAGGCACCAATCAGGGGATAAATCGCCGGATCGGGCTGCTTTTTGCTTTTACGCCCTTTCGCAGGGTAAAGATAGAAACCACGACCATTTTTTCGCCCTTTGCGATCGTCGTTCAGAATTGCGCTCACAATACTTGCAGGGGCGCTAAACCGTTCACCATAAGCGCTTTCCAGCACCGGAATAATTTTTGTACCGGTATCGATGCCCACTTCATCCAGTAACTGGATCGGCCCGACCGGGAAGCCAAATTTCACCAGCGCGCGATCAATATCCTCGATGCGCTCGCCTTCACTCAGCAGCCGGATGGCTTCATTAATATAGGGAGCAAGAATGCGGTTCACGTAAAATCCGGCTTTATCCGCGACCACAATCGGCGTTTTGCCCTGTTTTTTCGCCAGCTTTACCGTGGTAGCGATGGTCTGCTCATCCGTTCCGGCGTGTGGGATCACCTCCACCAATGGCATTTTTTCCACCGGGCTGAAAAAATGTAATCCGATGATCTTTTCTGGTCGCGCGGCATGCGCTGCAATATCGCCGATCGGTAAAGAAGAGGTATTGGAGGCAAAAATAGTATGAGCGGAACAATGGGCTTCCACTTCAGCCACCATTTTCTGTTTCAACGCCAGATCTTCAAACACCGCCTCAATGACCAGGTCACGCTGAGCAAAGCCGCTAAAATCCAGGGTGCCGGATATTTTCGCCAACTGCTTATCGCGCTCGCCCGCTTTCAGGTAGCGGCGCCGCACTTTTTTATCCAGCTCTTCCCAACTGTATTTCAGCGCGTGGTTGATCCCTTTCGCATTAATATCTTTTATGCGAACCGGCAATCCTGCTTTGCTTGCCGTGACGAAAGCGATCCCGCCGCCCATTAATCCGCCGCCCAGCACACCGATCGTGTTCAACGGGCCAGCCTGCACCTCGCTGCCAGGATCTTTTTTAACGCCGGTACTGGCGAAGAACAGGTGGCGTAACGCCTGTGATTGCGGCGTCATCGCCAGTTGACCAAACGCGCGCGCTTCCGCGTCGTAACCGCTGCTGCGCCCCTGCGTCAACCCGGTTTCAATAACGGATAAAATGCGCGTGGCCGCAGGATAATTCCCCTGGGTTTTTTGTTCGGTTTTCTTACTCACCATACGGAACAGCAACGCGCGGCCAAGCGGCCCGGCCAGAACCCGTTCACGAACCGGCAGATGACGGGCAACCGGCCGCCCCTGTTTGGCCAAATCAACAGCGGCCTCAAGGAGAATTGACTGCGGTACGACATCGTCCACCAGACCAACTTTTAATGCCTGGCGCGGACGAAGCTGTTTTCCGGTGAGGATCATTTCCAGCGCCGTACTGACGCCAATCAGACGCGGCAATCGCTGTGTCCCGCCGGAACCGGGCAGCAGACCTAACTGAACTTCAGGCAATCCCAGCATTGTTTTCGCGTCGTCAGTACAAATCCGGCGATGGCACGCCAGTGCCAGTTCCAGCCCGCCGCCCAGGCAAGCGCCATGAATTGCGGCAACCACCGGAATCGACAGCGCATGGATCTCCGCCATCACTTGCTGCCCCTGACGAGCCAGATCCTCGGCCTCTTTTGCCGTCTGGCAACGGGCGATCATATTGATATCCGCGCCAGCGATGAAATTGTCTGCCTTGGCCGAGATAAACACCACGCCACGCAGCGCCTTATTGTCGCGGATCTGTTTCAGCATGGCGCGCACTTCACCTGCAAACTCCGCTTTCAGGGTGTTCATTTTTTCATTCGGCACATCAATGGTGACGACCGCGATATTGTCGGGACGCACATTAAAGGTAAATGCGGACATCATTGTCATTATTCAGCCTCCAGAACCATTGCCGCGCCCAGACCGCCCGCGGCACAGGCAGTGACCAGACCAAAACCGCCTCCCCGGCGGTGCAGTTCGTGTAACGTTTGGGTGATCATGCGCGCGCCGGTGGCGGCAAACGGATGACCGTAAGCGATGGAACCGCCCAACACGTTAAACTTACTGTCATCCACCTCACCTGTTGCCTGCGAGCGCCCAAGTACCTCACGAGCAAAACGCTCGCTGGCCATCAATTTCAGGTTGGTTAAGGTTTGCGCGGCAAAGGCTTCGTGCATATCGAGAAGCGTCAGATCAGCCATCGTCAACCCGGCTCTTTCCAGTGCCAGCGGCGTTGCCCAGGCTGGGCCAAGCAGCATGTCCTGTTGCACATCAATGGCGGTGAAAGCGTAGCTGCGCAAATAACCCAGCGGTGATAATCCCAGTTCCCGGGCGCGGGATTCGGTCATTAAAATTACAGCCGCAGCTCCGTCGGTCAGCGGCGTACTGTTCGCCGCCGTCACCGTGCCATGCTGACGATCGAAGGCGGGACGCAGCTTCGCGTAATCGGCCAGGCTGGAGTTATGACGAACGTTATTATCCTGTTCAACCGGATCGCGAAACGGCGGCGCATAGGCGGTCATCACTTCATCACGCAGTTTGCCTTCAGCCCAGGCCTGTGCGGCTAGCTGGTGTGAGCGGTGGGCCAGCGCATCCTGCTGTTCACGGCTGATACCGTATGTTTTCGCCATCTGCTCAGCTGTATCGCCCATTCTCAGCCCGGTGGAATACTCCGCGACGGCGGGAGGAACCGGCAACAGGTCGCGCAAGCGCAAGCGGGAGAAAAGCTTCAGTTTTTGCCCCACAGTGCGGGCTTTGTTGGCATCCACCAGCGCACGCGCCAACTTTTTACTGACGCCAATCGGTAAAACAGAGGAAGAATCCGCCCCGCCAGCAATACCGGCGCGAATAGTGCCCGCCAGCAGACTTTCTGCGACGTTGGCCACGGCCTGGAAACTGGTTGCGCAGGCGCGGCTGACGCTGTAAGCATCGGTATGGACGCTCATGCCGGTGCCGAGCACGATTTCGCGCGCAATATTAGGCGCTTCCGGCATCTGCACGACCTGGCCAAACACCAGTTGTTCAATCACTTCGGGGGGAATTTCGCTGCGCGCCAGCATCTCTCCCACCACCATTTTGCCAAGATCGATCGCCGGAATGCCGTGAAAAGCGGTGGCCTGGCGGGCAAACGGGGTACGTAACCCACTGACAATGGCAATGCGGTCGCCCTGGCGGGTGACAAGCGGTAATGCCTTCATAACACTCCCCTGTTAACAGCGTATGCTTAAAGTGGTCTGACCTGATAACAGTCTTAACCACTTTTTTACATATAGCCAATGGGAGCGAGAGAAAAATGCGAGCTAAGGCACAGAGATGCTTAGCAAAACGCCTCCGTGAAAGGAGGCGTTGGCAAGAAGATTAACGCAGGCCAAGCTGGAAAATCAGGGTTTCCGCTTCGCAGGCGAAAACAAAATCGATATCGAGACGCACGCCATCCGCCACTTCGGTGAAGGTGGAGGTAATTTGGCAAGGCTCGGATTCCACGCTGCGGGCTCTTGCGCTCAGCGCGGCCAGCGTTTCATCGGCTTCAGCACGATTGGTGAATACACGACTGTAAGAGGCGGTGCAGTCGGAGTTGTCCATAATGGTGCCAACATCCATACAGCAGCAAACCGGGGTTTCATCAGCACTGCATTTGCTCATTGTTGATTCCTCTGAATTAGCACCCTGGGTGCCAGATAAACGATGGACATATTTTACGCCGCCGTTCATGGCGTCTCCAGTTGATAATCTTCCGAAAGTGGATAAGTGACCGAAATCACACTTAAAAATGATCTAAAACAAAAATCGCCCAATTGACTGATTACCAACCCCGGCGATTTTGCCACGCAGATCCCGTTTCGAAGATCACAATTGAAAAAACTTATATACAAACTTGCAACATTCCCTCTGGTCGGACCTATACTTCCGCCACTGGTCTGATTTCTCTGCTGTAACACAGACCCTACACTTCGCGCTCCTGTTACAACACGTAACATAGTTTGAATAAAAATAAATCGATTTCGAATGAGGTTATGGTCATGAGCCAGAAAACCCGTTTTACCAAGTCTGCTCTGGCAGTCGCAGTGGCAATTGTCTCTACCCAGGCCTGGTCCGCAGGCTTTCAACTCAATGAATTTTCGGCTTCTGGTCTTGGCCGTGCTTATTCCGGTGAAGGTGCAATTGCGGATGATGCAGGTAACGTCAGCCGCAACCCTGCATTGATTACCATGTTTGACCGCCCGACGTTCTCCGGCGGCGCGGTGTTTGTTGATCCGGATGTCGATGTCTCCGGCCGTTCCGCGATTGGTAATGATGCGAGCCAGAAAAACATTGCGCCGACAGCGTGGATACCAAACCTGCACTTTGTCGCGCCGATTAACGATCAGTTCGGCTGGGGGGCTTCGCTGACTTCCAACTTTGGGCTGGCAACAGAGTTTAATAATGACTACGCAGCCGGGTCGATGGGCGGTAAAACCGATCTCGAAACACTGAACCTGAACCTTAGCGGCGCGTATCGTCTGGATACCCACTGGAGCTTCGGTCTGGGTTTTGACGCCGTTTATGCTCGCGCGAAGGTTGAGCGTTACGCTGGCGATCTGCCGCAGATCATCGGCGCCAGCCTGCCAGGCATGGTGCAATCTGGCCAGCTTAGCGCCCAGCAGGCTGCCGCTATTGGCGCACAGGCGGGCGGTATCAGCCGTGATACGCAAATCGCGCATCTGAAAGGCGATGAATGGGGCTTTGGCTGGAACGCCGGTATCCTTTACGAGCTGGATAAAAACAACCGTTACTCCTTAACTTACCGCTCCGAAGTGAAGGTCGACTTCGACGGCGATTATAAGAGCAGCCTGCCGACAACGCTTAACCCGATCAACACAGCACTGGGTCTTGGCTTGCCGTATGGTACTGGCGGCTCGACCACCAATGGCTCGCTGTCGCTCCATCTGCCAGAGATGTGGGAAGTTTCGGGTTATAACCGCGTAGCTCCACAGTGGGCCATTCACTACAGTCTGACCTATACCAGTTGGAGCCAGTTCCAGGAGCTGAAAGCGACCGGTGACAGTGGTCAAACGCTGTTCTATAAAGATGAAGGCTTTAAAGATGCCTATCGCATCGCGCTGGGTACCACTTATTATATGGATGATAACTGGACCTTCCGCGCCGGTATCGCCTTTGATGACAGCCCGGTTCCGGCTAACAAACGCACGATCTCCATTCCTGATCAGGACCGTCTGTGGCTGAGCACGGGGGCGACCTATGCCTTTAATAAGGATGCTTCCGTCGATGTTGGCTTCTCTTATATGCATGGTCAGAAAGTGAAGTTCACCGAAGGCCCGTATACGTTCCAGTCTGAAGGCCGCGCGTTCCTCTACGGCGCTAACTTCAACTACGCCTTCTGATAACGCGTCAATAATAAAAAAGGTGAGCCTGGCTCACCTTTTTTATTGGCTGCGACCGGATTTATTCCGAATCGATATCTTTTAAATCGCCCTGAATCGCCTGCGCGTTCGGATTTTCCTGCGGCTTCAGCTTGCCGCCATTGGCGATAAAATCGTGACGCTGGAAATAGGCTTCCCGCACAAGGATATAAGGATCGGAAGACTGGCGCAGCAAGCCGTCGGAATCGAGCAGTTGCGCACGGGATTCGACACCTTCAATGGTCCATTTACCGACAGAAAGCGGCCATGTCAGCCACGAGAGCACCGGATAGAGCGTATCCGCCATATCGCCGCCATCTTCACGCAGTGTGAAACTGCCGTAGAACGGTAACTGCATATACGGACCGTAACCAATGCCATAGTGCCCCAGCGTACTGCCGAAACGGTGCGGATCTTCACGCTGCAATTTGCTGTTCGACATACCGGCGACGTCCATAAAGCCGCCCATCCCCAGCAAGGTGTTCAGGAAAAAACGCGTAAAATGCACCATGCCCTGATAGGGATCGCCCTGCAGGAAGTAGTTCACCATCTGTGCAGGCTCTTCAAGGTTGCTGGTGAAGTTGCTCAGACCATTGCGCGCAGGTTGTGGCACATAATCACGCCATGCTACCGCCACAGGACGAACAACGTACGGATCCAGCACGTTGAAGTTGAAGTTGTACATAGTCCGGTTGAACCCTTCCAGCGGGTCCGAACGTCCCTGCGTCTGCTGAGAACTGGCGCAGCCGACCAGTACAGTGGTTGCCAACGCAAGCGCCGACAGGCGGTGTTTCATAGGTGTCTCCCTGAAGAAAATGACCAGTGCTGAAGGTCATCCATAATAACGCGAACGCGACGCCGGGTTTGCGTCGAAGTTATGCAACGCATTGTATCAGCGCATATTATGATGTCCACGCAGTGAACGAGACTCAAACCAGCATAGCCCACATTATCTATACGGCTCATTAACAATTCTATACAAACTTTGCCTGTGCCGTATCGCCATTGTTGCTTTTCCCGGCACTTTAAGACGATGCCGCCATGGAAAGCAGCGTAAAACCGCTACGCTTTAGACATCAGAGCAGCAGAAGCGAGGTAAGTATGGAGAAAATCGATAAACACAGCGATGAAATCGAGGTTGAGAGCGACGAAAAAAAGCGCGGCGAAAAAATCGAACTTGATGAAGAGCGCCTCCCCTCCCGGGCCATGGCTATTCATGAACATATTCGCCAGGATGGTGAAAAAGAGCTGGAAAGAGACGCCATGGCGCTATTCTGGTCGGCTATCGCCGCCGGGCTGTCGATGGGTTCATCATTGCTGGCAAAAGGGATTTTCCATGTGCAACTGGAGGGCGTTCCGGGCGGTTTTCTGTTGGAGAATCTGGGGTACACCTTCGGTTTCATTATTGTCATCATGGCCCGCCAGCAACTCTTTACCGAAAACACCGTAACGGCCGTGCTGCCGGTGATGCAAAACCCTGGCTGGGGAAATTTTGCCCTGATGGTGCGGTTATGGGGCGTGGTGCTGCTGGGAAATCTGCTCGGTACCGCTATTGCGGCCTGGGCGTTTGAATATATGCCGGTGTTTGACGAAGAGACCCGCGATGCCTTTGTCAAAATCGGCATGGATGTGATGAAGAATACGCCGCTGGAGATGTTTTCTAATGCGATTCTTTCCGGCTGGATCATTGCGACAATGGTGTGGATGTTTCCGTCTGCGGGCTCCGCGAAAATTGTGGTGATCGTGTTGATGACGTGGCTAATTGCGCTGGCAGACACCACGCACATTGTGGTCGGCGCGGTAGAGATTTTTTATCTGGTATTTAACGGTACCGTGCACTGGAGCGAATTTATTTGGCCATTTGCCCTGCCAACGCTCGCCGGAAATATCTGCGGCGGTACCTTTATTTTCGCCCTGCTCAGCCATGCGCAAATCCGTAACGACATGATCAACAAACGCAAGGCTGAAGCAAAAGCCCGGGCAGAAGCACAGGCAAGCGCCGACGAAGGTGCAGAAAAAAAAGCATAAACGGTGACGGTTTAACCACTTGGCGGCAAACACGCTTAACGCAGCAGATAAATGACGTTATACTCCTGCCGCCTTGTCCCCTTAGTTAAATGGATATAACGAGCCCCTCCTAAGGGCTAATTGCAGGTTCGATTCCTGCAGGGGACACCATATACACCTCTCCTGACATCTACCGAATTCAATAAACCTCCCTTATAATAAGCGATAAACCTTCCATTCCGGCTACGCGATGTCAACAGATGTCTACCCATTTCAACGTGAATCAATAAACGTGTGGGGGCCGATGTGGGGGCTTATCCTGTTCAATGAAAAATGAGGCCCCCAAAATGCCGCTGAATGCGCGTCAGGTCGAGACTGCAAAGCCCAGAGACAAAGCCTATAAGCTCGCTGACGGCGGAGGTCTCTATCTCATGGTCAATACTAACGGTTCAAAGTACTGGCGCATGAAGTATAGATTTGCCGGAAAGGAGAAAAAGCTCTCATTTGGAACCTACCCTGACATTTCACTTGCGGAAGCTCGCACTAAGCGTGATGAAGCAAGAAAAACACTGGCGAATGACAAAGATCCCGGTGAAGTTAAAAAAGCAGAACTGCTTGCCCAAAAACTTTCAGTTACGAACACTTTTGAAGCGATAGCTCTCGAGTGGTACAACGCGAAGGTTTCGGGCTGGTCAAAAAACTACGCTGACTATGTTAACCGGGCTTTCAAAAACAATGTCTTTCCCTTTGTTGGATCGCAGCCGGTTAATGAGATAAAGCCACTGGAGCTTCTCTCTGTATTACAGCGTATGGAGAAACGAGGAGCGCCGGAGCTTGCCAGTAAAGTGCGCCAACGTTGCAGCGAAGTGTTCCGATATGCCATTGTTACTGGCCGCGCCGAATACAACCCTGCAGCTGATCTCGGCAGTGCTTTACAGGGTTACGAGAAACAACATTACCCCTTTCTTACCGCTGCAGAGTTGCCCGAGTTTTTACACAAGCTTTCACAATACACTGGCAGTTTAATAACACTTCTGGCGACCCGACTGCTCATGCTTACAGGCTTGCGTACCGTCGAGCTACGTATGGCAGAATGGAGTGAAATCGACTTCGATAACCAAATCTGGGAAATACCGAAAAGTAGAATGAAGATGAAGCGGCCTCACATAGTCCCCCTTTCGACACAATCACTGGGTGCACTTCTGCAACTGGAGCAATTGACCGGAACTTACCAGTTTATCTTTGCCGGTCGAAACGATGTTAACAAACCGATGAGTGAAGCCAGCATCAATATGGTGTTGAAAAGGGTGGGATACGACAAGAGAGCGACCGGACATGGTTTTCGTCATACCATGAGCACAATCTTACATGAGGAAGGATTCAATACTGCCTGGATTGAAACGCAGCTTGCTCATGTGGACAAGAATGCGATTCGTGGAACGTATAACCATGCGCAGTATCTGGAAGGGAGGAAAGAGATGATGCAGTGGTATGGGGATTATGTGGATGGTTGCGAGAGTAAAAAATCAAGTTAGCGTATAAATGAAAAGCCGCTGCAACATGTTGCGGCGTTTTTTTTTGCATGTAGCGCAGGTTTTCGATCAGGTTTAGTTCAGAACTACCCCTGCTCATTGTCAATGTAAAACCTAATGACTTGTCCGCTTAGTGCCAGTCACTAGCTCCTTGCCGCTAATATTCTGCAGGAAACATTTGTAGACCATTGCTCCGCCATCACATATCAGCTTTTGAGAAAATAAAGCCGCTTGCTGAAAACCCGCTTAGACTCAGAGATATTCGGGTATTCAATCATTCATTCAACATTATTTTGCAATCTCTTTTTTGGTATCCGAATACCCATCCAAACAAATTTTATATCAGTAAATTCTTCTATTTGCGGGTTGAAAATCACATCAGCTTTAAAAAGGCACCGTTGAAAAGTCTCCATACGTACTATTCCATCTTTCAGCTCTTGATCATAAAAGTGGCTATCGAAGTCCATTTTGTGAGCATGGTAGTCTTCTTCTAAGACCTGGATCTCCCACACTACGGTCAGTAGCTCAAAATAATAGCCGAGCTTGATATTTTCATCATTTAATTGCTCGCTTGAGTATACCTCCGGGTCCTCAACCCCTTCAAAGTCGGTAGCAGAAAAATTCTGGATAGTTTTAAGACATTCCAGAGAAACTCCAATTGCCCCCAAAAATCCTTGAATAGGAGAGTCAGATGCGCTTTCAAGATATTCAATTGCAGCTTCAGATACTGCATGTTCTAGATCGTAGCCCCATTTATCAATGAATTCTTCTAATTGATCACCTTTTAAAAATTTATTGGATATTGTAATGGCCGATGGTTCCGAGGATATTTTCAAGAATTCCATCTCATCTTCAGACATCGTGAAGACGATATCCCCCCAAGGCTTCCGCTCGATACTTCCTTTAATTCTTGAAAGTCCCATAGCCTTTGCAGTTAAAAGGCTCACATCTTGATATTTCATTAGCGCTGGAACTGTCCCTCCAATTCGATAATTTAGAGCATCCCAAATAAGCGTAACGTAAGACGGCCCACCATCAAATGAAGATGACACCACACCAATGACGTTCCCATCCGAGTCAACAACCGGGCCTCCGCTCATCCCTCCCATAGTGTCCATTGCTACCTCGATACATGGCGCAGGCATTCGCTCACCACGTCCTTGAGGAAACGCGGCAGTTACTAGCCCAGACGAGACCATCGGACTAACGGAGGCCACACCATCTTCAACAAGGCCATGCCTAAATCCAAATGCCCATAAACGCTCGCCAACGAGTGGCAATCCAACCCTTAAAATCCCAAGGTTAAGCGGGTAATCAACCAATGCGTCCGAATTTAGTGTGCAGCTTACCAAGGTTAAATCTGATGGATTTGCTTCACCTTCCTCAAACTTACTCTCGCGCATTGAATTCCGGCTTTCTTTAGCAAGCCACCCCCTTACTCCTGTAGGTAAGAATGTCAGGAACATCGGAGACTTTCCCGAAGTCCGTAGTTCATCAAGTACATGGGTAGCAGTCAACAGCAATCCCGGCGCAACCATCACACCGCTTCCTAGAAATGATGGACCGTCATCATCTAAGTAGGCAACTGCAACCAATGAATCACCGGCTTCATGCAAGGAACGCATGGAGCCAATTCCATCATCAGAACTAAAAACCATAGAAGTCCACGACAACTTCAAATCTGCCAATAAAGGATTGGCTTCAGTCACCATAAATGAATGCTGTTCGTTCATGTATAATTCTATCTATCTCAATAAATATTTGAATTAAGTAATTGATAGAGCAAGAAGGAAAATTATTAACCTACTGCCGAAATGCACGTAAGGAAACTTGTATTGCAATTGACCAGCGTTTGTTACCTCGTAGCAGCATATCGCTTTCAGCCCTGTTTTACTCCGACTCCAGTTCCAACTGCCATGATACTGCTTTCGTTCTGTTCCGCCATGCTAAGAGCATTCTTTTCTTCCCTGCAGATCTGGTGGAATCATAGTGGCATGTTCTCAGCTGACTTTAGCAGGAGGCCTACTGAAGAGCTGCCTGCATTGGCAAGAGATGCTGACAGTCGGTCACCAATGCGAATGGGTTGATCTGCATAGCCGATCGGTAGCTTAATTATCAATAGTCATTAGCTATTAATATATAAAAATTGATCGTCATTATCAATAGATAAAACAGATCAGTTTCCCTTTTTCGATCGGTATTAACAATTTTACTCCTTGTTACCATCCTGAAAAAATTACAGAACATGCCTTTAAGCAGATTAGTGCCTTTGCTGGACATGAAGACTGATTGGGCGACTTTTGTACTCAGTTCACTCATGTCACGTACCGCATAAATGGGTGAGAAGAATGAACGAAAAGGAATTAATGTTGAAAGCAATGGCAGAGATGTCAGTGAAATATGAAAAGAAAGAAATTGAAATTGCAGAAACTGCGATTAGAATGGTGAATGAAATCCTAGACTCACGATCTATTGGACGCAGGGAACTGTTATCCATATATTTGTATGCATTCGGGTGCCTTGAAATTTATAGAACTGTAGCACTAAATGGGGGCTTTGTTGCATCGTCATTATTTGGTGTGGACTGTATTCCTTCTGCTTTGAGTATTACAAGGGTTATTTGTACAGAGGCCTACTCGTCTGCCTTTATCTCACTCATTGAAGATAAAAAGAAATTTGAATGTGAGACTGATATGATGTGTTCTGCTTTGTTTAAAACTGCACTTTCACATTATCTTTCAAATCACAATACAGACTTTCTATTTAACAATCTAAGACTGCAAACCTCAATTTCTATTGAGGAGGCAGAAGAACTTGAACGTCATATGTACCTTCTAAATGAGCTTATGTCATGCTGCTAAAATATTTTTTCTTTGTGAATTTTAGAGCAGTGAATTGGAACGCTATATGAATCGCCACGGGTTTAACAGACACCCCGGAGTCATTTATGGACTGACCCCACGCCCGTAGACAAATTCTGTCCTCTGAGCCGCGTTGCCAGGGGGATTGAGGATCGCAGAAGTAAACCTGAATATCTGTGGCTACGGTAAACCGGGTATGGCTGGTCATTTCAGCACCCCGGTCCCATATTAATGTTTTATAAAGCTCAGCAGGTAATTCCCGGGCTTGTCTGATGAGTGCAGATATAACCGTTATGGTCTTGTTGTCCCTGACTTTGGCCAGCATAACAAAACGGGAATGACGTTCTACGAGGGT
>NZ_PYTZ01000028.1:0-938 GCF_003028445.1 Kosakonia sp. H7A | reverse complement strand
TGGCTGTGAGTTCAACAGGTCGATGCAACGCTATCCTTAATCGAAGGGGGACGTTGCCATGAAACGAAGAACTCGCATCTACTACACACCAGAACAAAAGGCGATTATCCAGGACAGATATAAGCAAGGTGATTCCCTGCATGATATCGCCAGAATGTTCGACAGATATCATTCTTCTATTATGCCTACTATCCACCAGACTGGTGGATACCGTCCCCCTGTCCGAAAGCGGCACCGGTTAGCGCTTTCGCTTGATGAAAGAGAGGAGATATCCAGAGGATTGGTAGCAAAACGCAGCATCAGGGACATCGCTGTTAAATTATCAAGAGCTCCTTCAACGATTAGCCGCGAGATCAGGAGGCACGGCGGTGCAAAACAATATCATGCAGCAAAAGCCGATACTGCTGCGTGGGAAAATGCTATGAGACCAAAACCCTGCAAGCTAATCGAAAGCCCCACGTTGTGTAAAATCATCGCAGAGAAGATGCATCAGGACTGGTCGCCGGAACAGATCGCCGGTTGGCTGAAACGCTGTTATCCGGATAGTCAGGAAATGCATGTGTCACACGAAACGATATATAAAACGCTTTTTATACAAACCCGGGGGGCGTTAAAAAAAGAACTGCAGCAATGCCTCAGAAGCGGAAGAGTCGTGCGTAGATCCAGAACATCATCGCTTAAAGGGAAAGGATTAGGGTCAATCCCGGATACGATTTCTATCAGCGAAAGGCCACCTGAAGCAGCTGACAGAGCCATACCAGGTCACTGGGAAGGTGACCTGATCCAGGGCTCTAAAAACTCCTGTATCGTCACCCTCGTAGAACGTCATTCCCGTTTTGTTATGCTGGCCAAAGTCAGGGACAACAAGACCATAACGGTTATATCTGCACTCATCAGACAAGCCCGGGAATTACCTGCTGAGCTTTATAAAACATTAA
>NZ_PYTZ01000027.1:0-988 GCF_003028445.1 Kosakonia sp. H7A | reverse complement strand
TGGGGCAAAGCGCACATGCATTCTCACGATCTATGAGATTGCGTGTGACGTCACGATGAACGCTTTCTTAAGGTGCTAGTATCAAATATCGACCGGCAGAGCCCGCCGGCCAAGGATGTGGGGATGAACTGCGCCAGTGCGGGGCCCGGAGCGGCCGACCTCAACGTACGTGCGAGCCAGCCGGATGCCACGCATGCGGTGCTCGAGCCTGCCGAGACCGCGCTGTTCGCGCGCTTTGGACGCACGCGCACCGTCTCTGCCGGCCATCATCTTTTCCGCCGTGGCGACATCGGGACGCAGATGTTCATCGTCGTCAGCGGTACCGTGGACCTGGATTTCGGCGAGGACCTGGTGCTCAAGCACATGGGTGCCGGAGAGTTCTTCGGCGAACTGGGCTTGTTGATCGGCGACCACCCGCGCAGCGCGGACGCCACCGCGGCCAGCGACTGCGAACTCATCGAACTGGACCATACCGACTTCCAGAAGCTGGTCGACCACGATCCTGCATTGACCGCGCATTTCCTGCGTCGTTCGATCGTGCGCGTCGTCAACAACGAGCAGCTGCTGATCCGGCAGCTGCGTCGGCGCAATCACGACCTGGAAGAGGCGCTGGACAATCTCTACGCGACCTCGCACCAGCTCAACCAGACCGAAGAACTCATTCGTACGGACGAGCTTACCGGCCTGTACAACCGCCGCGGCCTGACCCTCCACCTGCAGGAATGCCGCCGCGCCGGCCGCCGGCCCGGCAACGGATTGCTGCTGATCGATTGCGACCGCTTCAAGCGTGTCAACGACGAGCACGGCCACCTGACCGGTGATCGCGTGTTGCAGAACGTGGCGCATATCCTGCGCTCCGTGCTGGTCGGCGACGACCTGGCTTGCCGGCTGGGTGGGGATGAGTTCTGCGTGTTCGTGGCCAGCACGGATGCCGAGGGGCTGCGTACGCTGGCCGAGCGGATCCTGCGCAACGTGCAGGCGCAGCTCA
>NZ_PYTZ01000026.1:0-1017 GCF_003028445.1 Kosakonia sp. H7A | reverse complement strand
TGTTGATTTCGCTCAACGCGCCTTCAGCCGTCTGCGACAGGGAGATACCGTCGTTGGCGTTACGGGCAGCAACGGTCAGACCGTTGATGTTGGAAGTAAAGCGGTTAGCAATCGCCTGGCCAGCAGCATCGTCTTTCGCGCTGTTGATACGCAAGCCGGAAGAGAGACGCTCGATCGCAGTACCCAGAGAAGCCTGAGATTTGGTCAGGTTATTCTGAGTAGTCAGCGACAGGGTGTTAGTATTAATAACAGCCATGATAGTTATCCTTCATTGAGAAATTTATTTTCCGGCATGGGCCAGCGGCTTCATCACCGTCTAAATTGTTATCGACGCTGTCGCCGAACTCTTTAATGCTTTTTATCTTTTTTATGTAATTTTCGTCGGCAAAAAAAACGATATATAAAATAAAAAAGCGCCGACAAGCGGCGCCCTTCTTTATTACTAATTTTGCGATTAACGCAGCAGGGACAGCATGGTCTGCGGAACCTGGTTGGCCTGAGCCAGTACGGAAGAACCGGCCTGCTGCAGGATCTGCGCGCGGGACATGTTCGATACTTCGGTCGCGTAATCGGAGTCCTGAATACGGCTACGAGCAGACGTCAGGTTGCTCACGGTGTTGTTCAGGTTGGTGATGGTGGATTCGAAACGGTTCTGGGACGCACCCAGCAGGCTGCGCTGTGAGTCAACCGCTTTGATTGCCGCATCGATATCTGCCAGCGGGCTACCGTCAACAGTACCACCGGAGCTTACAGTACCGCTCAGTACGTCGAAACCTTCAGCCGCAGTCGCACGTGCAGTACCGTTGATGGTCTGACCGGTGGTCTGGAAGGTTGCGCCAGTGGCGTTGTACAGGTTGTAGGAATCCGAAGAATCCAGGCTGATGGAGATGGTTTCGCCGTCTTTTGCGCCAACCTGGAAGTTGTAGCTGCTGGTACCGGAACCGGTGTTCAGCACTTTGATGCCGTTGAAGTCGGTCTGGGTGGTAACGCGGTTAACTTCTTCCATACGCTGGTTAA
>NZ_PYTZ01000025.1:0-1019 GCF_003028445.1 Kosakonia sp. H7A | reverse complement strand
GCCTCTTTATCCAGCATGGCTTCGGCGAGCAGCTTCCTGAGGCGGGCGTTCTCTTCTTCAGGTGACTTAAGCCTTTTTACTTCAGGTATTTCCATGCCACCAAACTTCTTACGCCACGTATAAAACGTGGCGTCGGAGATGGCGTACTTACGGCAGAGTTCGCGGGCGGAAACACCCGCCTCGGCTTCGCGAAGAATATTGATGATCTGTTCGTCGGAAAAACGCTTCTTCATGGGGTTGTCCTCATGTTGCTGATGAAGACATTACTAACATCGTTGTGTGTTAATCAATGGGGAGCAGGTCAATCGGGTATAATTGCTGCATCATATCTGAATTGGTTTATATACTTTGTTACTCGGTGATTTTGGAAAGAAAGCTGTTGAGTATATAACTGAGTATACACAACCAAAATATCAATAATTAATCACTTATAATTCAGTTTGTTAAGTTTGAAAGACGAGTCCGGCCTACCGCCCCTGATCCCGCGCAACGCAGCAATACAAACTGTCATTGCGCGGTTCAAGGCAAAGTTCTTGATCCCCTTTATCAAGCCGTAGTGAAGAAAGCCACGGTCTGCGTGAGCCGCCGGGTTTGTTTTTCCAGCGCATTTGCGGCAATGACCGCCTGCTGAACCAGTTGCGCATTCTGATGGGTGACAGAATCGATTTGTACGATGGCTTCGTTGACCTGGCTAATCCCGATGCTCTGCTCATCCGTCGCGACGGAGATTTCCGACATAATGTCCGAAACACGCTGCACGGCTTCAATCATCTCGTCGATATTATTTCCGGCGATTTTAATCTGCGACGAGCCACTGTTGACGCGGCTGACGGACTCCTCAATCAACTCTTTAATCTCCTGGGCTGCCTGAGAACTGCGTAAGGATAAGTTACGTACCTCGCTGGCCACCACGGCAAAGCCTTTCCCCTGTTCTCCGGCCCTGGCCGCTTCAACTGCCGCATTCAGCGCGAGAATGTTGGTTTGAAACGCAATGCTGTTTACCACATCGATGATACTGG
>NZ_PYTZ01000024.1:0-1105 GCF_003028445.1 Kosakonia sp. H7A | reverse complement strand
ATTAGCTGAGAACTTTTGCCACAACGCCCGCGCCAACGGTACGGCCGCCTTCACGGATTGCGAAACGCAGACCATCGTCCATCGCAATCGGGTGAATCAGGGTAACAACCATTTTGATGTTGTCGCCCGGCATTACCATCTCTACGCCTTCCGGCAGTTCGATGGTGCCAGTCACGTCAGTTGTACGGAAGTAGAACTGCGGACGGTAGCCTTTGAAGAACGGAGTGTGACGGCCGCCTTCATCTTTGGACAGGATATAAACTTCTGATTCGAATTTGGTGTGCGGCTTGATTGAACCCGGCTTAGCCAGTACCTGACCACGTTCGATTTCTTCACGTTTGATACCACGCAGCAGAACACCCACGTTCTCGCCCGCACGGCCTTCGTCCAGCAGTTTGCGGAACATTTCAACGCCAGTACAGGTCGATTTCGCAGTGTCTTTGATACCAACGATTTCAACTTCTTCACCCACTTTGATGATACCGCGTTCTACACGACCGGTAACAACGGTACCACGACCGGAGATGGAGAATACGTCTTCGATCGGCAGCAGGAACGGCTTGTCAATCGCACGCTCTGGTTCCGGAATGTAGGAATCCAGGAAGCCTGCCAGTTCGATGATTTTCGCTTCCCACTCTGCTTCGCCTTCCAGCGCTTTCAGAGCAGAACCACGAACGATCGGCGTGTCGTCGCCCGGGAAATCGTACTGAGACAGCAGTTCACGAACTTCCATCTCTACCAGTTCCAGCAGCTCTTCGTCATCAACCATGTCACATTTGTTCAGGAACACGATGATGTACGGAACGCCTACCTGACGACCCAGCAGGATGTGCTCACGGGTCTGCGGCATCGGACCGTCAGTCGCAGCAACAACCAGGATCGCGCCGTCCATCTGCGCAGCACCGGTGATCATGTTTTTAACATAGTCGGCGTGCCCCGGGCAGTCTACGTGCGCGTAGTGGCGGGTCGGGGTGTCATATTCAACGTGAGAAGTGTTGATGGTGATACCACGAGCTTTTTCTTCCGGCGCGTTATCGATCTGATCGAATGCGCGGGCAGAACCACCGTAGGTTTTTGCCAGAACGGTAGTGATTGCAGCAGTCAG
>NZ_PYTZ01000023.1:0-1222 GCF_003028445.1 Kosakonia sp. H7A | reverse complement strand
CTGTGAGTTCAACGGGTCGATGCAACGCTATCCTTAATCGAAGGGGGACGTTGCCATGAAACGAAGAACGCGCATTTACTACACGCCAGAACAGAAAGCGATTATCCAGGACAGATATAAGCAAGGTGATTCCCTGCATGATATCGCCAGAATGTTCGACAGATATCATTCTTCTATCATGCCCACTATCCACCAGACTGGTGGATACCGTCCCCCTGTCCGAAAGCGGCACCCGTTAGCGCTTTCGCTTGATGAAAGAGAGGAGATATCCAGAGGGCTGGTAGCAAAACGCAGCATCAGGGACATCGCTGCCAAATTATCAAGAGCTCCCTCAACGATTAGTCGCGAGATCAATAGGCACGGAGGTGCAAAACAATATCGTGCAGCAAAAGCGGATGCCACTGCATGGGAAAGTGCCCTGAGACCAAAACCCTGCAAGCTAATCGAAAGCCCCACTTTGTGTAAAATCATCGCAGAGAAGATGCATCAGGACTGGTCGCCGGAACAAATCGCCGGTTGGCTAAAACGCTGTTATCCCGATAATCAGGAAATGCATGTGTCACACGAAACAATTTATAAAACGCTTTTTATACAAACCCGGGGTGCATTAAAAAAGAACTGCAGCAATGCCTCAGAAGCGGAAGAGTCGTGCGTCGATCCAGAACATCATCGCTTAAAGGGAAAGGTTTAGGGTCAATCCCGGATACAATCTCTATCAGCGAAAGGCCACCTGAAGCCGCTGACAGAGCCATACCAGGGCACTGGGAAGGTGACCTGATCCAGGGCTCGAAAAACTCCTGTATCGTCACCCTTGTAGAACGTCATTCCCGTTTTGTTATGCTGGCCAAGATCAGGGACAACAAGACCATAACGGTTATATCTGTACTCATCAAACAAGCCCGGGAATTACCTGCTGAGCTTTATAAAACATTAACATGGGACCGGGGCGCTGAAATGACCAGCCACACCCGGTTTACTGTAGCCACAGATATTCAGGTTTACTTCTGCGATCCTCAATCCCCCTGGCAACGCGGCTCCAATGAAAATACGAACAGATTGCTCAGGCAGTATTTTCCAAAAGGAACTGACTTATCGGTTCACAGCCAGCAAAGACTTAACAGTGTTGCCAGACAGCTCAACGAAAGGCCGAGAAAAACGCTGGACTTTGAATCACCCGCAGAGCGTTTTAACCAATGTGTTGCATCCATCGGTTGAACTCACA
>NZ_PYTZ01000022.1:0-1735 GCF_003028445.1 Kosakonia sp. H7A | reverse complement strand
TTTTCATCAGACAATCTGTGTGAGCACTTCAGGAGATGGTTCTTTAAGGTAAGGAGGTGATCCAACCGCAGGTTCCCCTACGGTTACCTTGTTACGACTTCACCCCAGTCATGAATCACAAAGTGGTAAGCGCCCTCCCGAAGGTTAAGCTACCTACTTCTTTTGCAACCCACTCCCATGGTGTGACGGGCGGTGTGTACAAGGCCCGGGAACGTATTCACCGTGACATTCTGATTCACGATTACTAGCGATTCCGACTTCATGGAGTCGAGTTGCAGACTCCAATCCGGACTACGACGCACTTTATGAGGTCCGCTTGCTCTCGCGAGGTCGCTTCTCTTTGTATGCGCCATTGTAGCACGTGTGTAGCCCTGGTCGTAAGGGCCATGATGACTTGACGTCATCCCCACCTTCCTCCAGTTTATCACTGGCAGTCTCCTTTGAGTTCCCGGCCTAACCGCTGGCAACAAAGGATAAGGGTTGCGCTCGTTGCGGGACTTAACCCAACATTTCACAACACGAGCTGACGACAGCCATGCAGCACCTGTCTCACAGTTCCCGAAGGCACCCCGGCATCTCTGCCAGGTTCTGTGGATGTCAAGACCAGGTAAGGTTCTTCGCGTTGCATCGAATTAAACCACATGCTCCACCGCTTGTGCGGGCCCCCGTCAATTCATTTGAGTTTTAACCTTGCGGCCGTACTCCCCAGGCGGTCGATTTAACGCGTTAGCTCCGGAAGCCACGCCTCAAGGGCACAACCTCCAAATCGACATCGTTTACGGCGTGGACTACCAGGGTATCTAATCCTGTTTGCTCCCCACGCTTTCGCACCTGAGCGTCAGTCTTCGTCCAGGAGGCCGCCTTCGCCACCGGTATTCCTCCAGATCTCTACGCATTTCACCGCTACACCTGGAATTCTACCTCCCTCTACGAGACTCCAGCCTGCCAGTTTCGAATGCAGTTCCCAGGTTGAGCCCGGGGATTTCACATCCGACTTGACAGACCGCCTGCGTGCGCTTTACGCCCAGTAATTCCGATTAACGCTTGCACCCTCCGTATTACCGCGGCTGCTGGCACGGAGTTAGCCGGTGCTTCTTCTGCGGGTAACGTCAATCGGCACGGTTATTAACCGTACCGCCTTCCTCCCCGCTGAAAGTGCTTTACAACCCGAAGGCCTTCTTCACACACGCGGCATGGCTGCATCAGGCTTGCGCCCATTGTGCAATATTCCCCACTGCTGCCTCCCGTAGGAGTCTGGACCGTGTCTCAGTTCCAGTGTGGCTGGTCATCCTCTCAGACCAGCTAGGGATCGTCGCCTAGGTGGGCCATTACCCCGCCTACTAGCTAATCCCATCTGGGCACATCTGATGGCAAGAGGCCCGAAGGTCCCCCTCTTTGGTCTTGCGACGTTATGCGGTATTAGCTACCGTTTCCAGTAGTTATCCCCCTCCATCAGGCAGTTTCCCAGACATTACTCACCCGTCCGCCACTCGTCACCCGAGAGCAAGCTCTCTGTGCTACCGTTCGACTTGCATGTGTTAGGCCTGCCGCCAGCGTTCAATCTGAGCCATGATCAAACTCTTCAATTTAAAAGTTTGATGCTCATCGAATTAAACTTCGTAATGAATTACGTGTTCACCCGTGAGACTTGGTATTCATTTTTTGTCCGAAGACATCAAGAATCCAGTCACCTGAGTGCCCACACAGATTGTCTGATAAATTGTTAAAGAGCAGT
>NZ_PYTZ01000021.1:0-3141 GCF_003028445.1 Kosakonia sp. H7A | reverse complement strand
AAACATCTTCGGGTTGTGAGGTTAAGCGACTAAGCGTACACGGTGGATGCCCTGGCAGTCAGAGGCGATGAAGGACGTGCTAATCTGCGAAAAGCGCCGGCGAGGTGATATGAACCCTTGACCCGGCGATGTCCGAATGGGGAAACCCGGTGCACTACGGTGCATCATCACAGCATGAATCCATAGTGCTGTGAAGCGAACCGGGGGAACTGAAACATCTAAGTACCCCGAGGAAAAGAAATCAACCGAGATTCCCCCAGTAGCGGCGAGCGAACGGGGAGGAGCCCAGAGCCTGAATCAGCTTGTGTGTTAGTGGAAGCGTCTGGAAAGTCGCGCGATACAGGGTGACAGCCCCGTACACGAAAACGCACAGGCTGTGAGCTCGATGAGTAGGGCGGGACACGTGGTATCCTGTCTGAATATGGGGGGACCATCCTCCAAGGCTAAATACTCCTGACTGACCGATAGTGAACCAGTACCGTGAGGGAAAGGCGAAAAGAACCCCGGCGAGGGGAGTGAAAAAGAACCTGAAACCGTGTACGTACAAGCAGTGGGAGCACCTTCGGGTGTGACTGCGTACCTTTTGTATAATGGGTCAGCGACTTATATTCTGTAGCAAGGTTAACCGCATAGGGGAGCCGAAGGGAAACCGAGTCTTAACTGGGCGTTAAGTTGCAGGGTATAGACCCGAAACCCGGTGATCTAGCCATGGGCAGGTTGAAGGTTGGGTAACACTAACTGGAGGACCGAACCGACTAATGTTGAAAAATTAGCGGATGACCTGTGGCTGGGGGTGAAAGGCCAATCAAACCGGGAGATAGCTGGTTCTCCCCGAAAGCTATTTAGGTAGCGCCTCGTGAACTCATCTCCGGGGGTAGAGCACTGTTTCGGCTAGGGGGCCATCCCGGCTTACCAACCCGATGCAAACTACGAATACCGGAGAATGTTATCACGGGAGACACACGGCGGGTGCTAACGTCCGTCGTGAAGAGGGAAACAACCCAGACCGCCAGCTAAGGTCCCAAAGTCATGGTTAAGTGGGAAACGATGTGGGAAGGCCCAGACAGCCAGGATGTTGGCTTAGAAGCAGCCATCATTTAAAGAAAGCGTAATAGCTCACTGGTCGAGTCGGCCTGCGCGGAAGATGTAACGGGGCTAAACCATGCACCGAAGCTGCGGCAGCGACGCTTATGCGTTGTTGGGTAGGGGAGCGTTCTGTAAGCCGTTGAAGGTGGCCTGTGAGGGCTGCTGGAGGTATCAGAAGTGCGAATGCTGACATAAGTAACGATAAAGCGGGTGAAAAGCCCGCTCGCCGGAAGACCAAGGGTTCCTGTCCAACGTTAATCGGGGCAGGGTGAGTCGACCCCTAAGGCGAGGCCGAAAGGCGTAGTCGATGGGAAACAGGTTAATATTCCTGTACTTGGTGTTACTGCGAAGGGGGGACGGAGAAGGCTATGTTGGCCGGGCGACGGTTGTCCCGGTTTAAGCGTGAAGGTGTGTGCTCCAGGCAAATCCGGAGCGCTTTAACACTGAGGCGTGATGACGAGGCACCACGGTGCTGAAGCAACAAATGCCCTGCTTCCAGGAAAAGCCTCTAAGCTCCAGGTAACACGAAATCGTACCCCAAACCGACACAGGTGGTCAGGTAGAGAATACCAAGGCGCTTGAGAGAACTCGGGTGAAGGAACTAGGCAAAATGGTGCCGTAACTTCGGGAGAAGGCACGCTGATGGTAGGTGAAGCGACCTGCTCGTGGAGCTGAAATCAGTCGAAGATACCAGCTGGCTGCAACTGTTTATTAAAAACACAGCACTGTGCAAACACGAAAGTGGACGTATACGGTGTGACGCCTGCCCGGTGCCGGAAGGTTAATTGATGGGGTTATCCGTAAGGAGAAGCTCTTGATCGAAGCCCCGGTAAACGGCGGCCGTAACTATAACGGTCCTAAGGTAGCGAAATTCCTTGTCGGGTAAGTTCCGACCTGCACGAATGGCGTAATGATGGCCAGGCTGTCTCCACCCGAGACTCAGTGAAATTGAACTCGCTGTGAAGATGCAGTGTACCCGCGGCAAGACGGAAAGACCCCGTGAACCTTTACTATAGCTTGACACTGAACATTGAGCCTTGATGTGTAGGATAGGTGGGAGGCTTTGAAGCGTGGACGCCAGTCTGCGTGGAGCCAACCTTGAAATACCACCCTTTAATGTTTGATGTTCTAACGTGGACCCGTAAACCGGGTTGCGGACAGTGTCTGGTGGGTAGTTTGACTGGGGCGGTCTCCTCCTAAAGCGTAACGGAGGAGCACGAAGGTCAGCTAATCCTGGTCGGACATCAGGAGGTTAGTGCAATGGCATAAGCTGGCTTGACTGCGAGCGTGACGGCGCGAGCAGGTGCGAAAGCAGGTCATAGTGATCCGGTGGTTCTGAATGGAAGGGCCATCGCTCAACGGATAAAAGGTACTCCGGGGATAACAGGCTGATACCGCCCAAGAGTTCATATCGACGGCGGTGTTTGGCACCTCGATGTCGGCTCATCACATCCTGGGGCTGAAGTAGGTCCCAAGGGTATGGCTGTTCGCCATTTAAAGTGGTACGCGAGCTGGGTTTAGAACGTCGTGAGACAGTTCGGTCCCTATCTGCCGTGGGCGCTGGAGAACTGAGGGGGGCTGCTCCTAGTACGAGAGGACCGGAGTGGACGCATCACTGGTGTTCGGGTTGTCATGCCAATGGCACTGCCCGGTAGCTAAATGCGGAAGAGATAAGTGCTGAAAGCATCTAAGCACGAAACTTGCCCCGAGATGAGTTCTCCCTGACCCTTTAAGGGTCCTGAAGGAACGTTGAAGACGACGACGTTGATAGGCCGGGTGTGTAAGCGCAGCGATGCGTTGAGCTAACCGGTACTAATGAACCGTGAGGCTTAACCTTACAACGCCGAAGATGTTTTGGCGTGAGAGAGAATTTTTTCAGCGTGATACAGATTAAACCGGTGTGCCGCTGAGGCATGGCGGTGAACAGAATTTGCCTGGCGGCACTAGCGCGGTGGTCCCACCTGACCCCATGCCGAACTCAGAAGTGAAACGCCGTAGCGCCGATGGTAGTGTGGGGTCTCCCCATGCGAGAGTAGGGAACTGCCAGGCATCAAA
>NZ_PYTZ01000020.1:0-5105 GCF_003028445.1 Kosakonia sp. H7A | reverse complement strand
ATTCAACGTGAGAAGTGTTGATGGTGATACCACGAGCTTTTTCTTCCGGCGCGTTATCGATCTGATCGAATGCGCGGGCAGAACCACCGTAGGTTTTTGCCAGAACGGTAGTGATTGCAGCAGTCAGCGTTGTTTTACCATGGTCAACGTGGCCGATAGTACCGACGTTAACGTGCGGTTTTGTACGTTCAAACTTTTCTTTAGACATCGATTGTCCCTCTAAGACACGGATAAATCGGTGATATCACCACATCAACCAGGCAACATGCCCGACTTGTTGAATGCTAAATAACAGAAGAAAAACCAGGGAGGAGAAATGAAGTGGTGCTGATACCCAGAGTCGAACTGGGGACCTCACCCTTACCAAGGGTGCGCTCTACCAACTGAGCCATATCAGCACATCGTGGAGCGGGCAGCGGGAATCGAACCCGCATCATCAGCTTGGAAGGCTGAGGTAATAGCCATTATACGATGCCCGCATCCTGAAACTCGGCTACCCAGTGCTTCTGTATTGTCGGGAGAAGATTTTCTCTCCCTAAGAGCTGATTCACTACTGACACCAACTCTGGTTACGTTTTAGCGTAACTGAAAATGGTGGTGGGGGAAGGATTCGAACCTTCGAAGTCTGTGACGGCAGATTTACAGTCTGCTCCCTTTGGCCGCTCGGGAACCCCACCGGACTTGATGGTGCCGACTACCGGAATCGAACTGGTGACCTACTGATTACAAGTCAGTTGCTCTACCTACTGAGCTAAGTCGGCATCAAGTAGCGCGCATTCTAGGGAGACAGAGGAGTTGATGCAACAAAAAAATTGCACAAAACGTTCTATCGCTCACATTTTGCACGACACCCCATATAAACGCTGTAATTTCATGCAAGGAAGTATAAAAAAACAGCACCATATTCCACGACTTTGCGCCGCTAAGCCTCCTTTAACCGCGACAACATCGGGCATCTCTTCGGTGTGACTGCGTTAACATGGTGCAAAAAACCGTCATCGCAGTGAATATCTCTGAAGCCAGACCCAGATTGTGAGTTGGATCACTAATTGCATTGCTTTAGCCACCAACCCAATGGAGGTTTCACGATGAAAATTGTCTTGTTAAACGCAGCTACTTTGCCGGTCTACTGTCCGGAACTCGCCGAACTGCTGCTTGATGCACTTCATAGTGGCGCCTCTATCGGGTATCAACGCGCGATTAGCCAGCAGGAAGCAGAAAACGCCTTCTCACGATTACGCAACGAGCTGGAAACAGGTGAACGCCTGATCTGGATTGCACGCGATGAACAGGGCGTTGCCGGCAGCGTCAGCCTGCAACTCCCTACGCAACCTGAAGCACTGAACAGAGCCAACATAAAATTGTTGCTGGTACACCGCCGCGTGCGGCGCACCGGTATTGGGAAGAAGCTCCTGGCGGAGCTGGAGAAAACAGCCTGTATGCGTCAGCGCGGTCTACTGTGGCTGGAAACACCGTCAGGTTCTGCTGCAGAAGCGTTTTATCGTTCGCAAGGATATCGCTGCCTTGGGGAAATTCCCGATTATCTCTGTTCAGCGGATGGTTATTACCAACCAGCGGCCATTTACTTCAAACGTTTATTTGCGGTTAATCAGTTTGTTCGTTCTATTGCCAGCTGATGTGCAGAGCGTGATGCTTTCCCTGGAAAGCATCACGCAGACGCGATTTTTCATATTATTCCCTGTCATCTGGTGTTAACCTCCTGCCCATTGATCCCACTTATTTCAATAACGTCGAGCCATAGCATTACCTTAAGAGACTCTCTCTCTCACAACGTACCGGAAGCCTACGTGACGAGGGGTAATAGCAGGCAGATAAAGCTTATGAGTAAAAAAGAGCAAACGTTAATGACGCCTTACTTACAGTTTAATCGCAGCCAGTGGGCTGCTCTTCGTGATTCAGTTCCGATGACGCTTACTGAGGGCGAAATCGCACGATTAAAAGGCATTAATGAAGACCTTTCTTTGGAAGAAGTTGCAGAGATTTATCTCCCCCTTTCCCGTTTACTCAATTTCTATATCAGTTCGAACCTGCGCCGCCAGGCCGTACTTGAGCAATTCCTTGGGACGAATGGGCAACGCATTCCGTACATCATTAGCATTGCGGGCAGCGTAGCGGTAGGAAAAAGTACTACCGCCCGTGTGCTACAGGCATTATTGAGCCGCTGGCCAGAACATCGTCGTGTTGAACTCATTACGACTGATGGTTTTCTGCATCCCAATCAGGTACTGAAAGATCGTGGGCTAATGAAGAAAAAAGGCTTCCCGCAATCTTATGATATGCATCGCCTGGTGCAGTTTGTTTCGGATATTAAATCCGGGGTGCCGAATGTCACAGCGCCAGTTTATTCGCACCTTATATACGACGTGATCCCGGATGGGGATAAAACGGTTGCGCAGCCTGATATTTTAATTCTCGAAGGGTTGAATGTATTACAGAGCGGCATGGATTATCCTCATGACCCGCATCATGTATTTGTCTCCGATTTTGTCGACTTTTCTATTTATGTTGATGCGCCGGAAGATCTATTACAAACCTGGTATATCAACCGCTTCCTGAAGTTCCGCGAAGGCGCATTTACCAATCCTGACTCCTATTTCCACAATTATGCGAAATTATCCGAACAGGAAGCGATTGAGATCGCCTTGTCGCTGTGGAAAGAAATTAACGGCTTAAATCTTAAAGAAAATATTTTACCAACCCGTGAGCGGGCCAGCCTGATTATGACTAAAAGCGCAAACCATGCGGTTGAGCAAGTTCGTTTGCGTAAATAAATAAAGGGAGCGTCTCGCTCCCCTTGTTTATTCTGCACTGCGCAGTGAAATTTCTCCGCCGACCCAGGGTTTTATAACCCCATCCTGTTCAAGCAGTAGTGCTCCCTGCGCATCAATACCCCGGGAAATACCTATAATTTCTCTCTCACCGATAATCAGTTTTACCGGACGATTAATAAAATTATCCAGTTTTTCCCAGCGGGAAAGGAACGGAGCAAGCCCCTCTTGTTCAAAGCATTTCAGGGCGGTACGTAATTCAGTAACCAGACGTATGGCAAGCATGTTGCGATCGATGCGAACACCGGCTTCCTGCAGGTTAATCCAGCTCTGGCTAATATCTTCAGCCTGGGCTTTGCGCATCATCAGATTAACTCCAGCACCAACCACGATCTGCGCCGCATCGCCAGTTTTACCGGTTAATTCGACGAGGATGCCCGCCAGTTTACGATCCTGAAGATAGAGATCATTCGGCCATTTAACCCGCACCTGATCGGCACCTAAATCGCGTAAAACTTCCGCCATTACAATACCGATCACCAGACTTAACCCGATTGCCGCTGCTGGCCCTTGATCCAGACGCCAGTACATGGAGATATAGAGATTTGAACCGAACGGAGAGATCCATTTACGGCCACGGCGGCCACGGCCTGCCTGTTGATATTCTGCCACGCAGGCATCACCCGAATGCAGCTCATTAAGGCGATCCAGCAAATACTGATTTGTCGAATCAATCACCGGTAAAACGGCAATATTCCCCTGAGTAATACGTGAACGGATCAACGCTTCGTCCAGAAGCTGGATAGGCTCCGGTAAACTGTAACCCTTACCCGGAACGGTAAAGACTTCGATTCCCCAGTCACGAAGGGTCTGGACATGTTTATTGATTGCCGCGCGGCTCATTCCCAGGCGTTCGCCCAACTGTTCACCCGAATGGAATTCGCCATCTGCCAGAATAGAAATCAGCGTTAACGGAACGGTATTATCCTTCATGCAATCGTCTCCACGGCATTCACCTCACCGGCGCGGCCGATAAAACGCACTTCCGGCTCAAGCCAGACATTAAACTTCTCGCCTACGCGCTGGCGCACAAGGTGAGCGAGCTGCACCACATCATCGCTTGTAGCCGGCCCGGTATTTATCAGCACCAGTGCTTGTAAATGATGGATCGCTGCACCGCCAATAGCGACGCCTTTTAGCTGACATTGATCGATCAGCCAGCCAGCCGCCAGCTTTACGGAACCGTCAGCTTGCGGATAATGTGGAGCGTCAGGAAAGGCGGAGAGTAAGATGCCCGCCTGTTCTGCTGAGATCACCGGGTTTTTAAAGAAACTACCAGCATTCCCGTTAACTTTTGGGTCTGGTAATTTGCTGGTACGCATACGGCATACAGCGTCAAAAACATCTTTCGGTGTGACCGTCGCGGGATCAAGCCGGGTCAGATCACCGTAGGTCAGTACCGGCCGCCAGTTTTTTGCCAGACGCAAACCGACCGCCGTAATGGCATAACGATTCTGGTACTCATGTTTAAAGATGCTGTCGCGATAGCCGAAACGGCAGGCCTCTGCGGACAAACGCTTAGATTCACCACTGCTGAGTTCTACACAATCGACATAGTTGCAGACGCGCTGTAACTCGATTCCATATGCACCGATATTCTGAATCGGTGAACTCCCCGTGCAACCCGGGATAAGTGCCAGATTCTCAAGACCCGGTATTCCGCGTTCCAGAGTCAGTTGCACCAGGTGATGCCAATTTTCGCCCGCGCCGACGTGTAGATACCATGCATCGGCTTCTTCACGCACCTCAATACCCATAATACGGTTGATAATGACCGTTCCGGAAAAATCTTCCAGAAACAGCACGTTACTGCCTTCACCCAGAATCAGCACGGCCTGCTGGCTCTGTACCGCAGCCTGCCATGCATTGAGCAATTGCTGCGACGTTTCAGCGCAGACAATATGGTGGGCATTCCGATCAATACCAAAGGTATTCCATGGCTTAAGGGAGTGATTCATTAGCGATATCCTGATGCAAAAACACGGCTAAGTTTACCGTATCCAGGTGACGAGCGCTTGTGGTGTTTAAGGCGAGCATAAAGCAAAAAAGCCCCGTGCCGGGGCACGGGGCTTCCTGTCTCTTCCGCCCGGACGCAAAAAGGCCATCCTTCCGGATGGCCTCTTCACTGGTTTGATGCCTGGCAGTTCCCTACTCTCGCATGGGGAGACCCCACACTACCATCGGCGCTACGGCGTTTCACTTCTGAGTTCGGCATGGGGTCAGGTGGGACCACCGCGCTAGTGCCGCCAGGCAAAT